>DAIRSE010000089.1:0-1270 GCA_036804525.1 Bacillota bacterium | reverse complement strand
GCGGAGGTGCGGTTTCTGTGAGTAGTAAGGAAATACTTGTTGTTGACGATTCTCTGCTGCTAAGGCTCACAGTAAAGAACGCTTTTGATGCCAGGGGCTACCAGACAACGGTACTCGGCAGTGGTGAAGAAGCACTTGCCGAAATAAGAAGGCGGTTACCGGAAACCTTTAGTCTTGTGATTTTGGACGTTATTCTGACGGAAATGAGCGGGTTAGAAATTTTGAAAAGCTTACGAAGTATTCCTGGTTATGCCGAGGTACCAGTAGTGATAGTAAGTGTGGATAGCAGTGTTTCTACGATCAAGCAGGCGCTACAATTGGGTGCCGCTGATTTTATCAGAAAACCATTCAAAGTGGAACAGCTCATCCAACGCGTAGAGAAGCTTATGAATCCGTTCCGAAGAGACGAAGCTAAACTGAGCAAAGACTTTCATAAGATTCTAAGACAGGAAATAGAAAGAGCTAGGCGGGGGAAGACATCGCTGACTCTCATCTTGGCGCAGCGGGGGCAAGCCTCCTATGATCAAACTTCCAAAGCAGCGAAGGTCATCCGGCAGAAATTGCGGGAGATAGACACTGTCTTACCGTTTGGTCCCAGCGTACTGGGAATTATCTTGCCGTTAACAGATAACAGTGGTGCCGAAGTGGTGGCAGGAAAACTGAAGACCTGGTTTAGTACACTAGACAAAGAAAAGTGGCATCTGGCTATGGCGACATTCCCTGCTGATGGCAACGAAGACGGGGAGTTGTTTAAGTTAGTGCAGAAGCGTCTAGCCGAAGAACTAACGAATTAGCGAAAATAATCCCAGCCAACCGAGGGGCGTGACCCGCGAAATGATCTACGCGCCGTGATCAACTTCCGCTGCCAAATCTTTTTTGCGCCTGTATAGTTTGGATGGCCTTAAGCCAAACTAGCGTTTAGTCCGGGACTAATCTAGTTTGGAGGTTGAACGATATGCGAGTGGAAGTTGATCCCGAACTCTGCATCAGCTGCGGGGCTTGTATCGATACCTGCCCGGAGATCTTCGACTGGAACGATGAGGATAAGGCCGTGGCCACGACCCAGGACGACCTTCCTGAAGACCTGGAGGACTGTGCCCACGAAGCTGTGGAGAGTTGCCCGACCGAGGCCATCAGGGAACACTAGATAAAGGGTTTCGAAATTACGCGTCCAAAGCCTTCCCCGACGGAAGGCTTTTCCTTTTGGGCCGCGAATCTTCATTTTCGAAACATACACTTGGTGAGAGAAATGCAACCTTCGATTTTATAC
>DAIRSE010000088.1:0-1703 GCA_036804525.1 Bacillota bacterium | reverse complement strand
CCTCGTATACTTTGAATTGGACAAACCGTTAAGTTAGTGATTGATCTTATGGGCGTCCTCTGAGACAATCAAGCTGGCGTTGGTCGGGGTCACTCTCGCTGCCTCCTGTTACCCGGGAAACCGGTGACTTCTCTGTTTAGAGTGAGACCCTGCACTCGGTGTTGATTTCTGACCGTGAGCTGCGCCGGCTGTTGCCCGGCCCCGGGTGACAGCAGCCCCGGGGTGCACCCCCGGACAACCAGTCGAGCGCTTATCGCCCGCGAGGTTGTTAACGCGCCGAGTTCTCAGGGGTCGCCCCAATTCTTGACCAGCGCAGGGAGGGTGGTGCGCAGTGAGTGCGATTTTCTGCGGCATCGATGTGAGCGCCGACTCCTGCGTGGTCTTGTGTGTTGACCAGTCCGGCCAGCCCCTGGGTCAAAGCAGGACATTCAGCAATGACCTGGCCGGGGCTGAGGAATTGACCGCCTTCCTGCTGGAACTGGCCCAAAAGCAGCGGGCTACCCGGCTGGAGGTCGGCCTGGAAGCTACCTCGGTTTACGGGGTCCACCTGCGCAACTTCCTGGTGGCCGCACCATCCCTGGCCGCTTTGGAGACGAAGGTCTACGAGATCAATCCGGCCCTGGTGGCGGGCTTCAAGAAGTCTTTCCCCAAACGCCCCAAGACGGACAGCCTGGACGCTTTCGCCATTGCCGAACGGGTACGCTTCGGCCATCTTACGCCGTTCTCCCGGGAACGGCTGGTGACCGAGCCTCTCCTGCAGTTGACCCGTCTGCGCCTGCACCTGGTGCAGACGCTGGCCGTGGAGCAAAACCGCGCCTATAACTACATCTACCTGAAGTTCTCCAACTACCGCCGGGAAAAGCCCTTCAGCTCGGTCTTCGGTCGCTCTTCCCTGGCCGTGCTCAATGACTATACCCCGGAGGAGCTGCTGAATCTGGAACTGGAAGATCTGGCCGCCTTTATCCTGAAAAACGGCAACAACCGCCTGGGCGACCCGGAGGAATATGCCCGTTCCCTTAAGGCTACGGCCCGCCGCGCCTACCGCCTGCATCCCCAGATGGGCTCGGCGGTGGAGACGGCCCTGGCCATGACCATCAGCAATATCGATTTCCTGAAAGGCCAGGTCCGCAAGCTGGACAGGCTCATCGCCCGGGAACTGGACGCTATCCCGCAGACTTTGACCACCGTCCCCGGCATCGGGCCGGTCCTGGCTTCCGGCATCGTGGCCGAGATCGGGGATATCAGGCGCTTCGCTGGCCAGGCGGCCCTGGCCCAGTACGCGGGCCTCACCTGGAGCAGGTATCAGTCCGGCAACTTCGATGCCGAGGACAAAAGCCTTACCAAGACCGGTAACCGCTACCTTCGCTACTACCTGGTGGAGGCGGCCAACTCGTTGCGGGTGCACAACGAGGAATACCGCGCCTATTACCAGGCCAAATATGCCGAGGTTACTAAACACCAGCACAAGCGGGCTTTGGTCTTAACCGCACGGAAGTTCGTTCGTCTGGTCTATGCACTGCTGAGCAAAGGCCAAATCTATGCGCCGGGGCAGGTGAACATTTAACTCCTTACCTCACTCCTCTATACTGGAATCTATTACCAGCTACTTAATTAACCTGTAGTTGGAGGATTTTGTATGGCCTTTTTGACTTAACCCCACTTAAATTCCATTAAGTTCCTCTTGACATTGCACCGTGAGTCTA
>DAIRSE010000087.1:0-1751 GCA_036804525.1 Bacillota bacterium | reverse complement strand
GTGACAGGGTTTCTCTCAACCCATCGGCCCGGCAGACATGCCCGGCAAACAAAACTCAGGCCTCGCGTCAGCGCGAGGCCTGCTTGTTGCGCCGCAAGAGCTGCGGAAGCAGGTGAAACCACAGATCGACCACGGCCAGGGCCAGCGTTCCCAGCGCGAAGCCTCCCCGCACCCGCCAGCGGACCCAAAAACTCAGCTTTGCCGGTGACACCTTCTGAACCATCTTGTTACTCCAACTGCTGATGTCAAAGAAGAGTTCGATAATTGATAAGTATTTCCTCTTTACCTGTTCATCTATCTATTACTTATACTTACCAGCGGATCATAAACGGCACCTAATCCCTGATCGTATTGTCTATAGGCCGCCCTTCATAGTTTTGGGGCACGGGCACAACCCGGGTCTCACCGCGCTTGACCAGCCCCAGACGCTCCCGGGCTGTCTCCTCAATGTAGCTCTCCGAATTCAAAACCTCGAGCTTGTCCCAGAGGTGGTTATTCTTATCCTTCAGCTCCTTAACCTGGGCTTCCATAACGGTCAGGTTCCTTTCCAGGGTAAACAGTTTGTTCAACTGCAGACCTAAAGAAACGGCGAAATACACCAGCATAATGGTTACAAACAGTACCGGGATCCGACTCCGGTTTAACCGGTACCTACGCCGTGGGCGTACCGCTTCCATCAGGATCTTCCTCCTCGTCGGTGAAGATGCCAAGGGCGTCGCCGGGGATGACCATGACCACCTGGTACCCTTTAGTCCGCGCCCGGTTGTACAGAGTCGCCACGGTACTCGGAGAAAGCTTGAGGCGCTTGGCGATGGCTTCGGCCGAATAACCCATTTCTTTAAGGGCCACCACTTGTCTCTCCCGAAAGCTTAACTTTTCTGCTCCGCGGATCTCGATCTGCACGGGTTATCCCCTGCTTTATCCACAAACTGTGTACAAACTTATTACGTAGTTTGTACACAGTTTCGCTATACTAACGTAACCTCCTGCAAAGTCACAACATTTTTTCCAAATAAATTCTCTCCACTCACTCCGGCGGTTCGCTGTCGGGAGGCGGTGGCACGGGCTGCCGTCGCATACGTGCTACTGTTTTGTGCACCGGCCAGGTAACCGACCACCAGAAGTAGGCACAGGGGCGGGTAACCAGGTAACAAAAGCGTCCCGCAGCTTTGAAGACAATCATCCAGAAAGAAAAAGCGGCCTTCGAAAGGGTACGCCGGTACAGCCCCGCCCCGAGCAGAAGGCCCAGAAAGACATACCAGCGAACCTCTCCCCAGTTCGCCGGCAAGAGCAAACCGAAAACAAAGGGGATCAGGATCAGCCAGAAAAAGACGTCACCGATACCGGTTCCCCAGCGCCGCAAGCGGAGACTGGTCCGGGCCGCAGCGTAAAAGTCATAGATAAAAGCCGCCCCGGCCCCGATCAGGATGGTTGCCAGGAAGGACCAGGACTGCTCCGCTAAAGACACTGTGGCTTACACCTCCCGGAGGACACCAGGCGTTATTTCAAAAGACGGTTCAAGAGGTTCTTGCCGCTGATCCGGCCCCGCGGACCGGTCTCCCTGTACTGCAGGCTGTTCAGGTGACCCTGAATGACCAGGGTTCCGGCGTCCAGGTCCAGCTGAGTAATGTGCAGCCCTTCCCCCTGAAGAAGCAGGAAGCCCATATTGGTTTCGAGGCGGATTTCATTATCAGTAAAGCTCTCCACGCGGAGCACCCCCGCCAGGGACAGCTCCTTGCGATCGCGCATCT
>DAIRSE010000086.1:0-1953 GCA_036804525.1 Bacillota bacterium | reverse complement strand
ACTGATGGCTATTTGCCAGGGGAGAGTTTTTTACACAGAATTCCGGACTTGATCTGAGGCAGAAGATATTTCACAAGGTCAAGTATTCAGACCAAAGTTTAAGTGACGAATACGTTAGGTGGTAGAACGGATTACTGAGAGGAGGTAAACTGTATGGGTAGAGCAATTGCATTGCTGGGTCTGCTGATTATGCTATTGGGGTGCGCGGGGATGGCTCTTGCCGCGCCAAGTGAATTGCCTGACCTACCACCCAATGCCAAGGTGGTTTTTGAAGCACAAGAGATCACTGATTCGGATGTCCTTCTTCAAAGAGCAAAGGCTGGTATTACGGATCTTCCGGGTGATGAGAAGGAAGTAATTGCTTCTATCACTGGCCCATCAGGAGCCGTGATAGATAAACTCGTTACCACCCAAAAGATCAAGGAAACTCGCTGGCATGGTGGTGGGCAGAACCGCTACGTTACAACGGCGATCTTTAGGGTCCACTTACCTAAGTCTTCTGTGGATGGTCAAGTAAGTCCCGCTGCATCCGATGATATAACCGATCCGTCGGGTTCGTGGTCATTTTTCCTTACATTCACCTACGACACGAAATACGATGCATCTATGAACAGATACGGTCAAATTCAAAGTGTAAAAGGGAAATGGGCGCGTCACGACTCACAAGTGACTTGTAAGGATGCCAAACTTCAAGCTGGATGTAACGGACCCAGACTAGAAGGAGGCTATAATCTCAGCAAGGTTAGCTCCAAGAGTATTGGTTATCCCTCGTCAGGAACAACTTATTCCTTCACTTCTTCCACGTTTTCCAATTGGGGACACACTCAATACGCAGCCAGCGACGGTGGGGATGTTTTTGGCTGTTATATCGCCGGCGGTGGCCGTTGCACCCTTCAGAGAGGCGGAAGTACCTGGGCTCTGGACCTGGACATCATAAAAGGGAGTATGCCCGATCCGGAGTGGTAAGGTTAGGTAAGATGGGCGGGGTAGGCCATTTGTCTACCCCGCCTTATAATGTTTTTGAGGAGGGATGGTTATGCAAAATCGAGTTCTTCTTCAGTTGGCGGGTGTTTTAGCTTTTGGTGGCATTTTGGCTTTTACACACTATGCCGGCGGGTGGATTTCGGGTTATACGCGGGATACATACAATATTATCGGGGGGTTCGTCTTTTCTATTCCGCTACACTTTCTGCTTGTCCTCGGAACATTGTTATTACGCTTAGACGTACTCCGGCAGGCGGTCCTGTTAAGAAGTATTAGGATTTCTATCCTGCTGATCTATGGCTGGCCTTTTGCAGTCTTCGTAGTCATATTGCCGCTGGTATCGTGGATCTTCCCAAATGAGCTTGCTGTCTGGGTCTTAATGAAGCACTATTACTGGTTCGGCAGCTTTGCTGGACAAATTGAAAGTATGCTGTTTGGTATCGGCGTTATTGCCGCTCTCGAACCCCGGCGCGATACATAAAGGTTGTCGCCCGTCTTTATTTGATCAGCAGCCCAAGCCTATATTCTCAAATGGCGCGTGGTTTGTTTTTGAGTCTGCGGAGTTACCCCGGTTTTGTGGACACTTTAGGTCTTGATTTTCAGGCTACTACAGCTTCTTGCTCCCGATTGTAGAAATTCTTTTCGAATTCAACCGGAGCCAGATACCCCAGCATGGAATGACGCCTCTTTCGGTTGTAAAAGACCTCAATGAACTCAAAGATGGCTGACCGAAGCTTTCTGCGTGTTGGCCAGGTGTCCCGGTCAAGCAATTCCGTCTGCAACGTGGCGAAGAAGCTTTCGGCAACGGCGTTGTCTAACGCATTTCCTACTGAGCCCATTGAGCCTACGATACCAACCTCCTGGATGCGTCGAGTAAAGGCAAGGAATAATGGGGACACCATACCGAAGGCAAGGAATAATGGGGACACCATACCGAATTATTGTCCCTTGGGGGCCGGTACTGAAGTA
>DAIRSE010000085.1:0-1995 GCA_036804525.1 Bacillota bacterium | reverse complement strand
GGTAAGGAGGGGTAGGTGCGGTGTTCTGGTTGTCTTTGGCCCTACCGTTTGTCATCGGATTGGCCGTGGCGGCCATCCTGTATTTTACGGTCGGCTGGTGGGGTTTTTGGATAGTCTTCCCCTGGATCGGGTTTTCTATCTCTCTGGGAACGTATTTAATGGCGAAATTACCGCGCAAGAAAAGATCCGCAGGAAGGCGGGTCGCCATTCTGATGATCCTGCCGGCGCTCTTACTATTCGTCCCCATTGCCAATAACGAGAACTTTCAATTGGAAGGCGTGGTCTTGCTGTTACTGGCCGGCTACTTTTCCAAGGGAGTCATCCATTACATGGTCGCCAAGGTGTTCGGGCCGTTGATCTGGGGGCGGGGATTCTGCGGTTGGGCCTGCTGGACGGCGGCGGTTCTGGACTGGCTGCCGCTCAAAAAGACGGGCCGGATTCCACCGGAGCTCAAAAGAATAAGGTACCTGACCTTCGCCCTGTCAGTTTCGTTGCCGGTGGTTCTGGTGTGGTTTTTAAACTATGACGTGCGCAATGACTACCTGCACAAGACCGAAATGCTGTGGATGTTTGCCGGCAATGCCCTTTACTATCTGATCGCCGTGCCTATGGCCTTTATCTATAAAGACCGGCGGGCTTTCTGCAAGCTTGTCTGCCCGGTACCCGTGGTAATGAAACCGCCGGCCGCGGTGGCGCTGATCACTATTGCGCCGTCCGGAAAACCGGAGGCGGACTGTGTAAAGTGCGGTCAATGTAATCGTGTCTGCCCGATGGATGTTGACGTGATGTCTTTCATCAGCCAGGGAAAGAAAGTCCGGGACACCGAGTGTATTCTGTGCATGGAATGCCGGCTGGTCTGCCCCGCCGGGGCCATTGCCTGAGCCGCGACCGAACATAGTTTGCATCCCAACCAGTCAGCCCGCCGGCGGTCGATTTGTCGAATATCCCCGAATTATCTCGAATTTCTCCGATATCAGCGTAAATCAGCGGAAAACGACAATATCCTGCAGGAAATCGCCCGGTGACATCGAAATCCCCTTCAACTAATAAGCATTTGGCAAGAAAGGTAACGCATTACTACGCTAAACGTTAATGAATAAACTGGTTGCCCCGCCGGAAGTGAGGCAGGATAGACATGGCTCCTGCGACACCAAGAGTCCCGGGCCGTTTTGCCGCCTTGATCTGCACCCTGGGGGTGGAACCCCAGGTCGTGACCATCACTCTCGACCGTCTCCTGGCCGACGGAATGCCGGTGGACGAGGTGGTGGCGGTCCACACCGAGGACGCCGGCGTCCGGGATGCCCTGGCGGTGCTGGAAGGGGAGTTCTCCGGTGCGGTCTACCCCGGCGTGGTGCTGCGGGCGGTCCCGGTGACCTCGCCCGGCGGCCCGGTCGCCGATTTCCGGGGCGAGGATGAGCTGCGCGGCCTCCTGCGCGCCCTTTACACCGAGATCCGCAGGGCGCGGGAGCAGGGGCGGGTTGTGCACCTGTGTGTGTCGGGCGGCCGCAAAGTCATGGGGATCATGGCAATGGTTGTCGCTCAACTCCTTTTCGGCCCTGAGGACCGCGCCTGGCACCTGGTCACCGAGGGCTGGCGGCCCGGCGCCGAGCGACGCCTACATCTACCACCCGGAGAGAAGGTCTGGCTCGTCCCGGTCCCGGTGCTGCGCTGGAGCGAGGCGGGCACCCTGATGCGGACCGTGGCTGAACTGGATGACCCGACGGCCGTCGAGGAATGGTACGAGCGGCTGAACCGCGAAGCCCGGGAACGGCGCAAGGGAGAGTTCGTCCGCCGTTGGTTGACCCCCGCCGAGCGGGAGGTGGTCCGCCTGGCCTGCAAAGGGTTGGATAACGCGACCATCGCCGCGGCCCTCTTCAAGGGCGAACAGACCGTGGCCAACCAGCTCGGCGCCGTCTACGAGAAGCTGAGGGAGTGGCTCGGGTATCCCGAGGGCAACGTCGACCGCTCCCGGCTCATCGCGGAGTTCGCGCCTTA
>DAIRSE010000084.1:0-2206 GCA_036804525.1 Bacillota bacterium | reverse complement strand
CCCTGCTACCTGGCGTGCTTTGCAGCTTCTTCCCTACATTCTTACTCTGCGGCCCTGCGTCTCTCTGTGCCGTCATCAAATGTGAGGGTCTGACCCTCACATTTGGGGGATAGCCCGTACATCGGGTCCAGCAAAAAAAGAGCCCGGGGGAGGGCTCTTTGGAAATCGAACATGGCAAAACTTGATAACTTGAGTGCCTGGCACCGATTTCTGGCACCGATTTCCCGCCCGCGCCCGTTACCTTTGGTTACCTACCCCTTGCTCGACGACCGGGGCCATTCGTGCGGTGGTATGCCGTCGGCCGGCATAGTCTGCAGTTCGGGGAACACCTCCCGCGCCATCTCATAGTGGTGGTCGCGGTGGACCAAGAGGCACCCGTTGACCAGCGCCAGGGCGGCGATGAGGACGTCCGTCGTCGGGATGGTTACGCCTTGCCGCCGCAGCACAAAGGCCATCCAGGAGGCTTTTTCCCAGACCCGCTCGTCGATCTCGAGCCGCGGCAGGGCCCGGAGTTCCTCCCGCAGTGCCCGGTAACGCTCCTCCGAGGGCGCCCCGATGAGCAGTTCCAGCATGATAACCGGCGCGATAACCACGGCCTCGCCGCGCAGAGCGTCCCGGAGCCATTCCCGCACGGCGACCGGGCCGTCCCGCCGCAGGCCCAGGATCCAAACGGAGGTATCGACCAGGTACGGCGGCTTAGTCATCACGCCGCAACTCCGCCAGGTCGTCGAGCGTCAAGGCCAGATCCTCGGCGCCCAGCCGTTCCGCCAGCCGTTCCACTCGCCGGCGTCGAATAAACTCCCGCAGGGCCAGGTTAATCACCTCGGTCATCTTTCGGCTGCCCGCCAAACGCATCGCTTCTTCAACAGCCTGGCGGTCGACATAAACCGTGGTCTTCATCCGCCGTCACCTCTTACCATCAGTATAAACACGAAAACGATATCATACAACTTCCCAATGCAAAAGGGCGGCTCCCCGCGCACGGGAGGGAGCCGCCCCGTCTTAACCACCGCATTCTTCAGGCATTCTCCCATTCCTCTTTCGTAATTCCGGCCTACCTCAATATCTCCATCAACAGTACCGGGCCGATGTCAGCGTAATGCGGATTGGGTATGCGCAATTTCAACGTACCACACCGCCCTGAGGCGTGACCTTCGTCAACCCCTTCACCCCGGACTTTGACATCGGCAGATTCATCTGACAAAACGTATTGGCGGACATCCGCGTCCGCCCGCTCCCCGTTCGCCCGGCATTTGACAGCAGGGGCACTGCTCCGCCTCCGCCCCTTCCCCGCGCGACTTAACCCTAAGTTAACGTCAGAGGACATAGCTCCGGCTGAACAAGGGATTGACCAACTTAGAACCCAACTGCCCGGCACCATCGGCTAACTTACCTATTCCTCGGGAGCCAGAGGATGGATACCTTTTGCTCCGCCGCTCTAAACTCAGGGTCGCCCGTAACTACCTGCCCGCCTGTCTTCTCCGCCAACGCCAAAGCAAAACAGTCCGCATAGGCAATGGCCATCGTTGCCTTGTAACGGGCTGCGCGTAGTGCTTGATCGCGGTCGACGTCCACCGGATCTATCGGCAGTGCCTCCAGTATCGCCAGCGTGGTCCTTGCCTTTTCAAGACCTGCCGCCCGTTCGACGATGTAGGCGACCTCACCAAGATTGATCACCGAAAGTAAAAGCTTCACGGTACCGGCCCGTGCCGAAGCTATCAGCTCATCCACCTGATCCGCGCCCGTTTCCTTCTGCAAGTAGGTCAGGAGCGCATAACTGTCAAGGATGTATGTCTTCACGGGCGCGTTCCTCCCTGCGAGAAGCAAGCAAGGCGTCTACCAGGTTATAGCCTTGCAGGAATCCCTTGGCCACCTTGTCGGGATTGTCGGGCAACGGCACCAGGGACAACACGCCGCCATAATCTACGAAGGCCACCCTTGTCCCGGGATGAATTCCATACTTTTTTCGCAGCTCAGAAGGTATAACTAACCATCCTTTTTGTGATACCTTAGCCATCTGAGCCATCAATATCACCTCATATGTATAACTGCCTTATCTAGAGTATAACCGCTTGGGATACAAAACAGCAACGCCGAAGTCCTACTAACTTATCGCAAAAGGCGGCTCCCCCGCGTATAGGAGAGCCGCCTCGTCCGTTCACCCGCCGCACGCCGCCGCGCCGGCAGGGTGATCTGGTTAAGTTGG
>DAIRSE010000083.1:0-2283 GCA_036804525.1 Bacillota bacterium | reverse complement strand
CAGCATCCCGGGCAAAGTGTCGGCGGGCCTGGGAACGAACCTCGTAAATGTTTTACAATTTAGTTAAGATGTGCGTAGACAGCCCGGACGGGTGTTATACTTTGGTAGTAGGGAGGTGATTTGCAAGGATGATGGAGATGATACGCAAGCTGATGATGATCAGCATCGGTGCAGTGTCCCTGACCAAGGAAAAAGCCGAGCAGCTTGTCAAGGAACTCAGTGAAAAAGGACAGATCAGCACGTCTGAAGCGAAGGCCTTTGTCAAGGAATTGCTCGAAAAAGGTGAAAAGGAGCGCCAGCAAATCCAGAAGACCATCGCCTCGGAGTTCGGCAAGCTTCGCGAAGAGTGGGGGCTGGTAACGAAGAAGGATCTGGCCGAAGTCAACGCCCGCCTGGCAAGGATCGAGGAACGCCTGTTCGGTAAGGTTCAGGCGCCCGAAGAAAGCCCGGCGGCCGACAGCCCCGCCGAAGGCGGTCACGGTGTACAAAGTTAGCATAATGGGGACTGTCCCCGCAGTATAGTTATTATATCTAGCCTGCTGCAGGGGGATGGTCCTTATGCTTTTCCGGGGCTTGGCGAAGATCCTGCTGTTGCTGGCCGTGCTGGCAGTGGTTCCCATTATTGCAAGCGCTACGAACGATAACGGCAGCGCCGGCCAGGAAGGGCAGCGAGACGCCCCGCGTTACACCCGCCAAATGATCGTTATAGTTATCGACGGGCTGCAGGCTGACGTTTTGCAGAAAGTTCAGGCGCCCAACATCAACGGTGTCGCCGCGAGCGGGATCAGAGTGAGCCAGGCGATAACACCGTTCCCCGGAACGCTGGAGGCCGCTGTGGGCAGCCTGTTGACAGGCTGCGACCCGCAGCTGCACAAGTTCGTAAACGGCAACGACCGGCTGGCCGAGCCCACAATTCTAAAACTGATGGAGCAAAAGAACATCAAAACGGCTTTCTTCGACGCCACGGGAAGGCTCGGACGGTTTGCGGACGAGTCAAAACTGTACCGGAAGTACGGCAATGACCGGGAGATGGTTGAGGACGCCGTTAAAGTAATGGCGGATAAAACCCCGTATCTAAGCGTGCTTGTTTTCGGCGAGGTAGGCAAGGCCCTGGCCGAAAGCGGGCCGAACAGCCAGGCCTACGCCAAGGCGGTGACCGACGCCGACAACCGCGTGGGCGAGCTGCTGCGCTACCTGCACGGCAAGGGGATGTATGATCACGCCCTGATCGCCGTCTGCGGCACGACGGGTCAGCCGGCCCTGGTGTTGAAGAGCCCGCAGTTTAAAGGCGGGGTTATCCTTCCCCCGGCGAGCCTCACCGACCTCGCGCCGACACTCGGCTATATCGTGGGCGAGCGGCTGCCCGAGGCCACGGGACTCGTCCTGTGGAACGCCTTCGAGCCCGGTTCCTTTCAAAACGGGATCTACTTGATGGAACAGCGCATCAAGGACCTGTCGAACGCGCAGCTTCGGGCCGCCCGGGAGATTGCGGATCTGCGCTCGGGCGAGGCCCAGGTCCAGAAAGAACGGACGATCATCAGCCAGGAACGCAAGACTACACAGGAGGCCATCGCGGAGCGGGAACGCAGAATCGGCATACTGGGCGGCATCGTAAAGACCCTGATCGGTTTGATCGCCGTGTTGATCATCCTCGCCCTGGCCGGTTACTACATCCAGTACCGCTACCTTAAAAAGAAATTCCTCCTGTTTTGAGGTATCGCTTCCCAAGAACCGTCCAGCGTGAAAAATCAGTTTGCAGAGCGGGAACCCCATAGACGGTTCCCGCTTTTATTTACTCGCCGCTTTTGGCTGAAGCCTTTTTGGAAACGGCAAATAGCTGTTACAGTTTAATTAAAAACGGGTTTCGTATAGAATGAAAGGCAGCGAAAGGGGAGAGGGTACGTTGTTGAAGATTGCTGTTGCCGGTAAAGGCGGGGTAGGGAAGACGAGCATAGCCGCGGGGCTGATCAGACTATGGGCTGAAGACGGCCCGGTTTGGGCTATTGACGCCGACCCGGATGCGTGTCTGGCTGCGGCTTTGGGTGTACCGGAGGCTGACGCCGCGAAGTTGAAGCCTTTTTCCGAAATGCGCGCGGTTATCAGGGAGCGTGTCGGGGGTGACGGCGGATACATGGTCCTTAATCCGCAGGTCGAAGACCTTTTGGACAGGTACGCCCTCGTACGGGGAAACGTACGCCTTCTGCGCATGGGCGCACTCAAGAAAGGCGGGGCGGGTTGCTATTGCCGGGAAAACGCCTTCCTTAACGCGATTTTGACCTCGGT
>DAIRSE010000082.1:0-2543 GCA_036804525.1 Bacillota bacterium | reverse complement strand
GTCTCCTGGGTCACCTCTTCCGCAAGGTGCCGGTCCTGAAGAATATAGTTCGCGGTGTAGTAGACATTTTTGCCAAGCCATGCGTAGAGCAATTCGAGCGCGTGATCTTTGTCATTCCGTCGGAAGAAATGTAAGAATTTGTCCAGCATATAGTATCGTTTTGGCAATTTGGGAAACAAAGATTCCAACGGCCAGGGTTGGGGTAAGCTCACCAAGGGTAGTGTAGCATATTACCGGTCAGACCCCCAGGTTTCTGGAAAGAACGCCAAGATGGCGCTGTACGAGAACGGCCAAGCACAGGATGGATCTTTCTTTAGCCTGGGGACCACCTACTCCAAGAGTGTAAGCTGGCCCTATATCAGAATGTGGTCCTGTCCCGGCCTGTATGAGGTCCGTTCAGACATCGATCTTACACGCGGCGGTTCTACCTGGCACTGGCAGTTAAAGAACACGCGCGGGGTACCTTGGCCGTAAAATCGTCTCCCTAGCAAGGGCTCAAAGCCCTTGCCGGGGATCAAAGCAAAAGGAGTGTACATAATGAGACCTATCCTGACGACGGTTGTAGCGGCGGTCTGCCTTGCAGCTGTTTTCTTTTTCCCCGGCTGTGCCAAGGAGCCCCCCACGGTCAAGGTTTTGAAAGGGGAGTCGGAATCCTGGAGAGCAGAGGCAAGGTTCGTAAACTACGGAGATAACATTACCGTATTTGTTACGCTGAATCCCCGAAGAGGAATTCCCGAAGGCCCCCTGTCGGCCACAATGGTAATGGCGAACGTAAGCGGCTCGGTAACACTCGACATCGACGACATCAAGCTTGACCCTCCGCTGCGGTTTCAACGTTGCCTGGACCTTTCACCAAAAGACGTTCAGCACATTACAGGAGCAATAGACGTAACCTGGTCAGGCAAGACCAAGGGCGAGACTATTTCCTTGTACTAATACGTCCATCTCACACTACATTGAGGAACACCAAGAAAGGTGGAGCGGCAAAGAGGCCGCTCCATCCTCCTAACGGAGGAAAAATATGGTCATAGCAATAAAGTCTTATTGTCCACTTGCCGGAAGGTAGCCAGTAAACCCAGGGAGCTACATAATCAAGAACCCCCAACAGTCGCCCCGGAAACAAACGAGTCTACGTTTGGGGTCAGACTATCCGCCATCCCTCTAATACCCGATAAGCGCTTGAAGCAACTCTCCCGGTTTACAAATGGCAAATGGGAGCGGCTGTGCCGTATTGACGTTGAGAAAGTGCTTGTCCAGACTGACAAGAACATCAACACGTCCGGCCAGTGCTGCTGCCAGAATGGGAGCATCTTTATCGTTGATAAGCTGCCGCGCATAGTCCGATGTACCCTGGTCGGGATCAACCAGTTTGAACGGCAGGGTTTTAAACAGAATGAAAAACTGGGGAAGGCTGGCGGGGAGTTTTTTCTCAATATTGGAGATGACCTCAGTTACAACCTGTTCACTCACGTAGGGCTCTATGACGCCCATCTCCGCCAGTATCAGCAGCATAGATGACGATCCGGTGCTGGATGCCAGGCCGGCTATGATCACACTGCTGTCAAAGAAGACTCTAATCGTCTTCCTCATAGTCGTGTGAGCCTTCCCGCAATTCATTGAGCAGGTCTTCGAGTCGCAGCTTGTTACTCTTGAGATCGTACTCAACTTGTTCTGCGAGTTCCCTTACAGAAGGCGCAGCAGGGGTAGCAATAATGGCCTTCCCAACCTGGTAGACGTTAAGTACAGTATCGTCCTTGATCCCCATCCTGCTCCTGAACTCTGCGGGGATAGTGAACTGCCCCTTTTCGCGAACCCTTACCTTCCTGGGAGGTGGGAACCTGCCCGTAAATCTAGGACTTTCTTCCATATTTTCCTCCTGATTAACAGCCTGATTTAGTATAGCTTTTCCTACTATCCTACTATCCTACTTTCTTACTCTACTACATTATAACCCAGAACACTTCAAACCTGGCAACCTATGCCATAGTTTTATGGATTTTCGAAATCCTTTTGGCTTCTTTTTCAGACATGTAGGTAGAGGGACGAAAGGAGGTGCCGACGATGCACTAGCATTGACGCTCTAGTCCACTGTACAAGCGGCTCGATCCCATTGTTCAAGCCTGGAACAACCGCAGCCTCCGAGAGCAACGGTATCCCTTCGTGCTGGTGGACGCCCTGGTGTTGAAAATCCGGGAAGAGGGACGAGTGCGTTCCCGTAGTGCTTTGATTGCCGTAGGCATCAATGAGGCCGGCTTCAAAAGTACATTGGCTTGGCTAGCTGATGGCCATTTACCACGGGAGAATTTTTACACACAGAATTTTGGACTTGATCTCTAACCCAGTCTAAGGTATTCGATCTCTGGCATCAGGAACGGATTCATTTCGTAACCACGAGCATTTGCCGTTGAGGCAGAGACCGGAGGGGTGCCTCCGGTCTCTGTCTGACCTGAAGCACAATATCGTCTGGATCTTAGACGCCAAGGGACACTGTCAGCGCCGGGTTTAAAATGACCCGGTAGCGCCGAAAAAGAATTGACCCACCC
>DAIRSE010000081.1:0-2576 GCA_036804525.1 Bacillota bacterium | reverse complement strand
AGGTCATCAGGACCATCCGCCGGTCGCGGGACGTCAACACGGCCAGGCAGGCCTTAATGGAGAACTTCGGCCTTACCGAAAAACAGGCGCAGGCCATCCTGGACATGCGCCTGCAGCGCCTAACAGCGCTTGAACGCGAGAAGCTGGAAGAGGAGTACAGAGAACTGACGGCCAGGATCGAGTACCTGGAGGGCCTCCTGGCCGACGAGCGAAAGATCATGGCCGTCATCAAGGATGAATTGGCGGAGATCAAGCGCAAGTTCGGCGACCCCCGCCGCACTGAGATCAGACGGGACGAAACCAATATGCGGCCGGAGGACCTTATCCCCCTCGAGGATGTGGTGGTGACGATCACCAAGCAGGGCTACGCCAAGCGGATGCCGCTCTCCGTATACCGCAGCCAGCGCAGGGGCGGGCGGGGCGTCACCGGCGTCGAGCCGAAGACGGAGGACTTCGTCCAGCACCTTTTTGTCACTAAAACGCATGATTACCTGCTCTTTTTTACCCAGAAGGGGAAGGTTTACAAGGTTAAGGTTTACGAGATACCCGAGGCCGGGCGCCACGCCAGGGGCACACCGCTGGTCAACCTCCTGCTCCTGGGCGGGACTGAGGACGTTACAGCCGTGATTCCGGTGACGGACTTTGACGAGGACGCCTATCTCTTAATGGTTACGCGCCACGGCGTGGTTAAGAAGACGCGGCTGTACGAATTTGATACCGTCCGGCGCGACGGGCTGATCGCCATCAACCTGGATGAAGACGATGAGCTTGTTGACGTCGAAATTACGAACGGCAGTCACGAGGTTATCATCGGGACCAAGCACGGTCTCGCCATCAGGTTTAAGGAAACCGACGTCAGGCCGATGGGCCGTACGGCTCGCGGAGTTCGCGGCATCAGCCTGGGACCCGGTGACGAGGTCATCGGCATGTTCCATGTTTACCCGGAGGCCGATCTGCTGATTGTAACCGAACAGGGTTACGGCAAGCGTACCGCTTTGAGCGAGTTCCGGACCCAGGCCCGGGGCGGCAAAGGCGTTATCGCCATCAAGACCACCAAGCGCAACGGCAATGTCGTGGCCCTTGAGGTCGTCAACAAGAGCGAGGAGGTCGTTATGGTGAGCCGGGCCGGGGTCGTGATCCGGATCAACGTTAAAGAAGTGCCCGTGCTGGGAAGGCCGGCACAGGGGGTAACCCTCATGCGCCTTAATGAAGGGGACTCCCTGGTTGCTGTGGCCCGCATTGCGCCAGGGGATTAAAAGAAGGGGGGAGCAGCCGTGATCAAAAAAGTCCTTGTACCCACCGACGGTTCGGAGTGTTCATTGCGTGCCGTGGCCCAAGCCGCCAAGCTTAAGAAACTCAACCCCGAGCTCGAAGTAACCATTTTTATGGTGCATAACGTGCCGAAAGGAATGGCCCGGCGCAAGCTGTTCTTTGTATCGACCGGCCGGGACCAGGACGCCAGTAAGATCGACGACGTGTATGCCGAAGAGCGCCAGCAGGTCTTTAAGGCGGCGCTTGAAATCCTCGAGGCTGAAGGTTTTACAGCGACGACAGATTTCCGGAAGGGCAACCCCGCCGAGGAAATCTGCGATTATGCCAGTGAGCACGGCTTTGACCTGATCATCCTTGGCCCGAGAGGCGTCAGCGGCCTCCAGGGATTGTTCATCGGGAGCGTAAGCAATAAGGTACTGGCTTTGGCCCCCTGCCCCGTCCTGTTGGCAAAATGCTAGGAGACCGCTGAAAAACTGCGCCCCTCTTTCTGAGCGGTCTCAGGGGAACTTCCAAAGCACGGTCGTACCCTAAAAACGTCTGTACCAAAACCAGCGTCTTGGCTTTTTGCAGCACTCTCCTGGAAGCGCATTGAGCGCACTAAGGAATCGGGGTAAATGTTGCTTCCGTGAATACTGTGCGAACGATTTAAGAGAGGAGGCCTTGTTGATGGCAGATTATAAGATTCTCCTGGCGGGGGACGGTTCAAAACCATCTTTTCGCGCTGCCGAAACGGTCAGAGAGATGATGAAATGGAGCCCCGAGGTTAAGGTTACGGTGATCATGGTCTTTCCCGCCCATGAGAAAGCGGATGATACCGAAGAGTTTTCTTTTGTGATGCACGAAGGGTTAAAGGAAATGGTTGAGGCCAATATGGAAAAGGTCGCCGAGTCCTACCGGAATTTCTTTGCTGAGGAAGGGTTTGAGATCACGGTTGAAAAACGCTTCGGCGACCCCGCCGAACGCATCGTCCGCTACGCTGAGAAGCGCAACTTCGACCTTATCGCCGTGGGTAAGAGGGGACATAAAGGTTTCGAGAACATCGTCCTCGGCAGCGTGGCACATAAGGTGATCCATATCTCCAAGATCCCCGTTCTGGTTGTCAGGTAGAGCGGTTATTTGATCTTTGTTAACAGACTTGATGGGCGTCAGCCCGGCACTCAACTTAAGGGTTAAGGCACGGATGGGGGGGTATAGTATTGTCCCCGGACCACGAGTGTAACACAGATTGACATCTTAGTCTTGGAGTTGAGGTATGAGTAAAGTTAAGTCGGGTGGCTAAGGGAGGGATTTGCTAAAAAGAAGGG
>DAIRSE010000080.1:0-2811 GCA_036804525.1 Bacillota bacterium | reverse complement strand
AGTGACGGCGGCCCCGGTGCGGCAGCTATTCCGGTTTCTTTTGCGCCATCAGGGAGTCCACCAGCCGGCTTAACGCCTGGTGGTCATGGGCCGACATATTCTGTTTGAGCATCTCCAAGACTCCGGCAACCATGTTGTTGACTTTATCCCTGTCCAAGGCATTCTTGAAGTTCTCCAGGGCTTTAATATCCAAGCCCTGTAGCATGCTCCTGATCGGCTCGGGAAAGTCTCTGAGATCGATGTCTGAATGCTCCATGCGCACTGCTCCTTCGCATTAGGTTAATACATTACTATGTTCCCGGACCCCTTTTTGCACCTACCAGAATAGAGGTCTGAGGTCTGAGGTCAGAGGTCGGAAGTCGGCGGAATTGCGGCGACAGTCACAGCATTTTTTCTTTCTACATAAGCTGGTAAGCACAAGGAACTTAGCCAAAGCCTGTCCTTACCGGACGTGATAAGGGTTCTTTGTTGTCAAGCAAACATGGAAGGACGTGTTTACGGTGCAACCAGGCATGGTCAGAGGATCAACCGTAGTGGGCAAACTGGTAGCCAGGCTGGATGAACTGGAAAAGAAACAAAACCTGCAGGCCGAAAGCATCGCCAGCATAATGACCAAACTGGATCAGCTGACAGAACAGATCAGTAACCTGTCGCTGCAGCTCCAGGGGGAGGTGTCCGTCCCTGAGTACAAACCCGCGCCGGTTCCGGAACCGCCGGTACCGTGGCTGGATACCGTCAGACACTACGCCGCTGTGGGAAAGAGGGCCGGGCAGGTCATTGAAAACATCGCCGGCATGGTTGCCGCGCTCATCGATTCCATCAGCTCCACCCAGTTCAGCAGCCAGTCTAAGTCCTCCACCAGAAATCAAAGTGCGGTCGGGAGCGGAGAAATCGATTTCTCCGGCATGATTCAGTCGGTCACCAGGCTTTTGCAGGGACTGGCCGGGCTGGAAGGCGGCAGGAAAGAAAGCAAAGAAGCGCCGCCCGCTGAGCCGTCCGGCAGCGCCGGTGCATAAACGGTTCAGACTGCCAAAAAACATCGCCGCCGGCTTGGAACCAGATTATCCTTTCTGGCACATTTTTCTAATCAAGGCATATTTTATACCAGAACGGTAAGCTATCCGTTCCTAGCAAACTTCAGCATTAGGAGGTAGTATTATGGACTTTGTAAACGGCGGCGAAGCGGAAGTCCAGGCCTTCCCCAAGTGCGTTTTGGGTATGTTGGTCGGAGCGTTGCTCGCCGGGATCGGTCTTTTCCTGATCGGAGCACCGACTCCTCCATTCGTCAAGCTTCTGGGCTTTCTTCTCTTCCTCGTCGGCGTAATCATCTTTGCCCTCTAACATAAGCATAAGCCATACGAGATTTTCCGGCCAAAGGCCGCCGGCATCTGCCGGCGGCCTTTGGTATGCCCCAGCCGGCGGCAGTCACAACATCAGCCTGCCGATCATAAAATGGCAACTAAAGGTAATATAACCATATCTAGCATCTGCCGCAAACCGGCATGTGCTGCCCGGTGAAGATGAGCATTAACAGTGACGGAGGAAGGAAGTGTTATTATGGAACTGGACACGGGGACCCTGGAAAGCCTGGTGGCCAGGATCGATGGTTTGGAGGACACGCAGAAGTCACAGGCCGAGGACATCAACCGTATCGCCGTCAAACTGGAGCAACTGACCGAAAAGATTAACGAACTGTCGCTGCATCTCGATTCCGAGCGCCCGGCCGAAGAAATCAAAGCGGCCCCGGCAGCGGTGACCTGGGTGGACACCATCAAGCATTATGCAGGCGTGGGCAAGATGGCCGGACAGGCGATCGAAACCCTTTCCGACATGATAGTCGCCTTGGCCGACTCGCTCCACACCATCCAGGCCAGCAGCCCGCCGCGGGCTAAGGCCAAGATGGGCGGCGGGTTGAAGCTCCTTAAGGCCCTTACCGCGTCTTAGGAGATACCAAATAATGCTAATCGCTCCAACATCAGGCACATTTTTCCCTCTTGGCACATACCCTATACCAGAACAAAGCACGCTCCGTGCTTTGTTCGCCAACCATCACCACTATTCTTAAAGAAGGGGGCATACACAGATGACAGACGCTGTCGAACGGAACGGCGGTGACGCGGAAGCCAAGGCCTTCCCCGGCGCGCCCGCAATCATGCTCGTGGGGGCGTTCCTGGCCGGGATCGGTCTCTTCCTGATCGGAGCACCGACTCCTCCCTTTGTGAAAATCCTGGGCTTTCTTCTCTTCCTCGTCGGCGTGATCATTTTCGCCCTGTAAGGAAGACCGGTACGGCTGCTTCCCAGCCGTGCAGCTGGTACCCGGGTACAGCGCCCGGGTACCTGTCGTTATGTGCAATACAGCTCACTAATCGTTGAGCCACCTTCGCAAGGCGAAGGTGGCTCAACTACTTAGCTGGTGAGGTTGTTATCGTTTTAGCCCAGTCCCCGGCAGACTACCAGAACGGTTCCGGGCTGCAGGTTGTTACAGTTGACGTCGGGGTTGCGGGCCTGAATGTCGGCGACCGTTGTGTTGTTGGCCTGCGCTATTGAGAAACACGTGTCGCCTTGCCTGACCGTGACGTTCACCAGCGTGCCCGGGCAGGGCAGACCCGGCGCCTCGGGCTGCAGCACGAGGCAGACGAAGATGGTCGGCTGCTGGATGCGGGTGACCTTGACGGCGACCTTGATCACCAGGTCGATGGCTACCGTCCGCTTGTCAACAAGGGCGCAGTCGGTAAACTCAACCTGTACGGTGACGGCAACGTTGTCGTCATCGGTGATGTCCACCGGGAACTCGACGAACGTCGTCCAGGG
>DAIRSE010000079.1:0-2930 GCA_036804525.1 Bacillota bacterium | reverse complement strand
GGGTGCGCCGGCTGCGGCGATAAGGGCACCTGCGGCTAAAGCCCAATGTAAGCACGGAACAGAGAAAGGAACCCTGCGGGGTTCCTTTCTCTGTTCCGGTAAGGCCGACCACTGGCGGGAAATACCTATTGTCTATGTATATTGAGATGGGCTACACTATGAGTGGAGGTGTTTGCCGTGCAGTTTAACATCTACGTTCCAAAGGAGAAAGGTAACCTTCTGGCGGCGCTGGACCGGGCGGCGCAGCGGACCGGGCGGCCAAAGAACGAGCTGGTGCTCGAAGCCCTCGAGAAATATCTCCCGTCGGTGAACCCGCGAGACCTCGGAAAGTTCTCCCTGGGTGTGATCCAGGTGCCCAAGCGGGCGGATATTTATGAAGGAAGGCTCGGACGTTGATCCTTTTCGATACCAATGTCCTCGTCTATGCAGTGGACCTCGATGCGCCGCAACACCCGGCCAGCCGGGCCCTGGTCGAGGCCGTGGCCGAGGGGCGGATCAAGGGGGCTCTGGTGTTGCAAATCCTACTGGAGTTCTATGCCGTGGTCACCGACCGCCGCCGCGTCCGGCAGCCCCTACAGCCGGAAGAGGCCTGGGAGCAGGTTGTAAGCTTAAGCGACATTTTCCAGGTACTCGAGGCCGGCCCGCGGGTCTTTGAACACCTTAAGACCCTGGTTGCGGCAAGCCGGGTGAAGGGCGGAGATATCTTCGACGCCTATCTGGTCGCGCAGATGAAGGCGCTGGAGATCTCCCTGCTATGCACTTACAACACACGGGACTTCACGGGCTACGACGGGGTCATCGCCCGGACACCGGAAGAGGTACTGGGCCGGAACTAGGCCTTTTCACCAAGATGCGAGGTCTCGATGTTTACTATCCCCTCGAGCGCCTTAAAGAACTTAGGTATATGCAAAGTCGGCCTGCCTTATAAGGGCAAACGCAGTCGCAGTCGCACCGAATACGAACGGCAATCCTGGTTTCGGCGGCTCCAACGCTGGCGAGCCGGTCAGGAAGGAACGATCAGCGAGCTGAAAAGGCTTGGGTTCGGATGTTAATCCAATATAGCAATGAGCTTGCTGATTCTTTTCACCGGAGTCTCTCCTTTCATTTCTCGGATGCAGATTCCCTATGCTAGATCAGAGGTAACGCTAGCCCGTCGCCGACCCCCCCCTTTTTTATCCGTCTACCTATATGTCTGAAAAAGAAGCCAAAAGGATTTCGAAAATCCATAAAACTATGGCATAGGTTGCCAGGTTTTCAGCGGTGGGCAGGATTTTCTTTCCAGATCGCCAAAACGGTACATATGCTAGACAAGTTTTTACATTTCTTGCGACGGAATGACAAAGATCGCGCGCTCGAATTACTGTACGCATGGCTTTGGAGAGAAGTCTACTACGCCGCGAACTATATTCTTCAGGACCGGCATCTTGCGGAAGAGGTGACCCAGGAGACTTTCCTTGCCGCGCACCGGAACCTGGAACGGCTGCGCGACGCCCGTAAAGTGAAAGCCTGGCTAATACAAATCGCCACCCATAAAGCCTGCAACCTGTTGCGGAAACGGAAAGAGGTAGAGTTTTGCGATAACCTCCAAGAATTGATCACCGAGGTTACGCCTGAGTCCGGTATGATCGAGTGCGAGCGCCGTATCGAGATCGAGAAAGCAATTCTAAACCTCTCACGCGATTGCCAGGTTGTCGTCACTCTGAAATACTATCTGGAGTTGACGACAAACGAGATCGCCTTGGCTCTCGGTATCCCCGAGGGTACGGTAAAGTCTCGTCTGCGCAAGGCACGGGACTTGCTGGCCGATATGCTGGAGAAAAAGCTGGACAAAGAAACGCTTGGTAAGTAAGAGGTGAACTGAATGGCCGACCGGGAAAAAGAACTGGACGACATCCTGTCCGATATTATCAAGCAGAGGGCCGAGCGCGGTCCGGAGCCGGACATGGACCGGATCTGGAGCGGCATTCAGCAAAAGCTTCAACATCGGCGCAGGTCCGCCATCTGGTGGAAAGCAGCGGTTACGGCCGTAGCACTGTTCATCGCTGTAAACCTGTTCGTGCCTGACGTACAGGCGGTCACCCTGAAGCTCTGGCGATCTTTTAAGGTCACTTTCCTGGGCGATTCCACGGGCCAGGTCCATCCGGAATATCAAAACCCATCACCGAGCGGTACAACTGCCCCTCCGTCTCAGCAAGAATTCGCTGCCATTGAGGAAGCTCAGGCAGGAGTTCCTTTCCCGATTAAGGAGCCCGGCTATCTGCCTGAAGGGTGCAAGTTAAAAAGCGTCAACGTTGCCAACCAGGGAGACGGGCGATTCAGGATCAGCCTGCTTTACACCAAAGGCGAAAACGGCTACATCCTCATCACGGAAGAGAACCGCCTGGGAGAAAGCCACCTGGGCCTGGGCTACGATACGGACGACACCGTTGTGCAACAGACAAAGATATGGGGGAGCCCCGCGGTGCTGTTCATTACCCAAAAGGACTCTTCCGCTAAAGCTTGTTGGGATGACGGGGTACTCACTTACGCCGTCTCCGGGATAGGGACGCCGGAAGAGATTGTTCGGATTGCCGGTTCTCTCAAATAATAAAATTTAGGAATATCCCTTGGATTTTAAATCCAACCCGCCTCGTTTTGAGACATGTTAGTAAGACAACTATTCAAAAGGAGTGGATGCAGTGAGGCAGGGGTTGGTAGTTTTGCTGGCGCTGGCAGTGGTGTTCGGCGGCTTTTCCCTGGCGGCGGCGTCCGTAACGGTGGATGGGGATGCCGGTATCGAGGCCACGCAGTACCTTCGGTCGTGGGGTTCGGACATTAATAAGGTTTCAAGCAATACGGTCAAGCTGATGGGTTTCACGCAGGCTAACCAGATAGTTGACCAGATTTCGGTGACATTGTATCTGGAGCGCAAGGAGGGCTCCACCTGGAAG
>DAIRSE010000078.1:0-3075 GCA_036804525.1 Bacillota bacterium | reverse complement strand
AAGCTCTCCACGCGGAGCACCCCCGCCAGGGACAGCTCCTTGCGATCGCGCATCTCGAGACGGTGCTTGACCTCATACTCCACCCTTGATCCCCCCGTTAAGGACAGTTCATTAATGGATATGCCTTCCCGGCAGGCTGAATGCCAAAAAAATGAGGCCCCGCCTTAACAGGGCCTCAAAGCCACAAGGAAAACCCGATCTAAAACTCGTTGTTGTCGTCAATCCTCTCGCTGGAGAGGACACTATAGAGCGATGAAGCAAGTTTAGCCGGCACGTTGTCGGCGACTTCCAGCACTTCAACGGTAATGCGGCGGGAACCGAGACGGAGCGATATAACGTCACCCGGTTTAACAACCGTGCTCGCCTTGGCCGCCCTGCCGTTTACCGTTATCAGGCCTTCGTCGCAGACTTCTTTGGCCAGGGTACGACGCTTAATAAGTCTTGACACTTTAAGGAACTTATCAAGCCTCACCGCAGCTTACTTGGAAACAGCCTCACGCAGTACCTTTCCGGCCTTGAACACCGGTACCTTGGTCGCGGCGATGCTGATTTCCTCGCCGGTCTGCGGGTTTCTTCCCTTACGGGCGGCTCTCTCTCTGGTCTCAAAGGTGCCGAAGCCAACCAGCTGAACCTTGTCACCCTTGGCCAGAGCTTCGCTGATGCTGTCCAGCATAGCGCTTAGGGCCTTTTCGACATCTTTCTTCGTCAGATCGGCTTTTTCAGCTACGCTCGATACGAGTTCCGCTTTGTTCACAACTTATCCCTCCAAGAAATTGTTGTATGTGCAGTAAGACATTCTTGTCTATCCCTGTTTTTCCTGCTTTTATGCAGAGTTTTCCTTTTATTTTTCTAAGTTTTTTGCTTGCTCCCACCACTCGTCCATGGTCTCCAGGGAAACCTTGCTCAGTTCCATCCCTTCTGCGCGCACTTTATCTTCAATATACCCAAAACGGCGGATAAACTTATCAACCGTTGCAGAAAGCGCTTCTTCGGCGTTTATACCTTTCAGCCTGGCCACATTTACGACAGCAAACAAGAGATCCCCCAACTCTTCGGCAATTTTCGACCGGGAGCCAACCCGTAACGCCTGGCGCAGTTCCCTCTCTTCCTCTAACACTTTGTCCAGCGCCCCCTGGTAATCAGGCCAGTCGAAACCCACCCTGGAAACCTTGGCCTGCACCCGCTCGGCGCGCAGTAAAGCGGGCAGCCCTTTCGGAACACTCGCTAAACAAGAGGATTGATGTTTTTTCTCCTGCTGTTTAATCTTCTCCCAATTTCTTAAAACTTCCTCCGACCCGCTGACCTTGGTCTTGCCGAAGACATGCGGGTGGCGGTGGATCATTTTTTCGCATATGCCCTTAATAACGCTGTAGACGTTGAAGAAGCCGTTTTCCTTTGCGATCTGGGCGTGGAAGACGATTTGTAACAGTAAGTCTCCCAACTCTTCACACACACTATGCATATCGCCTTCATTTATAGCCTCGATAACCTCATAAGTTTCCTCGATGAGGTAGCGCTTGAGGGTGTGGTGATCCTGCTCGCGGTCCCAGGGACAGCCGTTCTCGGCACGCAGGGCCGCCATGATGTGCACCAGGCTTTCGAAGCTGTAAGCCTCTTCAGACGGGGGGAGACAGAACGAAGTCAGGTGGTCGATCCACGGCAGCCTGTCCACCTTGAAGAGCGGGACGCGCTCGACGCGTTCCTCGCCCGGTACCCCCGCCGCCCTGACCACCGTCACGGGGTGTGTTTCGGGATACCGCTCCATCAGGCGGAGCTTGACGTCCGAAGCCACCAGGCGGTCGTGTACCTGCATCACGATGCAGGCGACACCGGGATCGGGGGACTGCTTATCCAGGGCGAGGGCGTCTAAAACCTTGACTCCCGACGCGGGATCGAGCCCGGCGGCGGTAAAAAGGGGGTCGAGAAAGGACATCGCGGTGAGGATGCGGACCGGCGTCCCCCGTTTCCGAGCTTCATCCAAGATCAAACGGGAGGCCTCTTCAGCCACCAGGGGATGGCCGGGCACCGCGTACAAGACAGGGCCGGCCTCCGACGCCTCGAGGACAGCAGCGGCAATGCGCCGGTACACAACTTCAAAGCTGTCTTCCTCGTCGTATATAGCATCAAAAGCCGTTATCGCCAGCCCCTGTTCCAAAAGCCACGGCACTACGGGATGCCGGGCCGTGCGCAGGTAAATTCTTTCCGCCCGCCGGAGCTCCTCCCATACCCCCAGGGGCAGCAATTCCTTTGACCCGGGCCCCAACCCGGCAATGGTAATAAGATGAGACAAGCCTAAGTTCCTCCCTGTTTCAGTCGTCAGTCGTCGAATTCGAAGGAATTCGCTACGCGAATTCCACCAGAGCCAATTATAATCGTCATTCGTCGGAAATAGAAGAAGCATCGGACAAGGCCGATGCGAGCATCACAAAAAAAATGGCCTTTCGGCCATTTATTGTTCCATCTGCTTAGCCAGAAACCCTGCCGCCGTCTCGGCCAATTTAAGTTCCAACTGGCCCATCTTTACGTTGGGTTCCTTGGTGATCAGCATTACAGCTCCGATGGGATCGCCTTCGGAGATGATGGGGGCGATGACTTCGGCAGTGTACTTGCACTCACCGTTTTCGCCCATAAGGCATTCCCGGCACAGGGCGTCATCTCCGGGAGCGTTGACAACGATGGCCTTCCGTTCTTCCATAACCCTTTCGATGGCCGGGCTGATGGGCTTGTTCAAGAACTCTTTCTTGGGGGCACCGGAAACGGCGATGATGGTATCGCGATCCGCGATGCAGGCAATGTGGCCGGTGGCTTCGTAGAGGGAATCGGCATATTCCTTGGCAAATTCACCGAGTTCGCCGATGGGGGAATACTTCTTAAGAATGACCTCGCCGTCACGATCAACGAATATTTCAAGGGGGTCGCCTTCTCTGATGCGCAGCGTACGACGGATTTCCTTAGGAATAACCACCCTTCCTAGATCATCAATACGGCGTACAATGCCAGTTGCCTTCATTGACTTCCGTCCCTCCTTTTCTACATAGGATTACGCGTTCTTCCTGTGATTAGTATACATCCGGC
>DAIRSE010000077.1:2060-3183 GCA_036804525.1 Bacillota bacterium | reverse complement strand
GTCTGGCACCATCAGCTACCTCAGAGTCGCCCGTAACTACCTGCCAGGTAGTCCCGCGGCGTGCAGATCCGCACGCCGGCGACGGCCTGGTTCCGGTAGCGGCCGAAATGGCGCAGGTCACCGGTCAGGAAATGCGTCGCCCCCGCCGCGATCGCCGCCAGGAGCAGCGGCCGGTCCTTCTCCGGCAGCATTGCCGGACAGGACGCGTCCGGCGGCGCTTCGGCCACCACGCTCACGTCACTCAGGAGTTCCGCCAGCCGCCGCCGCTGGTCCGGGTGACGCAGGTTACGCCGCGCCTCCTCCACTGCATAGCCCGAGGTCAGTAACGTGACCTCCCCGCTCCGGGCCAACTCCCACAGCCGCAGCAGGCCCCGGCTGCCGTAGGCGGCGGAGAAAAGCACGTTGGCGTCCAGGAACAGCCGAGGCATCTAGCGCGACCGCGGCCTTTCGTGGGGGATTTTCTCCGGGTCGAGCCCGAGCCGGCGGACCTCATCAACCGCCCGGTCGTAGTCCTCGGGCGTGACGGCGTTGTTCAGGAGAAACTCGGCCTTGCGTTCCCGGGTGTAGATCTCGACCGGCAGAACCGCCGCCGGGCGCAGCAGTACCCCCTCCTCCCGCGCCTCGGCCACCAACAATGTGCCCTCTCGCAGGTCGTAGATCTCCCGCAGAGAGGACGGGATGACCACCGTGCCGCGCTTACCCACGCGAATCGTCTCCGGTTCGCCCATCCGGTCTCACCTCCGCACTCGGTCTTCTTCTGATAATCAGAATATCAGATCACGATCCTGGGGTCAATGGCAAGGCGGCTGCAAGAACACCAATGGCAAAAGGCGGCTCCCCGTCCGATGGGAGAGCCGCCCCTGGAGAAGGCGGTCTTTTAAGTTTCGTGCCTGACCCTTTACTTAAACTTAGTTGCCGGACGACGACAAGGACGACGATGCCGATGAGGACGAGCTGGCGGCGGCGTAGGCCCAGGGTTTTTCGAGGCCGAGTTTCATATACTCGTGCTGGGCGGTGAGGTCGAAGGAAAAGTTAATAAGTCAAGTGTCTGGCACCATCAGCTACCCAACTATCTCAAGCCTCGGCTGGGATTATCTATGGGATTATCTATGTGCGAAAGTTG
>DAIRSE010000077.1:0-1960 GCA_036804525.1 Bacillota bacterium | reverse complement strand
TGTGCGAAAGTTGAGTACTTAAGTTAACGTCAAGGGGAACAGCTCCGGTTGAACAAGGGATTGAACGGCGATATCCTCGTCCAGGTCATCCCAGCGGATGCCGATGCCGCGCCCGATAAACCTCCACCTGGCACGGGCTTCGGGTGGGGCGTTCTTCAGCCGCGGAAACCAGGCGATGGGCACGCCGATCTCCCGCCCGTCGGAAAGCCGTGCATAGAGCATATCATCGCTGAACCATACATCCGTAGCCACAACCGAAGCGGCCAGCCTACTCGAAGTACTCATACCATTTCCTCCTGAACAACTCGGCGTGTTCCTCAACAAGCCTTGCCACCCTCCGCAACTCACGCGCCGAAAACCCGAACGAGGAAGCCAACGCAACGGGATGAAGCCACGGCCCTTTACTTCGCGCCTTGCGTCAAGCTACCGGTTCTGCTAGTCGGATGCCCGGGATTTTCTCGTAATGTCTCCGGTTATTTGTGAGTAACACAAAATCGTAATATAAAGCAGTGCTCCCTATCAGCAAGTCGAGGTCGGCAACGGTCAGCCCTTGCTGTCGCAATTCCGCCCGGAGTTGCCCGAAGACCCTGGCTACACCTATGTTGAGATCCGCTATAACTACACCGGTGAGAAAACGGGCAAGGCCCTCCTCCCTGGCCTGCCGGCTTTCGGCCCGAAAAACACCCTCGTATAACTCGGCGATCGAGATGATGCTTACGGCCAGGCCTTCTTTTCGCAAGCCTTGCAAACTGTAGACGTATGGTTCCCTGCCGCGCAGATAAAAAACAACCCAATCGGTGTCCACGAGGTATTTAGCAATCACCATTCCGCTGGCGGCCTTTCACTTCTTGCCCGCCGCCGGTAAACCTCGGCGACAAACTCCTCCGCGTTCAAGTCACGCCAGGAGCCAGCGGCCTTTTCAAATTCCTTACCGGCCTCATCCCGCGCCCTGTCTCGCGTAAGCTCCCTGATCAACCGCTCCCGTTCCGCTTTCGGGAGTTTTCTTGCCTCGTCCAGGATTCTCTCCAGCGCCACAGTTCACCGCCTCCTCAAGCATCATTATACCAATTACCATACAGGAAAGAACCGGTAAGGTCCCACTCTCAAGACTGTCGGCACAAAGACCACGCAACCTTTCGGTATCATGATAACCGCTCAGGGACCGCTGCACAACAACTTACCAACCCCAAAAGAGCCCGGGGGAGGGCTCTCTTGGAGATCGAACTTGTCAAAACTTGATAACTTGAGTGCCTGGCACTAAACGAGCAGCCGCAGTTTTTCGAGAACTTCCCCGATGATCTCCGCCGGGACAGAGCAGATAAATTCCGCTTCCCTTACCCGCCAATCCAGACTTTTAACCTGATCAGCCAGAACCACGCCGGAAACCGGCAAGCTGCCCGGCAACAAAACCTCGAAGGGATAACCCTTCACCTTGGAAGTGACAGGGCAAACCAGGGCCAGGCCGACTTTGCCGTTGTAAATGCGTGGAGAAATCACCAACGCCGGCCGGCGACCGGCCTGCTCGTGCCCCGCCTGAGGATTGAACTGTAGCCAGATGACGTCTCCCCTATCGGGAACATACAGTTCGGGCTCTACCATACTTCACGTCCCACCGGCTGTCCGGTGTCCACTTCACAGTGCAGGTTATCCTCAGTAACCTGAGACAATAGCATTTCGAGACTGCAACGTCTGGGACGAATAATCAGCCCGTCGTCGCCGACTTCCAAGTCCACGGGTGCACCCTCAGCCAAACCCACTCTCTGAATCAGGGATCTCGGAATACGTATGCCCAGACTGTTGCCCCACTTTTGCACATACGCCAGCATCAGCAGCACCTTCCTTAATGGCATGCTTATACACGTTTATACAAAGTATATACATTGATAAGTAAAACGTCAACCCTACCCCTGCTACCTGGCGTGCTTTGCAGCTTCTTCCCTACATTCTTACTCTGCGGCCC
>DAIRSE010000076.1:0-3498 GCA_036804525.1 Bacillota bacterium | reverse complement strand
CTTCAGTAGTCGCTCGCGGCTTATAATCGCCATTGAACATCACCTATTTTACATTGTAGCCACAACAATTGTAACATATACTTTACAAAAATCAAGGGTTGGGCCTGGTTGAGCCCTGATTCAAACAAAAAAGTGAGAGGTTGACTTACATCTAACCTCTCACTTCTGAATTTAAAATGTAAGAACTCCGGCGCTTTCCTCTGTTTCGCGCCTCAGACTTCTCACATCTCAGTTCTTATATGGCGGAGAGAGTGGGATTCGAACCCACGAGGCGGATTTTGGTCCGCCTACTCGATTTCGAGTCGAGCGCCTTCGACCAGACTCAGCCATCTCTCCGCGTCGGTCTACTGTATTACAAATTGTGCGTTTGGCAACCGGCAAACCTCATTGTTCTTCCCGCAAGCGCCGGAAGAACTGCTGCATGATTGCCCGGCACTCTTCTGCCAAGATGCCCGGGACAACCTCCACCTGGTGGTTGAAGCGCGGTTCGCGCAGGAGGTCCAGCACAGACCCGGCCGCACCCGCCTTGGGGTCGTCGGCCCCGTAAACCACCTTGCGCACACGGGCTTGCACAATCGCCCCCGCGCACATCGGGCAGGGTTCCACGGTAGAGTAAAGCGTAGCTTCGCTTAAGCGCCAGTCGCCGAGCTTCCGGGACGCCTCGCGCAGGGCCAAGATTTCGGCGTGGGCTGTCGCGTCATCGAGCATTTCGCGCAGGTTGTAGCCGCAGGCCACGACCTGCCCGTTGACCACCACCACGGCCCCCACCGGGATCTCGCCGAGGGCAAAAGCTTTCTCGGCCTCTTTCAGCGCCTCGCGCATGAAGCCCTCGTGTTTTTCCCGCTCCAGCCTGCCGATCATAAGGATTTCAGGTGCCCGAGGTCGGAGGTCAGAATAGTAATCTCAAGAATGGTTCTGGTGAACTGCCGCAAATCAAACCTCCGGCTTCGTCTTTTCACTTCCTGCAACAATCATAAGAATACCGGATGACTAATCCTCCGCATCGGCTGGGCCGATGCTTCCTCTGTTTCCGACCTCCAACTTCTGACCTTTAACTAGTTTTAGAATCCGGAATCGCTTTAGCGATTCCTTCGTCTGTTCAGACCTCTGACTTCTGGCCTCTGACTTCTTTATTGGTGCGCCCGGAGGGACTCGAACCCCCGGCACGCGGTTTAGGAAACCGCTGCTCTTTCCTCCTGAGCTACGGGCGCAATTCTGTCGTCGGTCGTCGGCAGCGGTTTTCCGGGATGATGCTGGCTAGGATTTATGGAACTAATAAAATTGGAATTCGCCTGGCGAATTCCTTCAAGTCCGACGTCTGACGTCCGACGACTGATATCTGTTTTGTGGCGCGCCCGAAGGGATTCGAACCCCTAACCTACAGATCCGTAGTCTGTTGCTCTATCCATTGAGCTACGGGCGCACAATTTAGATATGTGAGGCGGGAAGTCAGTCGTGGGTAGCCCTGGGAACTCTCCGGGGTTAACTACTCACCTCTGACCTCTCACATCGCACGTCTCATATGGCGGAGAGAGTGGGATTCGAACCCACGAGGCAGGTTTTGCCCGCCTACTCCCTTAGCAGGGGAGCGCCTTCGACCTGCTCGGCCATCTCTCCAAACTCGGTATACGGTCGCCGGACGCCGTCTTTAGGACGAACAACGCCGACAACCACCCTTAATCTTATCAAAAAACCGTTCCCCGCTCCACTTCCGCCACCGACGTCTAACAACTTACTTTTTAATCCTGGAATTCGCCCCCGGCGAATTCTTTCGAGTCCGACGTCTGACGCCCGACTTCTGACGTCTGAAATGGCGGAGGGGGTGGGATTCGAACCCACGGAACCGCGTCAGGGTTCAACGGTTTTCAAGACCGCCTCCTTAAACCGCTCGGACACCCCTCCGTATGACCGCGGCTCAAGCAAAATTTAATATACCACAGACGCTTAACCCATGTCAAGGATACCGTATGAGCAGCATTTGCCTGTCAGCGCTTGATTTTCTTGGCATTGAGCATTGAGCGTTGAGATGATTGAAGGGTTCGGCAGCGCCGAATCCCTTTCCTCGTTAATCTCAGTGCTCAGTGCTTAGCGCTCACAGCCGAGAATTGAGCCCCTCTACACGGGCTCAATTCTCGTTATGCCGCCCATGTACGGCCGCAGCGCCTCCGGTATCACTACCGATCCGTCGGCTTGCTGGTAATTCTCCAGGATAGCCGCCACCGTCCTCCCCACGGCGACGCCCGAACCGTTTAACGTATGCACAAACTCCGCCTTGGCGCGCGGCTCGGGCCGGTACCTGATATTGGCCCGGCGGGCCTGGAAGTCAGTGAAATTGGAGCATGAGGAGATTTCCTTGTAGCTCTGGTAGCTCGGGAGCCACACCTCCAGGTCGTAGGTCTTCGCCGCCGAGAACCCTATGTCGCCGGTGCAGAGGAGGATGATCCGGTAGGGCAGTTCGAGGAGTCTCAGCACCTCTTCGGCGTTGTGTACCAGTTTTTCGAGTTCCTCGTCCGAGTCTTCCGGGCGGCAGAGCTTGACCAGCTCGACCTTATTGAACTGGTGCTGCCGGATCAGGCCCCGCGTGTCGCGTCCGGCCGCCCCGGCCTCGGCCCGGAAGCAGGCGCTGTAGGCTACAAAGTAAGCCGGAAGCATTTCAGCGTCCAGGATTTCGTCGCGGTAGTAGTTGGTCACGGGGACCTCGGCCGTCGGGATGAGGTAGTAGTCCTGGCCCTCGACCTTGAACATGTCCTCGGCGAATTTGGGCAGCTGGCCCGTACCGACCATGCTGGCCCCGTTGACCAAAAACGGCGGAAAGAGCTCGGTATACCCGTGACGGTTAACGTGCAGGTCCACCATAAAGTTGATCAGGGCCCGCTCCAGCCGGGCGCCAATCCCGCGGTAAAAACTGAACCTGGCCCCGCTGACCTTGCCCCCGCGCACAAAATCGATGATCCCCAGTTGTTCCCCCAGGTCCCAGTGCGCCTCGGGCGTAAACGCGAAGTTGCGCGGCTCGCCCCAGCGGCGGATCTCGACATTGTCCTCTTCGCCCTTCCCGTAGGGAACCGACGGGTGAGGAATGTTGGGGATCTGGAGCATCAGAGACTGGATGTTTTCCTCCGCGCGGCGGACATCCTCGTCCAGTTCCTTGATCCGCTGGGAAACCTCGCGCATCTGGACGATCAAATCATCGGCGGGCTGACGGGCCTTCTTCAGCCGGGCGACTTCTTCGGAAACAGAGTTGCGCCGGTTCTTGAGCTGCTCGACGGTAAACAGTATCTGCCGCCATTCGTCGTCCAGGTCGAGGAGCTGGTCGAGGTTGAAATCCACGCCCCGCTTCCTCAGTGCTTCCCGGACCGCGTCAGGGTTTTTGCGCACGAACTTCAAATCAAGCATCGTATCACCCCGTAATAGCTGTGAGCATTGCGCATTGAGCATTGGGCTTTGGACCTTCTATGTCAATACCTAAATTTTAATAACCCTGATTAGGCCGCCCGTAAG
>DAIRSE010000075.1:0-3760 GCA_036804525.1 Bacillota bacterium | reverse complement strand
GTACCACCGCTGCAAAGGGTTACCTCGATTAGAAGGTGTGCGTATCCATAGCACCTTTTGCATCTATGTTAAAGGGGGGATGTGGAACCCGGCAGTAAAGGTGAACGTCAAAAGGACCTTAGCTGGTTGACGAAGCACCTTACGAACCGCAAAGCACCTTGTTGGGTTACCAGACCCGAAAATATTTTCAAGGAGGGAATTAGGTGATTAAAGCGCGGAACAAGAAGATCTCCCTGCTGCTCGCCATCGTGTTCGTACTCACGCTGGTACTGCCGATGGGCAGCGCGTTTGCGGCTGATCCGGTGAAGTTTACCAACGCAACGGCCAATGGTCTTGACACCAATGTGGCTGTTGAATTGGGCTGGGTTAAGGGTGACCTTGACCAGGCACTTGTTTCAACGGATAAGCTGTATGTTACTGTTGAACTACCCTCTGATGTGGAATGGGAGAGCAATCCCGTTGTAGGAAACACTACCTTAGCCGTCGTCTACGACGCTACGGGCAACGACCCGAGTGCCGCCAATCAGGCCCTTGTTAAGTCCTCTGACGACGATTTTGTTACCGTTGAAATCCCGGGTGCCATTGCTGCTGGCAATTTCTGGGTGCAGTTCAAGGCCGGCGGTAGTAGGGTCGTCATTGGCGACAGTGCTGCTTCAGATATTAAGGTGAAAGTGACCGCTAAGGCTGTGGATAGCAGCGGTTATACTATTTTCACCCAGAGCGGCGAGTTCTTGGTTGGCAGCACCGGTGATGCTGAGGTTACCGTTTCTGCTGCTTCCCCCAAGAAGATCACCTATGACCTGTTCAAGGATAAGGAAGGTTCCAAGATCTCCATCACTGAGAACGTGAAGAACGCTCTCAGCAATAGTGAGATTGTCTACCTTGAACTTCCTGAGGACTATGTCTGGGATTTTGCGAGTGGCGAGTCCTTCAGCGGTTCCTACGGTCTTACACTGACGCTGAGTGCCGGTAACGGGACCCGTACTGCCCAGTTTACTGTCAGCGGTACTAGAACGCTCGCTGATACTGTTAAGATCACCCCGAAATTCGAACTCCGGCCTGGTGCCGATAAGGCGGACGTTGTAGTCAGCGTCTTCTCTACCGACGCCGACTTCGAGGACGAAGACGTAACCATTGCTACCTTTGCAGAGGCTCCGGTTACCATTTCTGTTGTTGACAGTAATGACCTTGCGAGTGTCTACATTGCATCCGCTGGCAAAGCTGTTAACAACATCAAGCTGAAGAGCGACATCGCTCTGAGTGCTGACGACACCGTTATTCTAGAGTTGCCCGATGGGTATGAATTCTCCGACAATCCTGTTTGCGGTGACATGAAGAACATCACTCGCTACAGTGACAACACCAAGGTCTACATGGCCGTCCTGAACCCAAAGACCGAGTACACCATCAGCAACATTAAGGTTAATGCGCTTCCGGACAAGGCTGTTGTCGGTCCTCTGGAGATCAAGGTTTCCGGTACTGCCGGTGCGGAAGGCAAGGTTGCGGTTGCTAACGTTAAGGCCCGCGCTACCGCCGAAGCCACTATTGCTAAGGTTAAGGCAGGCGGCTTAACCGAAGCTGCTGGTGACATCGTGATCACCGAGGCCGGCAAGGATACGTTCTTGAGCGGCAGCCTCATTCTGTCACTGCCTGCCGGTGTCAAGTTCGCTGACAAGATTAAGTACGCTGTTAACGACGGCGATGACGTTTCCGCTGGAGCTGCTGGTGACACCAGCATTACTATCAGTTCAGTGTCCGGTCTGAGCTCTGGTCGTATCGACAAGATCACGATCAAGAACATCAAGTACGATCTGGATGATCGTTTCTCCGGTGAAGTCAAGGTGAAGATTCGCGGCACCATGTTTGTTCCGGCTTCCCTCGACAACACTGACCCGGCTTTGAGAGTTGCCAATGCTTCCACCTTCGATGCCACTAAGGTCACCGCTTCCTTTAAGGTTGGCGACGCCGGCGTGGCTGTCGTGAACGGCCGGACCCTCGTCCAGGTCAACAAGCTGAACGAAGTCCTCGGCCTGAGCAAGAGCTGGGATGACGCCACTAAGACCGCCTACTTCGTGAAGAGCGGTACGGTCGTGGCCTTCCCGATCGGCAAGAACCAGATTCTGATCAACGGCAACCCGATCCCTGTTGACCAGGGCGGCAAGATCATCGACGGCGCCACCTACGCGACCCTGCGCGGTCTCGAGATGGCCTTCGGTGGCAAGCTCTCCTGGGATGCCGCCACCAAGACCGCTACCTTCGAGTTCTAAAAGTTAGCCTGACTGACTAACTGAACCGAAAAGCGGAACCGAACCACCGGAACCCGGGGCTCTTGCGAACCCCGGGTTCCTCTATTTTATTGCGGGGTCAGACTTATCGATATTTATCGATATTGCGGCGCTGGTCGTGACAGGCACTTAAGTTAACTCTGAAGTTGTTAAATAGTCTACTTTAGGTTCCTGGTATCATAGCTATTAACCAGCCTTGCTCGGCAGAGAGTTTTTGCCGTTGACGTTGGTAATGCTGGCAGGTTATACTTTAACTGCTAAATAGTTAACCAGTTAAAGGAGTGGGCGCTCGTGCGGTTCAAGGCGCTATTGGGCCTTTTTGTTGCAGCGTTCTTACTGGGAATGGTCCCCACGGCTTGGGCGGCAGGAGATCCAAACCGAACCGCAACCCAACCCGAACAACTAAGCCTCGAGAAGGCTGTCCAGCGTGCTCTTAATCACAGCAATGCCTTGAAGAAGGCCGAACTCGATGTGGATAAAGCTGACGACGCGCTTGTACCGGCGTCCGGCCTGTGGTACGTTAACTATTCTCCCGAGGCGGAGGCAGGTATCCTCGCCGCCGAGAGCACTCATTTCGCCTGGCAGGCGGCCCTCAAGACCTACGACGCCCAGCGTGATTCAGTGATCATGGGTGTCTACGACAAATATTACGATGTCCTTGTTGCCCTGCGGGACGTCAAGGCGAAGGAGTTGGCTTTAGCCAAGGCTGAGCGGGAACTTGCGACCGTAAAGGCGCTCATGAGCGTCGGGATGGCCGGCAAGCTGGCCGTTGACGGGGCGGAGGCCGCCGTCACCGGTGCCCGTGCCGCTCTGGCATCCAGTCAGGCTGTGCTTGACAATGCCTACGCCGCCCTGAACCAATTGGTCGGTTTTGCTGAAGACTATCGCCCCGTTCTGGTCGACCTGCCGGCCTACAGCCCGGTAACCACGGACCTGAACACGTATATTTCGCGGGCGCTGGACGACAGCCCCACCGTATGGACGGCCGTCGAAGCCGCGCGTTTTAAGGAGAGCATCAAGAACTTTGCCGCGCCCCAGGGGTCCGGGCTGCAAACCGTCACTGACGAGGACGCCGAGAAAGCCGACCTGGACGCCAAGACCGCCAAGGACGCCACCCGGCTGCTGGTCCGTTCCCTGTACCACGGGGTCAAGGGCCTTGAAGAAGCTTACGCCGCCGCCGAGCAGGGCGTGAAGATCGCTGCCGAGAACCTGCGCATCGCGCAACTCAAGTACGAGCTGGGGATGGCTACGAAGAAGGACGTGGCCGCCGCCGAGGCCGACCTGGCCGCCGCCGAGCAGAAGCTCTTCGACCTCACCGCCCAGCACGCCTACATGAAACTCGCCCTCGAAAAACCCTGGGCCTACCTGTCGGTGATGTCGTCCTCAGCGACCTCCTCGTCCGGCCCATGAGTCTGAGTCGGCTGATGGTGCCAGACCTTCTATGTCAATACCCCATTAATGACGTCTAGATATTT
>DAIRSE010000074.1:0-4079 GCA_036804525.1 Bacillota bacterium | reverse complement strand
TCACCTCTCTTTATACATTACATTATGCCCTCGGTCTACGACTGTCAATAACGGGCGCAGGGCAACAATGGGGTCAGACTTATCGTTATTCTTTTCAGCGAGAAATTTTTTGTGTGTTTGGAAGATTAACTCGTTAGGTATGTTGGTGAGGGCGCCGGGCGGCGGGCATTGCGCGCTGAGTATTGCGCGGTGCGCACTGCGATTTGGGACAGTTACGCTTCAAGAAGCTCCTCCTGTTACACCGGCCTGTAAGTCTTTTCCCCTGCTACCTGCTGCCCGACGACTGACGACCGGATTCCACCCCCATCCCGACCTTCCCCCTGCAGGGGGAAGGAGATACGGGTCAACGCGGTGGTTTGAACGTTGAACGTTTGAACCTCGAACGTCAAACGTTGTATTGTAAGGGATGCTAAGATCTGAAAAAGGACTGGGACAAATTTGCAGAGCGGAAGAGGGTTTGTTAAAGAGGTAATGGACGATATCGGATACGGTTCTTTTCGATTACAACGACGCTTTTGCCAAGTGTGTCGCCCGAAAACCTTTTAAGCACACGCTCAAGATGTTTTATCGCTTCCAGTTCACTGTAACGGCCGCCTCGAAAAAGAATCAAACCGGGACCCTGCGCATGGGTTAATGCAAGCAGGTGCGGATAATCCAGATCTGCGGTAATTACTATCCGGCCTTCCCGGCGGGCATGGTCCAGAATAACAGCGTCAGGCGCCCGATCCAACCCAAGTGAAACCGCATGAATGGCATCATATCCTTCTCTTGTAAGCCTTTCAGCTAATCCCGGAGAAAGAGGCATATCAATAAGAAGCTTCATTGAGCAAACTCCACTGTCTCATCATCGGCCAGATAAGCAGCAAACAGCAGTGCTTCTTCCACATCTTCGGATTCAAGATAGGGGTATGCTTTAAGGATATCTTCTTTTGTTTCCCCTGCGGCCAGGAGGCCGAGCAACCGTGAAACAGGAAATCTTAATCCGCGAATACAAGGTTTTCCCGTACAGATCTGAGGATCAATGGTAATCCGCTTAAACTTCATAAAATCTCACCTCTCTTAGTGATGTCTATCTCTCTACCAGTACTAATAGAATTATAGCAAGAACTTACCATTCACACTGGTCCACCCGTTCACAGCTTTCCTCGATGGCACGTTCCATCATCTCGGCTTCTTCCAAGGTCAGGATACCAGCAAAACGAAGGAGCTCTTTGCCTGACACGCCCTCATCAGCCGGCGAAAACCGCAGCTTTCGGACAAAAGTTAAAACCTGTAGCTGTAGTTCTGGTGTCAGTCTATCAAGTTCTTTAACGATCTCCTGCTTAATCGGGGTTGTACTCATTTTGATCACTCCGTCGGGTTCGATCTCTGTATTCTCATTATAGCCCGTTCTGTAGCGGGATCAAACCGCAAAAAGGTAAAAACTCCAGAGAAAGCGAGGTCATGCCTTTGATAGGGCCGCAAGCGGACCGCGTTGGGCCGTGGGCATTGGGCTTTGGGACTTAATAACGGGGACACCATACTAAATTTTTATGCCGGGGTTTCGGTTATCGGACTTATAACGGGGACACCATACTAAATTTTTATGCCGTTCTTTTAATAAGGGGGACACCAAACTCAAATTACGCCGGGTTTCGGTTATCCGGTGCGGTGTCTGCCTATGCGGAGCGAAGCGGACGGGCCGACAGGATTTGACAGGGTGGTGATGTGATAATCGGAAGCGGCACCGAGGCCGGCGAAGGGGCTTTCCCGGGGGAAGCTGGCGCGGGCCATCGGGGTGACGCCGCAGTACAGCTCGTACACCGAGCGCGGGCGGGCGCTGGGCTCGTACCGCACGGTGCGGCGGCTGGCGGAGGTGCTGGAGCTGCGGATGGAGAAGGTTTTTCCGGGGGGGACCTTAACACAGGTTCAAATGCACACCGGACAGGCGTGTGGTTATTTTAGCTGGTCTAGCAGCTCAAAGTAACGTTCCCTGCTCATACCGGCAGAAGACATGTTTGTCCTGATATGCGTCACCGGAACAAGCCGGGGACTTGTCTTAATGACAAGAGGACGCTTGGCACCGGGTTTGATCATTACAATGTGGTCGCCCTTTTGCCTGGCCACATGGTAACCATCCATTTCGAAGACGCGAATCAGCAGGGTGTAATGAACCGGAACGATCTTTTTGTCGACCATGGTTACGCGGAGACTGTCAGTCTGGTTTGGGCAACAGCCGTTCGAGGTATCCATATATGGCCGGCTTTAAGGAATCCCGCCTCCTCAAGGATTTCACTTAGAGACCCCTGGTTCCTGCACTCTTCCAGGAAAGCTTCCACGGCCTCGGCCAGAGCCCTTTTAGCCTCTTCTACGGTATCACCGAAGCTGGAAACGTTTAACTCCGGGGAAAGGGCAACGTATGTATTATCTTCCTTGAAGATGACGGCAGTGAATTCAACCTTCTCCAACGTACAGATCTCCTTTCAAGGCTGTCACAGGGGTCGGTGAAGGGGTCGCCTTCCCCTGCGGCGACACGTTTCAACTCCATTATATCCACGGCCGCGGCAGGCTACAACGGGCGGACGCAGTGGTCCATGTCAGTCGTCAGTCGTCAGAGGGAGCCGACGAGCACGGTGCGGCGGCTGGCGGGTGTTCTCCCAGATGCCGGAAAGTGAACGGACGCGGCGCTACTTCACTTGTAAGCGCCGCCCCGAAAGGAGAGGCCGTCGATAAACACGAGACGCTGCTCCGTGTCTACAAAATAGACGAGACGCAAGTCCCCTATCCTCAGACGACAATACCCGGCAAACTCGCCGTGGAGGCGCTTTATGTCCAGATCCCTTCGGAAGGGATCGGCCGCCAGTTTTTCAACGGCATCGTCTATCTTCATCTGAAGGTTCTTGTCCAATCTACGGTAGACCTTCAGTGCATCACGATGAACCCGGACACTATACACGATGCCGTGCGTCCCAGTCAACAAACTGATCCGTACGGCCGTCGCGTCGCGCCTCACGCGCGCGCCGGATGCTCGCCGCCAGTTCGGGATCGGCCTTGATTTCTTCGGTCGCCTCGATTTCATCCTTTAAGGCCAACAGTTCCAGGAAATACATAGCCATCTCGGCCTTCTGCGCGGAAAGCCGCTGGAGAATGGCCGTCGCTCGATCAATATCGATCACTAGAGACACCTCCAGATAATGCAAATCCCCTCACTTAACATTATGTTAATTATGGGGACGTTAATGACGTTAATTATGGGGACACCATACTAAATTACTACTAAATTACGCCGAGGTTCCGGTCGCCCGGTGCGGCGCCGGTCCGGGCGGGGCAGCTGGGCACCGTCAGGATCGGGAGGGCGGGTCGTTATTACCGATTGTACCAGTTTAAGAATTCCTCTATGGAAACACCGATCTCCTTGGCAATCCTTTCAACCAAGGTGGGCGGGAACTTGCGCGTGCTGCCGTGCTTGTTATGTACAGTGAACGGTTTCCCGTCGCGTCGCAAACCCACCCACTTGTTGTTCTGATAGCGTAATGTTCCGGGACGGCTGAACGCGGAAAGGAACCGGTCGATTTCACGGTGCGAAAGTTCAGGGAACCTGCTCACAGAGCGGCTACTTCCAATATCTGCACTTGGGCCTGCGGGTTCAGGTCTTGGAAAACCTTTTCCGCTCCAAACTCCTCCACCATTTCCCTGATTGCTTCGCGCAGACCAGCCACGGCTTCATCCGGAGTATCCCCGGTGGCCACAGCGTGCACCGCTTCGCAATGCGCCATAAACTGACCGTCCTCTAAAGGCGTTATCACCACCGGAAGCTTATACTTCATTACCGGCACCTCCCTCAATGTACACTCCCTGGATGCGTTTTCTGGCACGTTTTCTGTTAACATTATATCCTCCCTGGCGGATGCCCACAATGAGGTAATCAGAGGGACACCATGCTCAATTACGCCGGGCTTCGGGTTATCCGGTGCGATGTCTGCCTATGCGGAGCGAAGCGGACGGGCCGACAGGATTTGACAGGGTGGTGATGTGATAATCGGAAGCGGCACCGAGGCCGGCGAAGGGGCTTTCCCGGGGGAAGCTGGCGCGGGCCATCG
>DAIRSE010000073.1:0-4095 GCA_036804525.1 Bacillota bacterium | reverse complement strand
CCGTGCACCTGCTGAAGGTGAAAGGACACAAGAAGGAAGTCATGTCTTTCAGAATATAGAAGATATCTTACTGAAAATCCCTCTCGCAGAACCAAGGAAAGGCAGCCACCGTTTGGCTGCCTTTCCTGCTTCACTTCATTTGCCTTGGCTGGTCCGAAAATATGTAATTACCTGTTCATCCCTCTGGCCCTAACCTTGAGTTCGCCCACGACTTCTTCACCCTTACGAAGATATACGGAATCGGTTAGGTTAACCACGGGACAGCAGTGGTTGGGGATGATCTCCACCCGGTCCCCGATGCCGGCCTCGACCTCTGTCTCAACGACCCCGTGTTCTTCGGAAAGTCGGCTGATCACACAATTGTAACCCTTTATGAACCCGTATCCTCTGCCACGGACGTTTGGGTCCGACGAAAGCGTCTTGGAGCCGGCATCGAGCACAAACCTGTTGCCAGCCGGTCTTGAAACAACCGTGCTTAGCACCGTTAACGCGCATCGCTGAATCTCGGCCACTCCCAGGGAAACCATATTGTAATCATTAAAAGCATAGGTGCCCGGCCTGATCTCGGTAATGCCGCTCATCTCGGACATAAAGTGGGCCGTCGGCGTAGAACCCACGCTTATTTCGTCAATTTGTAAACCGGCCTTCCCTAGCAGCTCGCGCGTATCCGCCAGTAAGAAAGCCTCCCCGCGGGCGATCTGCCGCAGCTCGTTAAGGTTTCTTGCCTGGTAGGCGTGCCCGGCATGGGTCATAAGGCCCACCACTTCGATACCTCTCAAAGCCGCGAGGCTTTTTACAAACTCAACGGTTGCCCTACCGGGTTCCAGGCCGCACCGGTTCTGGCCGGTGTTTACCTCGACGTACACCGGGACAGGGACACCGATGGCTTCTCCGACCTCGGCAACGCCCTGGGCCGCAGTCTCACTGTCTACAGTGACCGTCACCTTGGTTTTCTCCGCCAAATCCTTCAGTCTGGCAAGCTTCGTCCGGCCTATAACCGGATAAGCGACAAGGATGTCGTCTATGCCGTATGCAGCCATTACCTCCGCCTCTGTAAGCTTTGCCACAGTTACGCCGCAGGCCCCGGCATCAAGCTGCATGCCTGCTATCTCGGGGCTTTTATGGGTCTTGGCATGAGGGCGCAGCCTGATCCCTAAACGTGCCGCTTCCCGTGCCATCTCTTCAATGTTGACCTTTAACAGGTCGACATCAATCAAAACCGCAGGCGTATCAAGTTCATCAACCTTCAAACCGTGTCCCTCCTACGGTACTGCGATAAAATCCCAGGCACAGTAGTAACCTTCCGGATGATCATCGGGAGGACAGCATATACATGTTCAGTAGTCCGTCCGCTCTTCCTGCGTCTGAATGCGCAAACAATCAGGTCAACAGCAAAACCCGCTGCTGTTTCTGTATTTGGACATTGACCGGGGCATGACCCTTTTTTTTCTCCTTGTAATAAGTTCAGTTGCGGCGCGCAAAAGAAAACCCGCTGTCACTTTCAACAGCGGGCTTGTCGTACTATTACGCTATAGCATTAGGTCAACCTAAAGATAATGATAAAGATAACCAGTAGCACAACACCTAGACCCAGGGACCATCCCATCAGTCTTTTCTCTACCGGCAAAAGATCAAACCATTCCTGGGCCTCCATTTCAGCCCTGACATCGGTTTGTTGCAGGTTCGGACTAACTTCGGCCACTTTGGTCACCTCCTATTTGCTAGCTCACTACCGGGGGCATAACCCCTGCGTAGAAAAGCCACGAGATGAAGAGACCGACCCACAGGATAAACCCGAACAAGCATAGGGCATAGACCCAGACGATTTTGCCCAACCCCTCGGCCCAGAGCTTGCGGACGTTGGTAACCAGGCCGATGGAGAAGAAGGTCAGCAGGAAGAATATGCCGCGCAGGGTGTTGGCTTCCTCGGCACCCTTGGTAGCAGGTTTAACAAGGTCCGGAGCAGCCAAACCGATCAGGAGCAGGATCACAAAGGTTGCAAAATAGCCGATGACGAACTTCGGGAAGCGCTCCCAAATCTCGCCGGCCTGCACTTTCGCCGCCGTACCCTTGGTTCCGCCATCCGGACCCTTATCAAGACGGTAAACCGACCAGATGACCGCCAGGATGAAGGCCCACACACCGATGAAGATATCGATGAAGATCTTCGTTGTGGTGGCCGCCATCAGCATCCAGCCCTCTTCCCACTTGACGCCCATAACCTCCAGGGCCTTGGCCCTGATCAGGGCATCGGTCATGGCGCCGCTGGCGATCGCACCGCCGTCACTCTTCACAGCCAGGCCCATCCAGGCGCCGGCTACCATCGGCTCGTGGTACAGCCACGCCGTCGCCAGGAACGGGAGGATCAGGAGCTCCACCGCCACGAAAACGATAATAACGGCCGAAAGAATAATGGGAATCTGGGGCCGGGCCTTGATCGCGCCGCCCGTGGCGATTGCAGCCGACACGCCGCAGATGGAGATACCCGAAGCGAGAGGCGCCGCCCACTCGGGAGTCATCTTGAACCACTTGCGGGAGACAAAATAGACAACCGGCCAGTAGATCAGGTAAGCCTCAACGATAGCGCACAGTCCACGGAGGATAACGGTGGAAGCGAGGTCCAGGGCGCCAAGAGCCTTAATTCCAAGGCCGGCACCCAGGATGACGATACCCGTCTTGATGTACCACTCCGGCTTGGCGGCCTCTTTCAGGTAATTGGCCAGGCCCGGCAGGAAGTTGGCGATGATCAAACCGACAATCATGGCGATGATGAAGCCCATTTCCCCGGATAGCCCAAGTGACCAATCAATGCCCAGTTTTTCAAACTTATCTTTGGTTGCTGCGATATAGGCGTAGTGACCGGAAACCCACGAAGCATAAGCCAGGAAGAAGATGATGGTGAAGCCCCCGATAAACCGCGCTACGTTCCAGCGCATGACGGCCGCGCCGATGGTAGTAACAGCGAGCAGGAAAAGGTAGGTCAGAAGTAACGAGGTCCAACCGGACATGGTTGCGGCCAAGTCTTTGCTTTGAGGCGCCAAAGCCTTGGAAAGACTAAGCCAGATGTTGGTCTTGACAGCCCATCCGAGATAGTCTGCGCCAAAAAGCGGTGCCAGACCGAGAAGGAAGATAAATCCGCCGAGCCATACCGCCCACCAGTCCTCCAGTCTGAGGAGCGGTGAGCCATTCGACACTCTGCCCTCTTGGGACATTCCTTTCCCTCCCTTTCATTGGCTTAACACAATGATTCTGCTATGCTCACCGATTCCCTACACAGCCCTCCTTTCATTAAAGATTCCTTGGCGAACACTGCTATTGTCAAATTAGATCGCTGACTAACTGGTTGTCAACCTCTTCCTCACGCAAACAGGTTGCTTCTTTGCCTATCTACGGCCCGTACTCGTTTATAGATTATGATAGATTATATATGTATCTTCTTGCTTAGAAATGTTAGGTTGTACAAAAATCTACTCCTAAACAATCCCTTGTTAAGATCGATCTCGTAATAATATAATGCTGACTTCTCCTGCCTAGCCAGTCCTTACACTTGACTCCGGCCAGATAACCCGCCGTTACTTCCGCCAGGTGCGCCGCCGCAGTTAGAAATCCACCAGTCAACTTCTATCCTTGCATTACCGGTCCACCGGTCTTCCAGTAAAGCACCTCGCTCCTGCCTTCAACAACCAGTGACGGCAGCTGTCCTACAGCTGTAAAACCCTCCTGCTCAAAAAACTTGCAAGCAGCGGTATTATCGGCAGAACAAATGGCGAACAGGCTTTTACCGTATTCACGGCTTAGAGTCCACGCCCGGCTCAACAGCGCATGCCCGATCCCCTGTCCTCTAAACTCGGGGTCCACGACAATCATCCGCAGAAAACACCCCAGGTGCCCAAAGCCATTGGGACGCAAAGTCACAACCCCGACGATGCGGTCGCCGATCTCAGCCACATAAGCCTGGTCTGGCATCCTTTTAACCATTTCCCGGGCCCGCCTCTCGTCAAAACCATACGATATCCAGGCCGGGTCATTCCCGACTAATTTCCCAATAGCATCCAAATCCTCGTCCCTGGCTTTCCTGATCACAACATCCATTTT
>DAIRSE010000072.1:0-4135 GCA_036804525.1 Bacillota bacterium | reverse complement strand
GCCGGGTCCGGGTCTTCAGATAACGCTCCCGCCTGGCTGCCGCCTCGATCCCCAGTAGGTCGGCATAGCGTAATGGATCAACCCCTTGATCTTGAGGGAGAGTTGCCCAATGATACCCCCGCAATTAGATTTAAAGAAGAGGACTTTAATCAGGGATCGACTATGAAAGGTAAAGGAGTTGATCCATCTTGTTGTGGATCTCTCCTAACGAACCTGCCAGTAAGCTGTTGATGACGCAATATCAGTGGTTCGGGCGCTCTTCGGGGCAAATCGCAAGCATCGTGTTTGGCATAGGCATTATTGCTGCTCTCGAATCCCGTGATGATGCCTAGAGCAGTCTGTAAGCCTGAATTGTCTAGCCATCGGGCAGGCTGTCCCCGGCGCGTCGTTCAGGTACCGCCGCCTACGGATTTGAGATTTGAGGCGTTTCCTTCTTGAGGTAGGCCACGCCGTGGAAGGTGGCGACGAGGCCGCCCTGTTCGTCCGCTACGGTGACGTGGTAGTGGGCGACGTGACGGCTGCGGGATTCCTCGACGGCCCGGGCGGTGAGGACGGCGCTGGCGGTGGTGGCCTGCAGGAAGCTGATGTCGGCGTGGATGGCCCTGGGTTTTGGCCAAGAGCATCCTCACGGCCTTGCTCAGCGTCATGTAGGCAAAACAAACGGAGGTGTCCTACATGACCTGGATGCTCAGAATCTCCCTGGTCCTTGTTTTGGCAGTGGCCTGCTTCGTCGGGCCGGCGGGCGCGGCGCCGGCACAGTCTCGCGGGGCCGATGGGGACGTCCGGCCCCGGAGTACTTTGTATTTGGCTACATGGACCAGTTACCCCCGTGACCAAGGTAATGGTACAGTGGCCGTCTTCGGATACAGTGAAGCGGTCCAGGCCGTGGACAAGATCACGGTGAAGATTACGCTCCAGAAATGGACCGGGTCGAGCTGGGTCAATGTCGGCTCCGTATCCGAGGCGGACTACAATGCCGACTATGTGGACACGACCAAGACCATCGCCGTCCAGCGCGGCTGCCAATACCGAACCAAGAGCGAACACCAGGTCTACCACGACGGCGTCTACGACCCCAGTTCCCCAAAGATATATTACAGCAGCGCCATCACCGTGAAATAGCGCTCCAAGCGGCCGGACTCTCTCCCGGCCGGTCATTGTTTGTCGGAACGTGTCGTAATATTCATGCATCCAACGGCCCCCTTCCGGCGTCATGTAGGAAAAGAAAGCGGGAAGGGGGTGTCGAAAACGTAGTCTTAGTTGGAAGGGCACGAGCAATTGATTTAATGAGTGCTCAAATAAGGAAAGGAGAGATTGTCGTGCTGACCAAGGGTCCAAGACTGACAAGGGTAGTTGCTTTAGTGCTAGTAGTTATTCTTGCCTGCTTTCACATAGCTGGAAGTGCTTTAGCTGATAATGCTCTGGGGGCAGATCAGGATCGGCAAGGTGTTCTGTTTCTTCCTGTTGACAATAGTGAGAAGGCGAAAGCCGAGCAATATCAAAGGGATCGTGCTGCCTTAAGAGATCTGCGTGCCAGGATTGCGAAAGAAGGCGGCAGCCCTTCTGATGAACGATACCTAGCCGCGTTAGCTGATTTTGCAGAGAAGTGGAAGGGCGGTGCAGGTGCTCAGGCAGGAGACTACGAGTCAGGGATTTTGGACGCCACAGGCGACGTACAACCCATGTTTTATTACCAATCGGTTTGGGGCGTGAAAGCCTAGGCACAATCAACAGCCTACTACTGCGGACCAGCCTCAGCTGTTCAGTTACTCCTCTACAGGAACATAACAAAACACCCGACAGACGGGCGTTCAACTACACAAAGTAATCTCGCAAAGGACTTACGCACTACCACTGATGGAACGGCCTTTCCTGGTTACTGGACTTCGACTCTGAAAAGCTGGACCGGTGCTTACTGGTATACGAATAAGCCATCGTCACAGGAAGACGTCTGGGAAGACACCAAGACGGACGTTGACAGCAACTGGCCATTAATCTACGACACACATATGAACCCCACTAATGGCTATCTCCCCGGTTACAGTGGCAGTGAATGGTACCATTACGTCACCGGCGACGGCTGGTTCTACGACGACTACAATTACCGGCAGATCCATTACGTAGACCCCAACAATTACCGCTCCGGTACGTTTGGGCCACACTGGGTTACTCTAGACCAGATGTACAAGGTTCTTCGTGACAGAGGTTATGTGTATTAGGAGACTAGGGGGGTAGAGCACGCCTCTACCTCCTCTCCAATGTCTCAATTTGTTGAGGGGGTAGGCCTCGTGCGAGCGGGCAAACGTCGACAGAGCAGTATATATGTCTTGTTGGGACTCCTATTGGTGATTGCTGTTCTAACAGGCTGCAAGGGGCAGGATATTAAGACCACACCTCCCCGGCAGGCGGACTCTGAAAAAATGCACAGAATTGGGCCGTCTCCTACCACCGTTCAACTTACATATACAGTTCCCGAGGAATCCCAATACGACCCAGCGTTTCGTTTCTATTTCCCCCAGGTTGCTGAAGTTACCGGCGGCACTCTCAAAGGGGAGCTACTTGGCTTCCTGTGGAGCAACACTGAGGGCCGTGAGTTTAGCGGTCTTTACCTCATCGACCCTATCAAGGGGACCGCATCGCTCGCCGTTGACCCGGAACCGGGATATGAAATAGGAAACGCGGCCTCAGACGGGACTTGGCTTGCTTGGACAGAGAAGACCCGTGATAGTTGGAAACTGTTTGCCAAGAAGGGAAAAGAGAAACAGGTCATCGACGAGGGGCTGTATTTTGAGGGTGGCGGAACCGACTACCCTTCAGTTTCGCTTTTCAATGGTGTTCTCGTTTACAATACCTCAACCAAACAGGCAAAGAATGGCATGGTTTCGCAGGTAGTGGCTGTCGATTTGACTGCGCAAAAGCGCGAGGTACTGCATGAGATAACGGGGACTAAACAGTATCTGGGACCACCAAGCATCTATGAGAATTTCATTGTCTGGCACCGGGGTGAATGGACCAGGAATCTCACTGCCGAGGTCTACCTTTACGATCTGACCACTAAGAAAATGCGCCAATTGTCTTCCGGAGACCCGGCCGTCACGCCCGTAATATGGGGCCGTTATGTGGCCTGGGCTACCTATTCCCCGAAGGTCCCCGAAGCGAAGAATATCATTCTTTACGACCTGACAACAGGTGCAACTAGGGTATTGACGGATGCCTCTGCATCTAACCATTTGGAATACTGGCATCCCACAATCTGTCACGGTGTGGTGACTTGGAGTTCAAACGCTAATGCACCTAAACCGGAGTTCTTTGTGGTGACCCCGGACATTGCGGATAGGCCTCAGCTTGGCGAGAAACACCGGTTGGCAAGCGAAGGTGAACAGGCTGCCGTCTATGGTTCTTGGTTTACGTGGCGGAATCCTGGTAAGGGTCTGGGAACTTACGTCTTTGACATCCCGATCGGTGACCTGACCGGATTGGCCCCCGAAAAGGCCTTTACGGCCCCGCCGCTTCCGCTCGATACACCGCTCACTGATCGCATACTGAAAGGCCTTTCCCCGCCGCAAGTCTTGGCCCTATATTTTGGAGCCAGTCAGGCTCAGCGGTTTGACCTGTACTCAACGCTGTTGGCCCGCAACTCAGGGGTCGCGACGGTTGAGCAGTACGTTGACGAGGTAAAGAGATCCGGCGGGAAGGTACTCGACTATTGTGTTTCCGGCGACTATTTGGTCAAGGGGGATACCGCCTTCGCATGTCTCTACAGATCTAGATTCGAACAAGCCGGAGAAGTGGTTACTAATGATAGGCCGAGATACTGGGGGTTGACCAGAGAAGACGGAGCTTGGCGTGTTGTCATGCTTGGCGGCAATTAAGCCGCCGGCCCGGGGTTGGGGAATTCTATATCGCCAAAAGCGGGGAGTCTTAGATTACCGTTAACAGCTTGTGGCACTCCTGAACGATACGGGCTACCAGTCCCGGCCCAGTATCTCTTCCGGGGTCCGGGCGATGACCATGTCGTAGCCCGTGAAGTCCCGTGCGTTGTAGGTGCAGAGCAGGGAGATCTCCAGCGCCTTCATCTGCGCGACCAGATAGGCGTCGAAGATGTCTCCGCCTTTCACCCGGCTTGCCGCAACCA
>DAIRSE010000071.1:0-4166 GCA_036804525.1 Bacillota bacterium | reverse complement strand
CGGATCGCGGGACGGGCGGTAGCCGAAGTGGCCAGACACGGGCAGGACGAGCTCAAGGCGCATCTTGAGGGAAAGTGTCTGGCGACAGTGGAAGCCAACCGCGGCTGGGAAAGCGTAGTCGGCCGGGACGCGTGACCGCTTTTGGAACCTTGCCGGACAGCCGGTAGGCTGTATACCGCAAAACAGCCGCCGGCCGCCCGGACCGCTGTCATGCTTGAAGGAGGCGAAGATATGGGAAAAATCAGCCTGGTCATCGATCGACAAAAGGTTGAAGTGGAAGCCGGAACCACGATTCTGGAAGCTGCGGCCGGGGCAGGGGTGACGATTCCCACGCTCTGTTACCTCAAAGGCATTAATGAGGTTGGCGCGTGCCGCGTCTGTGTGGTCGAAGTGGCTGGAAGGAAGGAATTCGTCACGGCCTGTGACACACCGGCCGAAGACGGCATGAAAGTATTAACCAATACGCCGGCCGTACGTGCCGCCCGCCGCGTGACCCTGGAGATGATTCTCTCGGATCATCCCCTGGAATGCCTTACCTGTTTGCGCAACGGCAACTGCGAGCTGCAGGCGCTGGCCGCTCAGCTGAACGTGCGTGAGGTACGGATGCGCGGGGCGACACACGCCGATCTGGCGCCCGATGACTCCACTCCCGCGATTTGGCGTGATCCGCGGAAATGCATAGTTTGTCGCCGCTGCGAAAGCGTGTGTAACGATGTGCAGGGCGTCGGTGCGATCGACCTGCAGGGCCGCGGGTTTGACGCCTTCATAGGTCCGCCGGCGAACCTTCGGCTGGATGAAACAAAATGCGTGCAGTGCGGCCAGTGCGCGCTGGTTTGCCCGACGGCTGCGATTACCGAAAGGGATGAAACTGATATTGTTTGGGAAGCCCTGCTCGACCCGCAGAAATTCGTGGTGGTGCAGACGGCGCCGGCCACCCGCGTGACCATCGGTGACATGTTCGGGTTGCCTCCCGGTACGCCGGTCACCGGCAAGATGGTCGCCGCTCTCCGTAGGCTGGGGTTTGACGCCGTTTTCGACACGGACTTTACCGCTGATTTGACCATCATAGAAGAAGCTTCCGAGCTGATCAAGCGGTTAACCGAAGGGGGCGTACTCCCCCAGCTCACCTCGTGCAGTCCGGGCTGGATCAAGTACGCGGAGCATTTTTACCCTGAACTCTTGCCGCACGTTTCTTCCTGTAAGTCGCCCCAGCAGATGTTCGGGGCGATCACCAAAACGTATTTCGCCGAAAAGACCGGCCGGGATCCCGCCAGCATCTTCGTGGTGTCGGTTATGCCCTGTACGGCCAAGAAGTTCGAGGCGGCGCGACCGGAGATGGACGCCGCGAGGCGTTACTGGGACAATCCCCGCATCAGTCGCGATGTCGATGTCGTCCTGACGTCGCGGGAACTCGGACGGATGATCAGGCAGGCGGGAATTGACTTCGCCATTTTGCCGGACGACGAGTATGATGAGCCGCTTGGTGTCTCCACTGGAGCGGCGGCAATTTTCGGGGCCACCGGCGGCGTGATGGAGGCCGCGCTGCGCACGGCTTACGAAGTGGTGACCGGCAAAACGCTTGAGCAGGTTGGCTTTGAGGAGGTGCGTGGCCTTGAGGGGGTTAAGGAGGCGGTAGTGCCGTTGAACGGGGTCAACTTAAAGGTGATGGTGGTGCATGGGCTGCGTAACGCCCGTCACGTCATGGAAAGACTGAAGGCCGGAGAGCTCAAGGACTACCACTTTATTGAGATCATGTGCTGTCCGGGCGGGTGTATCGGGGGCGGCGGCCAGCCGATTCCGACGGACATGGAAGTAAGGCAGAACCGGATCGAGGGACTCTATCGGGTGGACGCGGCGATGAAGTACCGGAAGTCACACGAGAATCCGGCGGTAGATAAGCTCTACGAGGAGTTCCTCGGGAAACCCTTGGGCCACCGGTCGCACGAACTGCTTCATACCCGATACCTGCCCAGACCGTAACCGGGGTGAAGCCATTTTTTCCTGGAGGAGGTTTGAAAATATGCATAACGGTGACGCCGATCCAAAAGTGGTCTCGGAGTTGGCCCGGTCTCTGCTGGCTCTGGTGCGTAATGAGTCTTGCGGCGAGTGTCTTCCCTGCTGGCACGGGGTTAGGCAGATTGCGGCGGTTCTCGACAAGGTTGACAACGGAAGCCCGGTTAGTATAGAAGAATTAGCCGCGGTCGGCGAGTTGGCGCGCACTGTCGGCCAGGGCGCCAAATGCGGAGTGGGGCGTATCGGGGGCAGGCTTGTCCTGGAACTCCTGTCACGCTATCCCTCCGTATTTCAGGCTGGCGCATGATGGTTTTGCAATGAAGGAGGGGTGAAGGATGAGTACGTTTGCGCTGACCATCGATAGACAACGAATTGAGGTGGAGCCGGGGACGACGATCCTGGATGCGGCAGCTCAAGTCGGGATTAAGATACCTACCTTATGCTATCTGAAGGATATCGGTCATAACGTCGGCGCCTGCCGTATCTGCGTGGTCGAAGTCGACGGGGAGAAGGAATTCAAAACTGCCTGTAACACCCCGGCGGCGGCGGGGATGGTGGTCCGTACCAATACCCCGGCGATACGCGAGGCGCGTAAGGTAACCGTGGAACTGATCCTGGCCAATCATCCCATGGAATGTCCCACCTGCGTAAGGAACGGTCTGTGTGAATTGCAGGATCTGGCGGCGACGTTTGGCATCCGGGAAGTGCGCTTTCCGCGGACGCGGCCTGCTTACCCCATCGACGACTCTTCGGTGGCGATCATCCGCGATCCGAACAAGTGCATTCTCTGCCGCCGCTGTGTCACGGTGTGCCAGCAGATACAGGGCGTGAGCGCCATCGAGTTCAAGAAGGTGGACGGCGAGGCCGTGGTTGCTCCGGTCCTCAGGGCGCCGCTTGCGGAGACCAACTGTGTAAATTGCGGGCAGTGTATCCTGGTCTGCCCGGTGGGCGCGATCTACGAGCGTGATGAGACCGCCAGGGTCTGGGCGGCCCTGGCCGACCCGCAAAAACACGTGGTGGTCCAGACAGCGCCGGCGACTCACGTCTCCATTGGGGATATGTTCGGCCTGCCGGCGGGTACGGATATCACCGGCAAGATGGTGGCGGCTTTGCGGCGGTTCGGCTTCGATGCCGTGTTCGACACCAACTTTACGGCCGATCTGACCATTATGGAGGAGGGCTCCGAGCTCCTCGAACGGATCAACAACGGCGGCGTCCTGCCGCAGATTACTTCCTGCAGCCCCGGCTGGATCAAGTACATCGAACACTTCTATCCGGATCTTTTAGCGCATGTCTCCTCCTGTAAGTCGCCGCAACAGATGTTAGGGCCGCTGGCGAAGACGTATTACGCGCAACGGAAGGGGATCGACCCCGCCGACGTGTTTGTTGTCTCGATCATGCCCTGTACGGCCAAGAAGTTCGAGGCGGCGCGCCCGGAGATGAACGCCAGCGGCTACCGGGACGTGGATGTGGTGCTGACCTCGCGCGAACTGGGCCGGATGATCAAAGAAGCCGGTCTGGACTTCGCCAACCTGCCCGACGAGGACTATGACGAACCGATGGGCATCGGCAGCGGCGCCGCCCAGATTTTCGGCGCCACGGGCGGCGTAATGGAGGCGGCTCTCCGTACGGCGTACGAGTTGGTTACGGGCAAGACGTTGGATCAGATTAACTTTGAAGAGGTCCGGGGCCTGAAGGGGATCAAGGAGGCGACAGTACCGGTTAACGGCCTTGACGTCAAGGTACTGGTATCCCATGGATTGGGCAATGCGGGAATTCTGATGGATAAGCTTCGCGCCGGGGAACTAAAGGATTATCACTTTATCGAAATCATGTGCTGTCCCGGCGGGTGTATCGGGGGCGGCGGCCAGCCGATTCCCACCGGCACCGTGGCGCGCGAGCGGCGCATCGGCGGGATCTACGAGCGCGACAAGGCGCTGCCGTACCGCAAGTCGCATGAGAATCCACAGGTCAAAAAGCTCTATGACAAATACCTGGAGAAGCCTTTGGGTCATAAGTCGCACAAACTGCTTCACACTACCTACGTTGCCCGCGGATGGCGGCCGGAGGTTGAATAGATTCTAATCGGGCCATTCCCGCCCCTGATATACGTCAGGGGTTCTTGCCGGCGGGAGCATTGTCCTCCTGCCGGC
>DAIRSE010000070.1:0-4472 GCA_036804525.1 Bacillota bacterium | reverse complement strand
GAGGTCTCTTTTCTTCGTAACCCCTCTGGTTACCTACTAAAGTCTTACACTACCACACACCCCGGTAGCTTAACCAGGGTGTATTAAAAGGATATGTTTTTGAACAGCCCCATGTTTTTCAACAGCCCCGCTCTGGCGAAGCTGTTTACAGAACTACTTGATCTTGACGGTGGCGCCGACCTCGGTGAGCTTGGCCTTGATGGCTTCGGCCTCTTCCTTGTTGACCTTTTCCTTGACGGGTTTCGGCGCGCCGTCGACCAAATCCTTGGCTTCCTTGAGGCCGAGGCCGGTTATTTCGCGGACAACCTTGATGACCTTAATCTTTTCGGCTCCCGCAGCCTCGAGGATGACGTCGAATTCGGTCTGCTCCTCTTCCTCGGCAGCCGGCGCAGCGGCAGCAGCAGCCGGCGCAGCGGCGACGGCGGCTACGGGCGCAGCGGCGGTAACGCCGAATTCCTCTTCCATGGCCTTGACTAGATCAGCGAGTTCCAGAACAGTCATGCCCTTAACGATTTCAAGGACTTCGTTTACCTTAGACATTATGTGTTACCTCCTTAGAGTATTTACAGTTTGAAACGGGTTCGAGCACCCGGCCCGGCTGGGCCAAGAGCTAAGCTTCGCCTGCTTTCTGCTTCCGAACGGCTTCAAGGACATAGACAAAGTTGCGGATATTCCCCTGCAGGACGTTGACGAGGCCGGCAATCGGAGCCTGCATCGCGCCGATGACCTGAGCCACCAAGACTTCGCGCGGCGGCAGATCGGCAACCCTTTTGATTCCCGAACTGTCGATGTACTTACCCTCGATTACGCCGCCGATGATTTCAAAAGGCGCCGTCTTGGCATAGTCTTTTTGGAACTGGGTGATGGTCTTGACTACCGTCACCGGATCGTCGTACCCGTAGGTGATGGCAATCGGTCCGCGAAGCTTGTCGTCAAGCCCCTCGATGCCGACCTCCCGCGCCGCGATCCGGGCCAGCGTGTTTTTAGACACCTGCATCTGGCCGCCGGATTCGCGAATCTTGCGCCGCAGGCTGGTCATTACGGCGACATTCAGACCCCGGTACTCGGACAAAACCATGACCTTGGCGCGGGACATCCTGTCCTTCAACTGGTTTACCAGGGCAACCTTATCCTCCCTGCGTAACGCCAATCGCTACACCTCCCTTAATCTGGATTCAAAATATGAAAGCCCCTGCAGAACATGGACATGCAGGGGCCTATATAACCCTGACAAGCCTCGGCTGGCGGCCTGACGCCATTATGTCGACTGACACCAGCGGTCTGCAGCTTGGAACTTTCATATTCAGTTCAGGTTCAAGCGCGGGCAAACCTGTACCGGTAACGCTTACTGAATAAGCTTCAGGGCGTTGACCCGAACCCCGGGACCCATTGTCGAGGAGACCGCCACGCCCTTGATGTACTGCCCCTTTGCGGCCGCGGGTTTAGCCCGGATCAGCGCATCCATCAGTGCCTTGAGGTTTTCGTACAGCTTTTCGGTCTCAAAAGAGACCTTCCCGATCGGGGCGTGGATGTTGCCCGCCTTATCGACACGGTAGGAAATCTTACCGGCCTTGACTTCCTTTACGGCACGCTCGATATCGAAAGTTACGGTACCTGTCTTGGGGTTGGGCATCAAGCCCCTGGGGCCCAGGAGACGGCCGATTTTACCGACCATACCCATCATATCGGGAGTAGCGATGGCAACGTCGAAATCAAACCAGCCTCCTTGGATCTGGGCGATAACATCTTCGGCGCCTACGATGTCAGCACCGGCATTCTCGGCTTCCTTAGCCTTCTCACCCTTGGCGAAAACCAGCACCTTGCGGGTTTTCCCCGTACCGTGAGGCAGAACGACAGCGCCGCGGACCTGTTGGTCGGCATGCCTGGGGTCTACCCCCAGCCTTACTGCTGCTTCCACCGTTTCGTCAAACTTGGCTGAAGCAAGTTTCTTGACCGTTTCCAGGGCTTCCATTGGATCTAAAGCGACTTCGCGGTTGACTTGTTTTTTAGCTTCCAAATACTTCTTACCGCGTTTCGGCATTGATAATCCTCCTTGTGGTTAATATCGGGGTTTTTCAAACCCCTCCCACATATTCGGTCGTCAGTCGTCAGTCGTCGGGTTAGAAGGAATTCTCTGACGAGAATTCCTGTACTATTCGCTTGTCGGTCGCTCGGAAATCGGACGTTGGGTTCTAAAACAGCCTGAAAGCGAACGCTCTGCTGTCCTACGACTTACGACTTATTACAACTAAGCTACTACTCTTCGATAGTAATGCCCATACTACGGGCGGTGCCCTCAATCATGCGTTCGGCAGCTTCGACAGAGGCCGCGTTGAGGTCAGGCATTTTAAGTTCGGCAATCTCGCGGATCTTGGCACGCGTCACCTTACCGACTTTCTTCTTATTGGGCTCACCCGAGCCCGTCTCGATACCCGCTGCCTTCTTAAGCAGCACCGAAGCAGGAGGCGTCTTCGTTACAAAACTGAAGCTCCTGTCTTCATAGATGGTGATCTCCACAGGAATGATTAATCCTGCCTGGGCTGCAGTGCGGTCGTTATATTCTTTGACAAAGGCCATAATATTAACGCCGTGCTGCCCGAGTGCCGGACCGACCGGGGGTGCCGGGGTGGCCTTACCCGCTGGAATCTGCAACTTAACTACCGCCGCTACCTTTTTTGCCATACCGTCACCTCCTTACCCTATTTTCTCCACCTGGAAATACTCCAGTTCAATTGGCGTTTCACGCCCGAACATGGAGATGGTCACCCGGATCTTACCCTTTTCGTGGTTTACCTCTTCTACAGTTCCTATGAAACTTTCAAAGGGGCCGGAGGTAACCCTCACCTTCTCGCCGACACCGACATCGATACGGAAGCGCGGCTCCTCCCCGACCATCTGCCTGATGATCGCGGCCGCCTCGTCTTCCGTCAGCGGTACGGGTTTGGACCCGACCCCGGTGCTCCCGACAAAGCCCGTCACTCCCGGGGTGTTTCTCACCACCCGGTAAGCATCATCGGACATGATCATTTCGACAAGGACATAGCCCGGAAAGATCTTGCGCTTGGATACCTTGCGTTTGCCGTCCTTGATCTCGATCTCGTCTTCGACGGGAACAACAATCCGGAAGATTTTATCGGCCATATTCATGGATTCGATCCGCTTCTCCATGTTGGCCTTGACTTTGTTCTCATACCCGGAATAGGTATGCACTACAAACCACTGCTTCACAGCGGAGGGCCGGCACCGTCGGACGGGCCAGACCTCACACCCCCTTAATAAAACGGTCGTCGGTCGCCGGGCCGCCAAAACAAGGCCCCGGACCCGGGTTTCAGACCTCTTTGTTAGCGGATGATAAGTCCCAGAGCCTGGCTGAGGATGGAATCGAAAATCCAGATAACGATGCCGACCAGGGTCACGGACACCAGAACCACGGAGGTATAGATGACAACCTCGCGGCGGGTAGGCCAGTGAACCTTTTTCAGCTCTCTGATGACCTCTTCGAAGAAATTCCTGACAGCCAAAAAGTTGAGGTTAGCCTTCCTTTTACTGGAGGTAACCTCTTTCTTCGGGTCTTTCCCGGAAACCTTGTTTTCCTTTTTGAAGATCAGAGGCTTTCCTGGTTTCCGTTTTTCCTGCGGGTCTTTCCCCGCAGCCTTCCCGTCGGTCTTGCTCAACGCCTTCTTGGCCTTGCTGTCTTCCTTCGTTTTCTTGTCAATTGCCATTGTACGACCTACTTTGTTTCTTTGTGTGGCGTATGGGTACCGCACCACCGGCAATACTTCTTGAGTTCGATGCGGCCGGGATCGCTCTTTTTGTTCTTGGTCGTAATATAATTACGCCGTTTGCACTGCGAGCAGGCCAGCGTAACGTCCACGCGCATCAGCAAAACACCTCCCAAAACTAAAAAAAGGACCAATCCCCCAAAATTTACGAATTGACTTTACCATACCCGTTGGGAGATGTCAAGAAAGTCGTACGTGGTACGTCGTATGTCCTACGCAAAACGCAAGCCGCCGCAGTTGCAGCACTCTCCCAAGATGGTACGGAGCCGGGAGGGATCTGACTTGAGTCAAATCCCTCCCCTAAATTGCGTCTCACTTGAACCCTGGGACTAAGATTACACGACGTACGACGTATGACGTACGACGTACAACCAATCTAGGAAACCGCTGAAAAACTGCGCCTGGCAAAAAGGATGTCGGATGCCGGAAGTCAGAAATCTGACCTGATGAAATCCGCAGAGCGATTGCTAAGGATTATAGACTTGCAATCGCGAAGCGATCGCTTCCCGTAACCGACCTCTGACCTCTTGCCTCGGACCTCTTTTTGAGCGGTCTTAAGGGTAACTTCCAAAGCATAGCCGTACCCTAAAGATGCCTATGCCAAAACCGGTGTATTAGCTTTTTGCAGCACTCTTCTATGCCTTGACGGCCGTGACAACCCCGGCGCCGACGGTGCGGCCGCCCTCGCGG
>DAIRSE010000069.1:0-4519 GCA_036804525.1 Bacillota bacterium | reverse complement strand
GGAGGATCCACGATGAAGTTTGTACCTACCGACCTTGAAATAGCCCAGGCCCATAAGATGATCGACATCCGCGAGATCGCGGAATCCATAGGGCTCACCGAGGAAGACATCGACCTGTACGGATGCTACAAGGCCAAGATCGGGCTCCACGTCCTGGAGAAGTTGGCCGACCGCCCGACGGGCAAGCTGATCGACGTTACGGCCATCACCCCGACCCCTCTCGGGGAAGGCAAGACCGTTACCACCATCGGCCTGACCCAGGGGCTGGGGCGCATCGGCAAGCGGGCCATCTGCACCATCCGGCAGCCATCGATGGGCCCGGTTTTCGGCATCAAGGGGGGCGCCGCCGGGGGCGGGTACGCCCAGGTGGTGCCCATGGAGGACCTGAACCTGCACTTTACCGGCGACATTCACGCCGTCGGCCAGGCCCATAACCAGTTGGCCGCCATGATCGACGCCTCCATCCTGCACGGCAACCCGCTGAACATCGACCCCCTTACGATCACCTGGAACCGGGTGGTCGACGTCAACGACCGCGCCCTGCGCGACGTGATCATCGGGCTTGGGGGGCGGCAGAACGGCTACGCACGCCAGACCGGCTTCGAAATGACGGTCGCTTCGGAGGTCATGGCCGCCCTGGCGCTCGCCACAGGCATCATGGACCTCCGCCGGCGCCTGGGGCGGATGGTGGTGGCTTACACCTATGAAGGACAGCCGGTTACAGCGGAGCAGCTGCGAGGTGCGGGGGCCATGGCCGTCATCCTGCGCGACGCTATCAAGCCAAACCTCATCCAGACGCTCGAGGGTCAGCCCTGCATCGTCCACGCCGGGCCGTTCGCCAACATCGCCCACGGCCAGTCGTCGGTGCTGGCCGACTTGATGGCCCTGAAGATGGCCGAATACGTGGTCACCGAGAGCGGCTTCGGGGCCGACCTGGGCATGGAGAAATTCATGGACATCAAGTGCCGGCAGTCGGGCTTAAGGCCGAACTGCGTGGTTATCAACGCCACCGTCAGGGCCCTGAAGATGCACGGGGGAGCCGGCAGGGTTGTCGCCGGCCGTCCCTTGCCGGAGGAGATCACGCGCGAGAACATCCCGGCCCTGGAGGCGGGCTGCCGCAACCTGGCCCATATGATTAAGATCGCCGGGTACTACGGCGTGCCGGTGGTGGTCTCGATTAATCGCTTCGTCACCGACACCGACGCCGAGATCGAAACGGTGCGGCGCAAGGCTCTGGAGGCCGGCGCCGACGCCGCCCACCAGATGACCGCCTGGGCCGAAGGCGGCGCCGGGGCGGTCGACCTGGCCCGTTCGGTGGTGGAGATGTGCGAGCGGGAGACCGACTTCCGGTTCCTCTACCCCGATGACCTGAGCATCAAGGAAAAGATCCACATCATGGCCACCAGGCTTTACAACGCCGCCGAAGTACACTACGACCACGTGGCCGAGAAAAAGATCGAGCTTTTCGAGCGGATGGGATGGGGTAAGCTGCCCATTTGCATGGCCAAAACCCACCTCTCCATCTCTCACGACCCGGAACTGAAGAACGTCCCCGAAGGGTACGTCTTCCCGATCCGGGACATGCGGGTGTCGGTCGGCGCGGGTTTCATCTACCCGCTGGCCGGGGCCATGTCCACCATGCCCGGTCTGGGGTCGCGTCCCGCCGCCTTCCAGATCGACATCGACGAATACGGGCGGGTGAAGGGCCTGTTCTAAAAAACGCTAGGCGTTGGGCATTAGGCTAAGAGTATGTTTCTTAAATTCACAGAAACCGGAGAAGCCCCTGCCTGACTGTTCAGGAGGGGCTTTTTGCGTTAGTGGCCATTCGGCCAGAGGTTTAATTAACGGCCTGATGACCGTCGCAAGCCGGGCGAGCTCCCCCGCTTAATGCGGGCCCTCGGACGGTATACATTAGTTCGTTGAGCAATGCTACTGTAAGTCAATGCCCAGCGCAGGATGCCAAGGGCTACCAATCCCGCGAGATTGACCAACCGCACCTCCATACTGAGCCCTTCGATATCACCGATCAGCAATTTGCGCAACAAGGCGGCGATGGCCACATCGACGAAGACGGCGACCTGAACCTTCTGCCCGCTGAGGTATCGTACTTCGGTGCTGATGAGTTCGGAAACTGTCCAGAGGATGAGAAGCATACCGAGGGCGTGCAAAAACCCATCCAGAATACTGTGCTGTGCAAAGACGGCGCCATAAACGTCACGGGCGAAAATCCAGAGGGCGAGCAGGGAAGCAACGATCAGACTGAGACCCAAGAAAACGTGCAGCAAGCGATTGTAAAACCGCATGCAGTTCAGGAGGAGCGGGGTCCTGCCTCCCGTTGAAGTTTCCGGAGAGCTGTTACCCTGCACGAGTATCCCTCCCAATACCGTTTTACCAATATCTTAACATTTTTTACCGTTATGCCAAGAGAGACTCTGGTCCTTCTCCAGGGCTCATTCCGCCTGCGCCACCACCACGCGGTTGTAAATGATTTACAGGGAAAATCCAAGGTTCCCTATCAGATCCCAAGGCTATCAGGCTGGCAGACATACAGAAGATCAGTTGGCTCCATTGATAAAGAAGAACTCCTCCGCCCAGAAGCGGAGGAGTTCTTCGATCTTGCAAGATTAAGTGAGGAACTCGGGGTCAGGGCTTAAATTTTCTTAGTTTTCCGGCTTACAGCCTTGCCTCCACGGACAGCAGGTAAGCGTCATCCTCGACGACTGGGGCCTTGTAGCGCCCCTGGAAGAGGTGGCCCACCCGGCCGTACTTCCTGTTAAAAGCCTGGGTGTATGTCTGCTGGAGAACGTGCATCAACCAGGAGAGCGGCTTGGTGCTTACCTGCACCAGCAGGTGGAGATGGTTGGGGAGAAGAGCATAGGCGTGGACTGTGACACCGTGTCTCGAGCTGTATTTCTCTAGAAGAGACAGATATAGGCAGTAGTCGGGCTCATCAAGAAAAACATCCTGTTTGTTGTTGCCACGGGCAAGAACGTGATAGAAGGCGTCATCGGCGTGTATCCGGGGCAGTTCATTTATTTTATTAATTTCAAGAGTTCCTTAAATTGAAGTGTACCAGCCTCTTTCATCAAATCAAAGAATACTGTTTCTGTATTTGTAATAACAGCCCCCATAGCCGCCATTATGGATAAAGCATTGCGGTAATTTTCTTTGCTCCGAGAACATACGGCGTCTGCTGCCACAAAAACCTGGTAGCCAAGACCTAGTAAATCCCTAACGGTTTGGAAAACACAAACATGAGTTTCCATTCCAGTTATAATCACCTTTTTTCTCCCGATTTGATTCAGTGCAGAAAGGACTTCTTTAGTACATCCTGAAAAGGTGATTTTCTCGTATGTTGTGGCACCATCCAGATAAGCAGCAACTTCTGGTACTGTCTTCCCTAAGCCTTTGGAATATTGTTCAGTGACCATGACGGGAATTCCCAATGTTTTCGCTATAGTCAGTAAGATATTAGTATTCCTAATAACTTGTCTACCATATTTCATGGCAGGGACGAGCCTTTCTTGGATATCAATCACCAATAAGAGGGCTTCATCCCGGTCTAAAGTAAACCGGTCTAAAGTAAATTGGTTCATAAGTAAAAACCTCCCGTAGAGATATTCTGTTTCGGGTAGGAGTTTCTAACTTGCGTTTGTCTTACTAGAAATGATTTGCAGGAAAATCCAAGGCTCCCTATTAGATCCCAAGGCTATCAGATTTACGGACATACAGAAGATCAGTCTGGCTCCATTGATAAAGAAGAACTCCTCCGCCTACGGGCGGAGGAGTTCTTCGGCCTCACAGATTAGAAACGGCTGGCTCTTTTGTTGGCGCCGAAGCAATCGCGGCAGTAAACCGGGCGGTCGCCCGACGGGCGAAACGGCACTTCGGTTTCGGCGCCGCAGGCAGCGCAGGTTGCCGGGAACATCTCACGCGGGCCGCGGTCATAGCCGCCGACGAAGCTGTTTCTCTGCTGCTTGCGCGCCGCCCTGCAGTCGGGGCAACGGCCGGGTTCGTTGGTGAACCCTCTTCCCGCGTAGAATTCCTGCTCGGAAGCCGAGAAAAGGAAGTCGGCACCGCAGTCGCGGCAGGTCAGTGTCTTGTCCTGAAACATGAAAAATCCTCCTCAATACTTTGTTGCTCAGCATGGTTTTAGGGGATTCACTTACCTTTGACCCCCCTACCATTAAGTAGTTGAGAAGGATATTGAACCGTACCCTTTCGACCGATTACTTGAGCCATCCTTATTGTAACCTTTTCTGGAGAAAAGTAAAGCTTTTTTTCGGCAAACGTGCAGGAGGTGCCCTATTTGTTCTTCTGTACCTCTTCGGGCAGCTGGACTATTAAGGCATGCCCGGTTAGTCTGCGGTGCTCCTGAATATAACAATAAGTAATGGAGCGTAGAGGAAATCAACTCCCATGTGTGTGACACCAGTGTCAATGGATAATGGAAAATCCGCACTTTTGGCCACTAGAAAATCGTCATTTTCGGTCACGAAAAGTCGTCAACTAGATTCTG
>DAIRSE010000068.1:0-4587 GCA_036804525.1 Bacillota bacterium | reverse complement strand
TCTTCAGGCGGTTGTTGCGGTTGATGACCCTCCGGTACAGGTCGTTGAGGTCGGAAGTGGCAAACCGGCCGCCGTCCAGCTGGACCATGGGTCTGAGTTCGGGCGGAATGACCGGAAGAACGTCCAAGATCATCCACTCGGGACGGTTATGCGACTTCCGGAAGGCTTCGACCACTTCCAGGCGCCGAATGGCTCTGATCCGCCTTTGTCCGGTCACGTCCCGGATCTCCTGGCGCAATTCATGGGCCAGGGCCTCCAAATCGATCTCTTGGAGGAGAAACTTAATGGCCTCCGCGCCCATGCCAGCCTTAAAGGCATTGCCGTATTTTTCGCGATATTCCCGGTATTCCTGCTCGGTCAGTAGTTGCTTCTTAATAAGAGGGGTGTCTCCGGGATCGGTGACAATATAAGAAACAAAATACAAGACTTTCTCCAGGGCGCGCGGAGACATATCCAGCAAAAGACCCATCCGTGAAGGGATGCCTTTAAAGTACCAGATGTGGGAAACCGGCGCCGCCAGTTCGATGTGCCCGAGGCGCTCGCGCCTGACTCTGGAGCGGGTGACTTCGACCCCGCAGCGGTCGCAGATGACGCCCTTGTAACGTACACGTTTGTATTTACCGCAGTGACACTCCCAGTCCCTGGTCGGGCCGAAAATGCGCTCACAAAAGAGCCCGTCCCGCTCGGGCTTCAGCGTTCTATAATTGATTGTCTCAGGCTTCTTAACCTCGCCGTGTGACCAGGCGCGGATATGGTCAGGTGAAGCTAATCCGATGCGGATACGATCAAAATTGGTGAGTTCCGGCACGCGCGCTCCCTCCTAATATTGTTCGTCATCTTCTAGAGGGATATCGTCATCCTCGGCTTCGTCCTCCTCCAATTCGCCTACTGCCCCCTCGTCCAAATCTTCGTCGTCTTCAGAATCCTCATCCTCTTCACCGAAGTCACTGAGTTCATCGTAGTCTTCTTCCTCGCCGGTATCTATGCTGATGTCCAGGTCTACTCCGGAGTCGTCCTCGTCAGCCTCATCCTCCCCGGCCGCCCCCTCGGGCTCGGCAACACCACGGAAGTCAAAGTCAAGCTCTTTGCTGGTCTCGGCGATGTCCTCCTCAACCTCGCGGATCTCGACCTCCCGGTCATCCTCGCCAAGGACCTTAATATCAAGGGCCAGGCTTTGCAATTCTTTGATCAGGACCTTGAAGGATTCCGGAACGCCCGGTTCGGGCACGTTTTCGCCCTTGACGATGGCTTCGTACGTCCTCACTCGCCCTACAACGTCGTCGGACTTTACCGTCAGGATCTCTTGCAAGGTATAGGCAGCGCCATAAGCTTTCAGCGCCCAGACTTCCATTTCGCCGAACCTCTGGCCGCCGAACTGCGCTTTGCCGCCCAGCGGCTGCTGCGTAACAAGGGAATACGGTCCCGTGGAACGGGCGTGAATCTTGTCGTCGACAAGGTGGGCCAGCTTGAGCATATAGAGGTACCCTACCGTGATAGGGTTGTCAAAAGGCTCGCCCGTTCTCCCGTCGTAAAGGGTGATCTTGCCGTCGGGAGGGAGACCAACGCGCTTGAGGGTCTCCTTGATGTCCGACTCCACAGCGCCGTTGAAAACCGGCGTAGCGATATTGTAGCCAAGGGCATGGGCCGCCCAGCCCAGGTGGGCTTCCAGCACCTGCCCGATGTTCATACGGGAAGGAACACCCAGCGGGTTGAGCACAATATCGATAGGTGTGCCGTCAGGCAGAAAGGGCATATCCTCTTCCGGCATAATGCGGGCAATGACACCCTTGTTGCCGTGACGGCCGGCCATTTTATCGCCCTCGGAAAGCTTGCGCTTTTGGGCGACGTATACTCTTACAAGCTGGTTGACGCCCGGCGGCAGCTCGTCTCCGTTCTCGCGTGAGAAAACCTTGACGTCGACAACCTTGCCCGACTCCCCATGGGGGACACGCAGGCTCGTATCGCGCACCTCGCGGGCCTTCTCGCCAAAGATGGCGCGCAAGAGACGCTCCTCTGCCGTAAGCTCGGTTTCACCCTTGGGGGTCACCTTACCGACCAGGATGTCCCCAGGGCGCACTTCGGCTCCTACGCGGATAATACCGCGCTCGTCCAGGTCCTTGAGAGCTTCCTCGCCGACGTTGGGAATGTCCCTGGTGATTTCTTCGGGACCCAGCTTGGTGTCCCGGGCATCGCATTCGTATTCCTCGATGTGGATCGAGGTGTACATGTCCTCTTTAGAAAGCCTCTCGCTGACCAGAATGGCGTCCTCGTAGTTGTAGCCCTCCCAGGGCATAAAGGCCACCAGCACGTTCCGTCCCAGGGCCAGTTCGCCGTGGTCGGTGCACGGGCCGTCCGCAATCACCTGGCCTTTCTTCACGCGCTGGTTGACATGTACGATCGGCTTCTGGTTCAAGCACGTTCCCTGGTTGGAACGAGCGAATTTCATCAGGCGGTAAGTGTCAACGCTGCCGCTGTCCGTCCGGATCTTAATGGTGGTGGCCGTGACACGCTCGACAACCCCATCGTTTTCGGCAATAACGACAACGCCGGAATCGTAAGCGGCCTTGGCCTCGATGCCTGTCCCGATGAGGGGTGCTTCGGCGTTAATTAAAGGAACAGCCTGGCGCTGCATGTTCGCGCCCATCAGGGCGCGGTTGGCGTCGTCATGTTCGAGGAACGGGATGAGTGAGGTACCGACGCTGAAGACCTGTTTGGGGGAAACGTCCACGAAATCCACCCTATCCGCGGGAGCCACCATGATCTCCCCGCGATAACGGGCGTTGACGGTCTTGGTAAGGAAGTGCCCTTCCTCGTCCAGCTCGACGTTGGCCTGGCCGATGACATATTCCTCTTCCTCGTCAGCCGTCATGTAGACGATCTCATCGGTAACGCAGCCCTTTTCCTTGTCTACCTTCCGGTAGGGGGTCTCGATAAAGCCGAATTCGTTAACACGTGCGTACGTAGTAAGCGAGCCGATCAGGCCGATGTTGGGACCTTCGGGAGTCTCGATAGGGCAGACGCGTCCGTAGTGGGAATGATGGACGTCACGGACCTCAAACCCTGCGCGTTCCCTGGACAGGCCTCCGGGACCCAGGGCTGAAAGCCGCCGCTTGTGGGTCAGCTCGGCCAGCGGGTTGGTCTGATCCATGAACTGCGACAGCTGGCTCGAACCGAAAAACTCCTTGATGGCGGCGACGACCGGCCTGATATTGATTAAGACCTGAGGCGTAATGACTTCAACGTCCTGGATGGTCATGCGCTCCCGGACCACGCGCTCCATGCGCGCCAGGCCGATGCGGAACTGGTTTTGCAAAAGCTCGCCGACCGAACGGAGACGCCTGTTCCCCAGGTGGTCAATGTCGTCGACACGGCCGTTGCCCTGCATGAGGTTAATCATATAGCGGACAGTGGCCACGATGTCTTCCTTGGTCAGTTCCCGGATGAAATCACGGTCTACGGGAACCTCCTGCTGCAGGTAGGGGTCAAACTCGGTTTTGGTCGTGTTCTCGCCATACCGGTAGAGAACGCCGTGCTTCAGTTTCTTAAACAGCTTGTACCGGCCTACCGGGGCCAAATCATATCTCTTGGGATCAAAAAATAATGTTTCTATAAGGGCGCGCGCGCTCTCGGCCGTAGGCGGCTCACCCGGCCGCAGCCGCTTGTAGATTTCGACAAGAGCCTCTTCCTGGTTCTCGGTGTTGTCTTTGGAAAGCGTCTCCTGGATGCTCTTGTGGTCGTCGAACAGTTCCAGAATCTGCGTCTTGGAACTGTATCCCAAGGCACGGATAAGCACAGTAACCGGGATCTTGCGCGTTCGGTCGACACGCACCCAGATGTGGTCGAGGGCGTCACTTTCGAATTCAAGCCATGCCCCGCGGTTCGGGATAATAGTAGCAGTGTAGATAAGTTTACCGTTGGGGTCGGGGGTCGCCCCGAAATACACGCCGGGGGAACGAACCAATTGGCTGACGATGACTCTCTCCGCGCCGTTAATTATAAAGGTACCCTTATCCGTCATAAGCGGGAAATCGCCCATAAAGACGTCCTGTTCCTTTACTTCGCCCGTTTCGCGGTTGATCAGACGGACTTTGACGCGGAGCGGTGCGGCATAAGTTACATCCCGGTCCTTACACTCCTGAACCGAATACTTCGGCTCACCCAGACTGTAGTCAAGAAACTCCAGGACGAGGTTGCCGGTAAAGTCTTGGATTGGGGAAATGTCTTGAAAGACCTCGCGCAGACCCTTGTCGAGAAACCACCGGTAGGAGTTCTTTTGTGTGGCGACAAGATCCGGCAAGTCAAGGGCCTCACGCAGCTTGCCGAAAACCACTCGTTCCTTTGGCTTTGTGACTGGCATCCCTCAACCCCCTGCAAAGTAAATACTAAAAGCAAGGTTACCAAAAATTACCTCGCTTTTTCACCAAAAAACCTATCCATGTATTATTACCCAGTTTACCAAAATAATTCTACGGGTACACATGCCCTATAATGCTATCATACAAAATCTTCCCCGTCAAGATAAAAACACACCCCGGCCGTGTCAAGAGTTAGTAGGTAGACTCCCGTGGATTATTTTAGCTTACGCCG
>DAIRSE010000067.1:0-4646 GCA_036804525.1 Bacillota bacterium | reverse complement strand
TCGAGGAACCCGGCGTCTACCAGGTCGATCTGTGGTGCGGCCCCAGGGTCATCGATTCGGTAAAACTGCCGGTGGAGAAGCTGTAAGGCATGCAAGGGGGCAAATTGCTTAAAACTACGATCCTTGCTATTCTGACGGTCCTCGCCGGCTGTGCTCTTATCACGCCCGCCCTTTCTCAAACCGGAGATCAATGCCGGTATCTCGAAGATGAAATACAGAAGCTGCGGTCGCGATGCCAAAGACTTGAGGCTGAAATCCAAAGGCTCGAGGCCGAAAAGGAACAGCGCAACTTAGTCGATTACCTGGCCCACAAGTTCGTTGAGGCAATGGTTAACAGGGACTTCGAAACAATGAAGCAGCTGGCATCCCGCACGGTTTTCATTGGAAAGACCGGGTTGGCTTATGCGTCGGACGGGAGAAAGATTATCCGCCCCTTCCCCGAAGGAGGCGTACACCATCTAAGACAGCGGGGATATGAGCTGACCGGCGACGGGCGTTTCATCACCGTCATGGAGTTCTATGACGACAAAGGCTGTATCGGCGTTTTCGAGATGGTCTTTGTTAAGGAAAACGGGACCTGGAAGGTAGCCGGTATCGCCAACGACATTTGATGGGCATTCAGCTTTCGGCACTCAGCATTCAGAATGGAAAACCAACCGAATTACGTGTCAGGTGCTGCGACCTGCGCACCCATAAAGCAAGGGACTCGGTTGACCGAGTCCCTTCTCAATTTCAAACACCCATTCAAGTACCGCAGACAGGGCAGGCCGGGTCACGGTCCAACATGAATGAAGTGAAGGCCGCCGGCAGGGCCTCCCAGACCAGAAGTCTTCCAGCCAGCGGTTTCCCGAGACCTGTTATCAACTTGAGCACTTCACCGGCCTGGATGCTGCCGACCGTTCCGACCAATGCATTTAGCACGCCCCGCGGCTGCTCCCAGCCTGAAACATCCGATACCGGGTAGAGGCAGCGAAAACAGGCCGTCTGTCCGGGAACGAAAGTCGAAACCTGCCCGTGGTATTCCGACACTGCGCCGTAAACCCAGGGGATGCCCTTCTTCCAGCAAGCCTCGTTAAGGTCGTATCGCACCGCCAGGTTGTCGGTGCAGTCAACAGCTATCTCATAATGCTCCAGGATCTCGGCCGCATTGGTTGAACTGAAGCGGGTACAGTGTTCGACGGTCCGAACCTCCGGGTTCAGATCGGCCAGCCGGCGGGCCGCCGCCATGCACTTGGGCCGGCCGATGTCACCGGTGCCGTAAAGGGTCTGACGCTGCAGGTTGGACAGCTCAACCCGGTCCCCGTCAACGATGCCGACAGTACCTACCCCGGCGGCGGCCAGGTACATCAGTACGGCCGATCCTAACCCCCCCGCGCCCACGACCAGAACCCTGGCGTTGCGCAAGGTCTCCTGCCCCGCATGACCCCACCCCGGCAGGATGATGCTGCGCTCGTAACGGCCCGAACTCACGCTTAACCCCCGGCTACCGGCGGGAAGGCCCCGACGCGATCCCCGTCCCGCAGTTTCCACTTCAGGGTGGCCTGTTGGCCGTTAACCATGACGATCTTGACTTCGCTTGTCGGCACGCCGATGCCGGCCAGGATGTCTTCCACGGTGCTCCCTTCCGGAACCTCGAGGTCCAAGGGCTCCCCTCCCGCAAGGTCGGGGCGGTATTTTTGCAACGAGGCAAACACTCTCAGTTCGACGCGCACTGCGTACACCCCCAGGCTCAATCCAAAGGATTAACTGGCAGTCACCGGCCTCATACCCCCGGCAAATCCTCGATCCGGGTGCCGAATGCTAAGCGCATGAGCGAAGCCCGCATCTGAATGCCGACAGCTGCAGAGCTCATGCCCGGAAAGGCTTCATCACCTCGTCCAGCTCGGCGTCGGGAACATCGAACACGGTATTATGCGGCGGTAGAGGCTCCGTCCTAAAGAAATCGGGCAGCCGGTCCTCGGCTTCATTAAAGCCTGCCGCCTTGTTGAACGCCCGCTCCCAGGCCAGGATCTGCTGGCCCATCTTTACCGCGTCGTCGACGCTGAATTCAACACCGAACCTGGCCGCCATCAAATCCGCGGTTGCCGTCAAAGCGTCGGGAATGTCCAGCAGGGCAAAAGCCGTGAACAGGCACAACCCCGTGGCATCTACGTAAGCCGTTGCCACCTGCAGGTTGCGGGACAGTTCCACCTGGCCTTCGGGCTTCAACGGGTCGACCTTGCCGCCGACGTTAAGGATGTTGGCCGCCACCGCGTACCCGGCGGTATGGTCGGCACCCATCGTGCTGGTGGCGTAGGTGACCCCGATACCCTTGACAGCGCGCGGGTCGTAGGCAGGCAGCCCCTGTCCCTTGACGACCGGGACACGGCGTACACCGTAAACCTTCCCGGCGACGGCGGCTCCGGCGCCGAAAACTCGCCCCAGCGGAGTAGCGTTGCGGACGTCTTTATCCAAAAGCTCGATTGCTCCCGGGCCGTCGCCGAACGCGAGTACCCCTGCCTCCATCAACACGGCGAGTGTAACTCCCGCTTCTATTGTGTCCAGGCCCACGTCGTTACAGAGCCGGTTGAGCATGGCAATGTGGTCCAGATTGTCGATACCGCAGTTGGCGCCAAGGGCCCAGGCCGTCTCGTACTCGACCGGCGCACACAGCACTTCGCCCTTCTCGTCCGGGTAAATGTTCGAACACCTGATCACGCAGCCGGGATGACAGCCGTGACCGCACTCGCCTTTACCGCCTCTTGTCTTAACGGCCTCGGCAATCGCTTCGCCGCCGGTCTTGGCCGCGCCCTCGAAGCGTCCCGCGCTGAAGTTCCTGGTCGGCAGGCCGCCGGCCTCGTTCAGGATGTTCACCAAGACCGCGGTGCCGTAAGCCGGCAAAGCCTGGCTTGTTACCGGGTGCTCCTTCAGGGCCTTGGTCAGCCGCTGGGCGGCCTCCTTGAACTTCTCCGGATCGGCAGGCTTGACACCGTAAGTCTGCTTGGTTTGCAGGACGACGGCCTTGAGCCCCTTGCTCCCCATCACCGCGCCCAGGCCGCCCCGCCCGGCATAGCGTCCGGGGTGGTTTTCCCGGTCATTCGTCGACACCCCGGCCATCACCATCTTGTTTTCACCGGCCGGACCGATGCATATAATGCCGCAGCCTTCGCCGTACTTCGCCCACAGCCGCTCGTTCAGCTCGTAGCAGCCCAAACCCGCCAGGTCGCCTGCCGGTTCAAGCCTTGCCCCGTCTTCGCCGACGACCAGCACCTGAAGGCCCGGTTCCCTGGGAAACCCTTCGATGATCAACGCGGCGACACCAAGGCTGGCCATCTTCTGGGCACTGATACCGCCGGCGTTGGATTCCTTAATGGTTCCGGTCAGCGGCGATTTGCCGCCCACCGACAACCGCCCCGAGCTGGGAGCATACGTACCGCTCAGGGACCCGGGCGCAAAGACCAGCTTGTTGCCCGGTCCCAGGGGATGGCAGGTGGGGTCGACCTCGTCGTAGACGATCCTTGAGGTCAGCCCCCGCCCTCCCAGCAGGGCATACTCCGGCTTGAGGTCCTCCCAGCGTACGCTCTTGTCCGACACGTTGACACGCAGCACTCTAGACATAAGGTACCTCCTTTCATTCGCGAGAGATTTCCGCATTTTATACCTCTATCAAACTTTATGAAAGAAGCAAAAAGCAATTGCAAATTATTGCCTCAGCCTGTCCTCAGCAACATGCTTCTCTTTCAGGCTCACGGAAGCTGTTTTATGCGTTGAAATTCACAAACCTGGCTGAAAAAAGCCAGGTCTGTTCAGTAAAGCTGCTCCACTGGTTACATCTGGCTGTGCTGTGCCGAGCCCGCTCCCCGAGACGTCGCAGGCTTTCTTGCCGCCAATCCCGAAGCCTTTACCGGGTGCCACCGATCACGGCGCACGAATACCTGTATGGGACTTGGCTGACCAAGACCAGCATTTATAGTTGAAACAACGCGTTCTCGTAGTCCTTTACGAAAAATCGCTTTCCTTTCCTTATTACCTCGTGCCCCTCCATTTCCAACAACATTTTCTGCTTTTCTATCCCGCCTGGGTACTTTTCGTTTAATTCGCCGCCTTTTTTCAATGTACGCCAGTACGGGGTTATGTCATTGTCTCCCAGGTCCTCCCGTTCCTGTGACGCATTGGCGGCGATGTTGATGAATATTCCCGCCGTAAGCTGGCAGGTAAAGTCAGCGTTGTGTTTCCTGGCAAGAAATGCTCTGATCTCTTCGGAAGTGATGAGCTTCCCTTTCGGAATCCTCTTCATAACCTCATCGTACTCGATGGGAGCGGCGATCAGCATGTTACCGGCACCGAAGCGCTTTGCCATTTCGCTGTCAAAACCCACAAACTGCACTTTCGGTAAACCTTTAGAGTTATTGAGTTTCTCGTTGAAGGATTTTTTGGCCATGGCCTTCCCTCCTCCCAAACCCTATCTTATTATCCAGTCCCCCACGCGGCCACCCTCATTTTTCTTCAGTCGCGCTCTTTTGCCGGGCCTTCTCGATCGCGTCGCGAACGGTCTCGGGCGCCGGGCCCCCGCGGTATAATACCCAAGAATTTAGACACGAAAAAGACAACATTAAGGTGTATCACAAGTATGAGGAAGAATTATCCACCCAGCTTTAAGGCGCAGG
>DAIRSE010000066.1:0-4669 GCA_036804525.1 Bacillota bacterium | reverse complement strand
GACTTCCGGCATCCGACATCCTTTTTGCCAGGCGCAGTTTTTCAGCGGTCTCCTAACGGGTGGGAGATAGGAGGCACAACGATGGTAAGCGAGAAAAGGGCTGGGGATCTGGCACGCCCGCTGGCTGAAAGCGTTAAAGTCAGTATCGGAATGAATCTCAAGGAAGCCGTTGAGGCCTTGTATAAAGCAGGCAAACCCCAAAGAGCCTTAGTTGTTGACCCTCAAGGGCGCCCGATTGGCTTGATAACCCTTCGCAGCCTTTTTGAAGCTCTTGAACCGAGGTATTCCCGGGTGAGCGACTGGCCAATCCCGTTGTTCTGGGAAGGGCTGTTCACAGAAAGGTGTGGGAAGTCGTCAGATATTGGTATCGAGGAGGTGGTAATTCCGATTGGAGCAGCGGCCGTACAGGCCGGGGACAGCCTGATGCAGGTCATCTATTCTTTTCGCCAGAGTAAGTTGAACTGTCTTGCGGTTTTGGACGGCCGGGAACTGGTGGGTCTGTTGGACGAACCGGCTGTGTTTGATGAAATCGCCCGCGTGGTGACGGGCGGTGGGCAATGAGAAACGGCTCAGCCGTTGCTCATTGAAGCCCGAACTTCTGCATCCGGTACAGGAGTGTGGCGCGTGTAATTTTAAGTAGGGCGGCAGCCTTCGTCTGGTTGCCGTTACTTTTTTCGAGAGCCTTCATAATCAGCAGCTTTTCCACTTCTTCCAGTGAAATTCCTTCATCAGGAATTTCCAGTTTGAGCGGCCCTGTTGATGTCTCCCGGCGTTGCAGTTCCTTTGGCAGATGCTCCGGAGCAATGGGCTCTCCCTGAGCCAGAATCAGGGCGCGTTCAATAACGTTCTGGAGTTCCCGGATGTTGCCCGGCCAGTGGTAATCTTCCAGCAATTTCATAGCCGCCTCGCTGATGACACCGGAGACATAAATAGACCTGAACCTGGTGACAAAATGCTGGGCAAGAAGGGGTATGTCAGTTTTCCGTTCGCGAAGCGGCGGCAGGTGAATCTGGACAACATTGAGCCGGTAGTACAAATCCTCGCGAAAGCGACCCGTTTTCACAGCCTCCTCGAGGTTACGGTTGGTCGCGGCGATGATCCGCGTGTCTACCTTGAAGGTCTCGGTTCCCCCTACGCGTTCAAAAGTCTGATCCTGCAGTACGCGCAGCAGCTTGGCCTGCATAGAGGGCGACATTTCGCCGATCTCGTCAAGAAAAATAGTCCCTTTATGGGCCAGCTGAAACCGGCCGAGCCTCCTTGCGTTAGCGCCGGTGAAGGCCCCTCGCTCGTGGCCGAAAAGCTCGCTTTCAAGCAGCTGCTCGGGCAAAGCAGCGCAGTTGACGGCCACAAAAGGACCGTCAGCGCGGTTGCTCCGCTGGTGGATGGCCACCGCGGCCACCTCCTTGCCGGTCCCGCTTTCACCGGTTAACAGGACGGTGGCGTCGGTAGGTGCTACGCGCTCAACCAGCAATCTGACCTGTTGAAACGCCGGGCTCTTGCCGATCATTTCGCCCCGGCTCTTGGTCAGCTCCGACCTGAGGAAGCTGACCTCGGTCAAGAGGCGGGAGACCTGGAGGGTTTTCTTAACCACAATCTTCAATTCATCCAGGTCAAAGGGTTTGGTGATGTAATCCGAGGCCCCTGCTTTCATTGCCTCAATCGCCGTCTGAATAGTTCCGTGGGCCGTGATGATGATCACCGGCAGCTTGGGATAGCTTTCTTTAACGGCCTTCAGGACGTCAAGCCCGGACATGTCCGGTATCTTTAAATCAACGATCATCAAAGAAGCCCCGTGCTGATGCAGTTTATCCAGTCCCCCGCGCCCTGAAGTGGCTGTAGTGACGCGGTAACCTTCCTGCTGCATAGCCTTAGAAAGGGCCCAACACATATGTTCTTCGTCGTCAATGATCAGAATATTGGGAACCATCGCCGTGCCCCTCCTTTGCAGGTGGCAGGATGACGTTAAAGGTGCTCCCCTGGCCCGGAGTGCTTTGCACTTCAATGTTGCCGCCGTGGAGGTCTATAATCTGGTGGCTGATAGCCAGTCCGAGCCCGCTGCCTCCTTCCTTGGTTGTAAAGAAGGGATCAAAGATGTACGGGATATCTTCGGCCGGAATACCCGTACCGTTGTCGTGGAAAGAGACAGCTACGCCCCGGGATGTCAGGCAGGTTACGATGTTGAGAATACCACCCTGCGGCATGGCCTGGACAGCGTTAAGAATCAGGTTGACAAAGACCTGTTTTATTTTCTCGCCGTCTCCTTCAACGGGCGGGAGAGCGGGGTCAAAGGCCGTTTCCAGCTTGATGCCCCGCTGCCGCAGCAGAGGTTCGGTGAAGGTCAACACTCCCTGCAGGAGGGTGTTGAGGTTCAATGGCTGTACGACATTCCTGCTCGGCCGCCCGAACTCCAGGAGCTCTGTAAGCACCTTGTTTTGGCGGTCCACCTGTTCCTTGATTACCCTTGCGTAGTCACTAAACTCGGGGCAATGCTGGTATTCTTTTTCCATGACCTGTATAGTCGCTTTGATGATGCCCGCGGGGTTGCGGAGTTCATGCGCTACGCCCGTTACCAGCCGTCCCAGGGCAGCCAGGTTTTCCGAACGGCGGAGCTGTTCCTCCAGCTTTTCTTTTTCGGCCAGGGCAAGGGCCATTTTGTTGATGGCCTTGGCAATCTCGCCCATTTCACCCGGGATTTCGGGAAGGCTGTCACGAATGTTTTTTTCAAGCCGGTTGAGACCGTCCTTAACGAGGGAGACACGCCGGGAAAGATTGGTCACCAGCATCAGGGTGCCGACCGCGCCAAACAGGAAACCCAATAAGGTCAAATAACGGGTAACCATTCTAAAATTGCGGCTCTGCAGGAAAATAGGATTGAGGCGCTCTTCGGCCCACGCGACGGCGACAAATTTATCTCCGTCAAAGATGGGTACCAGGTGCTCAAAAAACTGGTCATCCGGGCTGCCGGCAATGCGTGCCAGGGATTCGTGGCTTCCGACTACCGCAGCGATACCGGACTTTGCCTCCCGGAAAATGCGCTGTTCACGAAGTGCTTCTTCTTCGGGGTCCAGTTTGCGGTACTGGTGCAGGAAACCCTGCACGAAGAGGTGATCGGTTGACGGAATGTACAGTCCCAGCCTGACCCCCGGGTTTTCGGCTGCCAGGGGCGCTGCCACCTTGTTGAAGGCGTCTCTCAGCATCGCCGTCCGTTCCCCGTCGGACAGACCGCTTGTTTTGCCTTCAATATCTTTACTGATGTTCGTGGAGAGAAAATGAACAATAGTAGCCAGGTGCTGCTCCTTGTTGACCAGCAGGATCTGGTCGGTCTTGCTGGCAAACACGATGTCGTAGAGCATCACCAGGACCGGTACGACCAGGATGGCCGCGATGATAACCGGGATCTGGAACCTTAGATTGCGCGGGAAGAAAGGCAGGTTCAAGCGTATCCCTCCGCCCTGTCAGCTAACTAAATAGTAATCCACAACGCCGGCCGGGGCAAGTTGACGCCCGGTTCCGCTTAACTTGGAGATCAGCCGTGAAAACGATAAGGGCCCCGGGTGAAGGGCCCTTATCCTGGACGGTTGCTTCGGGAAACGGTTGATCGGCTCGTTCAAGCGGTGCGCGACTGCTGGGCTAAAGCTTCCTCTGCCGCTACCAGCCTTCTCCCGACCAGGACCAGGATCACGCCGACCAGGGAAGCGAACCCTAGGGTGGCCAGAATGGTGGGCGTGGTCGGCAGCACGTACCACAAAAGCATATATCCGGTGGAGAGGACGATGGACATCAACATTAACGGGAAGGCGATCTTCATAAACTCAATGAAGGAGATGACCAGGCCGCGTTTCTCGGACATCCCGATCACTACGACGTTGGCCGAAGCGCCGATGATCGTGCCGTTGCCGCCCAGACAGGCTCCCAGCGCAAGGGACCACCAGAGGAAGTCGACGTCATAGGCCGCCATATTGCCGAGAGCCGCCATTTCCTTAATTAGGGGAATCATCGTGGCCACAAAGGGAATGTTGTCGACAAAAGCCGAAGCGATGGCCGAAATCCACAGGATCAGCATGCCTGTCGGGATGATGACGCCGCCGGTGGCCTCCAGCGACAGTTCGGCCAGCATCCTGATCACGCCGACTTCCTCAAGTGCTCCGACTACCACAAAGAGACCGATGAAGAAAAAGATCACCGGCCACTCCACCTGGTGGAGGGGATGCTCGGGCTCCGCTCTGGTGATGAGGAGCAGCAGGCTGGCTCCGGACAGGGCGATGACGCAAGACTCAAGGTGCAGCACTTGGTGCAGCAGGAAGCCGGCCACAACCAGCGTGATAACGATAAGACATTTCTTCAGCAAGGCCATGTCCTTAAGCTCGTCATACTCGTTGAACTCAAAAATGCGACTGCGCACTTCTGCCGGAACTCGCAGGCTCTTACGGTAAATGAGCTGCAATATGAAGACGGTCACCACGTGCACGAGCACCACGATGGGGGTCAGGTTAATCATAAAGTCCAGAAAGCCCAAGTGGGTGGCGCTCCCGATCATAATGTTCGGGGGATCGCCGATCAAGGTGGCTGTGCCGCCGATGTTGGAAGAAAGAATCTCAGCGATGATGAAGGGGAGGGGGTTGATCTCCAGCTTTTTAGCAATAGCGAAGGTTACCGGAACGACAAGCAA
>DAIRSE010000065.1:0-4737 GCA_036804525.1 Bacillota bacterium | reverse complement strand
GTTCAGGCTATGTAACTAGACCTATGGAAAAAGGTCTTGAAGCTCCCGGAGGGTGTGGCGCTCCGTCGGTTTTCTACGAGGTTACAGTCAAGAAAGGAAGCGCACAAAGCCCTAGTCTGGAGAGTCTTGAATAAGTCTTGAATAAGTGTTTTACTGTGTAAGAAAGGGGCTCAGGGGGAGCCGAAGGCTCCCCCCTTTACCCGTCGTTGGCCTGGTAGGTCCTATGATTCAAAAAGGAGCCCAGCCTCTTGTCGGCTGGGTTCCTGGTTTACTGCTACAGGCTGCATTCCTTGAGCAGGTTCAGGAAGGCCCGGACCGGGGGCAGGAGGAAGTGGTCCTTCAGGTAGACGGCGTAGAGGTTGCGCTTTAACGGGGTGTCCTTGATAGGCACGATGGCGAGCCTTCCCCCGTGCTGCGCCTTCTCCGCGGCCCAGCGGGAGACGAAGGAGATGCCAAGCCCGGCCTCCACCGCGGCGATCACCGATTCGGTGCTCCCGAACTCGCCGGTGGTGACGAAACGCTCCGGCGGGATGCCTGCCGCGGCGAGCAGCTGTTCCACGGTCCGCCTGGTGCCCGACTCCGCTTCGCGCCAGACCACCTTCTGGTCCAGCAGCTGGGAGCCGGTTACGTACTCCATGGCGGCGAAAGGATGGTTTTGGGGAACAATAAGGACGAGCTCGTCTACCGCGAAGGGATCGCAGGCTACCCGTTCGTCGGCTACCGGCGCGCCGATCACCCCGATGTGGATGACCTCGCCCAGCAGGCGGTTGACGACGGTCCCCGTGTTGGAAATCTCCAGGGAAATGGTGACCTCCGGATAACGTTTCCGGTATTCGCCCATCACGGCGGGGAGAACGTAATGACCCGGTATGGTGCTGGCGCCCACGACGAGCCTGCCGCGTACCGTGTCGGCCAAAGAGCCGATTTCCTCCGCAGCGCGGGCCAGCGTATTGATCACTTCGTTGGCGTAGCTGTAGAGGATGTTCCCGGCGTCGGTAAGGTTCACCCGTCTGCTGGTGCGGTTGACAAGGCGCGTTCCGTAGAATGACTCGAGGAGTGCGATGTGTTTGCTTACGGCGGGTTGTGTGAGGTTCAGAACTTTGGCGGCGCGGGAGAAACTTTTCTGGTTGGCCACCGTGATAAAGGTCTCCAGGTAGTTGAGGTTCAAACCTATCCAACCCTTTTACTCTTTTTGTTTTAATTATATTACTATTTGTTATTGAGGCAATAAATCTTCTGTCAATTTATTAGAAAAAATAAGAAAATGAAGCGCTATACAGACGGTGTCACAACCTTCGGCCTTTCCGACGTCTTCGCGGCACGCACCCACCTGGCAGGGGTAATCCACGCCACGCCCCTGCGTTGTTCCCGCGGCATCAGCGCCCTGCTCGGCAGGGACGTCTATTTCAAGTTCGAGAACCTGCAGCGCACCGGCTCGTTCAAGATCCGCGGAGCCTACCACAAGCTTTGCGGGGACGTTGCCGAAGGGCGGAGCGTGGTCGCCGCCTCGGCCGGAAACCACGCCCAGGGAGTGGCCCTGGCGGCCTCCCTCTGCGGGAAATCGGCCGTAGTCGTCATGCCGAAAAACGCTCCGCGTAGCAAGATCAAGGCCACTCTCGGGTACGGGGCCAGGGTGATTCTCTCGGGAAACAGTTACCAGGAAGCCTACCAGGTTGCCCGTCGCATCTGTGCGGAAAGGGGGGCCGTTTTTATTCACGCCTTTGACGACCCCCGCATTATCGCCGGTCAGGGAACGGTCGGCCTGGAGATCCTGGAGACGCTGCCCGACGTCGAGACGGTCGTCGTGCCGGTAGGCGGGGGAGGGCTGATTGCGGGCATTTCTTACGTCGTTAAGGAGCTTAAACCGTCAGTCAAAGTTGTCGGCGTGATTGCGGAGCACGCTCCCTCCTTGTCGCTGTCCGTCGACCGTGGTATGCCCGCAGAGGTGCCTGTCGAAGCCACGATCGCCGACGGCATCGCGGTCAACAGGCCCGGCGACCTGCCTTTTCAGTTTATCAAGCGTTACGTGGACGAAGTTGTCACCGTTGACGAGGAGGCTATAGGCCGGGCCATCCTTCTTTTGCTGACGCGGACGAAAACCCTCGCGGAGGGGGCGGGCGCGGTCGGCCTGGCGGCTTTCCTGGAGAACAGAGTCGCCAGCCCGGGGAAGAAGGTCTGCATCGTGTTGAGCGGAGGGAACATCGACCCGTCGGTGCTGGCCCGTGTCGCAATCGGCAGAAAAACTGCGCTGAGAGGGAAGGAGATCAGGGAGTGGCACAGAACATTTGAACAGGATTCAACGCATGCTTCATAGAATATCTGGTAAATGTAGTATCAGCCTACGGGAGGTCACCTGATGTCATTAGTGGCGGTGGTGCTGGCTGCCGGCAAGGGGACGCGGATGAAATCGCGCTACCCCAAGGTGCTGCACCAGGTTGCCGGGCGACCGATGCTGCATTACGTTTTGGATGCCGTCAGCGAGGCCGGCGCCGCGACCACGGTCGTTGTGGCGGGATACGGGTACGACGCCGTGCGCGCCGCGGTCGGTGACGCTGTGGAGGTTGTGCTACAGGAGGAACAGCGCGGAACAGCCCACGCCGTGATGCAAGCCAGGGAAGCGCTGTCAGGTTTTGCGTGGGATATTCTGGTCGTTTGCGGGGATACCCCGCTGATCACCGGCCGGACCCTGGCCGGGTTGGTGTCCCATCACCGGGCCAAGGGCGCTGCGGCCACCGTATTGACGGCAACGGTTGAAGACCCGACGGGTTACGGCAGGGTAATCCGTGACGAAGACGGTATGGTAGCGCGTATCATTGAGCAAAAAGACGCAGCGCCGGATGAGCTGGCTGTCAGGGAGATAAACACGGGCGTTTATTGTTTTTCCGCGGCCGGCTTTTTTGATTCTCTCCGGAAGATCAACAACTACAACCAGCAGGGTGAGTACTACCTGACCGATATCATCGCCATTTACGTCGCGGATGGGCGTCCGGTTACTTCCTACTCCGCTCAGGACCCTCTGGAAATCATAGGTATCAACGACCGTGTCCAGCTTGCCGCCGCCGAGAAGATTATCCGGCGCCGGGTCCTGGAAAGGTTGATGGGTTCCGGCGTGACCATCGTCGACCCGGACAGCACCTATGTCGACGCCACGGCGCAAGTCGGGACGGATACGGTCATCCATCCCCAGACCTTTGTCCGCGGAAGGTCGGTTATCGGGAAAGACTGCAGCCTGGGGCCCTGCACGCAGCTTGTGAATGCCGTGCTCGGCGACGGTGTCACCGTATGGCATTCGATCATCGTCGACTCGGAAGTCGGGGACCGGGCTACGGTCGGCCCCTTCGCCTATATCAGGCCGGGAAGCCGGATCGGGGCGGGGGCAAAAGTCGGCGATTTTGTGGAAATCAAAAAGTCAGTCATCGGGGACGGCAGTAAAGTTCCGCACCTGAGCTATGTAGGAGACGCCGTCATCGGCCGGGCCGTGAACGTCGGCGCAGGCACGATTACCTGTAATTACGACGGAGAAAAGAAATGGGTAACGGAGATTGAAGACGGGGCTTTCATCGGAAGCAACACCAACCTCGTGGCCCCGGTCAAGGTGGGCTGCGGGGCATACATCGGCGCGGGTTCGACGATTACCAAGGATGTCCCTCCGGGTGCGCTGGGCATAGCGCGGAGCGGGCAAAAGAATATTGAAAACTGGGTCGAGAAAAAGAAGCAAAAGAAGAAGCCCACGGAGGGATGAGGATGATGTACGCCAGGCACAAGAAGCTCAAGATATTTACGGGGAACGCCAACCCCGCGCTGGCCTCCGAGATCTGCCAGTACCTGGGCGTACCGCTGGGGATTTCGTCGGTGACGCGCTTCTCGGACGGCGAGATCCAGGTGAAGATTGAAGAGAATGTCCGGGGCGCCGACGTGTTTATCGTCCAGCCAACCTGCCAGCCCGTCAACGAAAACATTATGGAATTGCTGATCATGATCGACGCCCTGCGGAGAGCCTCGGCGAGGCGCATCACCGCTGTGATGCCCTATTACGGTTACGCCCGCCAGGACCGCAAGACCCGTGCACGCGAGCCCATCACCGCCAAGCTGATCGCCAACCTCCTGACGGCGGCCGGCGCCAGGCGGGTCATCACGATGGACCTGCACGCGGGGCAGATCCAGGGCTTTTTTGATATCCCGGTCGACCACCTTCCCGGCGGGCCGATCCTTGCTGATTACCTTGCGCGCTGCCACCTGGAGAACGTGGTGGTCGTGTCCCCGGATGTCGGTGGCGTGACGCGGGCCAGGGACCTCGCCGAACGCATCGGCGCGCCGCTGGCCATCATCGACAAACGCCGTCCGGAGCCCAACGTGGCCGAAATCAATACCGTCATCGGCCCGGTGGAAGGGCGCACGGCCATCCTGGTCGACGACATCATCGACACGGCCGGCACCATCACCAAGGGCGCCGAGGCCTTGATGGATTTCGGGGCCACGGGCGTCTACGTCGCCTGCACGCACCCCGTGCTTTCGGGACCGGCCATCGAGCGGCTGCGGGCCTCGGTGATCAAAGAGGTCATCGTCACCAACACCATCCCCATCTCCCTGGAAAGGCGGATCGAAAAGATCAAGATCCTGTCCGTGGCGCCGCTCCTTGGCGAGGCGATCATCAGGGTACATGAGGACCTTTCGGTGTCTAAACTCTTTGATTGAATTTGGACAAGCAGTGAGCGTTTCGCAAATAACTCAAAAAAC
>DAIRSE010000064.1:0-4873 GCA_036804525.1 Bacillota bacterium | reverse complement strand
CGGCGGCGCGGTTTAGCACCCGGCCAACGGCCCGCATCTGGTGGGGGCGCAGGATGACCTTGCTCAAAACGTCGTCCTTGCGGGTGAACATGATGAAGTCCGTCAGCACGCGTAGGACCCTCTGGGGATGGATAAAGCTCTTCACCAGGGACTCAAAATCCTGGCTTATGCTTTCATCCTGCCAGTTGAAAAGGTTCTTGCGGCTCAGGCTCCAGGTAGCTCCATAGTAGAAGCGGACCAGGTGAGTAAGGTTACATACCTGTAAGAGGGCCATAAACTCCGGGGCCTGGCGATGGTAGCGGCGCAGTTGGTCCAGGGCTGTGGCGATGCCCTCGATCTCGCTGGTGGACTTTGTTTCCACCACCAGTACCGGGAACCCGTTAATTAAGAAGACAATATCGGCCCGGATGGTATTAGTGCCATTAGTATACGTAAACTCGTCGGAAACCAGGAAGACGTTAGCCCGCCAGTTGTCCAGGTCCACAAGGCGGATGTTGCGTTCTCTTTTTTCTGTTTCCACATAGACCGAGCGCAGGCCCTTCAAGTATTCCCAGGCCTGGAGGTTCCCTTCAATGGTGGGCGACACCCGCTCCAGCCGCTTTAATACCTCTTCGGCACGCAGGTGGTCCACTACACCGGGGTTTAATTTCTGGAGCTGGCTGATAAAGACATCCCGGACCACCAACCCGCCCACACCACCGCGCCGGAGTTCCAGCTCAGAGGGTGCGACATACTGCCAGCCCGTTTCGGTGGCGTAACGGATGAAGGGATTTTGGACCGTGGTTTTTTCACCGCCCAGGGGCATCCAGATTCACCTCCAGGTCTTTCACCCGGACCTTGCCGGTCATGAGCAGGTGGAGCATGGTTCTGAATAATATCTGCAGCGCCACTTTACGATTTTCCTCTACCTCAATTTTCTGATCTATCGTTTGCAGGATGCGGGCTATTTGATGTTGCTCAAAAAGAGGGGGCAGGGGGATTAAAGTAGTACCCAACTGATGCGAATTTAAATGCGGCTGAGCCGAACGGTCCCGTTGGCCCTTAAAGTATGTTTGAGCTTTTTCACCAAGTAAGTATTGAGTACAAAACATTGAGAAAATCTTTTCTTTGGGAGATACAACCAAGTCATAACCAGCAATCGAACCTTCCCATTCGGGCGTTACCATAGCTACATCGCCGGTGTAAGCCCCGCTACGAACAACGATTATATCCCCAGCTTTAAGAAACGGGTTACGGGATGTTGGTATCGCATCAGACCGAACACGGATGAGCCCGTCGCGAATAATCCGACCTCTTTTAATATTTGTAGCCCTGATCATTGGGATGCCGATGTCATCAATCGCTGGAGGTTGCCCTAGCCCGTAGCGAATTTGAGCTACATCGCTTAACCTCACTAATTCCCAATGCTCCGGCACCGGGCCGATTTCGGTTTCCTTCAGGGAGACGCGGTCAATCTGGTCAACTGGTACTGGGCCATAGGTAAAGAGGTGGCGCATAAGCGACTTTTTCAGTCCCCGGGCGGCGGCAATGACCCTGTCCTGCAGTTCAATCGCCCGCTGGATGGTGGAAAGGACATGGGCAATCTTGCGCTGTTCGGGGAGGGGGGGAAGGGGGATAAGATAGTTTTCCAATTCTGAGCGCTGTAGGCTGGGAAGGGTAGTTTTGGCATGTTCGCCCGAAAGCGGGTTGAGAACGAAATACCCATAAAGATACATAGTGTCAGCTTGTTTCTTCCACTCCAGGAAGAAGGTGGTATCGGATGGCCAACATGCTTGTTCAGCCAACCAGACTTGCCCCGCCGTTCCCTTTCTGCCGATGATGAGCGTGGGAAAGTTGACTAGAGACTGGTCTGTCCATGCATAGACCCCACCTGAGCCAATAACCGGCACTGTTCCTGAAGTTCTGGGTTTAGCTTTGCCGTAGTGTACTTGCGCGATCTCCCCCAACCTCACTACTTCCCAATCCTCCGGCAGCACCCCGATCTCCGTCTCCTTATACCCCTCCATTACCTCATCAATTGCCTTACCCATTCAGCCAACCCCCAAAACCTAGCTTGCCCAGTATGTCATTCAGTTCCCGGTCTACCGCCTGCCGATCTTCTTCCACTTCGGCCAGCTCGACCAGGATTTCCTCCACCGGCCGGTATTCCTCTTTCCCGTTGGTGGACACGTAGCGGGAGGGGCTGAGGTTATAATCGTTGCGGGCCGCTTCCTCGGTACGGATTATTTTGCTCAAGCCCTCCTCTTCCCGCCAGTCCCGGTAAATCTCATATACCTGCTTTATATGGTCATCGGCCAGGTAGTTCTTAGGGCGCCCTTTGGTAAATAGCCTGGATGCGTTAATTAACAGAATTTCCCCAGGATGTTTTTTGGCTTTATTGATCACCAGGATAATGCCCGGGGCGGTGGTGTTATAAAACAGGTTCTCAGGCAGCAGAATGACACATTCCACCAGGTCATTTTCCATAAAGACTTTCCGGATGTCCCGCTCCCGGTTGGAGCCCTGGTTGCCGCTCCCCCGGGAAACGGAACCGGTGTCTAAAACAACGGCCATCTTGCCGTTTTCTTTCAGGGAGGCGAACATGTGCTGGATCCAGCCCCAGTCGGCACTGGAGGCCGGCGGGATACCGCCAAACTTAAACCGGTCAAAGGGATCTTCCTCATATATGGAAAGGGGGAACTTCTGGTTCCACATGGGATTGGCGGTCACCTTATCAAAAACACGCAGAGAACCATCGGGGTTGGTAAAGGCCGGCCGGGCCATTGTATCCCCCAGGCGGATTTCTGCCTCCAGATCATGGATGAAAGCGTTCATTTTGGCCATGGCAAAGGTGGTGAAGTTAATCTCCTGGCCGTAAATCTTGACCGGGGCAATCTGGCTATCAGTCCCATTTGCTTCCCGGTAAGCCAGCACGCTTTTGATTAAAAGACCGCCGGAGCCACAGGCCGGATCGTAGATCTCATCGCCGGGTTGGGGATCCAGGATATAGGCCATGAGCCAGGTCACTTCCCGGGGGGTATAGAATTCGCCGGCGCTCTGTCCCTGACCCTCGGCAAATTTACGCAGCAAGTATTCATAAGCACGGCCCAGAATATCGGCCTCCACGTCTTTTAATCCCAACCGGTAACGGGAGAGAATCTGGACCAGGCTAAAAAGCCGGTCGTTGTCTATAATAGGCTGGCCGGCTGCCCGGGCGTTAAAGTCTACGTGTTCAAAGATGCCCTGCAGTTTGGGATTTTCCCGGGCAACCGCCCGCACGGCATCAGTGAGATATTCCCCGATGTTCGTAGTCTGCCGGGCAATGGATGGCCAGCGGGCAATCTGGGGAATATAAAACCTGACCAGCTCGTGATCTTCATCCACCTGCTCCAGTGATTCTTCTACACTACCAAAGATCTCGTCGGCCAGCCTGGCCACTTCATCCTCAAAGACGTCGGAAAGGCGTTTTAAAAAGATCAGGGGTAATATGTAGTCTTTATACTTTGGGGCATCTACCGGGCCACGAATGACACAGGCCGCTTCCCAAAGCCAGTTCTCCAGGGTACTAAGGTCTAAACCATTGTTCTCCGTCATAAGCCTTCCTCCGTTCTCCAAGGAAAACTACGTAGCTTAACTTCTGTAAACATTCTCAAGCGAAATGTCAATCCCGGGGCATTGAGTTATCTGTCCCAACTGATGCTACCGACAGCCTTTCTCAAGTGGTGTTCACTGGGCGTAACGTGACGCTTGGCAGTTAATCGACCCCACTGAACAGTGGTTATATGGCTAATCCGGAGATGGCGATCACCCAACTGCACGCAGACACCGATCTCTTACAGTTGGTTTTTTTGACACCAACTATCCAAAACCTTCCGGATCGAGTTCCTTCCCAATGTAGTTTTGAATCAAAACGGCCCCACATAGATCCGCGTCACCCTTGGCCGGCGGTGCCCAAGCCGCCTGGCGGTCTCCTTCTCCGCATCTTCTTTGGTCTTACCAGCAGCAAGGCATTCGTTATAGTTCTCCTGGGCGTCCGTGTAGCGTAGGCCGTGAAACGTCAACTGTATTGGTCTGGGCTGGCGGTGCTGGCGAATAAAGTCTTGAATCTCTTTAATGACCTGGTGGCCCTTCCTATCCGGCGGAACGAAGAGCTTCGCCCCACGGGGCACTCTCTGCTTGCTACGAGAGAGGGCGGCCGCAGCCTCTTTCGTCAGGGGGATATGGCGTACCAGACCACCTTTACCTTTCACCCGCAGCTCGTTTTCGCGGAGCGCCCGTTCAGCATCCGCCCTGTCAAGCCTGACAACTTCGTGTATGCGCAGGCCGAGTTGCCGGGACAGAATCAGCGCATCGGCCACCCACGGTTTTCCTGCGTCAAGTGCAGCGGCAATGATCTCGGCAAGTTCTTCTTCAGTCCACGCACGGTTGCCGATCTTCTGGCGTGGCTCAACGCCCAACTTGGCGTTGTCGCAGGTCAGTCGGTGGCAACCTTCGACCTGATCGTGGTAGTACCGAACTGCGGCTAGCTCCGTGACAATGTAACTGGATTTGTGCCCCTGGGCCTTAAGGTGAGTCACATACGCACGCAAATGCTTGTCTGAGATATTAGCTATCTTTTGCACTCTGAACTCCACGGCCACAAAATATAGAAAGCGCCGCATGGCGTCGTAGTACCGGCGCCGGGTTTGGATGCTGCCTTGGCGGCTGTGCCTGTGGATACGGTCCAGCTGCTCCATCAGCGTCTTATAAGACATCGCTCGTCACCCTTTTCGACACAGTCTGGTCAGTAGCCCGGGGGAGGCATTTCTCCTTAATTACCCCCAGACCAAACCCTGCATTGAATTCTTACTGTCGTACACTGTCAACAGAGCCCGTTCCAGGTCCACGTGCGCCC
>DAIRSE010000063.1:0-4887 GCA_036804525.1 Bacillota bacterium | reverse complement strand
GTACGTGAGCACTGCACGGCGAGCATGACAAGGCCAGGCGAAGTTTTTCAACAGTCCCAACTGCCGTATCCCCCTGCTCTATCCCGGGAGATAGGGCCTTAGTCCATAGGGAGGAGGTGAAATCGTGCGGCAATACGAGGCTATGTACATCCTTCATCCCGAAACCGAGGAGGAAGGATTAGCTGCGCTTACCACGAAGTTTCAGGAAGTGGTGACAACCGGAGGCGGTGAAGTCACCAAGCTCGATAAGTGGGGTAAGCGCCGCTTGGCTTACGAGATCAACCACGTGCACGATGGCTATTACGTGGTGATGAAGTTCAAGGCGGAACCCGCCGTAGCCCGTGAACTCGACCGCGTCCTGAAGATCACCGATGGGGTGATCCGCCACATGATTATCAGGGAAGACGAATAGGCGGTGGAGAGATGTTAAACAGGGTTATTCTCATCGGTCGTCTGACAAGGGACCCCGAGCTGCGGTACACTCCCAGCGGAGCAGCGGTCGCTCAATTCACGCTGGCCGTTGACCGCCGCCCGGACCGTCAGGGCCAAAGGGCCGCCGACTTCATCGACATCGTCACATGGCAGAAGCTGGCCGAGGTCTGTGCCAAGGTTCTTACCAAAGGACGCCTGGTGGCCGTCGAAGGCAGACTGCAGATCAGGTCGTATGACGACAATCAGGGCATCAGGCGTAAAGCGGCGGAAGTGATTGCCGAAACGGTTAAATTCCTTGACCGCCCGAAAGACAGGGATGGTGCGGAGATAGACGATACCTTCGGAACCGAAATAGATTTGTCGGGTGACGATCTGCCGTTCTAGATAGCATTCAGCATTCAGTGTTCAGATAAGGCTGATCGGATTGGTGCTTACCGCTTACTCTGAGTGCCGACAGCCGGAGGCCGAGTGCCGCCGAATACGCCGGCGAAGCCGGCTTTGAGTCGGCAGCCTAATTGAGGAGGAAGTCGTATGAAACGCGAGAGAGGCCGCCGCAGGAAGCGCGTGTGCAGCTTCTGTGTGGATAAGGTACAGGTTATCGATTACAAGGACGTCAATCGCCTGAAGAAGTACATCACCGAGCGCGGCAAGATTCTCCCGCGCCGGATATCCGGTAACTGTGCCGGGCACCAGCGGGCGTTAACGCTGGCCATCAAGCGCTCGCGCATGATGGCGCTGCTGCCGTACACAATGGACTAAGCGATTGGCCATTGTTCAGACAAAATTAAGTTTGCAAGTTAGCAGGATAGAGATTATAATAGCGGTAAATCCGGCGGCCGAAGCCGCCGAAACCTGACGACCGCGGTTTGGACGTGTACCACGGAGGTACAGGACCGGTGACACCGGTGCCTCCGTGGTTTTGTTTTTGCAGGAGCAAAGCCGCAGTAAAACAAGTTTAATAGCACGACATTTGCCCGGAGCGAAAAAGAAGGCCACGGAGGTGCTTCCCTTTGTGGCCTTTATTATTTGTTTTTTCGTACAAGGATTGTCAGTAATGAAGAGATATTTGTTGAGGCGCATCCTTTGCTTGGTACCGGTGGTATTGGGTGTTTCCGTCATCACTTTCGGACTGCCTGGCGGCCAAACGAGGCGTGCGTGCCGACGCATACATTTTTCTTGGGGCTTTGTGCGGTCCTGTTGAAGAACTCTTCGCCTACAATTACGGCCGGCTGCTGGAGTATGCTTTGCGGACCGAGGAAAACCTCCGGTGGGCCCAAGCATCACCCTTCGGCCTGGCCCTGGGACGGCATTAAGGGCGGCGGCCGCCCCGGCTGTACGGGGGCCGCCCGCTACAGGTATGCTCCCTGAAGCTCTTTGCTCAGGCGGGCGATTTCGTGCGGTGTAACTTGCGGGAGTCTGTTGTATTCGGGGTTCAGGCAGGTGCCGGGGCGAAACCCCTGCAGGCGGTGGTTCCCGGCGTTAAGGCCGGGAAAAGCCTTCACCATCTCCGTCAGGAGCTCCGGGGTATGCAGGCCGGGGACTACCGTGGTGCGGACGTAGCCGCGCTTTTGGCGCAGGACGGCGGCGATGGTTGCAGCCACGTTCTCGGGGTTGTCCCAGCTTACCAGGCTGCCGTAAAGCCGCAAAGGGGCCTTGTAATCCACGGCCACGGCGTCGACCAGACGCCGGTCAAGAAGCTCCCGCACCACTTCGGGGCGGGAGCCGTTGGTGTCGAGCTTGACGGGGAGGCCGATCTCCTTCACGAGCGCCAGGAACGCGGTCAGGCCGGGAGAAAGCGTGGGTTCGCCCCCGGTGACGACCAGCCCGTCCAGCATGGCCCGGCGCTGCCTGAGATAGCACAGAATGCTGTCTACCGTGATAAGGGGAGCAGATCGCGAGGGCTCCACGAGATCGGGATTCTGGCACCAGGGACAGCGGAAGTTGCACCCCCGCAAGAAAACCACGGCCGATACCCTGCCCGGCCAGTCCACGAGCGAGACTTTATTGAACCCGGTGCATTCGATCACGTGCGATGCCTCCTGAAGCCTTGCCGCCCGCATTTCAGCCAGCCGTTTTACAGCCGAAATGCTTTGCGCCGGCCGTATTCGGCCTTTTTCCCCTCGTTCCACTGGCTGACCGGGCGGTAATAGCCCACGATGCGCGAATAAACCTCGGCGGTGCCTCCGCAGCGCGGGCATTGCCGGTGTTCACCGCTGATGTACCCGTGGCTTGCGCACACCGAATAAGTCGGCGTGACCGAAATATAGGGCAGGCGGAAGCCCTCGGTCACCTTTTTGACGAGCGCGGCGCAGCTTTCGGGGTCGGGCAGGGCCTCGCCCACAAAAATGTGGGCCACCGTGCCGCCCGTATACATCGTCTGCAGCGGTTCCTGATGTTCGAGCATGGCGAAAACGTCGTCGGTCTCGTCAACCGGGAGCTGTGTGGAGTTGGTGTAGTAGGGCGCCGCGCCTTTTCTCCATGCGTCTTCGTTGGCCGCGAGTATGCCCGGGAATTTCTTCTTGTCGATGCGGGCCAGGCGGTGCGAACACCCCTCGGCGGGCGTCGCCTCCAGGTTGTAGAGGTTGCCGGTGCGTTCCTGCACGCCGGCCAGAAACTCCCTCAGGAAAGCGAGTATGCGCTTGGCGAAATCCCGGCCTTCCGGCTCATAGATGCTTTTACCGTGGAGGTTTTTAACCGCTTCGGCGGCTCCGACCAGGCCAATGGTGGCGAAGTGGTTGGTCCAGTAATGCCCCGTTCGCTCCTTGACCTCCCGCAGGTAATGGCGTGAGTACGGGTAGAGCCCGCCGCCGGTGAGCCTTTCGAGCACGCGGCGCTTAATCTCCAGGGACGTCACGGCGATGGATGCCAGATGGACCAGGCGGGCGAAAAAGTCCTGTTCGTCCCGCGCCAGGTACGCCAGGCGCGGCAGGTTCAGCGTGACCACCCCGATGGAACCCGTCAGGGGGCTTGCGCCGAAAAGCCCGCCGCCCCGCTTTAGAAGCTCTTTATTGTCAATTCTGAGACGACAACACATCGACCGCACGTCTTCCGGCCTGAGATCGGAATTGATGAAGTTGGCGAAATAGGGCGTCCCGTATTTGGCCGTAACGGCGAAGAGCTTTTGTGCTACAGGACCTTTCCAGGCGAATTCCGGTGAAACATTGTAGGTCGGAATAGGAAAGGCGAACCCTCGCCCGCAGGCGTCGCCATCCATTAGCACGTCGGCGAACGCTTCGTTGATCAAGTTCACTTCTTCCTGATACTCGCCGTAACCCGTAGGCAGCTCCCGGCCGCCGACCACGGCCGGTTCGTCCTTCATAAAAGCGGGGATATCCAGGTCCATGGTGATGTTGGTGAACGGTGTCTGGTAACCCGTCCGGGTGGGTACGTTTAGATTAAAAACAAACTCCTGAATGGCTTGCTTTACTTCCTTGTAGGTTAGATTGTCGGTACGAACGAAGGGGGCGAGAAGCGTATCGACGTTGGAAAAAGCCTGCGCCCCCGCGGCTTCGCCCTGAAGAGTATACAGGAAGTTGACCATTTGACCCAGCGCCGAGCGGAAGTGTTTGGGCGGCCCGGACGATACCTGGTTGGGCACCCCGCCGAAACCCTCTTCCAGGAGTTGCTTAAGATCCCACCCCACGCAGTAGACACTCAGGTAACCGAGGTCATGGATGTGAAAGTCGCCTTCGAGGTGCGCCCGGCGCACTTCGGGAGGGTAGATGCGTTCCAGCCAGAAGTGGGCGGCCGCGGTGTTGGAGATGTAGCTGTTCAATCCCTGCAGTGAAAAAGACGAATTGGCGTTCTCGGCCACGCGCCAGTCTGCCTGGTTGAGATAGGACTCCACCAGGTCGCAGCTTACTAAAGACTTCATTTCGCGCATCTGCCGGTGCTGTTCCCGGTACAGGATGTAGGCCTTGGCGGTCTGATGATAGCCAAGTTCCATGAGACTTTTTTCGACCAGGTCCTGTATTTCTTCAACGGTGGGGGCGGCAATGCCCCGGTTTTCCAGAGCTTCGATCACGCGCTGCGTTACCGCCGGGGCGGCGTCATCGTCCGCCCACCCGGCTTCACCTGTGGCCTTGAAAGCCTTGGCGATGGCGTTGGTAATGCGTATACTTTCGAAGGCTACTATACGCCCATCGCGTTTTTGGATCGATGTGATCATGGTTGCCTCCTTGATTAATTAATTTGGGCATATCCTCGTTAAAAACGTGTTAAGAGTGTTTACCGCTTAAGAAACTGACATTTTACCGGTTCGCGCTGACATAAAAGCACAAAGACCCTGCCCCGGTTAACTTGGGGAGGGTCCCAGCATGCAAAATCCCAATATCTCCTACCGCCTATGCACGTTAAAGACAAGCGTACCGGTGGAGCCCTTGGTTTCGAACACGCCGCTCCCCGCCTCTCGACCGGAGGCAAGAGCACTAAATAAGCAGGCAGGTCTCCTGGCTC
>DAIRSE010000062.1:0-4921 GCA_036804525.1 Bacillota bacterium | reverse complement strand
GATCGTGGCGTACTGCTTCATCGTCGAGAATTTCGCCATCTTCGAGGAAGACCAGAAGACGCTGGCGGAGATCAACAAGGCCTACCGGTACGGGACGGCACAGGTTTCTACTTAACTTAGCCCGTTAATGCCTTCTGCCACGGAGGTGCGCGCTCGAAATCGGCGCCCGGCACCTCCGTGGCTGTCTCCTTCCTACTCCTCCCACCGCTTTGAAGAAAGGGCTTCCTCACCGCGTTTGCGGATGAGGCCGGCGTCGTACTCTGCCGGCAAGCGACGTGCCGCCTCGACCATCTGGACAGCGCGGCTACGGCTTCTTCTTTACCCAGGGTTTTCAATCCGCAGTCCGGATTGACCCAGAGCCGCTCTGCACCGAAAAGCTCAAGCGCCTTTCTGACAAACTGTGGCAAACCGTTTCGGCACCAGTCCGAGCATCACCGCGGTATCAAGAACGTGATCATAGAGAGAAAAGTCGCCTACGGGGACAAGTTCCACGCCCAGGCTGATCTGTTGACGCCAGTGTGCCTCCTCAAGAGCGGGGGCGGCTCAACGCTCACAGTAGCGGGACTGCTCAGGATTTGCAAGGCCCGTGGGGGATTTTGCACCCGTCTCTTTCGTTTTAACTGTGATTAAAGGAGAATATCCAGTTCTTACCGAAGTATTCTCCTTGCCGGGCTGTAACCCCGGACTCCCGGAGCCCGGCCGGACCTCACGTAGACTTGGAAGCACAATCTTAAAGAGGTGAGCCTGTTGCCCTACCGCATACGGAAGTTGGATGCCGGAAGTCAGAAGTCGGACTTGGTGAAATCCGCGAGGCGGTCGCTTCCAGGTCAAACCTCTGACCTCTGGTTTCAGACCTCTTTTTGGTACGTAAGCAGTGGACGGCGAGCATGACAAAGCCGCGTGAAGTTTTTCAACAGTCCCTTAGGGATGGGATTTATTACTTTGCCTTTGCCGGCAGCCTACTCCTGGCCGCCCATTTGGTCCCCCTGCTTCATTTCTTTGGAGGGCTGGGTCTGCTGGCCCTCGCGGGGTTCTTAACGCGGGAAAGGACGTCGGCTTATGCCCTGTTTATCCTGCTGGCATCGGGGGTGTTTCTGTCCCTGTCATTGCAGACCCTGAATCCGACGTTGGCGGTGACTGAGTTCGGGCTGCTCGGGGTGTTGTACGGCCTGGGCTTCAAGAACGGGCTTAAGCCCCAACGGCTGCTGTGGGGAGGCGTTTTAGCCGGTCAGATCCTTCACGGCTTAACCCTTCTTGTCCTCTTCCTGGCGTTGGACCATAACCCTTTCGATGTGCAGCAGTTTCTGGCCGGCGTTGAAGAATTGACCCCCCTGGAGGAGCAGGTGTTGCAGACGATGGCGGTAGTCCTGCCGGGGAGCTACGTGGTGAGCGCCTGGTTTATGGCGGTGGCGGGATTCTTTACCCTCCAGCACGTTTTAGCGGGGAGGAGGATGGTTGACAGCTCCCTTCCGTTCGCGGAGTGGAGACTTCCCTGGACGGTGGTCTGGATGGTTATCGCCGGGCTGGGATTGTATCTTGCCGGCGACCAGTGGTCGATGGCGGTCCTCAGGGCGGCGGGGGCCAACATTCTTGTCATATCTGTTTTTGTTTTTGCTACACTGGGATTGAGCACGGCAGCATCATTAAAGCTTTTCAACCGCTTGTCCAGGTTCTGGCGGATCGTGCTGCTGGTGGCGGCTGCTCTCTATTTTCCTGTTACCCTGACCGCTCTGGCTATGTTGGGCTTTCTTGATGCAGGCTTTAATTTCCGTGAATGGTTCCGGCGAAAGGAGGGCTAAAGCACGTGAAGGTGATCTTGCTCAAAGACGTAAGCAACCTTGGGAAGAAGGGTGACATCGTCAATGCGGCGGACGGCTACGCGCGCAACTTTTTGTTCCCCAAGGGGCTGGCTGAGCCGGTCACTGAGGGCCGGTTGCAGGAGATTGCGCGCAATGCGGACGCCAGGGCCAAAAAAGAAAAAAGGATTGAGGAGCAGGCCCGCGCGCTGGCTGCCAGGCTGAAGGGCCTTACCGTCAAGGTAGCCGTGCGAACCGGGGAGGGCGGCAAGCTTTTTGGTTCGGTCAGTACCAAGGATATCGCCACCGCCCTGGAGGAGCAGCACAAGATCAGTGTTGATCGTAAGAAACTGGAACTGAAGGAACCCATCAAGAGCCTCGGGACTTATCAAGTTCTCGCCAGGCTTTACCCCGGGGTGCAGGCCGAATTCGCGGTGGAGGTTACGGGAGTTTAATGCTTGAAAAAAAACCTCCTCACAGCCTCGACGCCGAGCAAGCCGTGCTCGGCGCCTTGCTTATGGATCCGGAGGCCGTTCACCGGGTGGTGACCTTCCTGCGCCCGGACGATTTCTATCATCCCGGGCACAGCACCATCTACCAGGCCATTCTCCAGTTGATCGACGAGGGAAAACCCGTCGATCTCCTGACGGTGACCGAGCACCTGCGCCTGGAAGGGGCGTTGGAGAGGATCGGCGGAGCGGCCTACGTGGCTTCCCTTCTGGACGTTGTGCCTACCTCCGCCAACGTGGAGTATTACGCCCGCATCGTCGAGGAGAAGGCCTTGCTGCGTACCCTGATCCGGGTGTCATCCAGGATCACCGAGATGGGCTACGAAAGCTCTGAGGAGCCGGAAAGGCTGCTGGAGCAGGCCGAGCAGATGATCCTCGAACTGAGCGCCGGCCGGGAAACGACGGCTTTCGCTTCCCTAAAGGACATTTTGATGAAGACCTGGGCCCGCATCGAGGAGATCTACAGCAACAAGGGTAAAGTGTCGGGGATCCCGACCGGCTTCATCGACCTCGACAACAAGATTACGGGCCTGCAGCCGTCCGATCTGATCATTCTCGCCGCCCGTCCCAGCATGGGCAAGACCGCCCTGGCCTTGAGCATCGCCTATCAGGTGGCGTTGAAGCAGCGTATTCCGGTGGCCGTGTTCAGCCTGGAGATGTCCAGGGAACAGCTGGTGCAGCGCCTGCTATGCGCCGAGGCCAGGGTCGACCAGTACCGGCTCCGGACGGGGAACCTGCGCGAGGAGGACTGGGAACGCCTCACCGACGCCGCCGCCATTCTGAACGAGGTTCCCATCTTTATCGATGACACCGCAGCCTGCACGGTGCGGGAGATGCGCGCAAAGGCCAAACGCTTGCAGGCTGAAAAGGGCCTTGGCCTCTTGGTCATTGACTACCTGCAACTGATGCAGTCCAACCGGCGCGTCGAGAGCAGGCATCTGGAAATCGCTCATATTTCGAGGTCGCTCAAGGGGCTGGCCAAGGAACTGAACGTCCCGGTGCTGGCGCTGTCCCAGCTCAGCCGCGCTGTTGAGCAGCGTCCCAACAAGCGCCCGCAAATGTCCGATTTGCGCGAGTCGGGCAGCCTGGAGCAGGATGCCGACCTCGTCCTGTTCATCTACCGCGACGAATACTACAACGCTGACAGCGAGCAAAAGGGCATCGCCGAAATCATTGTTGCCAAGCACAGGAACGGTCCGACCGGGACGGTTGAATTGGGCTTCCTTAAGGAATTTACCCGATTTGTCAACCTGCGGCGGCCGGAAGGCTAGGAGGCTTACGGCCTCCTAGAAGTTGACAATGGAAACCCCCTCTGCTAAAGTTATAGGGGCATTTTGGGAGGGGTGAGGAAATGCAGAAAAAGCAATACGACGTGATCATCGTGGGTGCCGGGCCGGCGGGGATTTTCGCGGCCCTGGAGATCGCCATGCATGATCCTAAGCGCAAAGTCCTGATCATTGAAAAAGGTCTGGACATTAAAAAGCGCCTCTGTCCTTCCCAGGAAAAAAGCACCAACTGCCGGCACTGCGCCCCCTGCGCCACGGTATGCGGCTGGGGCGGGGCCGGCGCTTTCAGTGACGGCAAGCTGACCCTTTCCACCGAGGTGGGGGGCAGCCTTGACCAGTATATCGGCATTGAAGCCTTGGGGAAATACATTGATTACGTCGACAAGATCTATATCCGTTTCGGGGCGCCCCAGGACGTCTACGGGGTGAAACATCGCGAGCAGTTTGAGGAAATCCAGCGCAAGGCTATACTGGCCGATCTCCGTCTGGTTCCGCTGCCCATCAGGCATCTGGGCACGGGGCGCTGCGCCGAGATCCTGCAGCTGATGTACGAGTACCTTGCTCCCCGGGTGGACATCAAGACCAGTACCCTTGTTACGCAGATCCTGGTCAAGGACAATACCGTCTTGGGCGTCGAGACGGCGGACGGAAAGACGTACTCTGCAAACTACGTGATCGTTGCTCCGGGGCGCGAGGGTGCCGAGTGGTTAACGGGGGAAGCCCGCCGTTTAAATCTGGAGCTTGCCGTTAACCCTGTGGATGTAGGTGTACGCGTGGAGGTCCCGGCGGCTGTTCTGGCTCCCTTGACCGACCTCTTTTACGAACTTAAGTGCACCTATGTATCAAGGACTTTTGAGGACCGCATCCGGACCTTTTGCATGAACCCCAACGGCGAAGTGGTCATGGAGAATAACGACGGCGTAATTACGGTTAACGGCCATAGCCATGCTTATAGAAAGACGGAAAACACCAACTTTGCCATTCTGGTGAGCAAGAGCTTCACTGAGCCGTTTTCCGAACCCATCGCCTACGGCCGGTATATCGCCAGCCTGGCTAACATGCTGGGGGGCGGAGTCCTGGTCCAGCGTTTGGGGGACTTGACCGCCGGCCGGAGGAGCACCAAAGAAAAGCTGGCTAAGAGCCTGGTGCGCCCGACGCTTCCCGAGGCCACTCCGGGAGACCTCAGTCTGGTCTTCCCGTACCGGCACATGCTTGGTATCCTGGAGATGCTTGAGGCTCTGGACAAGATCGCGCCGGGCGTTAACTCGCGCAACACCCTGCTCTACGGGGCGGAGGTCAAGTTCTACTCGTCGAGGCTGGCCTTAAGCCC
>DAIRSE010000061.1:0-4932 GCA_036804525.1 Bacillota bacterium | reverse complement strand
CAGTACCGGCCCCCAAGGGACAATAATTCGGTATGGTGTCCCCATTATTCGAGCAACCTGGAGTTCCGGGAATGGCCGCAGGTGTTCGGTGACGAGAAAATGACGGCCGCCCTGGTGGACCGGATTACGCAACGGGCCCACATCCTGGAGATGAACGGTGAGAGCTACCGCTTCCGCGAGAGCCTGCGCCGCCTCCAGGGCGAACCGCCATAACGTTCTAAGCCCCGTTGAAACGGCTTTCGCTGAAACTGGAAACAGAATTGGAAGTGAAATGGCCTCTTTATGACCTCAGGGTGGCTCACTTTTCAATGATCATGTGGCGCACTTTTACTTGATCAAACACACAAATAAAGCCCATACACCAGAAATAATGCGAAAAGAACGTGTAACCAGTGTACGGTCAAATCTAACAAAGTCCGCTCTCCTAACCTTATCAATTAAGGGTCCCCGACGGGGACTATTGGCTCGCTCACCCGCAGCCCGGTGCTTCCTTAACTTCCACATGTTCCACAGGAGCCTTAATCGGCTTAGGAACGGTCAGCGTGCCGGTCCAAGCAACGTCGAATCCGTATTGGAGGTTCTTTACGTTAAAGCCTCGTGATCCTAATACTCCCGCTACCAGTCCTGCCATATGTCCTGTGGAACAATAAACCACTACTTCGTTCTTTCCTCCCTGCGCTATATGGTTTGCGATAAGGTCATATAATCGCTGCTCATTCTCCTGCTTGCCCATATCCAAAGCTTCTGCAATCCAAACGGCACCGGGAACATGTCCAGAATCGTAAAGCGACCGAGCCCGCAAGTCCATCACCAAAGGATCGTTGGCAATGCTATCGCCGCCGCTGTGACCCGCCCGGTAATCAGCCAGATCGCCATCGCGATCATCATCGAGCAGATCCCGCAACGCGGCCGCACTGACAAGGTTTCTCCTTATGTCCGAATGTCCGGAAGTCCTATCAGATAGACCTTGTAGGTAACGTTCTCCCTGCCCGGGCGGCCTGCTGATAACAACCGCCCGGTTATCGGCATCCCAGGCTACATCCGCACCGAGCACTTCGGCCAGCGTCCGGACTGGAGCAAATACTTGGTTTTCACTAACAAAAGGCAACGGGTTAGTCTCCAGCGCTCCCCCGTCAACGACAATACGTAAAGCCCGGCCACCAGCTACAGCCCAAGAAGACGTTACCAGGGTTAGAATGAGGCACCCCAGCAATCCCCACCATACGGTTTTCAAAAGGATTCACCTCCGGCAGAGCTACCAGGATGTTCGGCCTTGAGGGAGTACCAGTACGGAATTAGAATTAGGTGACGGCTGTTCTTTGGCTCGGCCGGAGGCATTCGTAAGAACGGTCCGGTCTTTTCGCAATGTAATTGCGCCTATCTCTTTTCCATTCTGAATAGCTTTGACGTAGTATTCGTTTCCGACCCGCAGGCCTGCTAAGAGAACGTCATTCCAGCACCCGAGGGAGGGCCCGGCGATGAGGATGTCTTTCTGTCGGATCTCTTCCTGCGACGGCACAAGTGCCTGAAGGAGTGCGGTGATAGACCGCTCCAGGCTTACGGTGTTCTGTTGCAGGTCCACCTGGAGAACATTTTCGATGCCACCGATATACAACTTATCCTTCAGGGCGACAACCTGGGGAAGCTGCCACTGAACGATTCCCCCGTTCAGGGCGGGTTCGCTCCAGGATATATCGGACTCCGTGATCGTTGCCAGCAGGAGACCGGACCCCAGTCCGTGACTCCCATTTGGATTTGGCCCGGGAACAGGCCTGAAGTAATGAATCAAGACACGCGCCTCTTGCGGGGACCCGGCGGCCCACAGCACCATAGTCCCGGCGGGCTGCTCCAGGCTCTGCTCCGGCAGCGGATACGCGCGCTCTGTTTTCGTAAGATGGTCAGTGATTATCAGGCTTTTTTCGCGAATGGAGAACTCACGCTCCGGATTGTCATGCGGGGAGTAGGACAGGCTTGACCTCTGATACACAGACCATCCTTTTTTGATGCCTGTCAGGTCCGCGTTCAGGTCCGCGTTGGCAACCACAGTTCGTTTGCCGTCCCACCTGATCTCGGCAGGATGGTCCGTAAGTGACATGACAGGGGTCGGGTCAAGAGTGAGAGTGCACTCCTGTATGTCCCAGGCGCCAACACGTACTGCTCCTTCCGGTTCCAAGACCAGAATGGGTATACTCTCTCCCGGAACAGGTGAGGGCCCTACGGGATTGGCTTCCTTTTGAACGCTGCACCCCACTAGTGAAGAGAAAAGAATGAGCGGGAAGAGGAGTATTAACAGGGGTTTTAACACGTTGTCTGCCTCCTTTAATGGGCCCCAGGGTACAGGTAAGCCCCTGTACCCTGGGGATACCCCGTTAGTAAGTTACCTTGTAGTAACGTGCCGTTGAAGGATAGTACCATTTGACATCCTTGCGGTCATTGGTGTGCGCCGAGTAACGTATTTCTGAACCGTTGTTGTAGCTGACCATGACGACGTGTCCGGCTCCAGACGCAATGACAATAGGATAACCAGCAACACAGCCAGTGGTGTTCGTGGGCTCCCAATACTTCTTCTCGTTCTTGAAGTGTTGCTCCAGTTCGTAAACGTTGATCCAATCAACCGACCCAGGGTACCAACTGGAATCAGTGGGGATTCCGCCACGCCTTAACGCCTGTGATACATAATTAGCACAATCGTTGCATTCATACCACTGGTATTGTGGGTTATAGTATGAGGTGTCCTGCGTAGTGGTGCTGCCGGTCCTGCAGGGTTTAGTAGTATTCGATGTCCAGGTGTTAATGTAGTCTCTCGCAGCGAGGCGGTCATAGAGTCCTGTGACAGTGACAGTGACCGGTTTATTAGCGATATCTGATTCAAGTTGAGCAGCCATGTCCTTTGTGTTAGAAAGTACCTCTTCAAACACCTGTTCTGTCGTCTTATCGAATTTCTTTCTTGGTACGTATTCTCCCTGTGCACCCTCCCCATAAAGCTCAATACTCCCAGCGATGACTTTACCAGCTTCATTGAGGCGGGCTACAGCTTTGATACGCTCAAACAACGGCCAAGGTGTTTTGGCATACGTATCAAGATCTACCTTCCATTCCGCGAGGTCACGTTCAAGGATACAGACCGTCTCAGTAGAAAGGGTGCCTTTGTTGTCCTTGAGGAATTTCTCCTTCGCCTTATAGACCGGAGAGTCCTCTGCTCTCGCATAAGCCGATAATGTCATGGCGTTAACCTCAAATACCTGCTCAGCCACGCCATTGGAGATTGTGCATTCTCCAGGCGTAACGGTGAGACTAACTATTTTGTGGCCGGTGGCCTTAATGTCTTCTGTCACAAAAGACTCAACGTAACTCTGCAGGTCAGCGGTCGCAGGAGTTTGGCTTGCCAATGCAACTCCGGCAAATACAAAACTCAAAACGACAGACAAAACCATAATAACGCGTTTCACATCGATCCCATCCTTTCCCAAGATGTTAAACAGATCACACGAACTGTCTGCTGCAACAGAAGACTACACCCTGGTTCTAGAAGGCTTCAGAGACATGTCCGGGGCGAAAAAGCCAACCCAAGACCCCAAGGTTGATCTGCCAGACAACTATTCGATTTAGCTAGGCACTTCCGAGCGCATTCCGAGACACCCCCTTCCCACTTTTACTACATGACGCCGGAAGGGGGCCGGTTGGACGCATAAATGTTACGACACTTTCCGACAAACAACGACCGGCCAAGAGAGCCCGGCCGGCTGGAGTGCTATTTCACGGTAATGGCGCTGCTGTAGTATACCTTCGGGGAACTGGGGTCGTAGACGCCGTCGTGGTAAACCTGGTGTTCGCTCTTGGTTCGATACTGGTATCCGCGCTGGACGGCGATGGTCTTGGTGGCATCCACATAATCGACATTATAGTCAGCGTCGTACACGGAGCCGACGTTGACCCAGCTCGACCCGGTCCATTTCTGGAGTGTAACCTTCACCGTGATTCTATCGACGGCCTGGACCGCTTCACTGTATCCGAAGACGGCCACGGTGCCGTTCCCTTGGTCACGGGGGTAACTGGTCCATGTAGCCAAATACAAAGTACTCCGGGGCCGGACGTCCCCATCGGCCCCGCGAGACTGTGCCGGCGCCGCGCCCGCCGGCCTGACGAAGCAGGCCATTGCTAAGATAAGGATCAGGGGGATTCTAAGCATCCAGGTCATGTAGGACACCTCCGTTTTGTTTTGCCTACATGACGTTGAACCAGGCCGTGAGGATGCATCGATTTTAGAGTGGCCCCATAGAATTGCTCACTTTGAGAAGTTCTAACTTTTTGGCCAAAACCCTGGGCCTGATACCTATTGAATATCAATAGTGAAATGGTTACACTATGAAAGGGGGGTGTTTCCCGTGCAGTTTAACATCTACGTTCCGAAGGAGAAGGGTAACCTTCTGACCGCACTGGACCGGGCGGCGGCGCGGACCGGACGGCCGAAGAACGAGCTGGTGCTTGAAGCCCTCGAGAAGTATCTCCCGACGGTGACCCCGCGAGACCTCGGAAAGTTCTCCCTGGGCACGATCCGAACGCCCAGGCGGGCGGATATTTATGAGGAAAGGCTCGGACGTTAATCCTCTTCGACACCAATGTCCTCGTCTATGCCGTGGACCTTGAAGTGCCGCAACACCCAGCCAGCCGGGCCCTGGTCGAGGCCGTGGCCGAGGGGCGGATCAAGGGAGCTGTGGTATCGCAAGTCCTGCTGGAGTTCTATGCCGTGGTCACCGACCGCCGCCGCGTCCGGCAGCCCCTCCAGCCGGAAGAGGCCTGGGAGCAGGTCGTAAGCTTAAGCGGCATTTTCCGGGTACTCGATGCCGGCCCGCGGGCTTTCGAGTACCTGAAGACCCTGGTTGCGGCAAGCCGGGTGAAAGGCGGAGACATCTTCGACGCCTATCTGGTCGC
>DAIRSE010000060.1:0-5393 GCA_036804525.1 Bacillota bacterium | reverse complement strand
TTCCATCCTTCCCAAGGACCTTCCGTACATCAACAAGATCGCCGACAAGAAGGTCTTGGCCAAGGTGGTTGACAAGTGTTACCGTAAATTGGGTTATGCTAAGACCGCCGAGTTTCTCGACGGCGTCAAGTCACTGGGCTTCCGTTTTGCGACCCGTGCGGGGATAACCATTGGCGTCGACGACATCGTGATCCCTGAGAAAAAGAGCCGGATCCTGCAGGAAACCGAAAAGCGCGTGGAGACCGTCGAGGAGCAGTTCCGCCGCGGCTTAATCACGGCTGACGAGCGCTACCGCAAGGTTATCGGCGCCTGGAACGAGGCGACCGAGGCCGTGACGAAGGAACTCCTTGACACGCTTGACCGCTTTAACCCGGTTTACATGATGGCTACTTCGGGTGCCCGCGGTAATATCCAGCAGATCAGGCAGCTTGCCGGTATGCGCGGATTAATGGCCGATCCTTCCGGCCGGATTATCGACCTGCCGATCAAGGCCAGTTTCCGGGAAGGTCTTACCGTTCTGGAATACTTCATTTCCACGCACGGCGCCCGCAAGGGTCTGGCCGACACGGCCCTGCGCACCGCCGACTCCGGGTACCTGACGCGGCGGCTGGTTGACGTCGCGCAGGACGTCGTTGTGCGCGAGGATGACTGCGGGACCAAGGACTACATCGTAGTTTCGGAAATCAAAGACGGCTCGGAGGTCATCGAGCCTCTCGAAGACCGAATCATCGGCCGCTTTGCGGCGGAAGACATCGTGCATCCCGAGACCGGCGAAGTCATCGTACGGAAGAACGAAGAGATCAAGGATGACGCCGGTGAGCTTATCGTCAGCCTGGGCATCAAGAGCGTCAAGGTACGGTCCTCGCTGACCTGCAAAACCCGTCACGGCGTGTGCCGCAAGTGCTACGGACGCAACCTGGCGACCGGTCACGTCGTTGATATCGGTGAAGCAGTAGGGATTATCGCCGCGCAATCGATCGGTGAGCCCGGGACCCAGCTCACAATGCGCACGTTCCATACCGGCGGCGTCGCCGGCGAAGACATTACGCAGGGTCTCCCGCGCGTTGAGGAGCTTTTCGAAGCACGCAGGCCGAAGGGGCAGGCCCTGGTCGCCGAAATCAGCGGGACAGTGGAGGTCCGCGAACAGAAAGGGCGGCGTGAGATCGAGATTACGAGCGCCAACGGGGAACGCATGCAGTACGCTGTTCCCTACGGAGCACGGTTGAAGGTTAAAAGCGGAGACATCGTGGAGGCCGGCGACGAGCTGACGGAAGGCTCGGTAAACCCGCACGACCTGTTGAAGATCAAGGGAGCGTGGGCCGTTCAGCTCTACCTCCTGCAAGAAGTGCAGCGGGTTTACAGAATGCAGGGCGTTGACATCAACGACAAGCATATCGAAATCGTGATCCGCCAGATGCTGCGCAAGGTCAAGGTCGAAGACGCCGGGGACACCGAATTTCTCCCTGGCGGCCTGGTCGATATCCTGGACCTGGAGGAAGAGAACGCACGCGTCGCAGCCAGGGGAGGCCGGCCTGCGACGACCAAGCCGGTACTTTTGGGTATCACCAAAGCTTCTCTGGCTACTGAATCCTTCCTGTCGGCGGCTTCGTTCCAGGAAACGACCAGGGTTCTCACCGAGGCCGCCATCAAAGGGAAGGTCGACCCGCTGCTCGGCCTTAAAGAGAACGTGATTATCGGCAAACTGGTACCTGCGGGTACGGGAATGGCGCGCTATCGTAACCTGGAGGTGGTGGCGGAATCCGAGGAATTGCAGATGTCGCAGTAATAAGTTGACAAAAGGAACTCCACGGTGCTATTATTTTTAAGTGCGTGAATCTTGGAGGGAGGATTTGCCGTGCCCTTCGAGAGGCTTACATCCGCGCGTCGAAAGACTGTGGGAACCAAACAAACCTTAAAAGCGGTACAGCGTGGGCAAGCGAAAGTCGTATTTGTGGCCCAGGATGCCGAGGCACATGTAAGCGTTCCGCTGATTCAAGCCTGCCAGGCAAGAGGCGTTCCAATCGTCGAGGTGCCGACGATGAAGGAATTAGGCAAACTCTGCGGGATTCTTGTAAACTGTGCTTCAGCAGCGGTCATAGAAGATTAGCAATCTTGCCCCTTACTAAGCCGTAAGGGGCATATTTATGAATCTTGCATTGGAGGAGGTGTAAGGATGCCGACGATCAATCAGCTGGTGCGTAAAGGGAGAGAGAGACTCGTGCAGAAGTCCGCTTCTCCGGCCCTGAAGGAATGCCCGCAGAAGCGCGGGGTCTGTACGCGTGTTTATACTACCACACCCAAGAAGCCTAATTCGGCTCTGCGCAAGGTAGCCCGTGTTCGCTTGACCAACGGCTACGAAGTAACCAGTTACATCCCGGGCATCGGGCACAACCTGCAGGAGCACTCAGTCGTGCTGGTGCGCGGGGGTAGAGTGAAGGATCTTCCCGGTGTGCGCTACCACATTGTACGCGGGACACTGGACGCCGCCGGCGTGCAGAACCGCAACCAGGGACGTTCGAAGTACGGAGCCAAGAGGCCCAAGAAGTAGTTAAAAATGGGGGATGTTCAAAAACGAGCATGGCGCGGAAGGCGAAGCCGGCCGGCGCGGAGCGTACTGGTGGGTACGTGAGCACTGGGCGGCGAGCATGATAAAGCCAGGCGAAGTTTTTCAACAGTCCCAAGTGAGGGGGGAAATGTGTGCCACGAAGAGGACCCGTTGCCAAGCGTGACGTTCTTCCCGATCCCGTGTACGGCAGCAAGAGGGTTACGAAACTTATCAACCAGGTTATGCTTGATGGAGAAAAGAGTATTGCCGAATCAATCGTTTACGGTGCCTTTGACGAGATTCGCGAAAAAACGGGGAAGGACCCGCTTGAAGTCTTTGAACAGGCTATGAAGAATGTCATGCCGATAGTTGAGACACGTCCCCGTCGTGTCGGCGGCGCCAACTACCAGGTTCCGGTCGAGGTCCGCCCGGAGCGCAAGCAGACCCTGGCCATCCGCTGGATCACCAATTTCGCCAGGGCACGCGGCGGCAAGACCATGCGGGAAAAGCTTGCTGCCGAGATTATGGATGCCGCCAACGGGGTAGGCGGATCCGTTAAGAAAAAGGAAGATACTCACAAGATGGCTGAAGCCAATAAGGCTTTTGCGCATTACAGATGGTAGGCGTGATATTGTTAGGAGGTTTTTAGGTAATGGGGCGCCCGTGGCCGCTTGAACGGACACGCAACATAGGCATAATGGCGCATATTGATGCCGGCAAGACTACGACCACTGAGCGCATCCTGTTTTACACCGGTAAGGTGCACAGGATCGGTGAAGTCGACGACGGCGCCGCGACCATGGACTGGATGGTCCAGGAGCAGGAACGGGGTATCACGATTACCTCGGCGGCGACGACATGCTTCTGGCGTGATCACCGCATCAACATTATTGATACGCCAGGACACGTGGACTTTACGATCGAGGTAGAGCGCTCGCTGCGCGTCCTTGACGGTGCGGTAGCCGTGTTTTGCTCTGTTGGCGGGGTTGAGCCCCAGTCCGAAACTGTTTGGCGGCAGGCCGATAAGTATGGCGTGCCGCGTATTTGCTACGTCAATAAGATGGACCGCATCGGGGCCGATTTTTTCGAGGTGCTCAAAGCTATCCGCGAGAAACTCGGGGCCAACCCGGTGGCCATCCAGCTGCCAATTGGCGCGGAGGATCGCTTCCACGGCATTATCGACCTGGTTGCCAACAAGGCCCTTTACTATGACGACGATCTTGGCAAACAGATAAGGGTAACTGAGATTCCTGCCGAAATGGCCGACTTTGCCGCCGAATATCGCGAAAAGGTACTGGAAGCAGCCGCCGAGGCCGATGAAGAATTAATGGCCAAGTACCTGGACGGCGGAGAACTTTCGGTGGACGAGATCAAGGCGGGCCTGCGTAAGGCTGCGCTGGCGGTGAGCATCGTTCCCGTGCTCTGCGGGTCGTCCTTCCGGAACAAAGGTGTGCAGCCGTTGCTGGACGCTATCGTCGATTACCTGCCTGCCCCCACGGACGTTCCCGAAATTGTCGGCGTGGTGCCGGACACCGGTCAAGAAGAGAGACGAAGAACCAGCGATGACGAGTCTTTCGCCGCTCTTGCCTTTAAGATCATGGTTGACCCTTATGTCGGCAAGCTGACCTTTTTCAGGGTCTATTCCGGCACCTTGAAATCCGGGTCTTATATTTACAACTCGTCGAAGGGCAAGAAAGAGAGAATCGGCCGTCTCCTTTACATGCACGCCAACCAGAGCGTCGACGTTGACGCCGTATATGCCGGCGACATCGTCGGGGCTGTCGGACTTAAGTTTACGACGACCGGCGATACTCTATGTGAGGAAAGCAAACCCATTATCCTCGAGGCCATGGATTTCCCCGAACCCGTCATTTCGGTGGCCATTGAGCCCAAGACCAAGGCCGACCAGGATAAAATGGGCATCGCCCTGCAGCGCCTGTCGGAGGAAGATCCGACTTTCCGGGTTCGGACCGATGAGGAAACGGGTCAGACCATTGTGGCCGGGATGGGTGAGCTCCACCTGGAGATTATTGTGGACCGGCTCCTGCGCGAGTTTAAAGTCCAGGCCAATGTGGGGCGCGTCCAGGTTGCCTACAAGGAAACCGTGACCAAGGCTGCCAGGGCCGAAGGGAAGTTCATCAGGCAGTCGGGCGGGCGCGGACAATACGGTCACGTCGTCCTGCAGGTGGAACCGCTGGAGCGGGGAGCCGGCTTTGTCTTCGAAAACAAGGTCGTCGGCGGGGCGGTACCCAAGGAGTACGTCCCGGGTGTCGAGGCCGGAGTAAGGGAAGCCCTGAACAGCGGCGTGCTGTCGGGTTATCCGGTGATTGACGTTAAAGTCACCCTCCTTGACGGTTCCTATCACCCGGTCGACTCGTCGGAAATGGCCTTTAAGATTGCGGCTTCTATGGGCTTTAAAAAGGCCGTTGAGGAAGCCGGGCCCGTCCTCCTGGAGCCGGTAATGAGGGTCGAGATCGTCGTTCCCGAGGAATATACCGGGGATGTGATCAGTGACCTGAATGCCCGCAGGGGGCACATTGACGAAATGGAAATGAGGGGCAAGCTGAGAGTGGTTGAGGCGAAGGTTCCGCTGGCCGAGATGTTCGGTTACGCTACCGATCTACGCTCCCGGACGCAGGGACGCGGAACCTATACAATGCAGTTTTCCCACTACGCAGAAATGCCCCCGAACATTGCCGATAAGGTTATGAAGTATCGCTAATGCCGGGTAGTTTTAAGAAGTTTCTAAAACTTTCAAAAAATAATCCTAAACTAAGATAAGGAGGAAGACCCATGGCGAAGGCCAAATTTGTGCGTACCAAGCCCCACGTAAACATTGGAACCATTG
>DAIRSE010000059.1:0-5508 GCA_036804525.1 Bacillota bacterium | reverse complement strand
ATGCTGCCGTCGCCCGCGGCTGCGAAGTCGACAAACCCCGGAATTTGGCGAAGAGTGTAACGGTGGAGTAGTTGACTGACTAATGAACATTCTTCAATTCTTGCGACTGCAACATGGAACCCCATTCGGATTCTCCGATGGGGTTCTTTTTAGTGATACCAATAGGGCTGCCTGGACATGAATCGAAGGGTACAGGTTGTACAGAAGGCTGTATCGTCTGGTGTGCAATAACTGAATAACTCTTAGATAACTGTCACCTTTCTCGTACTTTACTTCCGGATGTCACGTGACACCGATTTCCCCTACGTTACCGGACCAGATCCACCTGGTGAACCGTACCAACCGAGCCGTTCTCCCGAACGTATATTCCCGACGTCCTAACCTGTCCTTTCAGGTTATTCTGGTCGTCCGTAATAGCAAAACTAGTGGCCACCCTATCCAGGCAGATCGCGCCAACGCCCACATGCGCCAGACCAACCAGAACATCGTTGCCGTTTTCGTCCTTGCACCAGATACAGATGCGGTCAAAAACGGAATCGTTTTCATCAATCCATTGGTTTCCGTCCTCATCATACTGCGACAGCTCTGCAAAACCGTCTCCTGTGCCCGGCCCGAATAATTCAAGGCCATTGTTTATCACGCCGTCGCGGTTGGCGTCGATGACAAGAAAACCGCTGCCTGGCCTTACGAACGACACCCGTTCCGCGCTCCCGTCGCCGTCAAGATCAAAGGCATAGGTCTTGTCTGTTAGGCCCGGGGCTTGGCCGGTAAGGGTAATCACGAGGGGATCAGTAAGGGCGGCATCTCCAGCCCTGATGCGGACGCTTTGTTCAGTGTAGAACTCCCGGCTCATGGTGAGTTTGACAGCAAAGGATATCTCCCTCCCGCCGGCAGTTCTAATCATTCCTGCTGCGGCAAACGAGACCTTTTCCTGTTCGAGATGAGTGACCCGAGAACTGTATTCAAAACCCCAACCCGCCCTTGCCTGATGAGAAGAGGGCCCTGCCGGAAGGCTTAGGCCTGCAGTCGTCACTTTGAGGTCCTGAGGCAACGATAGTTTCATTTTCCTTCCGGTCAGGTGTTCAAGCAGAATTCGGATGATCAGCAGTTTCTGCTTTTCCTTCTCACCGATGGTGATTTTGCAGTCGGCCTCTTCTTTTGTTTCTGCTGCTGTCATGGAAGCGCCGGCGCGCCCTGACAGTTCAAGGACATCTTCATTCAGCGCCTGCACTACCTGTAGTTGCTTGCCCGGACGCGGTGCACCCGGGCCTGACGACCAGACACGTACGGACTGCTCGACGGTATGTCTTTCAAGCTTGTTGTGTAAAGCCGTCATAGCAACCAGCGAGTTTTCAATTCTCACTGTCATCTCACCGCCATCTTGCCGGTACGATCCTTTAAACAGTTATTCGACAGCAGTGATGCTGAACTGAACAAGCAAATGTGTTCGGCAGGCACAACCCTTTACGGGTGGGAACCGTAAACCGCATTCTCTCCGATGTTGCTGCGCATCTCAAGATGACCAGGGATGATCTGATCAGGGGTCTTTGGGGGGACAAATAGGGATGTTTCCGCGCCAATGAGATCGTTCACGTTTCGCAGACACCTGCACGATTTTGGCGGGGCTATCGAGGAGTAGGCGCAATCAATGCCGCTGATTGGCATCCTGCCGCCAAAGCCAATAACCTAATAATTCAGGTGTCTGGCACCCATCTTTCATCCTTTTGCGAGTCAAGAGCGCAAGCCTGCAGATTTTGAAAAACTAAAGCCTTGACTCCAGGCGATAAAAAACGTAAGGGGCGACGGTGACCCAAGCCAAAACCAGAAGCCAAAGGCGCCCGGCAAGTATGTTGTAGTCGTGCAGGAGCCTGCTCCAAGGGTGTCCCATAATAAAGTACCCGAAGAGAAACTCAAAGGCAACGGTGAGTCCGAGCCAGATCACACCGATGGCTATCGCCTGTCTGGACGATTCAGGCCGCCAAAAACGGATTATCGCCCAAACATACAATCCAAACAGCAGGATCGCGGTCAGAGTGGATACCTGATGAGCGTGCAATTTGCCAAGGTATTTTCTATACCCCATCTCGCGGAGCACCCCGTTGAAGATAGCAATCAAGACCATCGGGACCCAAGCGATAACGTATCTGAACATCATCGACCACTCCTTGTCGCGCGCCTCTTGGCCGGATTCCCTGCACACTCTGCCTATTATAGCATGATCGATCGACGGGGAGGAACAGAGGGTTCAAGAATACCCCTAATCTTCCTGTCCTTCCGATAGGGATACCGGGCTTGGTGGCCTTCAATATGGAATTCCTGCGCCTTCATAACAGCCGCGACCTTCTTGAATCCCTGTTCAAGATCGAAACACTGCTGACCGTGCCGGCCTATATCCTGGGATTTGATGTTGCCGACGAATACCATTACCGTCCGGCATACGTCTACAGCCTCACCATGATGGCCGCCCTGGCGCTGTATCAGCTCTACCCGGTATGCGTTTGCCAGGAATCAGATGGAAAACAACGGCGAGGTCCTGATGTTCAGCCGGATAGAAGGCTTCTTCAAGCTGGGGGTCGCCGTTTGTTTTGCTCTCCTGATCGGGCCGATGGTGATGTACCGCTGGGACCCCGGCATCTCCACCGCCGTCATCGTCTATCTGTTGGTGGGCGGATTGTTCTGGCTGGCCGTCAACGGGATCATCAACTGGCGTAAGAAGACATAGATCGTACAAACTTTTAAGTTAGATGCCATGCATATCGGAGTAGGATTTATCGGAGTAGAACTTACAAGCCGGAAGACCTAGTGGTCATCCTCAACTTCGCCGCGGGGTTTAGTATACAGGTACAGCGCCGCCAGGACTGCGGTCCAACCAACAGTGATGTACGGGGTCCACTTGAGAACGCTCCAGGTGTACGATGGGATGCTCCGCTTGGAAACATTGGTCTTGAAGCCCATCTGCTCGAACGGAACGTCCGAGATGTACAGCCAGGATGTGCCGGCGTATTCCTTCTCGCCGTACACCGTAGGCTGGTATTTGCCCGGGCTGGCTGCAATGCGCTGCTTGGCTTCTTCAAGCAGTTCTTTGCGGACACCAAACTTCAAAGCGCCGGTCGGGCAAGCCGATGCACATGCCGGGCCAAGTCCTTGCGCCAGACGGTCGTTGCAGAAGACGCACTTCTGAACCTTGGGGAAAACCTTATCCCACTCGTAAGCAGGAATCCCGAACGGGCATGCCAGCATGCAGTAACGGCAGCCGACACATTTCTTCGGATTATAGACAACCGGCCCGTCGGCAAGCTTGGTAAAAGCGCGTACAAAGCAGGCAGATTCGCAAGCAGGCTCTTCGCAATGGAAACACTGGTTTTTTACAAACCGCCACTTGATGACGCCGTTTTGCTCTTCAATAATTTGCTCTTCAATAAGATTAAAGGAAACGCGTGTCCAGGTGGTGGCAGTGATCTTGGGCGGAGTGGTCCAATCGTTGGTAAAGTTGGTCTTTTCCGCCGGGAGGCGGTGCCAGTTCTTACAGGCCACCTGGCAACTGCGGCAGCCTATACACTTGGTAAGATCAACCAGCACGCCCTTCCTATCCTCGTTGAGCTGTACGTATCCGGCCAATGAATTCACCTCTGCTGGTTAGGTACCGAGTAGATCGCTTGCTATTGAAAATGAGTACCCTTGGCCATAGACAACATAGACAACATACCAAGCACGGTAGTCCTCTTTGTGGTTTTTTCTTTTTAGACTACCTGAAAGGTTTTACGATGACCTCACACAAATATCTCAAAAGCTTAACAAATTATCAGCCTTGGTATTGGTCTGAGAGACTTGCGTGGCAAAAATCGTAACTGTGTGGACCTACCTGTCTTTCTCAAGGTCCTCTTTAATGCGACGGTACTCCTCCTCGCCGATCTCGCCTCTGGCGTAGCGAAGCATCAGAGCGGCCAGCGGCTCCTGAATCTGGACGGTTTCTTTCCCGCCCCAAAACCGTATTATCACCACGCGTTTTCCGGCTAAGCGGGAGTGCAGTTTTTTAACGGTCTCCCAGCGGCAGTTCGACCGTGAAGCGGGCACCGTGGCCCGGGGTGCTTGTTACGGATACCTTGCCTCCCAAGTTCTCAGTAATACTCTTGACAATAGCCAGCCCGAGTCCTGTGCCTGCTCCCTGGCTCCGGGTACGCGAGCGGTCGGCCTTGTAGAAGCGTTCGAAGACAAACGGCACGTCCTCTGGATCAATACCGGGACCGTTATCCTCTACGCCGATTCGGACGGTCTTACCGTCAGATTCAGCACCAACCCTGATTCTGCCCCCTCGGGGAGTGTATCTGGCGGCATTGGCCAGGAGGTTGATCAAAACCTGCTCCAACCGTTCCCTGTCCGTATAAACAAGTGGCAGCTCGTCGCTGTAGCCAAACGGTTTGGTTACGTAATCGTCAGCGCCGAGCTCCAATCCGAGTACTCGGTCGACCTCATCACCACGGGCAGTAAGCAGAATGACCGGTACGTTGGACTCCTTACGCAGTTCCCGCAGTACGGACCACCCGTCGATCTCCGGCATCATCAGGTCCAGGATGACCAGGTTAAAGGTGTCCTGCTGGACCGCTGCCATAGCCTCTCTGCCGTTCGCTGCCTGCCTAATGTTAAACCCCTCGCGTTCGAGGTAGGAAGCAACCACGCTACGAAGCTTCTCCTCGTCGTCCGCAACAAGGATACGCACCAAGGTATATGACCCCCAATACCTAAGTAAAGCAGTAATAATTATAGCACTCCCTTAGGTACTAATGAAAGTCACTTGCTTAAAGGGCCTGTTGAAAAAATGGGGGCTGTTCAAAAACAAGCATGGCGCGGAAGGCCTAATGGCTGTTATAGGCTGTAGGTCATTGTTGAACGGATTCGGTCTTGCCGAATCCGAACTTCTGAATCCTAATGCTTAATACCTAATGCCCAGTGCTTCAGTCCGGTACGTGAGCACTGGGCGGCGAGCGTGACAAAGCTGGGCGAAGTCTTTCAACAGCCCCTTGAGCCTTGTTTTTGGGGAGCAGAAGCAGAAAGGGATAACCCTCAAACCCAACTGTGACATTAATGTAAAGCTTTTGACCTTGGGCTGTTACAAGCTCTCTTGGCAATCTTGAGTCACGGGAGGTGATACCGGTTAGACCTGTTTAACTCCAACTACCTTTTGTTAGTGATAGTTCTACTTTGCCCCCTGATGCACTTCCTTATGATGCGTGGGCACGGGCGGTCGTGCTACAGACACCAAGAAGCCGGACAGGAAACAGTGAGGGGACGGGTGTGCAACTAACAGCCACGGGCCTTATTGAACGTCTGCCAGAACGGATCGACTACGGGATGCTCTAACCTTGCCTCCCTTCCTCTGTCGATAATAACCATTCCTTTCTCCGGCCCGGTTGGTTGACCTACTACGGAGGAAGCGATCTCTTTGCGCGCTAAGGCATCGACAATCGCCTGGGCCGCATGTTCCCGGCAGGCGATGATCAATGTGCCTTC
>DAIRSE010000058.1:0-5995 GCA_036804525.1 Bacillota bacterium | reverse complement strand
AGTGCTTTGACGGGGAGGCGCACCTGACTGTGGAGACCACTTTTTCGGATTCCCCTTCCCTCAGAACGGAAAAAGATCTGCTCGGTGAAGCGGCCCTACCCCGCGACGCCTACTACGGCATCCACACCTTGCGGGCGCGGGAGAACTTCGCCGTCTCCGGCATCGCGGTCCACCCCGACCTGATCTGGGCCCTGGCGCTGGTCAAAAAGGCGGCGGCCCTGGCCAACATGGAAACCGGGCTTTTGGACGCGCGGCGCGGGGCGGTTATCGCGCAGGCGGCGGAAGAACTGGCCGCAGGGATGTGGCGGGACCAGATCCTGGTCGACGCCTTCCAGGGCGGCGCGGGCACCTCAACCAATATGAACGTCAACGAAGTCATCGCCAACCGGGCCATCGAGCTGCTCGGAGGCGAAAAGGGCGACTACTCGCTTGTTCACCCCCTGGACCACGTCAACCTGGGCCAGTCCACCAACGACACCTTTCCTACGGCCTTGCGGGTCGCCGCCATCAAGCTGGTGCGGCGGCTCGCCCGGGCGATGGCCGGCCTGCAGGGGGCGCTGCAGGCCAAGGAGAAGGAGTTCGCCCGCATTCTGAAGACCGGCCGCACCGAAATGCAGGACGCCGTCCCGGTCACCCTCGGCCAGGAGTTCGGCGCCTGGGCCGAAGCGGTGGCCCGTGACTGGTGGCGTCTCTACAAAGCGGAGGAGCGGCTGCGGCAGGTAAATCTGGGCGGTACGGCCGTGGGCACGGGGCTGAACGCGAGCCGGCGCTATACATACCGTGTCATCGAGGTCCTCCGTGAGTTGACCGGGTTCGGCCTTTCGCGTGCTGAGAACACCTTCGAGGCCACGCAAAACGCCGACATCTTTGCGGAAGTCTCCGGATTCCTGAAGGCAGCGGCGGTCAGCCTGGCCAAAATTGCGGGAGATTTGCGCCTCCTCTCTTCCGGCCCCCGGGCGGGCCTCGCCGAAATCAGGCTCCCCGAAGCGCAGGCCGGCTCGTCGATCATGCCCGGCAAGGTGAACCCCGTTATTCCGGAGATGGTGACCCAGGTCGCCTTCCAGGTAATGGCCAACGACGCGGCCGTCGGCATAGCCGCCGCCTCCGGACAACTGGAGCTCAACGCCTTTCTGCCGCTGATCGCCCATAATCTCCTACAGTCTTTAACGCTGCTGGCCAACGCGGTTGACATCTTTGCCGCCGGATGCATCCGGGGCATCGAGGCCGATGCCGCCCGCTGCCGGGAACTTTTGGACGCCAGCCAGAGCGTGATTACGGCCTTCGTTCCCTACATCGGGTATGAGAAAGCCACTGCCTTGGTACTCCGGGCGGCGGCCGCCCGGCGTCCGGTGACCGATCTCCTGGTTGAAGAAGGGCTCTTCTCCCCCGACGAGATCGAGGTGATACTGCGCCCCGAGGAACTGACCACGCCGGGTATCGCCGGTGCGCGTTATTTTCGGCGGAAGCGAGGTGGTGATCTTTTCGAAAACCGGAACAGGTCGGCCGATAAAAGAACCTGATTTGACCTGATTTGAAAGGAGAGAGCTAGCGTGACCCCGCAAGAGCAAGCTTGGCGCGAGCAGCGTACGGCAGTAATCAGAAAGTACGAGGAAACAGAAAAGCGGACGGACTTTATAGACGACGACGAAATCCGGCGTATCCTCGAAAGCAGGGCCCATCCCGACCGACCACAGATCGAGGAAGTCCTGGCCAAAGCCCGGGAATTGAAGGGTCTTACACCGGAAGAGGCGGCGGTGTTGATTAACTGCCGCGACCCCGAGCTGGTGCAGGAGGTTTTCGCCACCGCGCGCTGGATTAAGGAAGAGGTGTACGGCAACCGGATCGTGCTCTTCGCGCCGCTGTACCTGTCGAGCCCTTGTGTGAACAACTGCGCCTACTGCGGTTTTCGCCACACCAACGACGCGGTGACCAAAAGAACCCTCTCTCTGGAAGAACTGGAACAGGAGGTCAGGATCCTCATTTCGAAAGGGCACAAGCGTCTGATCGTGGTCTACGGGGAGCACCCGGAAAGCGATATCGACTACATGTGCCGCACCATCGAAAAGATCTACTCCATCAAGAAAGGGCGCGGGGAGATCAGGAGGGTGAACGTGAACGCACCTCCGCTGACGGTGGAGGAATACCGTCGCGTAAAGGATGTCGGCATCGGTACCTACCAGGTCTTCCAGGAGACCTACCACCATGCCACCTACCGGAAAATGCACCCGGCCAACACGCCCAAAGGCTCTTACCGCTGGCGGCTCTTTGCCCAGCACCGGGCCCAGGAGGCGGGTATCGACGACGTGGCCATCGGCGCACTCTTCGGTCTGTACGACTGGCGTTTCGAGGTTTTGGGCCTCATTATCCACGCCAGGGACCTCGAGCGGGAGTTCGGCGTGGGACCGCACACCATTTCCTTCCCCAGGCTCGAACCGGCCCTGAACACGCCTCTCACGACAAACTCGCCCTACCTGGTCAGTGACGAAGACTTCAAGAAAGTCATCGCCGTCCTGCGGTGCGCGGTGCCGTATACCGGTATGATCCTTACCTGCCGTGAACGGCCGGAATTCCGGCGGGAAGCCATCCGCCTGGGGATTTCGCAAGTGGACGCCGGCTCCCGCATCGCCGTGGGCGGCTATGCCGAGATGGAGCGGGAGCACATCCCGGACCGGCAGCAGTTTCAGCTCGGCGACACCCGTTCGCTCGACGAATTCATTTACGAACTCTGCCAGGACGGCTACATCCCCTCCTTCTGTACCTCGTGCTACCGGGCCGCGCGCACGGGGTGCCACTTCATGTCCTTTGCCAAGAAGGGACTGGTGAAAAACTTCTGCATCCCGAACGCGGCGCTCACGTTTAAAGAATACCTGCTCGATTACGCTTCGCCGCAGACGCGGGCCCTGGGCGAGGAAGTCATCGGGCACTACCTGGAGTGGTTCAATCAGAAGATGCCCAAGCGCACACCGCAGCTGCACAAACTGCTGCAACAGGTGGAGGCGGGAGAACGCGATGCCAAATTCTGACGTTTTCGGCACCCTGGCCCGCGCGGTTTGCGAGCGCTTCGGTGTCCGGAAGGTTTATTTCGCCCGGGCGCTCGGCCACCGCCTGCACTACCTGGGAGGCCACGGCGAAGAAACCTACCTGCCGCCGGAGAAGGTGGAAATAGATGAAGGTCTCTGGATGTTTTACGCGGGCGCGGAGGAATTGCCGCCGGGTCAAAAGGAAGAGTTGCTGCGGGCAGTACGGGAGGCCGCACTGCGGCTTCGGCAACACGCAAAGGAGGAGGGAACCGGGAATGAGTGATCTGAACGCCACCCCGCGCGGCCAGCGACCGCACATCGCCCTCTTCGGCCGGCGCAACGCCGGGAAATCGAGCCTGATCAACGCCCTGGCGGGGCAGGAGATCGCCATCGTGGCCGATGTTCCCGGCACGACCACCGACCCGGTAACCAAGGCTATGGAGATCCTGCCCCTCGGGCCGGTGATGCTCATCGACACGGCGGGTCTTGACGACACCGGTGATCTGGGAGCCCTGCGGGTCAAAAAGAGCCTCGAGGTATTGTCGAAGACGGACCTGGCGCTCCTGGTGGTCGACCCGGCGGATGGTCCCGGCAAATACGAGGAGGACATGGTGGCCATGGTGCGCGCCCGCAACATTCCCGTTATCGGCGTGGCCAACAAACTTGACATCCACCCGGACCCGCCCCTTTCGGCCTGGGCGGCGGTCCTGCCCATACCTTGGACGGCCGTCAGCGCGCTGAAAGGTCTCGGCATCGACCGTCTCAAACAGTTGATCGTCCGTCACACGCCCGGGGACTGGGCGCTGCCGACCATTGCGGGAGACCTCATCGCGCCCGGCGACACGGTGGTCCTGGTGATTCCCATCGACAAGGCGGCGCCGAAGGGCAGGCTCATCCTGCCGCAGCAGCAGGTGATCCGAGACGTGCTGGAGCACGACGGAGTGGCGGTGATGGTCAAGGAACGCGAACTCCGCCACGCGCTCGACGGTATGGTCAGGCGGCCGCGCCTGGTGGTCACCGACGCCTCGGCTTACCTCAAGGCCGCCGCGGACACCCCTCCCGACGTGCTCTTTACCTCCTTCTCAATCCTGATGGCCCGCTACAAGGGCGACCTGAATACCCTGGTGGCCGGGGTCGGTGCCGTAGACAAACTGCGGGCGGGTGACAGGGTCCTCATCGCCGAAGCCTGCACCCACCACCCTGTCGAGGACGATATCGGCCGGGTCAAGATCCCCCGCTGGCTGCGCCAGGCGGTGGGCGGGGAGCTCTCCTTCGACGTGGCGGCCGGCGGCGGTCCGCTCCCGGAAAACCTCGGGGACTACAAGCTGATTGTCCATTGCGGGGCGTGCATGCTGAACCGACGGCAGATGCTCTCCCGCATCATGCAGGCCCGGGATGCAGGTGTGCCCATCGTCAACTACGGCGTGCTTATGGCGCACATCCACGGCGTCCTGCGCCGGGCGCTTTCCCCCTTCCCGGCGGCCCTGGCCGCCTTCGGCACCGCGACAGGGGAGGACGACGACGAGGATGCGCTGCCGGTCCGCTTCCGCGGGCCGGTCGGAGAGTGATATGTTGCGGCCGGAGTTCGCCGCCGCGCTGGCCAAGGCCGGCGAAGCCCACACGCTCGCGCGGGAGGAGATCGTTCTTCTTCTCGGCGCCGAAGGAGAGGAGGCGGCGGCGCTTTTCCGGGCGGCCGACCAGGTGCGGGCCGCACACCTGGGACCGGAAGTGCACCTGCGGGCGATCATCGAGTTTTCCAACCACTGTGCAAGGAATTGTCTCTACTGCGGTCTGCGGCGGGATAACCGCCGCATCCGGCGTTACCGGATGACGCCGCAGGAGATCCTGGCTGCCGCGCACCGGGCGCGCCAGGGGGGATACCGCAGCATCGTCCTGCAGTCGGGCGAGGATCCGGGTTTTGCTTTGGACGACCTTGCCCGCGTGGTCAAGCGGATCAAAGAAACGCTGGATGTGGCCGTAACCCTTTCCCTCGGCGACCGCTCCCGGGACGATTACCGGCGGCTGCGCGATGCCGGCGCCGACCGCTACCTCTTGAAGCACGAGACGGCCGATCCGGCGCTCTTCGCACGCTTGCGCCCCGGAACCACCCTCGAGAGCCGCCTTGAAAGGCTGCGCTGGCTCCAGGAGCTCGGATACCAGGTAGGCGCGGGCAGCATCGTCGGCCTCCCCGGTCAGACCTGCGAAACACTCGCCGCCGACATCCTTCTGCTCCAAAGCATCGGCGTGGAAATGGCCGGTATCGGCCCCTTCATTCCGCATCCCGATACACCACTGGGCAGCTCTCCCCCGGGATCGACAGATACAACGCTCAAAGTCCTCGCGGTAACCCGCCTGCTACTGCCGCACACCCACCTGCCGGCTACAACGGCGCTGGCCGTTCTCGATCCGGACGGCCGGCGTCGGGCGCTGGCCGCGGGTGCGAACGTCGTGATGCCGGACGTCACGCCGGCGCCGTACCGGCAGCATTACGCTATTTATCCCGGCCGCAGCCGGCCGCAGGGCGAAGGTGAAGCATCCTTCGCCCGGTGGGAACGAGAACTGAGGGCAATCGGGCGGCAAGTAGGCACGGGCTACGGGCACATTCTCCGCCGGGGCTCCCCCCGCGGCAGTTGACGGCCGCCGGCGCCCGTGCTAGAATGGCTCTAACATATTAAGGATAAGCAGGTGCCCCTTGCCAGGAGGCCGTTGCAAAACCCACAAGATTTGCGCTACTGGAGCAATGTGCCTGAGTCTCGGGCTGACGCTGAAGCGTCAGCCCGAGACCGTTCAAAAGCAAGCATGGCGCGGAAGGCCTTTGAGATGTGAGTCGTGGGAAGTCAGAAGTGGGGACACAGGGTTAGAATTCGCTTGGTGAATTCCTTCATTGATACTCACCTCTGACCTCTCGCCTCACACTTCTCAAAGCCAGGCGAAGCTTTTCAACGGTCTCCAGGGGAGAATAGGGAATCAGGTGC
>DAIRSE010000057.1:0-6059 GCA_036804525.1 Bacillota bacterium | reverse complement strand
TCTTCCCGAAGGACATGACCTTGTTGCCCCCGCCCTGCGACTGCTGCATCAGGAAGAAGAAAAGCGCCACGATGAGCAGGATGGGGAACATCGTGGTCAGGAGACTGACCCACCAACCAGGCTCAGCAGGCTTTTGATAGACGGCATGGACCTTCTTTTCCAGCAGCAGGGTGGTCAGGCGCTCGTCATTCAGCGGGCCGGAGCTTTCGAAGTTGCTCCCGTCCTTGAGCACGCCCTTGATGGCGTTCGTCCCTTTATCCGGCTGGATTTCGACACGCTGGACCTCACCCGCCTCGACCGCCTTGACGAACTGGTCATAGGACAGGAGTTCCGGAGTGCCGGTCTGCGGCGAGGTATACTTGATTAAGGCGATGATGACCAGCACAATCAGCAGATATATGCTCAAATTCTTAAAAACCTTGTGCATGCAGCCAACTCCTCTCGGACTTCAGCTAACTAGCCACACAACAGGAGTATTTTATCACATCTTATTTCCTCTTTCAATCTGGCCTAAACTCGCCGTTTCACGCCGTATCTCAAGGAACAACGCCCTCGTGGTACCCCTATCCACTCGACACCATTCGGCGGCCCGCACTCCCGCTACCCAGGCGATGCGGCCCCTGCCGTCCACCAGGAGGGGAACTCTGTCCCGCTCGCGGCGCGTAACTTTCAGCCCGCTGAGGAACTTCTTCAGCCTGGTAATCCCCGAGCCGAAGGGTTGAAAAACGTCACCGGGCCGCCGGTTGCGCACCACCAGGGGCGGCACCAGCTTATCGAAGTCCAGGACAGCCCTGTCCGGGTCCAGTTCCCGTGGATCGGGGACGTCTTTCCCGTCGATGACGCAGCACTCCAGCTGCGCCCCGGCCTCCGGGATGTCCGTTACGCCCGGAACGGCCACCGGGTATGCGTAAGGGGTCGCGTCGGGCTGGGCAAAGGCGTAGGTAAAGGTAACCGTCAGCTGTTCCTTGGCCATGTACACGCCGCCCGGGAGCTGGACAACCTGCCCGCTTTCCTTGCGGGCGACGATCTCAAGGACCCTTTCCACCTGATCGAAAGGCAGGTCGTCGCGCCCGGTCAGTTCCGACCAAGCGAGACGCACCAGCCGGCGCTGCAGGGCCAGCGGCACCAGGTCAAAGGCTTTGCGGTCAAAGGCAACCTCGTCGTCGGTAACTTTAGCCTGCGAAGCAAAAACCCGCAGAGCCTCGGTACGCATGAAAGCCTCATCGGCCCTGACGATCTCAGCCATACGCAGTAAGGCAGGCACAAGGTTGGGGTTGTAAACGTTTTGCAGCGCCGGGATAAGTTCGAGCCTGATGCGGTTGCGCGTGTAATCAGTGTTGAAATTGGATGTGTCCATGCGCGTTGACAACCGGGCCCGCCTGCAGTATTTTTCGATGGTCGACCTGCGGATTCCCAGCAGGGGACGCACGAAAGGACCCCGGACCGGGGGCATTCCCGCCAGGCCGGCCGTCCCCGAGCCCCTTAAGAAGTGAAAAAGGATAGTCTCGGCCTGGTCGTCCGCGTTGTGCCCCAGGGCCACGCGGTCAGCCTGAACTTCGCCGAGTACACGCTCAAAAAAGGCATAACGCAGGTGGCGCGCCGCTTCCTCGATCCCGCGCCTGGCTTTCTTCGCAAAGGCCGCGACATCACCGGCATCGGCAACAAAGGGCAGGCCGTAGCATTGGGCCACCCTCGCAACGGCACGCGCGTCTTCGTCGGACTCTTCTCCCCTGAGCCTGTGGTTGAAGTGCGCAACGACCAGTTCTATACCCAGCCTGGAGCGCAGGTTGAACAGGATGTCCAGGAGAGCGGTCGAATCCGGGCCGCCCGAAACGCCCACCAGGACCTTGTCGCCCCGCCGGAACATGGCGTGGCGCCTGCAGTAAGCCTCGACATGGTTGGGAAGGTCTTCAACCTGCAACGTTTTCACCACCAGGCGGCCGACGGCGATCTAGCACTTTTTATGCCGGTGTATCCTTCAGTATCTCTTAAAAATTCCACATCAGGGCGGCATTACCTGCAAGCAAAAAGCGGCGGGGGGATAAACGGCGGAACGTAAACGTGCAGCCAACGAATCAAGGGGTGGCTTCCGCCACCCCTTTACGTACCCGATTACGAACCGACCCGCCGGGACCGGAAAGGCACCTCTGTGCTCGTTGACTTTCTGCACGAACACTACCTTGAGGACTATTCCCTGGACGACCTGGCCCGCATCGCCAACTACAGCCCGTATCGCTTCATCGCCGTCTATAAAACCGAAACGGGAAAAAGTTCACCGTGACCTTCAAGCGAAAGGTAGGCCTTTCGCCTTCGCAGTACCGCAAAGCCCTGGGGCATCCGGAATAGCGCTGAATTCGCAAGGATTCAGCTCATGGTCTTTCCGATCCGCCCGACGAGTACCGTCATATCGTCCGGGGTTAATCCGCCTGCCGCCTCCCGTGCTTTCTCCAGAATCAAGTCGGCCATCTGCTGCGGCTCGACCGCGCCGATCTCGCTGATCACGTCGGCAAGCCAGGACTCCTTTTCCTGGCTCCCGCCGTAGGCGTCCAGGACGCCGTCCGTGACCATGACCACGACGTCCCCCGCGCCCACGTTCTTGACTACCGCGTTGACCTCGATGTCTTTTAAAATCCCGACCGGCAGCGAGGCGCTCCTGATGACGCGGACGTTGGTGCCGCTCAGGATGAAGCCGGGCGCCGCGCCGATTTTGACAAATTCCGCCTTGCCCGAATAAAGGTCGATTACCGTGATGTCCACGGTCGCAAAGCTCTCGTCGGGCGCCCGCAGCAGGAGAATGGAGTTGACCGTTTTGACGGCCATATCCTGGCCGAAACCGGACTCAAAAAGGTTCTCTAATAGGGAGATCGTCATGCTGCTTTCCAGCGCCGCCTGGGGACCTACCCCCATGCCGTCGCTCAGGAGCATACAGAACTTGCCGTCTCTGAGGTTCAGGAAGGAGTACGTGTCGCCGGATACGGGGCTGCCGTCCTTGCCGGCCTTGGCCACTCCCACGTCAACGCGGTAGCGCAGTGCGGGACAAAGGTTAAACGTACAGTCCGCGAACTCTCCCCTCGTGCTACACTTCATCGTACCGACGGTAAAGGGCTGCCCGATCACCTTGGACACGACGGGGGCCATCATGTACCGGCAGGCCAGCTCGCCATGGCAGGGAGGGCGGGAAATCTTGATCTCCAACCGCCCGTCGTCGCGGGGAGAACTGGTGATATGAGTAACCGGAATGTCGAGCTGGTTGAACTTCCTCCGCAGCGCGATCTCGACCCGGCCGGCGTTCTCGACAGTCGAGCAGAGTTCGGCCGACATGTTCTGCATAATCCCGGCCAGACCCCGCAAGTGTTCCGAAACGACCTCGCGACTCTCGACCAGGCGCCGGTACCAGTAACGGTTAACCCTGTAAGTCTCGTAGAGGCAGGTGAGCGTAAGCGCGAGCTCGTTGATTTTCAGGCACCGGCGGCGGACATGCTCCGGAAAACCGTCCGCACTAACCTTTCCTGTAGCCTCGAGCGCCTTCAGCACATCAAAAAACTCCTGGTGCGTACGGTACGAATCGCGTTCCCAGCAGCTCTTATGCAGAGCACAGTCCCGGCAAATCCGGTTACGAACCTCGTCGAGAAGTTCCTCAAGGGGCGTGTCCCCTTTCACTTCGAGTCCAGCCGAAGAAACCCGGGCAAAAGTCCTGGAAAGCTCGTCAAACATCCTGGCCCAGCTGCCCACGCGCGCCTTGATTATTTCCTTCACCTTGTCGTCCGTCACTGCCGCGCCCAGTGCGCCTTCAGGCAGGACGTCCCGGAGTTTTTCCATCCACCCGACGGGGATAAGCACAAAGAGAGCAACGGCGACGGCCGCCTCAGCCAGGACACTCTCCAAATCACTGTAATCGCTGATATAGATGGCCAGGACGATGTTCCCGAGCAAAAACCCGATGGCGACGCCCAGTTTGCCGAAACGCCTGCACACCCCTGCCAAAAAACCGGCAAAGGCATAAACGCTGATAGCAGCCTGAGCCGCCGCAAAAGCCACACCGGGGACTACCCCCACAATCGCGCCCGCGGCGGCACCGACGCCTCCACCGCCGAGAATGGCGGCCAGGAGCACGGCGAACTTGCTGGCTACCCCGGTAAGGGTCACGGAGGCGACACTCAACCGCCCCATCCCGGCAATAACACCGGCCAGCATGACGATGTGACAAAAGAACTCCTCGCCGGACAGCGGCCGGGTGCGGGGAACAAAGGCGTTTATCATTACGTAAGTCAAGACGCCGCAGAGGGCGGCCTCGACCATCAGGGCCACATAGTCGTAGAGCGCGGCCGAGGCGAAAGCAAGGAAGGAAGCCTTAACGACTACGGTGACCGCCGGAACAAGGGTGGCCACGACCAGGGACGGGCGACGGAAATCCCCCGGCATCGCCCGCAAGATCAGCCCGACGCCGGCGACGATCAGCAGCGATTGGGCCATCGTCACCCCGTCCAGCACTGTCGTCTGGCCCAGCAGCATCGCCGCCACGGCAGGCCAAGCAGCGGGGCCGAAACTGTATAACGCCGCTCCCGCAAAAGCCGGGGCAAACGGGCTGAGTTCATCCATCAAGACGGCGCGGCCCAGAAAGAAGCCCGCCGCGCAAAGAACTATGCGCTGCCAACTGAGGACACGGGATACAGAGCCCAGGTCCGCCCGCGGCCTTGAGGATGTCGCCGCCCTGGCCCATCCCTTGTGAGCCCTTTGAGGATCCGGGATAACGTTGAGGTGTTCGGACAACCCCCCTCACCCCTTATTTCCAATTTCTACCTATTATAGAGGAAGGGGGAGGGAAATACGTGTCACATGAGGTAGAGACAAGCGCCTTTTCTTTCGACAGGAGGTCTGTCTCCGCGGTACTTTGCGGTACTTTGCTGAAACCAGTTACGATACCAAACGGCTATCCAAACACTAACGCCAGCCCATGCAGAATGTCGTAATCACTTACGGTAACCTTAGAGCGGCCCATAGCGCCCATTGCCAGGCAGCAGATGCGCACTCCGGCAACGATGATATCGGCGCGCTCGGGTTGTAAACCGGGCATTTGGCGGCGTTCTTCGATGGTTCGGTGACGCAGGTCATCCAGAATCCCGGCAATCTTTTCGAGAGTCAGCACGTAACCGTGGACAAGCCGCGAATCGTAGACCTTGAGCCCCTGCGCCACCGCGGCCAGGGTGGTCATCGTGCCGCCGATGCCGACTAGCTGCAATTCGGGCCTTTTCATAAGAGAACCGGTTGCACTGCTTAAAATATCCAGGATTTCGCCGTCGGTATAATCCTGTTCGGTCATGCGCACCGCCCCCGCGGGAAGGCTTACGTGGCGGAGCCCGTCAGCCTCCGGCCAGGCGAACTCGGTGCTGCCTCCCCCGATATCCATCGTGACGGCCTTCCCTTCCATACCGGGCAGACCTGCGGTCACCCCGAGATAGCCGTAAGAGGCCTCCTCTTCCCCCGAGAGGACGAGCACCGTATCGCCGGTATGCCGGCGGACGAGGTCGATGAACTCTCCGGCGTTAACGGCTTCCCGCACGGCTGCCGTGGCCGCGACGATGACTTTTTCCGCGCCTGCGGCGTTAAAGCGCTCCCTGAAGGCCTGTACGGCATCAGCGGTCTTCTCCATAGCGCACCGGTCCAGGAGCCTGTTGGCAATGCCCTTGCCAAGCCGCGTCGTGGCCATGTCGGCTTCCAGGGGGGTAACAACCCGCCCCTGGACATCGGCCAGGAGCATCCGCGTAGAATTGCTTCCAATATCAATAACGCCAACCTTCATTGCCTGTACCTCACCGCAAATTCCTTGACGAGGCTGCATTTTTTGATTATAGAATAAAGGTACGGCCTTAAACTGGGCCCAACGTTGACCAAGGAGGACAATGCCTTGAAACTTCGCCTCGGCCTTCCCAAAGGCAGCCTGCAAGAAGCGACCTTTCAATTGTTTCGCCGTGCCGGTTACCACATCACGGTAGGCTCCCGCTCTTACTACCCGTCCATCAACGACCCCGAAATCGAGCCCATCCTGATGCGGGCGCAGG
>DAIRSE010000056.1:0-6120 GCA_036804525.1 Bacillota bacterium | reverse complement strand
CCCTCCTTTTCTACATAGGATTACGCGTTCTTCCTGTGATTAGTATACATCCGGCCATTTTTGTTTATTCATTTTTTTCCAAAGGAATAAGAGGAAAAAACTTCTGTTTTTCCGGCAGGCATAAGGCGCGGAAGGCGGCTTTGGTCCCTGTGTCTTTTGTTTAGTTTAACGCAGTAAGAAAAGTTTCTACCTCATCGGTGCTCTCGAGCGCTTCGGCCCGGCCGGCCGACCGGAGCCAGATCTCGAAATGGCCGTTGTCCTCCTTGAAACGCAGCTTGTTGGGGAGCGATTGGGCCAGTGCGATCAGCCTGTCGCCGTCGAGCCGGGCGGTGGGAGCAAAGGTGAAGCGGTAGAACAGGCCCTGGCGGGTGATGTGCTTGATCCGCAGCTGCCGGGCGGCGGCCCGGATGCGCGCCACCGCCAGCAGGTTGCGCACCGGCTGGGGATGTTCGCCGAAACGGTCGCGCAGTTCTTCGGCCAGCTCGTCGACCTCTTCTTTTTGCCTGACCGTCGCCAGGGCGTGGTAGAGACGGATTTTCTGCTCCTCGTCACCCACGTATTCGTCGGGGAGAAAAGCGGTGATCGGCAGCTCGACCAGCGCATCCACCTCTTCCTCGCGCTTTTCGCCCTTCAGCTCGCGCACCGCCTCCTCCAGCAGCCGGCAGTACATTTCAAAACCGACGACCGAGATGTTTCCGTGCTGTTCGGTTCCCAAAAGGCTGCCCGCCCCCCGGATCTCCAGGTCCTTTTTCGCCAGCTTGTAGCCGCTGCCGAAATCGGTGAAGTCGCGGATGGCTGCCAGGCGCTTTTCGGCGGCCTCGTTCAGGATCTTGTCCCGGCGGAAGGTCAGGTAGGCGTAAGCCAACCTGTTCGAACGGCCGACCCGCCCGCGCAGCTGGTATAGCTGTGCCAGCCCGAACTGGTCGCTCTCCTTGACGATCAGAGTATTGACGTTGGGAATGTCCAGCCCTGATTCGATAATCGTCGTACAGACCAGGATATCGAATTTCCCGTCGATAAAGTCAAGCATTACCTGTTCGAGCTGGTCCTCCCGCATCTGGCCGTGCGCCATGGCCACCCGGGCATCGGGCACCAGGCGTTGCACCCAGGCAGCGACGCGGTCAAGATCGTGGACCCTGTTGTGCACAAAGTAGACCTGGCCGCCGCGGGAGAGCTCCCTGTTAATGGCCTCGCGGATGATCACCGGGTCCTCCTCCAGAACATACGTTTGGACCGGAAACCGGTCCTGCGGAGGTGTCTCCAGCAGGCTGGTGTCGCGGATCCCGAGCAGTGACATGTACAGCGTGCGCGGAATGGGTGTGGCCGTAAGGGTCAGGACGTCGACATTGGGATAACGGATCTTCAAGCGTTCCTTTTGCATGACGCCGAAACGCTGTTCCTCATCGACAACGACCAGGCCGAGGTTCTTAAAAACGACGTCCTCCTGAACCAGCCGGTGCGTCCCGATGACGATGTCGATGCCGCCGCGGGCAAGGCCGGCCACAATCTCCCTTTGCTCCCGGGGCGACCTGAACCTGCTCAGCATCTCGATCGTTACCGGGTACCCCGCAAAGCGCTCCTTGAAGGTGTTGAAATGCTGCTGGGCGAGGACCGTCGTCGGAACGAGGAGGGCCACCTGTTTGCCTCCCGAAACGGCCTTAAAAGCCGCGCGCATGGCCACCTCGGTCTTGCCGTAGCCGACATCGCCGCAAAGCAGCCGGTCCATGGGCAGGTCCTTCTCCATATCCTTTTTGATCTGGGCGATAGCGGTCAGCTGGTCGGGCGTCTCCTGGTAAGGGAAGGCAGCTTCAAACTCGGTCTGCCACGGTGTATCCGGCGGAAAGGCATAGCCTTTCAGTGACTGGCGCTCGGCGTACAGCTCTATCAGTTCCTGAGCCATCTCCTGCACGGCCTCGCGCACGCGCCGTTTCGTCCGTGTCCAGTCGCTGCCTCCCAGTTTGGAAAGCCGCGGCACCTCCCCCTCGGCGCCCACGTACTTCTGCAGAACCCCCAGCTGGTCGGTAGGAACGTAGAGCTTGTCATCCCCCTGGTAGGCCAGCTGAAGGTATTCCCTTCTGATCCCGCCGATTTCGAGCTGCTGGATACCCAGATAACGGCCTATGCCGTGGGTGAGGTGAACGACATAGTCGCCCGGTTTGAGGTCCAGCTCTTCGAGGCTTTTCTTCTTAAGCTTAAAGGGCCGCTTGCGGTCGTAAAGTTTCTTGCCGTAAATCTCTTTCTCGGTGAGGACAACCAGCCCGGCGTCCGGAATTTCAAAACCCTCGTTGAGCTTTCCGGGAGCCACGGCAACGTTGCCTGGCACGAGGGCGTCCAGGTCCGGGTTCACAAAGGCTTCCAGCCCCCCGCGGCGGAGCGTTTGCACCAGCTTCCGGGCGCGCTCCTGGGTCCCGGCGAGGAGCCCCACCGCATATCCGCGCTTGCGCCAGAGGCGCAGGTCCTCGATCAGGGCCTCCGGCTTGCCCGGCCAACCGGCAATCCCCTTGACGACAAGCTCCCTGGCCTGCTCGGGCTCCGGAAGATAGGAAACCTGGGGAAGAAAAGAGCTGTAGATAATGGGAAAGCCGCGCAGCTGATCCCTGACCTCGCCCCAGGACAGGTAGACTTTGAACTGCCGGGGCAGGACCTGACCGCTTTCGAACAGCCCCCCGTAACCCTGTACCCGCTGCCGCTCCAGGCTGGCCGCAGTCTCACTGGTGCGTTCAGGGTCAGTAATAATGACCCTGGTGCCGGGGGGTAAATAGCTGAAGATGCTCGGTGCGTTGGGATAGAAATAATCAAGGTATTCTTCTATACCATAAAAATACCGCCTGGCTTCAATCAGGGCCAGCGTCTCCCCGACCGTTTCTTCCAGGCGTTCGGCTGCTTCGTTCTTGCCCGCCTTTCTCAATCTGGCCACCTGGGATTTCAGGTCCCCGGACAGGGTCGCGTATCCCCTCGCCCATTCTTCCTCAGACATTACCAGCTCGTGCACGGGCGTAATGCTCAAAGACCGGACATGCGCCTCGGAGCGCTGGGTTTCGGGATCGAAGACGCGCAGAGAGTCGATCTCGTCTCCGAAAAACTCGATGCGTACTGGATAATCCATCGTCATCGGGAAAACGTCAATAATACCCCCGCGGCTGCTGAACTGCCCTTCGCCCTCCACCAGGGCTGCGTGCTCATAGCCAAGCTCGACGATTTTTCCGCGCAGGGCATCGAGGTCCCATTCCTGGCCGACGGCCAACTCCAGGATCGCTTCCTTCAGAGCCCGGGCCGGCATTACCTTCCTGGCCAGGGCATCGACGGGAGCCACGACGACGACATTACGGCCTCCTCTGGCCAGTGCTTCAAGCACCCGTAGCCTGTTAGCCGCCACGTGCTTACTGTAAGCAAGAACCTTAAACGGTATAAATTCCCAGGGCGAAAAAAGAAAAACCCCTCTCCCCGGCAACAATTGTCCGAGGTCCTCGACAACCGTCAGGGCTTCTTTTTCTCCCGGCACAACCACCAGCAAAGGCTCCCGGCCCTTGCTCAGAGCGGCACAAACGAGCGCGTGGTGGCTTGGTCCCACGCCGTAAACCAGCTGCCTGTCAACGCCGGCTCGCACGGCATCGTCAAGACGGCGCAGGGCAGGGATCGCCCCCAGGAGATCGGTTAATCCTTGCATCTACCCGCCCCTAAACAGTGATACCTTATGTGTTTTATATGTAGTTGTTCCTACAAAAAAGAAGTTGGCTATTAAAGTCCAGTTACATTGCGGTCTCCTAGGCATTCGGATAAAACGTAGATTTTGGCTTAACACCAAATCCCTAAATATAGGTCTGCTATATCCTAAAGCCTAATGCTTATTGCTTAGCGCTTGTCGGGGGTCCAGCGGTTAAACTGGTTCATCGCTTTCTCCAGCCCTTCCTCAACGGCCACCAGGGCCGCCCGGGCGGCCGCATCGATGACCTCCGCCAGGACAGCCTGCTCTTCTTCGGAAAACCTTCCCAAAACGTAATCAACAACATCCTCGCCCCGGCCGATGCCCACACGCAGCCGGGGAAACTCGTCGGTCCCAAGGCTTTCAATGATGGACTGCATTCCCCTGTGCCCGCCGGAACCGCCCTTAGCTTTTAGGCGCAGCCTGCCGAAGGGCAGGTCCATATCGTCACAGACGACCAGCATCTCGGACGTGAACAGGCCGAAGCGGTCAAGCAAAGCAGCCGCAGCCCGGCCACTAAGGTTCATAAAGGTCTGCGGCTTAGCCAGCACCAGGGCGGCGTTTCCCCGCCGCGCTTCTCCGGTTAAAGAAAAGCACTGCCTGGTGGAAACCCTGATATTCAATATGCACGCTAGCTGGTCAACCACCATAAAGCCCATATTGTGGCGGGTGGCTGCATAGGTGTCCCCGGGGTTTCCGAGTCCGATTACGGCCTTGATCATCGCCTATTCCGGCTTGGCTTCGGCCTCCACGTTTGCAGCCTTACCCGGAGCGGCTTCGGCAGCCGGCTCGGCCACCGCCTCGGCCTCCCGGCGCGGAGCCGTTACGGCTACCACGACGGCGCCGCCCTCAGTAAGTACCTTGACACCTTCCGGTACGGCCAACTCGCTCACGTGTATGCTGTCACCGATATCCAAGCCGGAGATATCCACCTCGATATGCTCAGGTATTTTCGTCGGCAGGCACGCCACCTCTATTTGCCGGAGGTGATATGCCAGCACGCCTCCCTGTTTTACGCCGGGGGCGGCGCCGACAAAATGCAGGGGAACGTGCGTGTGTACCTCTTCCTTCAGCGATATCTGCTGCAGGTCGATATGTTGAATCTGCCGTTTAAAAGGGTGGTACTGCACTTCCTTAATGATAGCATGGTACTTCTTCGGCTTGGAACCGGTTTTTACCTTCAACTCCACCAGGGCCGCAGACCCGTGGCGGCTGATGATGTCCTCTATTTCACGGCCGTCCATCTCCACCGGGAGGCTGCCCACCGACTTACCGTAGACAACACCCGGGACCTTGCCCTGTTCGCGCAGGGCGTAAAGCTGGCTTTTACCCCGTGTGTCACGGGGGGTAACCTCTAAGTTCGCAGCCATAAACTTATCCCCTCCGTCTAAAATTATGCCCGCCTGGAAGTCATATCAAACTGGACAACGGCATAAAATCCCATAGACGGTCTCCTGGAGGATTAGGAGGGATCAATGTGCGCAAGGCGCGTGAGCTTGTTGGCCTGCCGGTAATCAGCCTGGAAGAAGGATTGAAGATCGGAAACGTCAAGACGCTGATCATCAACCCGGCCAGCAAGGCCGTTGTGGCCCTTGTCGTTGAAGAGAAAGGCTTCTTCAAGGAGCAAAAATTCATTCCCTTCGTAAAGGTGCATTCGGTCGGCGCCAACGCGCTGACGGTCGCCCAGAGCGCCAGTGCCGCCAAAGCCTCAAGCCTGCCCGAACTCGTACAGCTCTGGAAGGAAAAGACGACAGTCACCGGCTGTCGCGTGGTCACCGAAAACGGTACCGTCCTGGGTTGGGTTCAGGATTATCTTGTCGACACCGTAACCGGGGCCATTACCGGGCTTGAAGTGGCTTCGTCCGGCATCGGCGGCGCTGTCAAGGGCCGGTCCTTTATCCCGGCTGAAGTCCTGCGCACCATCGGGAAAGAAGTAATCGTAACTGCTGATGAAGCGCTTGACCGGATCCAAAAAATCGACGGCGGCTTGGAAGCAAGATTCATAGATGTCCTTGAGAAGACCAAGGAAGCTCTGCCCAAGCTGCCGAAGAAAGAGGTTAAGGCCGAGGATGCCGAAGCGGCAAAACAGCCGGGCGCCATTGAAGAAAAGGTTAAAAACTTGATCGACAAGACCAAGCAGAAAGTCGCGCTGCCGAAACTGCGCAAGAAAAACGACAAGGAAGAGCAGCAAGAGGCAAAACAAGAAGAAACGCCCAAAGAGGAGTAACAGGCATTTAAGGCTTTTTAAGGCTCCGGTTGCATACAACCGGGCTTTTGTTTTATTCCGAAGCTCCGTCGCCAGGCGGCAATCTCAGGCCGCCGCCGGAGCAATTAACCGTCTGCCGGCGCATAGTCTCACGTAAAATGCCGGATAATACACTCAAACAATACGAAAGGATGGATGATATGGCGGAAAG
>DAIRSE010000055.1:0-6127 GCA_036804525.1 Bacillota bacterium | reverse complement strand
TCCCAAAACTGGGCCCGCCTCACCCGATGCCGCCGATATAGACACGGATCATGGCGTCCGGCTTGTTGTGGCTCGCCAGGACCTCCTTCAGCTTTCCCTGAGCTGTTTCCGTCACTTCTATCACGTGTTTTTCACCTCGCTGTCTCAGCACTTTAAAGCATTTTATACTCCTAGGGGTATTTTATTGCTAGCTGTTCCCGATGTCAATACGTTACTCCTGACTTCTTGACGATTGAATCGTTCTGGGCTATGCTAACCTTAGTATACCCTTAGGGGTATGAACACCGACCGGGAGGAATCGCGGTGTCAAAGCTGGACCCTGATTCGGCTACCAAAATCATCAATCGCTTAAAAAGAATTGAAGGCCAAGCCCGGGGCATCCAGCGTATGGTCGCCGAAGGCCAGGACTGCAAGCTTGTCATCGACCAGCTCAACGCCCTCAGAGCGGCAGTGCAAAACGCCACCAAGACGCTTATCGGCGAGTACCTGGAATGCTGCGTAAAGGCCGAACTGGCGCGCGGGGGAGATTGCCGGGAGGCCATCAAGAAAGCGATGGCCCTGCTTCTTAACACCCGCATCTAGCAGGTCTTAAGCAGCCTCCCCGATCTCCGCCGGCTTCTTGCGGCTTACGACCTGCGACTCAAGACTGATTGGACCAGCTCGTAATCGCTCAGTTTATCGACATCAACGGCTACTTCGGGGTACGGACTTTCAATAACCCGCCCGCTGATGCCGATAAGCTGGGTTACCTTGCGCTCGGCGGATGCCAGGGTCAGCATGCCGAGAGCATAGCGCAGGAGAAAGCCCACACCAATTATTCTTGCCAGCTTGAGCGGTTTTTTGCGGTTGGCTGTAAACTGCTCGCCGACCATCCTGCACTTATCAAAGACCGACGGACGAAGAAGAACGATGTTGCCGCCCGTGAAACGCCCCTCACGCAAACGGACGTAAGTACGCTTGGCCTCCGGAAACTTCTGCGCCACCACCCTTTCCGACACGACTGTATAATACAAATCTGCTTCGCGGTTGCCGCAGCGTTTGATGAAATCGCTCACGGCTTCGGGAGGCAAAAGTGGTATGTCGGCCGTCGCCACCAGAACGTGTTCGCTTCCGCGCTCGGCTGCCAGCCCCCTCTCCGCGTTTTCCATCAGGCTGTTGCCGGCTTCAACAACCTTGATCCTCTCATCCGTAAAGACGCTCCTTACAGGCTCCGGGCCGACCACGGTGATGCGTGAAACCTCCCCTGAGTCAAGGATGGCCCGGGCCACGCGGGCGACCATCGGTTCCCCGGCTACGGGCAGCAAGGCTTCCCACCGTTCATCACCGGCCTCGCATAGCGAGCCCCTGACAGGTGCCCCGGCCAGAATCACGCAGGGAATCATTTGTCGAGCTCCTCCACGGCTACCAGCAGGCTGTTCTCGGCGCTCTCGATGTGCTCCCGCGCCAGCTGCTGGGCCAGCTCGATGTTGCGTTCGCTGATCGCTTCCACAATCTTGCGGTGCTCCACCAGGGCTTCCTTAGTCCGGCCCGGCCGTGACAGGGTCGTAAGGCGGAAGCGCTGGATCTGTTCCTGCAGATTGGTGACGATCTGAATCAGCCGCTGGTTCCTGCTGGCCCTGTAAATAACATCGTGAAACTTGGTGTCTTCTTCCACGATGGCCTGGATATTCTGCGAACTGGTGGTTTCCGCATACCGGACTACCAGGCGCTCAAGCTCCTCGATCTCTTCTTCGGTAATCCGTTCGGCCGCCAGGCCGGCAGCGAGGGCTTCCAGAGCCGCGCGTATTTCAAAGACGTCGGTTATATCCTTGTCGGTAATCCCGGCCACGTATGCGCCCTTGCGCGGAACCATTACGACGAAGCCTTCCAACTCCAGCTTGCGGATGGCCTCCCGGACAGGCGTCCGGCTGACGCCGAGCTCTTCGGCGAGCTGGAGTTCCATCAAGCGCTCGCCCGGCCGCAGCCGCCCCGTAATGATGGCTTCCCGCAAGGACTCAAAGACTACCTCGCGCAAAGGTTTGTAGCTGTCGAGCTTAACGGGAAGAAGCCGTCTCTGTTCTTCCATCTGGTTTGTCCCCTTGATAGATTTTACGTTCTATTTTACGCCCTTGAGCTGTTTGAAGCAACAAATTTTGGTTAGGCGGTTTGGGTAGCGATGACAATAAGATCCCCCGAAAACTCAGCCGCGGCTTTACGGGCCGCATCAGGTGAACGATAGAGCCCGAAGATCGTAGGCCCGCTGCCGGCCATCAGTGCCCCCAGGGCCCCTGTAGCGAGGATGCGCCGCTTGATTTCAACCAACTCGGGATAACGGCCCAGCGTCACCTGCTCCAGGTCGTTCCCCAGACAGGCGGCCACCCTGTCCAGGCTGCCGCTTTGCACCGCCTCAACCATCTTCTTCGAATCCGAAAGCCGCTTGCGGGGGCCGCTGTCGTACCCGGCGTAGGCTTGGGCCGTACTTACGCCGAACGGCGGCTTAACGAGCAGCACCCCGGCCACGGGCAGGCCCGCCAGTTCCGTCAGCATTTCCCCTTTACCTTGCGCAAATGCCGTTCTGCCGGCGAGGCAGAAAGGGACATCGGCCCCGAGCCCGGCGGCCAAGTCGAGCAGCTGCCCCGTCTCAAGGCCCAGCTGCCAGAGTCTGTTCAGGCCGGTCAAGGTCGCCGCCGCGTCCGCAGAGCCCCCGCCCAGCCCGGCGCTGACGGGAATGCGCTTTTCCAAGCATATGCGGGCTCCCAGGCTGCAACCCGTGGTACGTGCCAGCAGGCGCGCCGCCTTGACGACCAGGTTGTCCTCCCCTGCCGGTACCTCCGGGCTATCGGTTTCGAGGACGATCTCCCCGTCGAGCGGCGCAAAATCAAGAACGTCGTGGAGCGCAAGGCGCTGCATGACCGACTCAAGACGGTGGTACCCGTCCGGCAGGACGCCTACAATATCCAGGCTCAAGTTTATCTTGGCGTGTGCTTTAACGCAAATCATTCGGCTGTTTATGAACCCCACACTTTGGCACTAAGCACTAAGCATTGGGCATCAGGCATCAGGGAAACCGGTTGGACCCCAACCCGAAAGCTTAGTGCCCAGTCTTACATTAGGCCTCTGTCATAAATTCTCCTTCCCGCCAGTAGAAATTCTAGGAAGCGACCGATGACCGGAATCCGGAGGAATGTGATGTTCGAAATCTGGAGCAGCCTCCTGGCGGGGCTGGGGACCCTCTTCGGCGCCGCCGCCGTACTTGCCGCGCGCCCCGCGCGCCAGACACTGGCCTTTTTCATGGGCTTGGCCTCAGCCGTAATGGTCGCCGTTGTCTGCGCCGACCTGGTGCCCACGGCCTTGCTCTTCGGCGGCACGAGCTTCACCGTTGGCGGAGTCCTGGCCGGCATTGTCGCGGTGGCCTTTATGGACTTGCGGCTGGGGACCGTTCTCGGAGCATCCAGGAGCGGCTACCTCAGGACGGGGGTTCTCGTGACCCTCGGTATCGCCCTGCACGACTTTCCCGAAGGCTTGGCCATCGCCGCCGGTTTCGCCGCCAAGCACAACCTCGGCCTCCTGATGGCTCTCGCCATAGGTATGCACAACGTACCCGAAGGGATGGCCACCGCCGCGCCGTTGCGTGCGGCCGGAGTGTCCCCCGCAAGGATCCTGCTCATCAACGCCGCGCTCAGCCTGGTCACCCCGCTGGGAACGCTGGCGGGAATGCTCATCACCAGGACAACCGCCCACTCCATTTCCGTCCTCTCCGCGGCTGCGGCCGGGGCCATGCTGTATATCGTGGTTTTCGAACTTCTGCCGCGTTCGCTGTCCGAGGGTACTTTAAGCGCGCTGCGGGGGATGGCCGCCGGCTTGCTGTTCTTCGCCGTGCTCTGCTTATTTCTTTAGCAGCAGGAAGGCTCCGCCGGCCATCAGCAGCGCCCCGGCTACCCGACACCAGCTGAAAGGGATTTTCTGGAGGCCGAACCATCCCATGTGATCGATGACCGCCGCGGTCAGGACCTGGCCGATGATAATGGCGGTGGTGGCCGGAGCCACGCCGACTTTGGGGATCGCTCGCATCACACCGTAGACGATAACCACGCCAAGAATCCCGCCGAGGTAACTGTACCAGGGGGCGTGCCAGAGCTTGGCCGTGAATCCCAATCCCGTCCCAAAAAGAAAAAGCAGGGTAGTCACCAAGCCCAACCCCACGATATGGACTACAAAAGTTGCCTCCAAAAGGCCGATGATCAGACTCAGTCCCGAATTGACGGCCCCTTGAAAGGCCATCGTCACCCCGGATAAACCCGCAATCACCAACGCCAAGAGTTGTGCGCTCACCGGGAACCTCCTTTCCAATTCAGTCGTCAGTCGTCGGTCGTCTGTCATCAGCCTCGAAGGAATTTGCTGCGCAAATTCCACCGGCCTGATCAATTCGGTCGTCGGTCGCCAGTCGTCGGGGGTTAAAACCCTTATCCTGACTCGGGGTATCCGATCCATCCTGGATTTCTGAAGTCTGACGGCTGCTTACTGACGACTGACTTCTAGTATCTGCCCGGCGAGCCCACAGTATCCGGTTCTCAGCTCAGCATTCAGCCTTGGCGCCGCATCTGGTTTTACGGGCTCGCTTGCAGGCCGGGGCGCCCGAAGTTCCACTGCAGCACTTCCGGTTTGGTTTTTTCCGCCTTCCTCTTTTCCTGCGGCTCCGTACAAGACCCTTTCTCCGGCAAACCCCCGGCCAAGCGCGCGGTCTTCGCCTCGCTTTTTTCGCCGTGCGCCTTAGCAGGTGCCTTTGCCTGCGAAGCCCGCGGCGGGAACATTTCCAACAGCGTGGTAAGCGTTGACAGCAGAGAAGCCGAGTCAGCTTCTTCAGTTTCTTCCCGGACCAAAGCAACATCCTGCGCGCCGCCGGCCGCATCATCTGCATCTTCGTTCCGCGGCTTTGCCGGTTTTACCGTCGGACTTTGCTGCCCGGAGGAGTTCCGCAGCAGGGTCAACAAAGCAGGTAACAGGGTCTGCGGGTTGCCCCCATGGCGGTTCAGCAAACCAGCCAGATTTCCCGGTCCGGTTGCATCTTTCCCGCGCTCGGTAAGCTGCCGACCCGGTTGTACGCCTTCGGCATCCCCGGCCCGGCTGCCGAGTAACTGCCCCAGGACGGCAACCGGGTCGCGCAGCGCCGCTGCGGGCGTCCGGCTTTCCCGTCCGGGGAGGCGGCGCTCCAGGATCTCAAGGATCAAAGAGGTGTTGTATACGCTCATCATGAGCAGCATGTCGTCCTGGCTCAGATTGTTCCGCACCTGGAAGTTCAGCAGTTCCAACAGTATTTCCGCCGTGCTGCGGCGGGCCTTTCTGTGCTCAATACCCAAAATCTCCCTCCTCCTTCCCCTTAGAACGGCAGTTTGAATCCCAGATGCTTTTCCAGCACTTCTTTCGCCCTAAGCCGCGCATCGGCTATTGCCCGGTCAAAACACTCAGCCAGCGCTGTTTCCAGCACCGCCGGGTCCCTCTCGGCACCCTCCGCCAGTTTAACATCCAGGACTTTCTGCTGGCCGTCCATGGTCACCCTTACCAGGTCGTTTGACGCCTCTACAACAATGGAGGCCAGGGCCTCGCGGATTCCCGGCCAAATGCCCAGCAGGCTTCCCAGATTGGCAAACACCAAAGCAAAACATCCCCTTCTCAGCAAGACGTTACCAGATTGCTAGACATCGCCCGGCACGAAACTGCAGATTGTCGGCCGGCAACCGGCTGAGGCAGCTAACCGGACTGTTCTTCCTTTCCCCGGACCCCGCCGAGCCGGGGCTGTTGAAAAACTTCGCCTGCCCGTCACTCAATCGGCGGTCGAATATCTGCCTTGCAACCAGCAGCTGTTCACTGGCACAGGTGTCACTTCGCACACTAGGTTGAGTGCCGGGTTGTTTTTGAACAGCCCTCGGTTTTTCAACAAGCCGCGAGCCGCCGGCATCACGTGCTGCATCGTTCGGCCGGCAGTCCATGTCAGTATATTCTTGGTCCCCTCTAAACGGTGTCGTCACCAATCCCCGTCCTGTGACATAAATTGTTTGTAAAAAAAGGAAGATTGCAGGTGACAGTCTTGCAGCGCTACCGTGAGGCACTGGATAAACACCGTTGGCAGTTAATGCTTCTGCCCAACGTC
>DAIRSE010000054.1:0-6150 GCA_036804525.1 Bacillota bacterium | reverse complement strand
GCGACTGGTTGACGTGAATGAAGACGGGGATGTCTTGCAAGACGTCGCGGCAGATATCCACGGTGGCATCGGTGCTGGCGTCGTCGAGAATTACGGCTTCGTCCACGTACTGTGCGGCGTGCCGGAGAACGGTGGGCAGATACCGGTCGGCCTCGTTGCGTACAAGCATGGCCAGCGTCAGTTTTTGCGGGCCGGGCCTGACTACCCGGGTATAGCCTTTATAACTAGATGTTATCACCGCCGGCGCCTGGCATAGTCCTTCACGCTCTTTAACCTCACAGCCGTCGATCTTCCACCAGTCCAGCCTGGTCATGCGGATTCGCAGCCTAATGGTTTTCTCCACCCGTTCTCCACGCTCCGAGCCCCTCAGGTTTAAATCCAGGGTCAGATCGCACCCGTTAAGATCGTCGTCAAACGAGAGGTTCGTAAGGTCCGGGATCTCGGCTCTCAGGATCATCTTGCGGCGCGCGACCTGGGATCTGCTTTTACGCAATTGCTGGAGATCTCTCCAGCCCCGCTCCGTAAAGTGCCGGCGGTAGGCCTCTCCCTTCGTTCTCCGCCTGAAATCCACGCTCAGGAGATTTTCCAGCGTGTTCTTAACCATGGCGTTAATCTCGTGGGTGTAGGCTTTAATGCTCATCTCGCGGAACGATTCAATGTAGTCGGAAACCCCGGGGAGTTCAGCCCGCCGGTAGATGTGGTAGGCGGGGAAACAGGTGTCCACAAACAGTTCAAAGCCCAGAACCACGGCGCGAATGCAGAGGTGGCGGTCTTCGCCCATAAACGAAACGTTGTAAATCTCGTTAAACGAGACGCCTTTCTTAAGGGCCTTCAGGGAAAACAGGGTCAGCGCTCCCAGGCCGCCGACCCTGTACACGCCCGGCCTGCGCAGCATTTTTACAAACTCGTTGACCCTGCGCATCTTCTCTTCTTCGCTGACCTGCTCGTCACGGCGCCGCCGGTACGTAGTATAGCTGTCGGTAAGCCATACCTGCGGCGCCTCCTCGGTGTCCGGTCTGAACCTCGTCCAGAAGATTTCCGAGATAATGTTCTTGCCTCTGGAAATCAGACACAAAAGCGTCTCGGGGTGCAGCACCAGGTCCGAGTCCAGGAGCAGGAGGTAGTCGTAATTCCCTTTCCTACAGTGATCTATTATCTCATTCTTGTTGCGCGTCACCCTCTGGACCAGTTCCTCGGTCCAATGATGGTGCACTTCGTCTTTGACAAAGGGCGTCCGCGGCGCCTCGTTGCGCGCGATGAACACTTGAGAGCGCAAAGGGCGGAAACTGTGCAACAGCTTCGAGGAGGCAGGATCGTCGTTGTCGTCGACAAACATGTAGTCGACAGTCAAGCCGGCGGTGTTCAGGTCCCGGATGGAATCCAGGAAACATTCCAGTATTTCGGGTTCTTGGCGGACACTGCTTCCGATCAAGATCTTTTTCATCTGGGTTCAGCTCCTTGACTGGTTAACAGGCTTCTCAGAGGCGACTGTGCGGGAAGAGATCTCGTCGCCTGCTGCAAATAGCCCGTCAAGAGCCCGTCAATCGCTCGCGTAATGCTTAAAAAGTCTCTCGGCGGACGTTGACGCGCCGCCAGATCGCCGGCCATCCTCAGGTAGGCCAGGCCTTCCTCGAATTTGCCCGTGAGGGCCAGGTACGAAGAGGCGACGCTGAGGCTCTGCGGGCTCAGGAGGTTGTGCTTTTCCAAAAACCTGGGCAAGGGTATGCTGAGCCGGTCCTTGATGAGGACCAGGCTTTTGATGGCGCGCTCAAAGGCTTCAGGGGTGCGGGCGGCCTCGACGAAAATCTCCAGCGCCCGTGAGACGTTCCCCTTCTGGGCGTGAACAATACCCAGCAAGCACAAGGCTTTAAAGCTCCCCGCCCCCGGGCTGGTAATGTACTTTTGCCAGGGAGCGTCGCCCATTTCCAGGCAGCGGTTTAACAGGCATTCCGCCTCTTCGGTTCGTTTAAGCAGAAAAAGGACGTTGGCAAGCACGTAAAAGAGGTCGGTGTAATCCGGGAAAAGCCCCGTGCCCTGCTCCAGGACCGGCAGCGCCTGCTGGTACAGCTTTGCTTCCATCAAGGACCTTCCGTAATAGAAGAAAAACTCCGGGACATTGCTCCTTTCCTCGCTGTCAAGGCTGTTCTCAAAGCATTTGACGGCCCAAGCAAAGTCCCGCGCGTAGTAATGCTCGATGCCCAAGGCGTAGTTTTGCCTCCGGGGCTCATCGGCCAAACCCCTTGCGATGGTCTCCCTTTTCCACTCTCTTTTCTGAACAATGCAGCTGCTGTCGGCCAGGAAGTGGTAATGGTTGACCGTCACGTCCACGGTGGCGACGCGGCCGCCGGAGGCCAGGACCGCCGAAGCGACATCCTCCGCCGCCGCCCCCTCGTACCGGCCGACGCCCCTGCGGAACAAGCGGCAGGAGCTCTTAAGATGACAGTTGCCCAAGGACAGGCTCTTGTCCAGATAGGTGCATACCTTGAAGGCGTACCCGTCGTGGTAGCCGTTCCTGATCAGGTTCACGATCATCTCCCTGCTCCGGTCAGGCAGCGCCTCGTCGGCATCAAGGACGAGGACCCAGTCGCCGGAAGCCCGGTTCAGCGCGAAATTGCGCGCCCTGGCGTAGTCGTAGGCCCAGCGCAAGCTGTACACGCTGGCACCCATCTGGTGGGCTCTGTCCGGGGTGTCGTCCCGCGAACCGGTATCCACGTAGATAACTTCTTTAGCAATCTCGCTTACGCTCTGGATGCAAGACCTGATCAGTGCCGCTTCGTCCCTGCCGATGATGCAGACGCTGATTGCGGGGCAGTCCTTTTTGACGGCCAACCTGTCAAGGTTGTTAATCAGCTCGCGGGCCCCGGCCTGGTAAACAGCGGCCTCGGTCGGATACCAGGCGGGAGGAACCGGCATCCCCAGGTAGTGCTGCAGGCGTTCCTTCGCTTCCGAAAAACGCCCGCACTTAACATGACAAAAACCGTCCAGGTATACCAGGTCGCTGAACTGGGGATAAACGCCCTGGTAGTGGCGCAGTTGCTCCAAGGCTGCCCTGTACCTTTCGAGGTCCATAAGGGTGGTTATCGTCCTTTTTACCAGGACGGGAGCAAAGGCCTGGTTGGGTTTTGTACGCTTAAGCGCTTGGGCGTAACACTCCAGGGCCTTTTGTTTCTCACCCAGGCGCAGGTACTCCGTGCCCAGGTTATACCAAAAGAACCCGTCTCTTTTTTCCTCCGGGTAAGTGCTGAGGATGGCAAGATTCCTCTGGATCTTGGCCTGGATGTTCACGGTGCCGGCGTTGTACCCGTGATGCAGGATGGTAATCCTGGAGTTCCCGATGCAGGTCTGCCCGCAAGTGTCGATAATGGCGCCGGCGATCTGCTCGTGGATTTGGCCGGTGAACCTGAATTCTTTGCGGTTTCTAAACAGGCGGATGCTGGGAAAGGTCAGTTCGACGCCCGCATCGGTCACGTTGGATACCAGAACAAAGTACGCCTGGTAGCGGCTGTCCTGGATCACCTTTCTCAGTTCGGGGCCGCTCTTCCGAACCAGCTCCTCATCGCAATCCAGAAAAAAGATCCAGTCACCGGTGGCATGCTCCAGGGAGGTGTTGCGCACAGCGCTGAAGTCGTTTCGCCATTGCTCCTTGATAACCTTTGCCCCCAGTAACCGGGCAACCTCCGGGGTGTCATCCGTTGATCCGGTGTCGACGACAATGATCTCATCCACGAAGTCCTTAACGCTGCGGATGGCGCGGCCGATGTTGTCCGCCTCGTTCCGGGCGATCATGCACAGGCTGAGGGTGCTAGTGGGCATTGGCAAAAGCCTCCTTGCAACGGTGCAGCATTTTCTTGAGGGCCGCCAGCCTGAACAGTGACCGGCGCAGTTCCGCGTTGCTCTCCTCAAGGCCGATCCCCTTGAGGACCAACGACAGGCACTCGTCCGTCAACTGTTCCAGCGCACTGGCCAGGTAGAGTTCGTTCCCCGCCGACTCCCGGGCGGCTCCGGAAAAAAACTTAAAGGCCTTTCCATGCATATCGAGGTTGGCACAGGCCGAGCCCAGCAAGTGATAGGCCTCAGCGCGCGCGCGGCAACTGTAGAGCGCCCGTTCCAGAAGTTTTTGGGCCTCAAAATGACGGCCCCTGGCCAGCGCATGCTTGCCGAGAGCAAAGTAAGCCTCCCCGGGACCTCTCCCGCCAGATACGGCCTGCCCGACGGCCAGGGCCAGGTCCTTGTCTCCCAGTGCGAAGGCCTCCAAGGCTACGTCCAGAGCCGCCTGCCGCACCTCATCCCGCTCGCTCAGTTTCACCAGGTCTTCGCTTTGTTCCCCAAGGACCAGGGCATTAACGGCCTGGCAGGCCGTCATCACAGGAGTGCCCGGGATGCCACAGGCGGCAATCACCTGGGCAGCACTTTTTCTGGGGTCATCAAGCCACCTGGCGAGGCACTGCTCCGGCAGGGCCTTTGCCGCCGCCGGCGAGCCCGGAGGAACGCCGTTCAAGGCTTCAATAGCCTCGGCGTAACATCCGAGCCTTATAAGGCATTTCCCCCGAAGGAGGAGCGTCTCGGGATCCAGGCCGGGTTCCGCCTCAAGCTCGGCCAGGCAAGACGCGAATTCCTTGACATCGAACAGCAGTTGCGCTGTCCCGCGGCTGTTAAGCCCGGCCTTTTTCAAGAGCGCGGCTATCTCCGCCCCCTTCCGCTTTTGCTCCCTGAGCAAAGTACAAAGCCTGGCAAACGCCCTGTAGGACCGTTCTTGTTGGGCCGCCTTAACGGCAAACCCGACGGCGGCATCGAGATCCCCCTGGCGCGCGCAAACCTCGGCCAGGTTGGCAAAAGCCAAGGGCCCGATCAGGCCCTCGGTTGTGATGTACTCCGGGGGGACGCGCGTAAAGTGCGTGCATTTCAGAAAGCAGGCCTTCGCCCGGGGCAGCATCCCGAGATCCCAGTAAATCTGTCCTTTAAGAAAATGCAAGTCGGGATAATCAGGGAAAAAGGCCAGCGCCCGGTCAATGACGGCCAACGCTTGAGCATGTTCGCCCAAGTCGGACAGGCACAAGGCATAGTTCCGAAAGAGCGCCGAAGCAAACGCGACCTGCGGGTCGACATGCCGGATGGCCGTTTCATAATGCCTGCGGGCGTCTTCCAAATGGCCCGCCGTATAGTAGCTGACGCCCAGGTTATAGTTGTAGAAAGGGTCGTCAGGGTTTTCGGCCAGAGCCTTTTGCAGTAGGGTGATGTTGCGCAGCGTCTTGGTCCGGCCTTCCTTCTTGTCGCGCATGTACCCGTAGTGGATGATGGTCAGGCCCGAATGCCTGATCATCGATTCAGTTTTACCTTCAAGACCGCCGAACCTGACCTGCTCGTGAACGACTCCTGCAAAACGGTAAGCCTCCTTGTTCCTGAACATCCTCAGGTTGAGATGCCTGTTCCTCGGGCTCTTCCCGGCCGAGGATGCCGGGCTGGCGATGGTGAAGGTCCAGCCCTCCACCCCGTCCGGCGCCGAAGCAAGCCTTCTCAGGTTCTGGCCTGTTTCTGGAGGCACTTCCTCATCGGCGTCCAGGATAAAGATCCAGCTCTTCGTGGCGTGCTTAAGGCTCTCGTTCCTGGCTTGCGCAAAGTCGTCTTGCCAGGGGAAGTAAAAAACCCGGGCTCCGTAGCTCCCGGCGATATCCGCCGTCCTATCCACGGAGCCGGTGTCAACCACGATGATTTCGTCGACCCAGCGGCGTATGCTTTCCAGGCACCGGCCCAGGTTCTTCTCCTCGTCTTTGACGATCATACAAAGACTGATGGTATTTGCGTCCATATCACCCAGCTGCCTCCGTAAGAATTGCCATTGATTTTCCAACTTATGAAATAAAGGCGGGAATGGTTACACTGCTAGGGATTCCGGGGCTGCCACAACCATATATTGGCAGGAGATCCCGGTAGCACTGTGCCAGGGTGCCCATATATTGTAAGAAAAGGAAGGAGGGTATTCCATGGCCATCAGAAGAATTTGTGTAGATGAAGTCACCACTCTGTCTACGACTTTCTCGGAAACCATTACCTGTACCAACCCGGCGTTTACACCTGTAGGACCGGGCAAGGTCTGTAATGCCGTGCTGTATAATGTCGGGGTCAACCTGGATTCGACGCCGATGACGCTGT
>DAIRSE010000053.1:0-7152 GCA_036804525.1 Bacillota bacterium | reverse complement strand
TCTCTGCCGCACTAAACGACGAAAAAACTTAAGGGTTCACCGTCAAAACGGGAACCCTTATTGTTTCTTGCTTTCAGTTCGCCGGTATAGAGCAACAGCTGGTGCCGGAAAAACTTTACGGACAACCCCGGAGCATCGCTACTTCACCACCAGGACAGGCACATCCACGTTCTGCAAGACCTTGTACGTTACGCTGCCGATGACGGCGGCCTTGAGCGGACTCATGCCCCTGCTGCCCATGATTACTTCGTCGATGCCCTTCTTCTCGACGTAGGAGATGATTACGGACGCAGGGTCGCCGACCAGGAGCTCGGCATTGACCTTGACTCCGGCAGCATCGAAAACCTTCTTGGCTTCTTCGAGCTTTTCTTTGAACACCTCCTGAGATCTCTCGGTGGCAAGCTGCTGCAGCAAAACCGCGCCGTCAAAGGCAGTAACGTCGTACTGGTACGCTACAGTAAGCAGCGTAACCTCTATCGAGGGATGATCCTTGGCCTTTTTCAGGGCGTACGCAACGGCCCGCATGGACTGTTCGGACCCGTCTACCGGAACCAGGATTTTCATTGTCCTTCACCCTCCTTGCAAACATAGTATAGTTAAATTTACCATAACACATCGTGAAAACTTTAACAAGCCCCAACTTGCTTTGGCGCTGCTCACGACATCAGGCATACTTTTCCCGGATGCACCCGCCGCGGCCCCCTTGCAGACCACCGCCCGTCGACTGGATGCGGATTGTTTGAAGCTGTGACATGGATCACTGCCGGCACCCTTGCTTGCCGTGATAATGGGGGCAAAGCCGCAACGGAGGTGACAGGCTGGGACTGGGATCGGGAGGCCCTGGCTTAACTCGAAAAGATACCGTTTTTTGTGCGCAGGACGGCCAAAAGACTGGTTGAGGAGATGGTTGCCTCCGAGGAACGGAATTGCGTCACTAAAGCGGACGTCGCCCGCGCCAAGAACCGCTTCCTGCGCGCAGCGGGAATTAAAGCTGAAACAGCCGGCAGCGCTTAACGCAGGGCAAAAAGGACTCAGGGTGTTGATCGGGGGGCGCCTGGGGCGCCATCCCCGGCTTGCGCAAGAGGTCGCCCACCTTGTCAGCGAAAAGGAGGCCGCCCGCCTGCTGGAGCGATGCATCAGGCTGTACCAGCAGCAGGGCTCCGGTGAAGAGCGCTTTGCGGCGATGCTCCAGCGGCTGGGCATCGATAACGTCATCGAAACGCTGAGGTCAGGGAGCTAAAGGTCGCATACTCTTTATTCGCCGGGCGCGATCACCGCCTTGATCACTCTCTGCGCCTCGACATCAGCAAGGGCTTCGTTGACCTCCGCCAGGCGATACCGCCGGGAGATGAACTGTTCCCAGCGGAACCGGGCGTTGTATTTTGCCATCACCTGGATCGAGCGGTAGAAATGGCTGAAGTCGATCCCCCAGGTTCCTTTAATGTCGAGGTGTTTCTTGTTCAAGTCAAGGTGCGGGTTGATCGTTACCGTGCCGTTGTCGGTATACTGCCCCACAACCACGTAGGTGCCGGCGTCACGGGTCATAGCCAGGCCTTCTTTAACAGCGGTCGGAACCCCCGTGGCTTCGATGGTGACGTCGGCTCCCCTGCCGCCCGTAAGCCAGCGGACCATTTCCACTCTTTCCTCCGGCGACCGCTCAAAGATGTTGATGACGTGATCCGCTCCCAGCTTCTTACCGAGCTCCAGCCTGTTCGACGGGCCGCCTACCAGGATGACCCGCAGCGCCCCGGCGAGCTGGGCCAGGATAACCGCGTTCAGGCCGACGGGGCCGCTGCCTTGAACAACCACCGTATCCCCCAGACGAATGCCGGCCCGTTCAACGCCATGGAAGGCGGTGGGCAGACCGCACCCGCCCCCGATAAAAGCTTCCGGCGCGAGCCCCTCCGGAAGCTTGACAACCTTCACTCCGGGCTGCAGGTAGATCTTCTCCGACCAGCCGCCTAGGAGCCCATCCCGCGCGGAATAGGTAATGCCGTAAACCTTGCGCTGCGGACAGCGGGTAGAAGCCCGGGCAACGAGGCAGTACCAGCAGTTGTTGCAGGTTTCGTGGACGTCAAGAAAAGTAACCAGGTCCCCCTCCCGCAGCAAAGCACCGTCGATATCCCTTACCTCGCCGCCGGTCCGTTCGATGACGCCGATGTTGATGTGCCCCGGAATGATCGGGTAGGGCACGCCCGCCAGGCGCCCGTGCTGAAGGTGGACGTCTGTTCCGCAAACCTCACTGTACAGCGTCTTCAACACTATCCCGCCCGCCTCCAGGACGGGCTCCGGATACTCCTGGATTTCGAGCGGCATGTGGGGACTGTTCATTACCGCAGCCTTAACCATGGATTAACCCCCTTGCTTTGCTTTGTGCACAACTAAATCCCGTGCAGAAAAAGTTTATATTTGTAGCTTCTACGCAAGCCGGCGCGTTCCCTGCCCTGGGTCGTGCATCAGTTTCCGGCACGGCGCAAGCGCGACTGGCCAAGATTATTTTCCTTTTAAGGGCGGTTTGCTGTTACAATGAAGAGAAGGCACCGTGTTTCGGAATGCTCCCTACGGGAAAGGCCGGTGAGGCTGTTGTGCCCGACCGCAACCGCTGGCTGAAGCAGCAAATCGAGCAGTGGGCCGCGGAACGCCTGATCACGGATGATCAGGCGCAGCTCCTGCTGGCAAGATATCCCCCGCGACCGCGGCCAGGTACCAGCGGTATTCTCTATCTTTTTGCCGCGCTGCTGATGGGGCTGAGTGTGATCCTGTTCCTGGCCGCAAACTGGCAGGGTATACCGGATCTGGGCAAGTTCGCACTGGTCCTGGCCTTTCTTTCGCTATCGTACGGCGCGTCCTATTACTTCTGCTTTGTCGCGGAGCGCCCTGGCCTCGGCACGGGGCTGGTTTTTCTGAGCACCCTGCTTTTCGGCGCCGGGATCTGGCTGACGGGCCAGACGTTCCATATTTCGGCATATTCGGGTATCGGTTACCTGTACTGGGCCGCCGGCACGCTTTCCATCGCCTTCCTGCTTAACAGCACCGTGATTTACTCTGCGGGAATCATCCAACTGACTATCTACGGTGTAATGGCGCTCAACCAGCAGGACCCGTGGCTTATTGTCCCGTTCTTTTCGGCCGCTGCCGTGCTGTTCCTGTTGCGCAACCACTCTCCCGCCGCGGCGGTGCTGACGCTTGTCTGCCTGCTGCCGCTGCTGGCGGTATCAGTCAGCGCCTTCGACCTCTCGGCCGCGGTCTTTGTCCTTGCCGGTCTGGTCCTCTATATCCTCGGCGAGGTCGGGCCCGCCGCTCCGTATGCGGCCGTCCTGCAGACATCCGGCATCCTTGGGGCGTTCCTGGGAGCCTTCATCTTCAGCATCGGCAACGGGCCCTCTTATGCCCTCCCCGCCGGGCTGCCCGCGGTCAACCTTCTCCTGCTCTCGCCGCTCGTTTATGCCGTGCTCAGGCGAGGCCAGGCTTTGCTCCTCATCCCGTTTGCAATCTTTTTGCCTTTCTACGCCATTGTCCTGAATCAGGACGTCACCGCCGACACCCTGGCCCTTACGTACATCCTCGTCATGGCCGCCTCCGCAGTGGCTTTGATCGTGGCGGGAGGACGCTTGCTGAGACTCCACTTCATCAACACCGGGGCGGCTTGTTTCCTGGTGACGGTTCTGGTGGCTTACCTCCATTTCGCCTGGGAATTGCTGGCCAAGTCCGCCTTCTTTTTCGGAGCGGGGATCATTGTCTTCGCCGTGGGCCTAATGGTTGAAAAACAAAGGCGGCTGCTGGCGAAGAATGTAAAGGAGGCGAGGTCGTGACGATCAACCGGCGCCGTGCCTTCATCGGGCTCGTCGTCCTGCAAATCCTCTTCCTTGTCGCCATAGCCCTGAACAGCTACATTATCCGGGCGTTCGGAACCCCCGTCGTTCTGAAGACCGCTCCCGTCGACCCTTTTGACCCAATGATGGGCGACTACGTGCGCCTTAACTACGAGATATCCGACATTCCCTTAGCGCTGGCGAGGGATTTCTCCGTCACTCCGTTCGACACAAGACGCAACCGGACGGTCTACGTCGTCCTCAGACCGGACGGGAAATACCATACCCCCGCAGGCGTCTACCGGCACCCCCCGAAAGCGAAGCCGGGCGAGGCGGTCATCAGGGGCAGGCTCGTCTACGTTGCGGAGCAAATGCACGTCGAATACGGCATTGAGAAGTTTTTTGTTCCCCAAGGGTCGGGCCGTGTGCTTGAACAGAGCCGGAGCCTCGACGTCGAGGTCAGGATCCTGGCGACCCGCGCCCAGATAATCAGGATCCTTGCCGGAGGCAAGCCGGTGGCGCTTACTCCGTCGTAAGCGCAGAAGGAATCGGCATCCTCTTACAGAAGTGTTTCTCAGCCAACTTAACGGAAGGAGGAGTGGACTGTTGAGCGAACTCATCGTAAACAAAGAGCGCTGCGTCGGCTGCTGCTCTTGCGAAATCGCCTGCGCCGTGGAACACTCGGTTACCCAAAGCCTCTTCGGCGCCGTATCCGAACCCTCTCCGCCCCGCAAGCGCATTTTTGTTACGGCCGCCGGCGGCCGTTACCTGCCGCTGAACTGCCGCCACTGCGAGGACGCCCTTTGCGTACAGGCCTGCCCTATCGGCGCCCTTTACAGGGACAAGGATGAAGGCCTTGTCCTGCACGCCGAAGAGCTGTGCCTGGGTTGCGGCCTCTGCCAGATGGCCTGCCCGTTCGGCGTGATCTCCCGCAGGGCCGGAAGCAAGCTTATCGTTAAGTGCGACCGCTGTCCCGGGCTTAGCGTCCCGGCCTGCGCACGGGCCTGCCCGACCGGGGCGCTGGTGTACGGAGAAGCGCCAATCTTAGAGAATTTGAAAAGACAGGAACTGGCCGGCAAGCTGCTGGGCTCAGGGTCCTTGTAAGGAGGAGATTGCGTGGCTGAAAAAAGCGTTGACCAGGCAACCCTGAAAATGGTGAAAAAGGCAGCCGCCGACGGCCGGGATCTGGTGTGGGACCGCCTGGCGGCCCAACAGCCACAATGCGGGTTCGGGCTGCTCGGCATCTGCTGCCGCAACTGCAACATGGGTCCCTGCCGCATCAACCCCTTCGGCGATCCCCCACAAAAAGGGGTTTGCGGCGCCGACGCCGACACTATCGTCGCCCGCAACGTATTGCGCGCCATCGCTGCCGGAGCCGCTTCCCACTCGGACCACGGCCGGGGCATCGCGCTGACCCTTTACCACTCGGCCAAGGGCGGAGTGAAGGATTACCCTGTCAAGGACGTCGCCAAGCTTAAGGCCGTAGCCGCCGAGCTGGGCGTGCCCGCCGACGACCGGCCCCCTGAGCAAATCGCCCTGGACGTTGCAAAGCTCCTCCTGGAGGAGTTCGGCTGCACTAAGGGCCAGCTGGAATTTATCAAGCGCGTTCCCGCGAAACGCCGGGAGCTGTGGGCCAAGCTCGGCATCACCCCGCGGGGCATCGACCGCGAAGTCGTAGAGAGCATGCACCGTACACATATGGGCGTCGACAACGACTACGTCAGCCTGATCCTCCAGGGCATGCGCACCGCCCTCAGCGACGGCTGGGGCGGCTCGACGATCGCCACCGAGCTTTCCGACGTCCTCTTCGGGACACCGCGCCCGGTTAAGGGGCAGAGCAACCTGGGCGCCCTCCGCGAGGACCAGGTCAATATTCTTCTACACGGACATGAGCCCACACTCTCCGACGTTATCGTCGCAGCCGCGCGGGAGCCCGAGCTGGTCGAGCTGGCCAAGGCCAAAGGCGCAACGGGCATCAACGTGTGCGGGATGTGCTGTACCGGCAACGAGATCCTAATGCGCCACGGCGTCCCCGTCGCCGGCAACTTCCTCCAGCAGGAGCTGGTCGTCGTCACCGGCGCCGTCGAAGCGATCGTCGTTGACGTCCAGTGCATCATGCCGGCCCTGCCGGAGGTGGCGAAATGCTACCACACCAAGATCATTTCCACGTCGTCGAAAGCCAGGTTCCCCGGCGCCGAGCACTTTGATTTCAACGAACATAACGCTTTCGAGGTCGCCAGGGCCATTGTGCGCGCCGCCGTGGAAAACTTCCCGAACCGCCAGCCCGAAAAGGTGAACATTCCTTCCGACAAGATGGAATATATGGCCGGTTTTTCGGCAGAGGCCATTCTCGCCGCCCTCGGCGGTTCCCTGAACCCGCTGATCGACGCCATCAAGGCCGGCAGTATCAAGGGCATCGCGGCGATCGTCGGCTGCAACAACCCCAAGTATACACAGGACCATAGCCATCTGACCTACACCCGCCGTCTGATCCGGGAGGACGTGCTCGTGGTCGGCACCGGCTGCGCCGCCATCGCCTGCGCCAAGGCCGGTCTTTTGCGTCCGGAAGCAGCGGCCGAAGCCGGACCCGGACTGCGCGCCGTCTGTGAGTCCCTGGGCGTTCCCCCGGTGTTGCACATGGGCTCCTGCGTGGACATCAGCCGCATTCTTTTCGTCGCCTCGGCTATCGCCAAGACCCTGGACGTAGATATCAGCGACCTGCCCGTCGTCGCCGCGGCCCCGGAATGGATGTCGGAAAAGGCGGTTTCGATCGGCGTCTACGCCGTGGCTTCGGGAATCTACACCATCCTGGGCACCGTCCCGCCCGTCCTGGGTAGCAGGAATGTCGCCGACCTCCTGACCCGTGGAGCCGAGGACGTGGTGGGGGCCTGCTTCGCGGTCGAGGAAGACCCCGACCGGGCCGCGGACCTGGCTTTGAAACACATTGCCAAAAAGAGGTATGCTCTTGGGCTTGCTCCCTAGGATACAATTAAAACGAGGGTACACAGGCGCATAAACATAGAAAAGAAAGGAGCCCTTCGGTTGCGAGGGGCTCCTTGTTGATATACTATGCCATTGACATGCAAAGCTCGGCAGGTGATGCTTTCAATGACTGTTCTCGCCAACCTGGTCTTTTCCATCGCCGTCCTGCTGGCCGTTGACGTTACCCTGGCCGCGATCTTCGGGCGGCGCTACCTGCGCTGGCTTACAGGTTTATTTCCCGGCCTGGACAGGCAATTCCTGGAGTCGATTACCAACCTTCCAACCTCGACGCTTATCTTCATCGGGCTTCTGGAGCTGGCCCTTGCCGCCGCCTTCTACAACCTCGGCGTCTTCCTTT
>DAIRSE010000052.1:0-7187 GCA_036804525.1 Bacillota bacterium | reverse complement strand
AAACGAGCCCCTGAAGCAGACGGCCGTACTGCACAGGCAGGGCCACCGGCCCGGGGGCGGAGAAATGGATGGTGAGCTGCATAGGAGAAAACACCTCAAGACTCGTATTCGGATGAAGCCTTCGCACACCGACCTACGAATCACGAAGACTGTCCAAGAGCTCTTGATACCATGCTTCGCCTCGGGACTTTTTTTCACGTCCGGCGCTCTTGATTTTGGCAATAATAGCCTCCGCCACGCGACGCTTATGGACTGCACCGCCATCCAGACCGCGCCACTGCTGATAGTAGCCTTTGATTCGGCCCGCAACATCGTTGTCTCTCAGTGCCTGAACCTGTGCAATCAATTGATCCGCCTTCACTTGATCCGGATCCGCCTGCGGCTCTGGCTGGCGCCCCACCCGTTCACATCCGGGGGCCTCATCCCGATCCGGACGGCGGGTAAAACGCCCGTACCCCACTGCGGTCTTCGCCCCGGCACCGATATGCGTGAGAGCATCCTCCAGCCAGCGCAGGGCCTGCCGGCAGTCGGTACGGCTACCCTCATCCTCGGAGCGGCGCGGAGCGAGGGCGAAAACAAACTCCTGATCCGGGGCCACGGTTAGGAAGGGAATCGGCAAGGGATCAAACCAGTCACCCGGCGGTACAGCCGAGCCCTGTCGATAATACTCCGCGTAGTGCGGGGTCATCACGTCGGGTGCCAGCTTCACCGGCTTTGCCGGCAGGGCATCGAAAAAGATGACACTGCCCACCCGCTTCTCCTGGCCTTCACCTTCCGGCCCGAAAATTCGCTCGATATCCCTTGGATCCGCCCCGGCCCAAGCCTCGGCCCAGGCCCGCGTCATGCCCTTCACCGAAGACCCGGGCAGGAACGGCACCCCCAGCGTGTGATGCCAGGTAAAACCGTTCTCCACCGGATGATTACGGCCCAGGCCGGTGACAAAGCGCCAGTCCGTGGCGAAAAAGCGTATTTCGCCTCCCAAAGCATATACCATAGCACTCAGCCGTATCCCGGCCTGTTCAAGTAGGGCTCGGTTCCCGGCGGGGCGAGCGCAGATGGCTGTGACCCAATTCCTCTTTTCGTTACCTTCCTTACTGAGAGACCAGTCTTGCCGGTACTGGTCGAAAAACTTATCGTACCAAAGACCTGTATTGCTATCGGTACCATAAGCTGGCCTCATGCCCGCGATCCCGGCATACAGCGGCAATACCACTCTTAATACCTCCCTTATGCCCCATCCATATCCCTTTCCTTCAGGAAGGCGACCGTGAACCTTTTAAGCCATTCCAGATAAGCGAGCGCCTCCACTTGGGCTTTGAGATACATCGCACGTTCTCCCTCCACGATAGCGTTCATGAGTGCCGCCGCACCGTGGTATGGCGCAAACTGATCATCTTGCCGGCAAAGCCAGTTCTCGATAATATCGTAGAGTCTTCTGTGTGGGTCCCGGTTATCTCCCTTGGCCTGGGCGAGCAGGGTAGCCATCGCCTGCCCCAGGCCGTTAGTGATAATGGATGCCGGCAGACTTTCGACGTAGGACACAAACTTCTTCCGCTGCTCGCCTTGATAATGCTGTTCTGCTTCCCGCACGGCATTCAGGGCATGCTGTGCACGTCTCTGGTCAAGTAACTCTATCACGCCGGTTCACCCCCGTCCCGTAGCCAGGACACCGCGCACCAACCCTGCCCCACGGTCTCGTTGCCGCCGACCTGGATGTAAGGCCTCTGGTCGAAGATCTCCGTCAACTCTCGCAAGGCATCCTGCTTGCCGGGTCGCGCCAACAGGAGAGCGTAAAAGAGCGCTTCCGGCGGCACGGTCTCCTCGTACCACAGGTTCTGGCTGGTTTTTTTCTCATTATCGAGAACATTTCGCGCGTTGACCGCCAGGCCGAAGCGGGCGAAGTAGGAAAACTCATCGTCACTCACCAGGACCAGCCCTTTGGCCAGACGCTCGCGTACAGTAAGGTGATACACCAGCGGCGCGATCTGCTCCGCGAACAGAGTAAGATCCGTCTGAACAACCTCAAAAGACAGCTCCTCCAAGAAAAGTGAGCCGCCGCCGGCCGCCGCCGCCTGGCCCGCTCCCAACGGGGGTAGCGGCGGCATGGTGCCGGTGACTCCTGACAAATGTCTATCCCGCTGGTAGCGCTCCAGGAGATAGGGACAGGTCACCCATTTAAAGTGGCCGTTTAAGGACCGGACCGGAAGGAGCAGCAGGCGGGCGTCGGATATACTCACTTCCCCGGCTGCATCCGGAGCCCCGAAAACCCTTTTGATCCTATTCTCATCACGCCAATTCTGCTCCGCGCAGTCGCGCAGGGCGCCTTTAAGGCTCGAACCGACGATAACCGGATAGCCAGTGGTCTTTTCCCTCGCTACGGGCAGGTCAATGGCGCCCGCCACCTGGCCGGTACCCGGATGAAGGCTGGTCTCCGCATAAAGGCCCATAATAATGCTGTTCACGATCCGCGAACCTCCTCTTTCCATCTGCCGATGACAATCTGTCCGTACCCGTACTCCGTCTTCTCTCCCAGACATTCGCCGTGCAGAGCCCGTATCGCAGGCAGATGTTCCGCAGCAGCCTCGAAGAACCACGTGCTTCCCGCCGGTAGGAAAGGTTCCAGGAAGCGGGGCCGCCGGTTCCTAAGATCCCAGCCACCGATGCGGCGGATCCTGCCGATACAGGCCGAAACACAGTTGCCAGGAACCTTGGGCGGTCCTTTCAGGATAACCTCCTTTAAATCGGAATAGCGTCCCGGAGTGACCAGGGTTACAGTGAATCGTATTTTCCCGTCCGGGCCCGCCGCGATTTCAGGCATTCCGGGCAGAAAGGCAGCCACCTGCTCGGCATTCACGTCTTTCACGTCAATTCCCGCCGGCCGCCCCTCTCCTCCGAGAACGAAGACCCGCGGCGGATTAAGATTTGGGTCACCGGGGAGCCCGCCCACGAAGACACGAATTACGATGTCTTTGTACGGTCGCGTGTGTACCACCTGGTAGAGGTGGCCTTCACGTGCCGTCCGGGTGTCGTCGCTGCGCTCCAGCCCGACACGCGGCTCATCCCGCCACAGGTCCTTCGGCCGCCTGACGTGGCCCGCATCCGGCAAATTACCGGCAAGTACTTGAGCCAGCCCCGCCCGGTCAAGATAGAGATCATCCGGGGCCCGGCCTCCGGTAAACCCCACCGAAGCGACACGGGGCAGACGCACCGCTCCGCCCAGATCACACGTCACGGGAGCACCCGGCACCAAGCGGGCGAAATCCCATACGGGTTTACGGTCATCACCGCCCGGATGTTCCTTAACTAGCACGCTCAGAGGCATAGGGAAAAATGCATCGGATCCCTGAATAACGTAAGGTCCGCGCAGGGTCAGCCGCCCCAGCGAATCGGCATCTCCGAGAAATGGCGGCCACTTCTCGGGGGCTTCGGGCCGCCAGCCGGCTGCCGAGGCCAGGGCTGTCCGGATGGCGCCCTGGAGGGTGTTCATGCTCGGAGGGAATCCGCTCCGCACCCGGCTGTAGCCGCCCTCACCCGCGTTGTACGGTTGACCGTCGCGGAAGAAGCCGGTATCCATCAGGGAGAAAGTCCAGCTCTGCCAGTTCACGCTTCCACCCCCTTCTGCGCCAGGAACTTGACGAAGAGCGCTCCGTCCAGCGTCAGCGGCCCTTCCTCACGGTGCAATTGCCCGTTTTCATCCCGCCACGAACCCAGGCAGACCGCCAGGAGCGAGCGCACCCGCCCGCTTGCCTCTTCAGGATCGGCCTTGATCTCGCGGATCTTTAGGTATTCCGCAGCCAGGATATCTACTATCCGGTCGATCCGGTTGATTCCCTGGTCCGTATCGAGTAGCGGAGCCCCGTCTTCTCCGAAGAGGGCCATGCGTTCCCGCAGGTTGTAGAAGAAGCTCGCCGTGAACTCCCGCGCCCGGGACGCCGCGCCGTCCCCTTCCTCGCCGCCGCGCCCTGAGAACTGCCGCACCAGCCGCTCGAAGACGTGGCTCTCACCGTCGAGCACTACTTCCCACGGCGCGGACCATGTCAGTACTCTTCCCGCGCCCTTCCAGACCGCAAGGACTAGGCTGTCGCGGCCCGTCTTATCTTTGGCGACGTGGTCCAGCAAATCGTGCGCGTCCCGGGAGACCGCGGTAAGGGGGATGTTATAGTGGGCATAGATAATAGCCGCCGAGATGGTGGCCGGGATGGTGTCACCGGGGCCGGACCCGCTGAAACTCTCCCGGTATGCCTTCCGCAACGCGACGGCCGCCGGTAGCGCCTGCTCCAGAGGAAGCAGTGCCAGCACGTCGTCACCGCCGGCGTAGACGGTTACGCCGTCGTACCGTTGCACCACATCCGGAACCTGTCTGCTGAACTCCCCCAGGGCCACGCTCACCCGCTGCATGCCGTGTTCGCGCAGCAACTTGCCGAGGCGGTCGCCGTCCATCAGCAGCATGGCGTAGAAAGGGGAGGCCGGCGCACTCAGCTCCTCAAGCGCGGCCATCAACTCCCTCCTGACTCGTTCCGTTTTGTCAGGCTTCTCGCCCCACAGTCGCGAATTGGCCAGGGCGGCCTTGAAAAAGCAGTTGCCGTCCAGCCCGGCGAAATCACGTGCCTGCGGATGCTTCCGCACGGCTTCCCTGATCCCCGCGATGCTCTCCCAGTTTTCCCTGTACCCCGCGCCCAGGCGTGCAGCCTTTGCCGCGTATTCCCGCGCTCTCTCGGCGTTTTTCTCAATCACCGCCTTGATCCAGGGTATCGCCGCTAAATACGGCGTGGAGGGGAAATGCCGCGGGACCTTCCACAGTACGTCCTCCGCGACCAATGGGAAAAGGCGCTTGATCAGGGCGATGGCACAGAGGCGCTCACTTTCGTCCAACTGGTGTCCGCCGACCACCTCACGTAGCGCCGCCCAGAAGGCGTCCTGCTTATCCCGCGCTCCGGCTCGCACGTAGCCCGAAAGCTCCTGCCAATCACCCATAAGGGTGCACTTGTCCCCGGCCTCCGCAGGAGGTACATAACCGCGCCAGTTCTTGCGCCGGTCCATGACTGCAGGATCATCATCCACTACCCAAGCCATCTCCCAAAATCCGGAGACCTGCCGGCGCCAGATATCCAGGGTGCCATCGCCCATCGCGGCCACCGGTTTCACGTACCGCGTCCACACCGCATCTGCCAGTCTCTCCCAGGAATCTTGTGTCGCCCGCACACAGATGTTCGGATCAAACGCTTTGGGAACCTCCGCCTGGAAGCGGTTGGGCAAAGTGGCGATCGACGGGCCGTTCGGAACAGGTTCTCCCGCGGCGCGGGCCTTAATGGCCTTCAGGAGAGGATCGGCGAGATGTTTCTTGTCCCCTGCCGCCGGCAGGACCAGCCGCCCCCCGGCCTGGATCACCTCAAGCATAGCGTGGCCGGCCAAGTAAGAAAGAATGAAGGAGCCAGCCCAGAAGTCGCGCGTTCTCCGCGCCTGGGCGACAAAACCCTGCACCGGACCGAGTGAGAAATGCAGCATACGTGTTGCGCTCACGGCCAAACCACCACCTGATTCTGAAACGCCGGCCGGTCTAAAAAGCCCTCTACGCTCTGAAAATCTACCCGACAAGCAGCGGTGACGGAACGCGCACCGGTCGAGAGCTTGATACGTTCGCCTTCAGGCAGGAACACCGCAGGCATCACGCTCAGGACCGCCGCGTAAAGACCGGAGCCCAGAGCATGGATGTGGATGAACAGGGGACTGGCACGACGCTTATGATTTTCGGTTTCCACACTGGCCTTTTGTTTGGTTGACTGAAAAAAGTAGTTATGCGGTAAACCAAAGGCAATCCGACGCGGGTGAGAGGTTACCTGCCTGTGACCTAAGAAATACAGCATCAGGTCATGATCGTCAGCGAAATTCTGTTCGGCCCGTTCCCCCCAGGGAAGAACATGGTGAGGCCGTTTGCGATTAGAACCGTAGCTACGGTAACGTAAAAGCTCTTTGCCCACGTCGTTCAGGAGACGACGAGCATCCTGGTCTGTTTGAACAATGCTTACTCTCGTACGTGAGCCGAACGCTGTGTACGCGGGCAGGGCGCCTTCCCGTGGCAGTCTTAGTTCACTGAGCAGTTCCCGTATCCGGCCGCGGAGTTCTGCAGCATCCTGGGGTACCTGCCACTGTTCTTCATCGTCCATCCGTAAAGACTCCAGGGACAGCGAGCCGAAACCCTTCCGCGCCCGCGCCCCAGCGCCTCCCAAGAGCCCCAGGGCTTTTGCGGACTGGACCAGGAGGTCGGCCTGGTCCTGCGGGATATTCCGCCGGGAAACCAGGCGGAACGCGAGGAGAAATCCTTCCTTCAAGTAGGCCCGAACAGTGTTGCCCCTGTCTACCACACCGTAGCCCAGGTAGTTGAGCCCATCTTGCCTACCCCATGTCTGGCCGGCATCCACTAACACTGGCTCTTCCAGCCGCTGTAGAGACAAAAGGAAGGCCGCCTGTCCGTCTGTACTGCCAAAGAGGTCCTTCTCCAGTCTTGATACCGCTTGCCAGCTACCCAGGCGCGGCAAGGCCACCGCACGAAACCAGAAACGCAACAATCCTTTGAGCGATGGCGGGCGCAGTTCGGCAGCGTCTCTCCCGTCCGCGCCCCCCAGGAAGAGCGGTGTTGTCACTCTGTACGTTACATCCAGTCTCACGTTGACTCATCCCTCCCTTGCGTAATGTGATCGGGGCACACCTACTATGACCAGTTCTCCTCACCTTCTCCCCCTTGCCTTTTCGCGGACAGCCTGAAGGTTGATAATTTCGGCCACGGTAAAGCGCGTGGCGAAGCCGCCGGCTTCGGGGCGCAGGCGCAGAACGGGAGGGAAATGGCCGATTAGTCCGTGAAGCAGCGCCAGCAAGGTTGCCGCACTGACCGCCAATGACGGCGGGTTGATGAGCAGCGGTTTAGTCTGCCATTCCCGCTGGGTGAGCCCCAGGCCGTCCAACATGGCCTCCACCTGGGGCGCCAGGGGCTTACCGGGGTCGATCAAACTGGGGACCTCTCTTACATCCTCCACACCGATGCCGACCAGGGCTTCTATCTCCGTAATGTTCTCCTGTGTCAACGGATGGGCGAAGTTAAGGATGAGCATGCCTTTCCTCCTTCGTCAGGGCAAAATAAGGCGCGAACTCCGCGATGAGCCGGGAGCGGTCGACGTTGCCCTCGGGATACC
>DAIRSE010000051.1:0-7424 GCA_036804525.1 Bacillota bacterium | reverse complement strand
TGAGCTCGTCCTGCCCGTGTCTGGCCACTTCGGCTACCGCCCGTCCCGCGATCCGACCCAGATCGCACTTCGCCGCGAGGCCTATCGCCGTGGCGGCTTCCGCCAATGACACAAACTCGCCTTCATCGGCTTCTCCCTTCAGCACTCTTTCAAAGACTTCAAGAAGACGCCTGGTGCCGATGCGGCAAGGGATGCATTCGGCGCACGAGTCGCGCTGGACAAGCTCCAGAAAATACCTGGCCATCTCCACCATGCAGATGTTTTCTTCCAGGACCAGCCGACCGACCGAACCCATCGCCGAGGCCACACGCGCCAGGGTTTCGATGTCGGCTTCGGCGAAACGCTGCGTGTTGGGTCCGAGTTCGCGCAAAAAATCCGTGTATTCCCTGACCGTGCTGGCAAACCGGATACCTTCCCCCGCGGATATCCAGCGCACCCAGAGCCGCTCGCGCTCGATATCCACCCACTCCAAAAGGCGCCGCAAGATTCTGATCCGGCGCTCGGCGTAGTAGTTTCCCTTAACATAATGGCAGTCACCGGGATGACAGCCGGCCACTAGAACTCCGTCCGCCCCGAGCATCAGCGCTCTGAAAATGAAGCCCGGGTCAATCCTTCCGGTGCACATCACTCTGATCGCCCGGATATTCGGCGGATACTGGAACCGGCTGACCCCGGCCAGGTCCGCTCCGCCGTAACTGCACCAGTTGCATAGAAACGCGATAATCTTCGGTTCAAAACCGTTCTTCATCGCCGCTCACTCCTTCCTGCCATACCTGTCCCTCAACCCGCGAACAAACTTTCGGTCTTTCCAAACCTCACCCCCAAAAAGAAAAGACCACGAAAGCATTCGATACCTTTCGGCCGACCTTCGTGGTCTTTTGTTCGCTCTTAATTTTTATGGGTTCAAATGATCACGGAAAACAATAGCTTCGTACTACTGCTGTTTCGATTATGCGTTTAATTTAATTTATAATCGGTTCGCTGTTGACGGAAAATATCCTGCTGTTTCAAAAACATTTTTAAACTCCTAAATCTATACCCGGCGACTTCCCTACAATACCCAGGCCGATTCTACTTAAAAAACCAACCAACCCCGTTCAATCCATCGGCCTGCCAGACATACCTCGCCTGACAAGAAAGAAGTCGTCTTACATCCTTCCAGGGATTATCGAGTTCTCGAACTATTGCGTTAGGAATTGCCTCTACTGCGGTCTGCGACGGGATAACCGTCTTCTTACCCGTTACCGGATAGCCCCGGAGGAAATCCTGGCCGCCGCCCGGCAGGCACGTGACGAGGGATACTGGCGCATTATGCTGCAGTCCGGCGAGGACCCGGCTTACACCGTAGATGTCCTCGCCGGGTTGGTCCAGCGGATAAAAGAAAAATTGGACATGGCCGTAACCCTCTCCCTCGGTGACCACTCCAGGGACGACTATCGACGACTGCGTGACGTGGGAGCAAACCGCTACCTTCTAAAGCACGAGACGGCCGATCCGGCGCTGTTCGCGCGCCTGCGCCCCGGCACCACCCTTGAAAGACGTCTCCTTACTTAAAGACCTCTGCGTTGAAATGGCCGGGGTCGGTCCCTTTATCCCCCATCCGGACACCCCTCTGGCAACCTCCCCGGCCGGTTCCCTGGAAATGACATGGCAATTATCCCGGAACAACATCCCGATACGCTACCGGATCTGACCAGGTAACACCCCGGATATGTCGGTGGTCCAGGAGAATGATCCAACCGCCCTTTAGCGGCCGCGGATCTAACTACACTACCTCAACTTTGACAGCCAACACCCCTCCCGGGTCCGCGGAGCCTTGAAAATCAAGGGTCGCTCCTTGAAAAATCACAAAATGTAGTGCCACGTCTTCCCAGTTTATGTCTTTGTGGCGGCCCCTTTTCGTGGTATAATTAACGTGCTATGTATGTCCGCACCAAGACCTTCGCCAACAAAGACGGCTCCCAGCGCACCTACCTGCAGATCGTCGAAAGCGTCCGCGAGGAGGGCAAGGTCCGCCAGAAGGTCATCGCCAACCTGGGCCGCATCGAAGACCTGCAGGATAAAGAGATCGACTGCCTCATCACCAGCCTGGCCAAGTTCTCCAGGAAGCGCTGGATCCAGGCCGAAGCGGCCAATCTTCTCGTCCAGTCGGCCAAAGAGTGGGGCCTGGAACTGGTCTTCGGCCACCTCTGGGAGAAACTCGGCCTGGCCCGCATTATCGCCAACTTGCTGGAGCAGACCGAGATCTCAAGCCCCCTGGGCGAGGCCGTCCGGGCGATGGTCTTAAACCGCATCAGCGATCCCCGCTCCAAGCGCGCCGTCCACGAGTGGCTGGACGAGGTCTACCGGCCGGCCTTCGCCACCCTGGAGCTGCACCACTTCTACCGGGCGCTGGATTTTCTGGCCGGGCACAAAGAGAACATCGAAAACGCCCTCTTCGCCGAGACCAGGAATCTCTTCAACCTGGAACTGGACATGGTCTTCTGGGACACCACCTCCACCTACTTCGAAGGAGAAGGCCCTGAGATGGCCAGGTACGGTTACTCCAAGGACCACCGCCCGGACCGGGTGCAGATCATCGTCGGGGTGTTGATGACCCGGGAAGGAATGCCGGTGGCCCACCAGGTCTTCCCCGGGAACACCGCCGACATCGAGACCTTCAAGGCGGCGATCAATGATGCCCGCCGACGTTTTAACCTGCGGCGCGTCATCTTCGTTGCCGACCGCGGCATGGTCTCGCCCGCGCTCCTGGACGAACTCGACAGACAGCGCATCGAGTACATCGTCGGGGTCAAGATGCGCCGCGCCGGCGCCGTGGCCGAGGTCCTCGCCACCGGCGGCCGCTACAAGGTCGTGCGGGACAACCTGAAGGTTAAGGAAGTCTGGCATGCCGCTGACCGCTATATCGTCTGCTACAACCCCGTCGAGGCCGAGCACGACCGCCAGGCCCGAGAAGAGATGGTCCAAAAGCTTAAAGCCAAACTCAAGGCGGGCATTAAACCGCTCATCGGGAACAAGGGCTATCGCTGCTTCCTGAAACTCAACGGGGCTAAAGCCGAAATAGACCGCCAGGCTCTGGAACGCGAAGCGCGTTACGACGGCAAGTACATTCTGCGCACCAACGCCGATCTGGACACCGACGCCGCCCTGGCCTACAAGGACCTCTGGCGGGTGGAACGGGCCTTTCGGGAACTCAAGTCGCCCTTGGACCTGCGCCCGATCTACCACTGGAAGGACCGCCGGGTGCACGGGCACGTGATGGTCTGCTTCCTGGCCCTGGTCCTGGAGTCGGCTCTGCAACAAAGCCTCAAGCCGGCCGGGGCGCAGGTGGAATACCAGTACCTGATCCGTGATCTCAAGAAGCTCAAGGCCGTCGAGCTAACTCTGGACGGTCAAACCTACCTCTGCCGGACGGAGATGCCGGGCCGCGCCTACGAGGCCTTCCGGGCGCTGGGCATCCGGCCGCCGCAACATGTACGGGAGCTGGCCCCTGGTGTTGCCATAAATTAGGAGAATGTAGTGGTACGTGTCCTTTTCATGTCTGTGAAGCCCTGATTTTGCTGGGTTCCCGTATGGCAAGGCGTCAAAGTCGAGACTACGGGACCGCGGTTCACATAAGTGGTGTGAAGCAACTGTTTCGCAAGTTTGCTGTACGGCTCTCCCAAGAAATTCTGGTAGAGCGCCAGAACCTCGGAATTCTCATACGATGCGCGCTGAATCTCGGCTGCGTCTTTGACATAGAGAGCATCGATCCGCGCTTGGCGGATAGGATCGGTTGGCGGAACGGCCGTTCTAGGCTGGCCGCCGCCGCTGATACAGCCGCCGGAACAGGACATGAACTCGATGAAATGCCAGCCGTTCGGGTTGCCCGCCAGCACCATGTCGCAAACGGTGCGGGCATTCTTGAGTTCATGGGCAACGGCCACGTTAACCGTCACGCCGTTAATCTGTACAGAGGCTTCCTTAATCCCGACCAGGCCGCGAACCGGCGTGAAATTCAGCAAGTCCTGCGGAGGCTGTGCCCCGGTAAGGAAAAAGTAAGCTGTTCTAAGCGCTGCTTCCATTACGCCGCCCGTAGCACCAAAGATAATAGCTGCACCGGTATCTTCGCCCATCAACGAATCATAGCCCTCGACCGGCAGGTTGGCAAAGTCGATGCCCCGGGCCTTGATCATGCGTGCCAACTCGCGCGTGGTCAAAACCACATCGACATCGCGGCTCACCAGAGAATTATTCCAGTACCGGCTGGCGGCATTCATCTCAGGCCGTTGGGCTTCGAATTTCTTGGCCGTACAAGGCATGATGGATACCGAAATGATCTTTTCGGGATTCAGACCTCGGGCCTTAGCGTAGTAAGTTTTGGCCAAAGCTCCGAACATCTGTTGCGGCGACATGCAAGTCGAGACATGCGGAATAAGGGCAGGATAGAAATACTCCATAAACTTAACCCAACCGGGGCTGCAGGAGGTGAACATCGGTAACGGGTGCGTGCCATTAACAACCCGCTGGAGAAATTCTGTGGCCTCCTCCATAATTGTGAGGTCAGCGGTAAAGTTGGTATTAAAGACGGCATCAAAGCCGAGACGGCGCAGCGCCGCCACCTGCTGACCCTCTACCCATGTTCCGGGAGCAAGCCCGAACTCTTCCCCAAGAGCCACCCGGGTGGCTGGTGCAGTCTGAACAACTACATGGTAATCGGGGCTGGCCAAGGCATCGAAAACCACCGCGGTCTCGTCCCGCTCCCGGATGGCGGGGAGGCCATCTTTACCGGGACATACAAGGGCACACTGCCCGCAATTAACACAAACAATCTCTTGCGCCACCTTCTCATCCCAAAAACCTAAAACCGTCTGAACCTCGTTGCAAACACGGACGCACGCGTCACAACTACCACGCAAACAAAACTCCTGGTAGTAAACAATAGACGGATTGTCAGGAGCAATCGGTACGACGTCGGCCGGTGCCAGTTTTGAGGCATAGCCCACAGCAGGTGCAACAAGACCACCAGCAGGTGCAACAAGACCACCCAAACCAAGACCACGCAAAGTAACACCCGCAAGACCGGTTAACCCCAAACCTGTCATAAGCTTCAAGAAAGACCTCCGCGTCAATTCCTTCCGGGTTTCCTCCTTGGCAAACAGATCTTCAGACATTTAATCAACCCCTCTCCTTAAATTAATAAAGATCTCTTCTATGTACTCCATCGGCTTAATCCAAATATCACCCTCTTTTCATTATCCTCTTGGCCACTTGCCATAAAAGCAAAAACCGTACACAAACTATAACTCAAGTTTGACGGCTAATGGCCCTCCCGGGTCCGCGAAGCCTTGAAAATCAAGGATCGCTCCTTGAAAAATCACAAAACGTAGCTGCCCGGACCGGGTGCAGATCATCGTCGGAGTGCTGATGACCTGGGAAGGAATGCCGGTGACCCACCGGGTCTTCCCCGGGAGCACCGCCGACATCGAGACCCTCAAGGTAGCGATCAATGACGCCCGCAAACGGTTTAACCTGCGGCGCGTCATCTTCGTCGCCGACTGCGGCATGGTCTCTCCCGCGCTCCTGGATGAACTGGACAGACAGCGCATCGAGTACATCGTCGGGGTCAAGATGTGCTGCGCCGGCGCTGTGGCCGAGGTCTTATCCACCGGCAGCCGCTACAAGGTCGTGCGGGACAACCTGAAGGTTAAGGAAGTCTGGCATGCCGCTGACCGCTATATCGTCTGCTACAACCCCGTCGAGGCCGAGCACGACCGCCAGGCCCGAGAAGAGATGGTCCAAAAGCTTAAAGCCAAACTCAAGGCGGGCATTAAACCGCTCATCGGGAACAAGGGCTATCGCTGCTTCCTGAAACTCAACGGGGCTAAAGCCGAAATAGACCGCCAGGCTCTGGAACGCGAAGCGCGTTACGACGGCAAGTACATTCTGCGCACCAACGCCGATCTGGACACCGACGCCGCCCTGGCCTACAAGGACCTCTGGCGGGTGGAACGGGCCTTTCGGGAACTCAAGTCGCCCTTGGACCTGCGCCCGATCTACCACTGGAAGGACCGCCGGGTGCACGGGCACGTGATGGTCTGCTTCCTGGCCCTGGTCTTAGAATCGGCGCTGCAACAAAGCCTCAAGCTGGCCGGGGCGCAGATGGAATACCAGTACCTGATCCGAGATCTCAAAAAGCTCAAGGCCGCCGAGCTAACTCTGGAGGGTCAAACGTATCTTTGCCGCACGGAGATGCCGGGCCAGGCCTACGAAGCCTTCCGGGCGCTGGGTATCCGACCGCCGCAACACGTACAGGAACTGGCTCTTGGTGCTGCCACAAATTAGGAAAATGTAGTGGTACGCGTCCTTCTCATGCCTGTAAAGCCTTGATTTTGCTGGGTTCGTATAGGGTCAGGTGTCAAAGTCGAGGTTAAACGCAAAACGAAATGCAAAATGAAACGCAAAACGCTCGATCCGAACCTTATGCTCAGAAAATATGAAATATTCAGAACTTTCGTGGTAAAGATATCATATCATACAAGTTATGGGGGTATCAAGTTGATCCGGGTTTTTGCCGGCCTGCCTGTTGCAGACAGGTGCCCGAAGCAAAAATGGTTTTATATTGTTAAATCCATCGGCCCGCCAGACATACCTCGCCAGACAAGAAAGAAGTCGTCTTACATCCTTCCAGGGAATGGGGCGAGAAATACTTGAGCAAACAAAACTACGGAGTTCCAGCCCTGATCCAGGCTTGTATCTCCGTGGCACGCATTTCAAATCCGGGTCGATAAGTTTTAGCAGCTTCAATTGCCGGATTTGTGGTAATTATAAACTTTACGCTGTCTATTTGTAAACCCTGATTTGTAGAAAACAGTTCCGGTTGGCGTAAGTTTACCGTATGTAATAGAATTTTAGCTTTGTTCAGCAGGAAGTTGACGATATCCGTCGAAGAAGGCCGTATGACAACTTAGAATTAACCATGAAGGCTGCAAAAAGACCGCGAAGGTCTTAGCTTTTCCGGAAAGTCCGGGGCAGTCCTTGTGGTTTTCTTTCATAGACATAAACTGATGTCCTGCGTGGAGGGTTAAACCTGAAGGCAAGGGATAGCGGGCCCACCCTTTTTGCCGGGGTGGGCTTCTGAAATTCTTGGGGGAGATGTTACATGGAGACTCGGATCGGTGTTCTGGGTATTGTAGTGGAAAACCGGCGGGAAATGGCGTCCAGGGTCAACGAAATCCTGTGTGTACATGCCGACATTATCGTCGGTCGCATGGGTATCCCCTACCGTGAGAAAGGCTTTTCGGTGATCGCCCTGATCGTTGACGGGAGTACCGACGCCATCGGCGCCTTGACGGGTAAACTCGGGGCCTTGCCGGGCGTGAAGGTAAAAAGTGCTTTGACGGGGAGGCGCACCTGACTGTGGAGACCACTTTTTCGGATTCCCC
>DAIRSE010000050.1:0-7481 GCA_036804525.1 Bacillota bacterium | reverse complement strand
GATCGGGGATCTCCTTGTAAACCAAGGCTTTAGAGATAGTTTAACGGATAGGGCGTTGAGCGTTGGGATACTTGAGGGGATTTCAGCAAGCTGAATCCCTTTTCCCTATTCCTTACAATCTCAGTGCACAGTGCTCATTGCTCAGTGCTATTCTGCGCACAGTGCCCAGTGCAGGCGCCTTCGGCGCCTAAAGACTTACCATTCTTACATCTATAATCCCGTTCACCTTGCGCATTTCGTCAAGCGCCGGGGCCGGCACCGGGCTGTCGATGACCAGCATCATTACGGCCTTGCCGCCGACAACCTTGCGCCCGACCTGCATAGCCGCGATGTTGACCTCGTGTTCCCCGAGCAGGGTTCCCACCCGTCCGATGATGCCGGGTTTATCGATATGCGGAACCACCAGCATATGCCCGCTGAGCACGGCGTCGACGCGGTAGCCGTCGATAAGGACCACGCGCGGGTCGGAACCCTGGAACAGCGTCCCTGCCAGCTCGTGCTGGGACTCGCTGGCGATGACCTTCACGGTCATCAGGCTGCTGTAGTCCTCTTCGCGGTCGGACTTCGTCTCGTTGACCTCGATGCCCCGGTTTTTGGCCACGATCATGGCGTTAACGAAGTTGACCCGCTCCTGCAGGATGGTGTCCAGGATACCCTTGACAATGGCCGTCGTTATCGGCGACACGGGCTTGTCAGCGAGCTCACCGCTGTAAGTGATCTCAACCCGCCTGATGCGCCCGGACAAAAGCTGGGCGTGGAAGCGGCCCATCTTCTCGGCCAGGTTGAGGAAGGGACGGATCGCCTTGAGGATGTCGGGACGCAGCGATGGAATATTGACCGCGTTTCGCACCAGATCTCCGCGCAGGGCGGCGATAATCTCCTCGGCGACGTCGGTAGCCACGCAAACCTGAGCTTCGCAGGTAGACGCACCCAGGTGGGGCGTACAGATAAAGTTTGGAAGTTTAAAGAGGGGGCTGTCGGTCTTCGGTTCCACCTCGAAGACGTCTAGGGCGGCGCCGGCCACTTTACCCGCAGTCATGCCCTCATACAGGGCGTCTTCGTCAACGATGCCGCCGCGGGCGCAGTTGATGATCCGGACACCCGGTTTCATCAGCCTGATGGCCCGCTCGTCGATCATGTGATAGGTCTCTTTGGTTTTGGGCATATGGACGGTGATAAAATCGGCGTTCGCGATGACCTCGTCGAGGCTCATCAGCTTGACGCCGAGCTCCTGCGCCCGTTCCTCGCTGATATAGGGGTCGTAGGCGATGACGTTCATCTCCATCGCCTGGGCCCTCTTGGCCACACCGCTGCCGATACGGCCCAATCCCAGGACCCCCAGGGTCTTGTTGCGCAGCTCAACACCTGTAAAGGCCTTTTTATTCCAAATCCCGGCCTTCATAGCCGCGTCGGCCTGGGGCACATTGCGGGCTAGAGCCAGCATCAGCGCCATCGTATGCTCGGTAGCCGCAATGGTGTTTCCTTCCGGGGCGTTGACCACGATGATGCCCTTTTCGGTGGCGTATTTCACGTCGATATTGTCCACGCCCACGCCGGCCCGGCCGATAACCTTGAGGTTGACGCCGGCATCCATAACCCGCCGGTTGACCTTTGTGGCGCTACGGACGATGATCGCATCGAATTCCGGGATGATGGCCACCAGTTCGTTCTCGGTCATCTTGTTCCGGACCTCAACTTCAATTCCCGGTTGCCCCAGCAGGACATTGACCCCTTCCTGCGCAACGTTGTCGGTTACCAGCACTTTCACTCCGTTACACCCCCAGAAAAACCTTTTGGGCAGCCTTGACGCCGGCCCCGAGAGTCACCCTGTGGCCCAGCTCGCCGAGCGCCATTTCAAGGGCGGCGAGGCCGCTAAGAACGTCCAGCTGATCGGCATAGCCCATGTGGGCGATGCGGAAGATTCTGCCTTTGAGCTCAGCCTGCCCGCCGGCGAACAGCACGCCATACTTGTCGAGCAGCAGCTTGCGCAAGGCGTCGACTTCAACGCCTTTCGGGCCCCGGACGGCGGTGACGGCGGGAGAAGCGACGTTTTCCGGCGGCAGGAGCTTGAGCCCCAGGGCCTTGACCCCGGCCCTGGTCGCCTCGGCCAGCAGCTTGTGGCGGGCAAAAACCTGCTCCAGCCCCTCGGCGAGGATCAGGTCCAGGGCCGCATCCAGCGCGTAGAACAAGGATACGCCGGGCGTATACGCGGTGTTCCACTTCTTATAAGCTTTCCTGGCCGCCTCCAGGCTGAAGTAGTAACGCGGCGAGCTGCATTCAGCCACGACCTTCCAGGCTTTCTCGCTCACGCTGATGAAGGCGAGGCCCGGCGGCACCATCAGGGCTTTCTGGCTGGCCGTCACGACGATATCCACGCCCCAAGCGTCGGTTTTAAGGTCGATGGCTCCCAGGCCGCTGACGGCGTCCACGCAGAGGATGGCGCGGTGGTCCTTTGTCAGCCGGGCCAACCCCTCGATGTCGTTGACGACGCCGGTGGACGTCTCGTTCTGGGTCGCCAGGACAACCTTGATGCCGGGGTCGGCGGCCAGGCGCTCGCGCACCAGGTCCAGGTCGTACGGCTGGCCCCACTGAAAAGCCAACTCCTCGACCTCGGCGCCGAAGACCTGGGCCAGGTCGCGGAATCGTTCCCCAAACTTGCCGCCCACCAGAGCCAGGACCTTATCCCCGGGATTCACTGTGTTGGCGACGGCGGCTTCCAGCGCCCCCGTGCCGGAACTGGTCAGGATGAACACTTCGTTGCCGGTCTGCATCACCTGTTGGAGTTTGCCCGTGAGTTTTTCGGTGAGTTCGGCGAACCCCTTGCTGCGGTGACCGGTCATCGGGCGCGACAGCGCTTCGCTGACCTCCGGCGGCAGCGGCGTAGGTCCCGGAATCATCAGGCGCAGTTTTTTGGTCATTACTAGCTCTCTCCCCCTGGTCAGTACCTTTGACTGAAGTTTTTATGGAAATAAAAAAGCTCCTCGCCCTGGGAAAGGACGAGAAGCATTCTCCCGCGTTGCCACCCTTCTTGGCTCGCATGAGCCCGCTCGATCCGATAACGGTTCGGCACCGTCCCCGCTTACTCCGCTTTCAACGAGGCCCCCTTCGGGGAGGAATTCGCCACCGTCCCTGCCGGCTCGCACCGACCGCCGGCTCTCTGAAAAGGAGAAAGTGGGTACTTTTCCCCTGCACCGGGTTTACATATGCGTTTTTTCAGATGATGCCACTGATTTTACTATATCCTCGAACACAACGCAAGCCCTTTCTGCTTAACAGCCCATCAGGGGCTGTCAAGCAGCCTCATGACCCATGCTAACCAGCCAGATTTAAGAAATACTTGTGCAGTCTGAGGTCCTCGGTCAGTTCGGGGTGGAAGGCCGAGGCGACCAGCCTGTCCTGGCGGACCAAGACGATCTTACCGTCAAAGACGGCCAGGACCTCGACCCCCGGGCCGACGGCGGTGATGTAGGGCGCCCGGATAAACACCGCCCTTACCGGGTCGTCCCCCAGCGTAGGAACCGCCAGATCGGCCTCGAAACTGTCGACCTGGCGTCCAAAAGCGTTGCGCTTGACGGTGATGTTCATCAGACCGAGACGCGGCTGGTCCGACTCCTCAATGACCCTGGCCAGGAGCACCATGCCGGCGCACGTCCCCAGAATGGGCATACCCTGCTCCCCTCTGGCGCGGATCACCTCGAAGAGGTTGAACTCGTTCATCAGCTTGCCGATGGTGGTGCTCTCGCCGCCGGGGATAATCAGGGCCCGGCAGTCATCGAGCTGCTCGGGCTTACGGATTTCCACCGGGTCGTGCCCGCAGGCGCGGACCGCCCTGGCATGTTCGATAAAGGCCCCTTGTAGGGCCAGGATGCCCACTTTCATCTTATTACCAACCCCGGTCCTGCATGCGTTCGTGCGGCGCGATCGTGGAAATCTCGCGACCGGGCATGGCCTCGCCGAGCTCGCGGGAGACCTCGAGCAGGACCTGCGGGTCGTTGAAGTGCGTGGTCGCCGCCACAATCGCCTTGGCGCGCGCCGCGGGGTTGGCCGACTTGAAAATGCCGGACCCCACGAAGATGCCGTCGCAGCCGAGCTGCATCATCAGCGCGGCGTCGGCGGGCGTCGCGATGCCGCCGGCCGCGAAGTTCACGACGGGCAGGCGCCCCGTTTCCGCGACCTGGACCACCAGGTCGTAGGGAGCGCCCATTTCCTTGGCGGCCGATACCAGCTCCTCCTTAGGCAGTACCGTGAGGCGCCTGATCTCGTCCATCACCATGCGCATGTGGCGGACGGCTTCGACGACGTTCCCCGTCCCCGGTTCCCCTTTCGTGCGGATCATCGCCGCCCCTTCGGCGATGCGGCGCAGCGCCTCGCCCAGGTTACGCGCCCCGCAGACAAAAGGCACCTTAAAGAGGTGCTTGTTGATGTGAAACTGCTCGTCCGCCGGCGTGAGCACTTCCGACTCGTCGATGTAGTCGACCCCCAGGGCCTCTAAAATCTGCGCCTCAACGAAATGGCCGATGCGGACCTTGGCCATCACCGGAATGGTCACGGCGTCCATAATCCTCTTAATCATGGTTGGATCAGCCATCCTGGCCACGCCGCCGGCGGCACGAATATCAGCCGGCACGCGCTCCAGGGCCATCACCGCGCATGCTCCCGCCTCTTCCGCTATCTTCGCCTGTTCGGGGGTGGTAACGTCCATGATCACCCCGCCCTTAAGCATCTCGGCAAGTCCTTTCTTTACTGTCCAGGTACCCTTCTCAACCATAATTCTCTTTTCAAGCCTCCGCTCTCTCAGTTAATCCGCTCCGTTACTATAGGCATTATCTTATACCAAGCCCCCGACAAAAAACAACATATCGGGACTGTTGAAAAACAGCTCTTATCCCGCCCTAAAAGCCGAACCCGGCACCAAGCCCTATTGAGTGCCGGGACGTTTTTTGGGCGGAACCAGGAACCTGGATTTACCTGACGACCAGGACCGGGATCTTGGAGATATGGATCACCTTGTGCGCCACGCTGCCGAGGACGATGTTCTCGAAGCCTTTGTGCCCTCTCTTGCCGACGGCGATGAGATCGAAATTGCGCCTCTCGGCGTAGCGGACGATGCGTTCGGCAGGGTCGCCGAAGCGCTTCTCGACCGTAATCTCGAAGCCCTCCTCGGCGAAGAAGCTCCGGTAGGACTCGGCGACCTTTTCCATATTGGCCTCGACCATTTCTTTCAACCCTTCGTGCATCACGAAAGAAAACTCTTCGGTGTCCTCGGCTTTTTCGTGGGCGGGAAAGACCATAATCACCGTAACCTTGACCTCGGGGCTCCATTTCATCATTTCCCTGACCGTTTCGGCAACGCGAAAGGATGGTTTTGAACCGTCCCCCGCCAGGAGGATCTTATAATCTGCCATCAACAAGGCCTCCTCTCTTAAATCGTTCGCACAGTATTCACGGAAGCAACATTTACCCCGATTCCTTAGTGCGCTCAATGCGCTTCCAGGAGAGTGCTGCAAAAAGCCAAGACGCTGGTTTTGGTACAGACGTTTTTCAGGGTACGACCGTGCTTTGGAAGTCACCCTGAGACCGCTCAAAAAGAGGTCCGAGGCGAGAGGTCAGAGGTCGGAACGGGAAGCGATCGCTTCGCGATCGCAAGTCTATAATCCTTAGAAATCTGCTTTGCGGATTTCATCAGGTCAGATTTCTGACTTCCGGCATCCGACATCCTTTTTGCCAGGCGCAGTTTTTCAGCGGTCTCCTAGCATTTTGCCAACAGGACGGGGCAGGGAGCCAGCGCCAGCACCTTGCTGCTTACACTCCCGATAAACAGTCCCTGGATGCCGCTGATGCCCCGCGGGCCGAGGATGATTAGGTCAAAACCGTGTTCCCGGGCGTAATCGCAGATTTCCTCGGCCGGGTTGCCCTTACTGAAATCGGTCTTGGCCGTGAAACCTTCGGCCTCGAGGATGTCGAGCGCCGCCTTGAAGACCTGCTGGCGCTCTTCGGCATACACGTCGTCGATCTTGCTGGCGTCTTTGTTCCCGCCGGTCGACACGAAAAACAGCTTGCGGCGGGCCATCCCCTTGGGCACATTGTGCACTGTAAAAATCGTTACCTCCAGCCCGGGGTTAAGATGCATGAGCTTGGCGGCTTGCGCCACCGCGTGCAGTGAGCATTCCGAACCGTCGGTGGGTACAAGGACTTTTTTGATCACGGCCGCTCCCTCTTTCTTTATTAATCTCCCGGCGCAATGCGGGCTACAGCGACCAGGGAGTCCCCTTCGTTGAGGCGCATGAGGGTCACGCCCTGCGCCGGCCTGCCCAGCACAGGCACTTCCTTAACGTTGATGCGGATCACGACCCCGGCCCTGCTGACCATGACGACCTCTTCACTCTTGTTGACGACCTCGAGGGCCACGACGTTGCCGTTGCGCTTCGTGGTCCTGATGGCGATGACGCCTTTGCCGCCCCGGCCCTGGGTCCGGAATTCGTTCAAAGCGGTACGCTTGCCGTAACCCTGTTCGGTCACGATCAGCAGGTCCGCCCCCGGGTGCACGTGGAACATCCCGATAATCTCGTCGCCGGGCCTCAGGCTGATGCCGCGGACGCCCCGGGCCGTGCGGCCCATGGGCCTGACGTCGGTCTCCCTGAACCTGATGGCCAGCCCGCGCTTGGTCCCGATGACGACCTCGTTGTCGCCGCCGGTGATTTCGACGTCGACGAGCTCGTCGTCCTCGTCCAGGCTGATGGCGATCAGCCCGTCGCGCCTGACGGTGTCGAACTCGTGCAGCCGGGTCTTCTTGACGATGCCGTGGCGCGTCGCCATCAAAAGGTAGGCGTCCTCGTCGAAGTCGGTCACCGGGATGACGGCGGTGACGTCCTCGGCCCCGCCCAGAAGCAGGAGGTTGACCAGCGGGGTGCCCCTGGCGTGGCGCCCGGCCTCGGGTATCTCGTAAACTTTAATCCTGTAAACCTTGCCCTTCTGGGTGAAGAAGAGCAGGTAATCGTGCGTCTTCGTAACAAAGAGGTGCTGGACGAAATCCTCGGTCTTGGGCTCGACGCCGGTAACGCCCCGTCCGCCCCGGCGCTGGCTGCGGTAAACGGAGAGCGGCATCCGCTTGGCGTAGCCCTGTTTGGTGATCGTCACCACCACGTCTTCGAGGGGGATGAGGTCCTCGGGCCGCATGTTGGTCTCATCCCGCCGGATCTCGGTGCGGCGGGGGTCGCCGAACCGGCGCTTGATCTCCGCCAGTTCATCCTTGATGACGGCCATGATCTTCTGCTCGTCGGCCAGGAGGCCCTCCAGGTACTCGATCCTGGCCACCAACTCCCTGTACTCCTCTTCTAGTTTCTCGCGCTCGAGCGCGGTCAGGCGCTGCAAGCGCATGTCCAGGATGGCCTGCGCCTGTTTTTCGGTGAGGCCGAAGTTCTCCATCAAGGCCTGCCTGGCCGTGTTGACGTCCCGCGACCGGCGGATGGTCCTGATGACCT
>DAIRSE010000049.1:3387-7486 GCA_036804525.1 Bacillota bacterium | reverse complement strand
GAATTCTTACTGTCGTACACTGTCAACAGAGCCCGTTCCAGGTCCACGTGCGCCCAATCGAGTTTCAACAACTCCGAGCACCGAAGCCCCGTGAATACCAAAAGCATTCTCAGTGCACCCAGGACCTCGGCGGAAACAGTGCGATAGTTTATACCCGCCTGAAGAAACCGGCGCACTTCCTCATCTTCGAGCACGATGTCTCTTGTAGTTTGCGGCCGCGGCTGAAGCCTGACTGCAGCCACCGGGTTCTTGCCAACCCATCCCTGCTCCACAAGAAAGGTGAAGAGGGAACTGAGCGCGTTCCGGCGCCGGTGTAGTGTCGTCAGCTTCAGGCCCCGTCGCCGTAGCAGCAGCAGATAGTCGTTAACGTGGGCTGTGGTAACGCCCTTGGCTTCCCGCAACCCCCTGGCTGACGCGAAGCGAAGGAAGTCGCGGAAATCACTCTGATAGGCCAAGACCGTGCCTGTGGCCATCCCGCGCAGGGTGGTGCAGACATCAAAATATATCTTTATCGCCTCGCCGAGGGTCATTGTCGCCACCTACCCCGGTAACCTTGATAGCAGTCCCCACGAAAAGCAAAAAGGCCGCAACACGCAGGTCTATACCCACAATGCTGCGGCCCTTCGATCACGTCGAAAAGCCCGTTTCCTACCAATGGACCCCGCCGGTCACGCCAGCCGGGTCAATAACCATCGCTCTTAGCCAAATTTTACACGCTGTCTGGCCAAAAGGCAGCCCCCGGATACAAAAAATTTCCGGCCTTCCGGCAGGAATACCTTTCGCGATGTCGAAGACCAAGAACAGCTCCATAACTCCTGCATATTCCCTGAGGTGCAAACTCCGCTGTAACCCTTCTCCGAGCCGCAAAATAAAAGGCCAAACCACGGGTTATGCCGCAGTTTGGCGCGGGTGAGCAGGCCTGTAAGCCGAGTTCTGTCGTGGATGGTCATCTATCTGGGACGCCTGTTGCCAGACGCCTCTAGCGACCTAACCCGGGGACGGAGCGGGCCACTCCATCGTCCCCCTATTCGGTCTTGCTCCGGGTGGGGTTTACCTAGCCGGCCAGTCGCCTGACCGCTGGTGCGCTCTTACCGCACCGTTCCACCCTTACCCATTGAGAAGTGAGATGTGAGAAGTTAGTCGTGACCTCTCACTTCTCACTTCCCAACAGGCGGTACACATTTCTGTGGCACTTGCCTTGGGGTCGCCCCCACTGGGTGTTACCCAGCACCCTGCCCTGCGGAGCTCGGACTTTCCTCAGCCGCTCAAGCGGCCGCGACCATCTGGCCTACTCACCCGTAAATTATATGTTATCACTTATTCTGTCGAAAAACAAGCAGCCCCGCAGGCAGGGCTTATCTTCTGGACTTTTTACGGTACCCGCTGCCAAGGATTTGCGCCAGCCTATCGGCCTCGTCGATCAGTAATCTTAATTGCCCCAGGGTTTGCCTGGACAGTGGGAAGCTTTCCCGCTCCACCTGCTCCACGGCCAACTGCGCCCGGCCACGTATGGCCGTCAAGCAGTCGATGGCATCTTCAAAGACTTTCCGGTCCGCACCCGGCCTCGTATGTATCATTGGGCGAAGCCCGTAATGTTTGCCGTTTGAAACAATCTCCACATACTTAATACCCAGCAGATACAAGAGCTTTAGAGCGGTAGAGACCCTGGGATCAGTTTTCCCGCTTTCTATATCACTCACGGTAGACTGCGAAATGCCAGCCTGCCGTGCTAGATCAGCCTGAGAAATTCCCCGTTCCATTCTAGTTTTTGCTATACTTAAACCAAAGTCCATCGTTATCACCGATAATATGTTATCGTTGTCAACTATAGCATTGCAAACCAGGCTGCTGCCGAAATCGCTAAAGTATTTTCTTGTTAACCTTGTTTTCTCGGTTTTGCTGTTATTTCCATACTTAACCAATACTATCGCTAAACCGATAAAGGATTTAAAATAAGTAAGGTAGATTTCTACGCGGAGAGACCGATGTGTAACTTTAGGAGGATGTTTATGGATGTCGGGTCCCGCCTTCGTGAATTACGCAAAGGCCTGGGGGTCAGCGGCAACGCCCTGGCCCGTATGGCCGGCGTCGCGCAATCGACGATCAGTGAGATAGAATCGGGCCGGACGGTACCCAGCATAAACGTCCTTAATAAGCTTTGCCGGGCTATGGGCATCACTCTCGGCGACTTCTTCGCCCCGGACAGCGCCCACCAATCATCGTCACCCCCTGAGTTCCGCCGTCTGTTGATGCTGGCACAGCAACTGGAACCCAATCAGCTCGAGATGATCTGTCTGGTAATCGAAGCCATGCTGGAGCAGAAAAAAACCGGGGGACTATCGATTGCTGCTGAAAATCCCTCCCCCTACCCAGGTATTGAAGAGGAACTGAAGAAGAATAAATAGAAGGCCCCCGGCTCCGGGGGCCTTAAAAATCACTAATGTAGCTTATCGCTCTTGCTCCTTCGGTTTTATCCCTCAATCGGGCACTGAACCTCGGTGACGTACTGTGCATGGTGGCCGCTACAGGTACATAAAAGGGTCCCGGCCGGTCGTGCTGACGACGAACTCCACATCCAGGCGGGAGGCGCGGCAGCGCTTCTCCAGGTGATCTTTAAGGGGCTCGAGGATGACGCGCTCACTCGGATAATGGCCGGGATCGACAAAGTTCATGCCGGCAGCCAGGATATCCTGGGCCACGTGGTATTTGATGTCCCCGGTAACAAAAACGTCCGCCCCGGCAAAGGCAGCCTTCGACCAGAGGTCCCCGCCCGATCCCCCGCAGAGGGCCACTTTCTTGACGATACGGTCCTGCGGGCCCCCGGCGCGCACGGCGGGCAGTTCCAGGACGGTCTTGACGTCGGCGACGAAGGAATAAAAGCTCTGCGGTTCGGGCAGCCGGCCGATCCGGCCGAAGCCGGGGGGGGCGTCGGTTAGCGGGACGATGTCCACCAGCCCCAGCGCCTTGGCCAGGATGGCGTTGACGCCTTCCTCGGCGGCGTCAAGGTTGGTATGGGCCGAGTACACGCCGATGTTCTCCCTGATAAGCCGGGCAATGAGGGCTCCCGCCGGCAAGTCGAAGCGAATGTTTTTGAAAGGACGATGAAACAGAGGGTGATGGCTGACGATGAGCTTGGCGCCGACCCTCACGGCTTCGTCCACAGCCCGCTTATCGACGTCGAGGGTGAGCAGCACCTTGGATACAGCGGCGCCAGGATCGCCCAGCTGCCAGCCGGTATTATCCCCTTCCAGGGCCAGGGTTTTGGGAGCCAGTTCTTCGATAAACGTTACAATCGACGCACATTTAGCGCTCAACAAAGCACGCTCCTTTTTAATTGGGATCAGGCTTGGGGCTGAACAGGTCTGCAAGCAGGGACCGCAACCGGGCGACCTTTTCTTCGATTTCCCGCTTGGCAGGAAGGTCGCGTCTGCTTTTTTCCATGCCCTGGAGTATCTTCTCGTATTTTTGGAGTAATCCTGCCAGGTAGCGCGGCAGCAGCGGGTGCTTGGTCTTCACAAGCAGCGGCCCGACCTCCATCTCCAAGGGCGTGGCGTCCCAGGGTTCGCCGCGCTCGGCCGCGATCACCTGGTAGAGGCGGCCCGATTCTTCGACCAGTTCCTCGCCTACTATGACCCAGCCGTTGGCCGCCAGCCACTGCCTAACGGCCGCCTGCTGCTCCATGGGCTGCATGATGATCCGGGAGGCCTGTTTCACCACTTCCGGCGACGCGTCAAGAATGTCCCGCATCGTGTTGCCTCCCATGCCGGCAAGAACAAAGACTTGAACTTCGCCCGGAGCAATGACCGACAAGCCGTCGCCCAGCCGGACATCGACCCGGTCGCTCAGACCGCTTTCCGCCACCGCCTGCAGGGCGGCCTTATAGGGTCCGGTCGCCGCGTCCACAGCGACGGCCCGGGGGCTTATTCCCTGTTCGACAAGGAAGAGCGGCAACAGAGCGTGGTCAGTGCCGATATCGGCCACCGTCGTGCCCGGCGCAACGTAACGGGCTACCGCAGCCAGACGCTCACCAAGCTTGATCATACAACATCCCTACCATAACGTGTCCATGAACGGATAGGTTCTTTCAAAAAGGAATAAG
>DAIRSE010000049.1:0-3287 GCA_036804525.1 Bacillota bacterium | reverse complement strand
TCTTTTTTGGTGGGCCCACCAGGATTCGAACCTGGAACCAGCCGGTTATGCATCCCACTACAGCTTTCGCTGCCCCTTTCGGGTTTGTGGTCTGGACTATCCCTTCACCCCTTATAGGGTGCCTGCCGTCTAGTCTCTACACCTTCCTCATTAGAGGCTTGGCTCGGGATTACCATACCTTACGGCTTAGGCTTCCCCGAATTTGGCAGGTTTTCACCCGGAGATTACTCTCCAGGCAGCCCTTAACAGCAGGTCATATCAAGATGTCTTGACTTAGACTCGCTGTCTTGAGCCGGATGCTCTGACCGTTGAGCTATGGGCCCCTCAAAAAATTATATGACGGGCACCCCCCGCCCGTCAAACTGTTTGCCTACTCAAGATAGTCCTTGAGCTTCTTCGAGCGGCTTGGATGCCTCAGCTTGCGCAGCGTCTTGGCTTCAATCTGGCGAATGCGCTCGCGTGTAACCCCGAATTTCTGGCCTACCTCCTCAAGCGTCCGCGTACGGCCGTCGTCCAGGCCGAAACGCAGACGCAGGACGCGCTGCTCGCGCTCGGTGAGCGTTTTCAAGACTTCATTAAGCTGTTCGCGCAACAGCGTAAAAGAGGCTTCCTCAGCAGGGGCTTGCGCATCCTGGTCCTCGATAAAATCACCCAGATGCGAGTCTTCTTCCTCGCCGATAGGAGTCTCCAGAGAAACGGGCTCCTGGGCGATCTTCATAATCTCCCGGACCTTATCCTCGGAAATGTCCATTTCCTTGGCAATCTCCTCGGGAGTGGGCTCCCGTCCAAGTTCCTGTAGGAGCTGCCGCGAGACCCGGATCAGCTTATTGATTGTCTCGACCATGTGTACCGGGATACGGATGGTCCGGGCTTGGTCGGCAATAGCCCTGGTAATCGCCTGGCGAATCCACCACGTCGCATAGGTGCTGAATTTGTATCCCTTGCGATAGTCGAATTTCTCCACGGCCTTGATCAAGCCGAGGTTTCCCTCCTGAATCAGGTCAAGGAACAGCATGCCGCGCCCTACATAGCGCTTGGCGATGCTGACCACGAGACGCAGGTTGGCCTCGATCAGGCGCCGCTTCGCTTCGGCATCGCCCTGTTCCATGGCCATAGCCAGTTTGACCTCTTCCGCAGGGGTCAACAGGGGGATGCGGCCAATTTCCTTGAGGTACATCCTTACCGGGTCATCTATATCAACGCCGTCGGGAACAACAAAATCTGTTTCTCCTTCTATGTCCTCATCGGCCTTGACCTCGTCCAGACCTTCCAGGTCAGACACCTCAGGGACCACCTCAATTCCCATCCCCGGGAGCTTCTCGTAAAATTCCTCAATCTGTTCTGGAGATAAGTCCGCTTTTTGCAGGCCGTCCATGATCTCCCCGTAGGTGAGAACGCCACGCTCCCTGCCTTTTTCAATCAGTGCCTGCATTGCGTTGGATAACTCCTCCTGCATTTTCGCTCCCTCCTTTCAAGGATGATGTGCAAAGTTCCTTGATTGCGAGCATTATGCGGGCTACCTGTGCCTGGTCCCCGGCCTGCTCCGCGGCAGCCAGGTCCGCCAGCAAGGCTTGCTTCTTATCCTTGACTATGAAGCGCTTAAGCGCTGCAATCAAGTCATCGAATTCAGGCTGTGCTTCGCTTTCGAATCCGCTTATCAGAGCGCTGAGTGCAGCCTGATCAGCTTCATCGAGATAGGTTGCCAGCAACGCCGGTTTAAATCCCGGTTGCGTTGCGTGCTCGACCAGAGCACTAAAAATGCGCTGGTAAGATGCGTTGGTAAAAAATTGATCGCCTAGCTCCTGTCTCGCAATTTCAATGTACGCGGGATTTTCGATTGCCTGGTAAAGCAAGCCTGCTTCGGCCCGTTGTCTGGCCTGAGGTCGTTTAGTTATTATATTATGCAAGTTTTTAGCAATTTTATCCGAATCTGGCCAATTTTCTGCGTGCTCTACCTCGTATTTAGCCAGTTCGGCTCTAACGGTGTCCCAAGACAGACTTAGGGCGCGGGCAATCGACCGTATTCCCTCTTCCTTTTCCACCTCGCTGGTCAGGCTGTGCAAACTGGGCAGTACCTGTCTCAAGACCGCAAGCTTTTGCAGGGTTGTGCGCGCCCCGGTTTGGCGGATGGCGTGCTGCAGCCTGTATTCGAGCAGCGGAACGGCCTTATCAACCAGGGCCTGCCATCCCTCAACACCATGCGTCTTCAAAAACTCATCCGGGTCCTTGCCGTCCGGAATGCTCACCACCCGTAGCCGGCAGCCCAGATCCTTCAGTATGTCCAGTCCCCTGAGCGTCGCCGTTTCCCCGGCAAAGTCGGCATCGTAGGCAATCACGACATCCATTGTATAGCGGGTCAGCAGCTTGGCCTGTTCCCTGGTAAGAGCTGTTCCCAACGAAGCCACCACGTTGGACTGACCAAACTGGTGGGCGGTGATGGCATCCATGTAGCCCTCGACAATCACTGCAAACCCGGTCTCGCGGATAGCCTGACGCGCAAGGTTCAGGGCGTAGAGTTCCTGTCCTTTGCTGAAAATGGCTGTTTCCGGAGAATTCAGGTACTTGGGTTGACTGTCGTCCATCACCCGGCCTCCGAAACCGACGATCTTCCCCCGGCTGTTGGCCACCGGAAAGATCACGCGGTTCCGGAAACGGTCATAAATGCGGCCTCGCTCACCCCGTACCGCCAGCCCGTAGCCGGCAAGCTCCTCGGAAGAATACCCGTGGCGGCCCAGGAATTCGATCAGGGCATCCCACCGCGGCGGGGCGTAACCCAGCCGGAACTTCCGGAGCGTTTCCGCGGAAAGACCTCGTTTAGCCAGGTACCGCCTGGCCCCCTCGGCCACCGCTTCACGCTCGAGGATGTTCTGGTAGAATTCCGCGGCCAGTGCGTTGGCCTGCCACAACCGTTCGTGCTTGCGAACGGTAACAGGCTGGTATTCCGGAATCCTGATCCCGACACGGCTGGCCAAAAACCGCACGCTTTCGGGAAAATCCAGGTTTTCCTTGAGCATTATGAACTTGTAAGCGTTTCCTCCCACCCCGCATCCGAAACAATAAAACATCTGCTTGTCGGGAGTAACAGAAAAAGAAGGTGTCTTCTCCTGGTGGAAAGGGCACAGCCCCCATAAGCTTCGGCCCTTCTTTTCCAAGCGGACGTACTCTCCGACAAGCTCAGCGATGTCCACCCGGTCAAGGACCTCCGCCACCAGTTCATCCGGGATCAACCCGCGCATAAGACCACCTTCCGAGACCAGGCGGGGAACCTCTCAGTAAGATATTTCGCT
>DAIRSE010000048.1:0-7683 GCA_036804525.1 Bacillota bacterium | reverse complement strand
CAAGAAAGTATCCCGAACACAGGAAGTTCACGATGGGGATAATATTAAGGATGGCTCCGATGATAACCTTAATGATGCCGCCGTCGACCAAGGGCAGGCGCATGGCCTTCTCCAAGTTCATCTCTTATGTCCCCCTCTTTGTTTAGGTTTACCACGTTACTTCGTGGTGCTGAGAAACAATTCCTACCATTAGGCCAAAATTCTCTTATGTCTCTCAGACACCAGCCGAACCGAAGATCTGTAAACGTTCATCAGGACAGGACTTCGCGGTAGACGTTTTTGACCTGCCGGAACACGCCTTCCCACGTCATGCCGGCCGGCGCCGGCACGATATCCTCCGCTTTTAATACACATTTCCTGTTAAGGGAAGCAGGATTTTCTTTAGTTATATTGAATGACTTTTAGCCAAAGTGAAAAAGACAAGGGCGTCTAATCTATGATCAGAAAGGGGGACGCGTTGAGTTTTTCCGCAAATAAAGCCGCGGACAAATCCCGGGCACAGCCGAGAACCAAGGACTAGCAAACTTTTGGGAGGGAGCTAGAATGAAGAGAACCGTGGCTGGGCTGCTTGGCCTCCTGTTATTGTTGGGGGTTGTCGCGGGGTGCGGCAAGTCCGCCAACACGCCGCAAAGCTCGACCCCGCAGACCAAGACGCTCATTATCGGATCGGCCGCCGACCTGGGGACGATTGACCCGGCGGTGGCTATGGACAATTCGGCCTGGAAGATCAGCTATCCGGCCTATGACCGTCTGGTGCAGTACAAGGGAAGCGAAACCGAAGTGGAACCCTCGGTCGCCAAGTCGTGGGATGTTTCGCCGGATGGTCTCACCTGGACCTTCCACCTGCGCGATGACGTTAAGTTCGCTGACGGGACGCCCCTTGACGCCAACGCGGTCAAGTTTTCGTTTGACCGCTTGATGAAGATCAAACAGGGTCCGTCCGACGCCTTTCCGACATTGGAAAGCGTGACCGTTGTCGACCCGTATACTGTCCAGTTTAAGCTGAACAAGGTATTTCCGCCCTTCCTGTCGACTCTGGCCACCAACGGCGGGAGCATTGTCAACCCGGCGGTGATGAAGCATGAGAAGGACGGAGACATGGGCCAGAACTGGCTGGCCACGCACACTGAAGGCAGCGGTCCCTATCAGGTGGCCGAATGGCAGCCCTCTCAGTACATCAAGCTGAAGGCCAATGCCGGCTACTGGGGCGGCAAGCCGAAACTGGACACCATCCTGGTCAAAACCATCAAAGATCCCTCGGCGCAGCGCATGGCCCTGGAAAAGGGCGACATCGACATCGCCGAGAACATTCCCGTCGACCAGATAGAGGAGCTGAAGAAAAACCCTGAGATCAATGTCTTTGAGAGCCCCAGCCTGATGGTGGACTACCTGTACCTGAACACCCAGAAGCCCGCGCTGAGCAACCCCAAGGTCCGGCAAGCCATTTCCTACGCCATCGACTACCAGGGGATCATCTCCAGTGTGTGGCAGGGCAACGCCACACAGATGCGCGGACCTATCCCGGATGGCCTGTGGGGGCACGATCCCGGTGTCTTCCAGTACACCCGCGACGTGGCTAAAGCCAAGGCCCTGCTGGAGGAAGCGCATGCCGGTGGCCTGACCCTGACCCTGATGTACTCCGACGGCAAGGCCTGGTGGGAGCCGGAGGCCCAGATCATTCAGAACAACCTGGCCGATATCGGCATCACGGTCAAGCTGGAGAAGATCGCCTACGCCACCCAGCGTGAGAAGATTGACAAGGGCGATTTCGACATGACGCTCGGGGTATGGAGCCCGGACTACGCCGACCCGTACATGTTTATGAACTACTGGTTTGACTCGAATAATTTCGGCCTTGCAGGCAACCGGGCGTTCTACAAGAATCCGCAGGTGGACGACCTGGTACGGAAGGCGGCTACCATCACCGATGCGCAGAAACGGGTTGAGCTTTACCGGCAAGCCCAGGACATCATCATGCAGGATGCGCCGTATGTCTTCCTGGTCCAGAAGAATTACCAGTTGCCGATGCGCAAATCGGTGCAGGGCTTCGTCTTCAACCCCATGCTCCAGGACATGTACAACTTCCAGACAATGGACAAATAGGGCTGGTCAAGAGGCGTGCCGGGCGGGTCCCGGCACGCCCCGCCCTTACCAACTTCAGCGGTGACGGGGTGGAGTATGAAAAACCTGCGCTTGGTGTTGAGCCGCTTTGGACAGCTTCTTCTGGTGCTCCTGGGGGTGACTTTTGTCACCTTTCTCGTCTCCCATGTCATTCCGGGGGACCCGGCACGCATGCTTGTCGGTCAACGGGCCAGCGAGGAGACGCTGGCGGCGATGCGGCATACGCTGGGTCTGGATCAGCCGGTTTGGCTGCAGTACCTGCATTATCTCCGGGGTTTGCTCCATGGGGATATGGGGATCTCGATCCGCACGCAGCGGCCGGTGCTCAGCGAGTTGCTGACTTATTTTCCGGCCACCCTCGAACTGACGCTTTGCGCGATGGGCTTCGCTGTTGTGGCAGGCATCTTCCTGGGTGTCCTTTCAGCGGCGCGCCGTGACACGCCCGTCGACCACGCCAGCCGTATCATGGCCATTCTCGGCGTTTCCACTCCGCTATTTTGGCTGGGCCTGATGGCCCTACTTCTCTTTTACAAGCATCTCGGCTGGTTGCCCGGCGGGGGGCGCATCGACACCCTGATCAACCCCCCGACCCATTTTACCGGCCTTTACGTTTTGGACAGCATTCTGTCGGGTGACCTTATCGCCTTGAAAAGCAGCGTCCTGCACCTGATCCTGCCGTCGCTCTGCCTGGGCTACATCCAACTGGCGACCATCGCCCGCATGGTCCGGGCGAGCATGCTGGAGGTGCTGGAGATGGACTATATTAAAACGGCGAGAGCCAACGGCATTCCCCAGCGGGGGATCATCTACCGTCACGCTTTGCGTAACGCTCTTATCCCCGCCGTGACGATCATCGGCCTTTCATTTGGTGAACTGCTGGGCGGGGCCATCCTGACGGAGACGATTTTCGCCTGGCCGGGTATGGGCAAGTATGTGGTGGACTCGATCTCCTTCCTGGACTTCCCGGCGATCATGGGCTTCACCATCGTCGTAGCCGTGTTTTACGTCCTGATCAATTTGGTCGTTGACCTGCTGTACACTGTGCTCGATCCCCAGATCAGAGAGGTGCACTGACCTTGAAGCACGCGCCTTATTACTTGTATATGATGAAAAGCTACCCCCTGACGGCGGTCGGCGCCGCGATCGTCCTGCTGGTCATCCTTGCCGCAGTCTGTGCGCCTGTTCTGGCCCCTTACGACCCGCTGGCTCTGCACCTGCCGGATCGCCTGCAGCCTCCCGGCCCGGCCTACCCGCTGGGCACTGACGAAATGGGGCGGGACATCCTGAGCCGCATTTTCTATGGGGCGCGTCTCTCGCTCCTGGCCGGCCTGGGCATTGTCGGCCTGGCCGCTGTGGGCGGAATGGTCATCGGCAGCGTCTCCGGTTTCATCGGCGGCCGGGTCGAACTGGTAACCATGCGCCTGATGGACATCATGCTGGCTTTTCCGAGTCTCGTCCTGGCGCTGGCGCTTTCGGCCGCTCTGGGACCGAACTTCCGCAACAGCATCATCGCGGTGGCGGTGGTCAAAATCCCGGTGTACGTGCGCCTGGTGCGCGGGCTGACCCTTTCCATCAAGGAGCGCCAATTCGTAAAGGCGGCCCGGACCTTCGGTGCCTCCCGGGCCTGGATTATCTCCCGCCACATCCTGCCCAACTGCCTGGCGCCGGTGATCGTTCAGGCGACGCTGGGCATCGGCGAGGCGATTCTCATCGCCGCCGCCTTGTCCTTCATCGGCCTGGGCGCGCAGCCCCCCGCGCCGGAGTGGGGAGCCATGGTCAGCATGGGCCGGACCTATCTGCTGGATCAGTGGTGGTACGCCACCTTTCCCGGCGTGGCCATCTTCATCACCGTGATCGGCTTCAATCTCTTCGGCGACGGGGTCCGCGACATCCTCGACCCGCGCCTGCGCGGTTAGGAGGACAGCCATGGAACCTTTGCTGGCGATAAGCGGTCTCCGTGTCGACTTTCACGGTTATGCCGGAACGGCCCGCGCCCTTGACGGGATCGACCTGACGATTATGCCCGGCGAGTTCCTGGGACTGGTCGGCGAGTCCGGTTCCGGTAAATCGCTTACGGCCGCCGCTATTCTCGGGCTCTTGCCCAGGGGAAGCGCCCGCATCGCCGGGGGCTCGATCCTGTTCGAGGGCGAAGAACTGATCGGCAAGCCCGAGAAAGAGTACGCATCTTTGCGGGGGAGCAAAATCTCGATGGTCTTTCAGGAGCCGATGAACGCGCTCAACCCGGTCTTCAAGATCGGGCGGCAGATGAGCGAGATCCTGCGGATACACAGACGGCTGCCGGCGGGTGAGGCCCGGCGGGAGGCGGCAAACTGGCTTTCCCGCGTCCGTATCCCCCATCCGGAACGGGTGCTTGATCTATATCCCTTTGAATTGAGCGGTGGCATGCGCCAGCGCGTGCTCCTGGCGATGGCCCTGAGCTGCGGTTCGCGCCTTCTGCTGGCTGACGAGCCCACCACCGCCCTCGACGTAACCATTCAGGCGCAGATCCTGCGCTTGATGCAGGAGACGGCACAATCCTTGGGCACAGCCGTACTGCTGATCACCCACGATCTGGGCGTGGTGGCCCAGACCTGCAGGCGGGTGGCAGTGATGTACTGCGGCGTCATTGTGGAGACCGGCCCGGTGCATGAGGTTCTTCACAGGCCGGGGCATCCTTACACCCAGGCTCTTCTAAAGGCCCTGCCGAGGCTCGAGAACCGCCAGGAACACCTGCAACCCATCACCGGCAGCGTGCCCAACCTGCTGGCGCTGCCTTCCGGGTGCCGCTTTCACCCGCGCTGCGCCGCAGCCGGCGAGCGGTGCCGCCGATCGCGGCCGAAGCCGGTGGCGGTTGCCGCCGGCCATGTGGTGGCCTGTTGGGAGGCGCGGATCAATGGCTGAAGCGTTGCTTTCCCTGCGCGGGGTGGTCAAGGAATTTACCGTGCGCGGCGGCCGCGGCAGCAGCGTCCTGCGGGCGGTCAACGAGGTGTCGCTTGACATTTTCCCCGGCGAAACGGCTGGGCTCGTGGGCGAAAGCGGCTGTGGCAAGAGCACGTTGGCTTACATAATCATGCGCCTCGAAAAGATGACCAGGGGTGAGATGTTCTTTGAGGGGCGGAGCCTGGCCGAAATGAGCAAGGCCCAACGGCGCGCGTTGCGGCCGATGATCCAGACCGTTTTTCAAGACCCGCAGAGTTCGCTCAACCCTCGTTTTCGGGTGCGGCAGATCGTGGAAGAGCCGCTGCGCCTCAACGGCTGGACCGACGCCGGGAAACGCCGGGAGCGCGTGCTCGGTTTGCTCGCAAGAGTGGGGCTGGGGCCGGAATTCATGGACCGTTTCCCGCATGAATTGAGCGGCGGGCAGCGCCAGCGCGTCGCCGTCGCCAGGGCTCTCTGCCTCAATCCCAAGCTGATGGTCTTGGACGAGCCGACCTCGGCCCTCGACGTTTCGGTACAGGCCCAGGTCCTTAATCTCCTGCGTGAACTGCAGGCCGAGTTCGGCATGGCCTACCTTTTTATCTCGCATAATCTGGCGGTGGTGCGCTACCTGTGCGACCGCGTGATGGTGATGTACCTGGGCAGGCTCGTCGAGATTGCGCCTACCGAGGAACTTTTCATGCGACCGGCCCATCCCTACACCGAGATGCTCTTGCAGTCTATCCCCAGCCTGGACCGGAACAGGCCGCTGGCGGCGGCGAGCAACGATGAAATGCCCAGCCCGCTGAACACCCCCCCTGGCTGCGGTTTTCATCCGCGTTGTCCCCGGGCCGTTGAGCGCTGTCGCCGGGAGGTTCCCGGTCTGTCCGCAGTGAGCGACGGGCGATGGGCCGCCTGCCACCTGGCCCTCCGCGAGTGAGCCGGTTACGGTGACGGAGATGAAGCAGCTAGTGGGAGAGAAAAGGTTGTGGCAAAAGTACGTGAACGCATCCTCGATTCCTTGACCAGGAACGCGCCGCCCCTGCGGAGCCTGCTGATTCTTACCCAGGATATCCGTCTCGGGCGCAGGCTGGCGGATATTATGGAAGTCCCCAGCATCCTGTTGGATGTATCCCTGGACGCATCGATCACCCGGCTGGCCGACCACCCTTTAATACGGAACGCAAGCCACGTCATTGAGCTGTACCACCCGACGCTGGCTAATTCGATCTACGCCAAGGCGTTGCGCAGCCTGCTGCTGGACCGGGGGAAGTCTGTCCTTTCGCTCTGGAACTGGGATGAACGCTACCTGGCCGACGAGTTCTGGGGGGACCTGGAATACCCGGCGATCGCTTCCGCGGCGGCCGCCCTGGCAAGGCGGATGGAGAAGGCGAGCACGGTCCGTGTAACGTCGGACCTGGGTACGGACATCTCCTTTTCGGTTGCCGGCCGTTCCTGGATTGTGGCTGACGGTTACTGCGCCCCCGGTAAGCTGGCCCAGTTGCCGGACGGAGAAATCTATACCTGTCCCGTGGAGGAGTCCTTTTACGGGCGCATCGTTATCGACGGCACCATTTCCCGGCTTTGGCTACCCGACAAACCGGTGGCGCTGCGTTTTGAAGCCGGCCGGATGGTGGAAGCGGATCCACGCTTCGAACAATGGTTGTGGAGCAACGCCGGGGGAGTTGACATGATCGGCGAGTTCGCCATCGGCATGAACCCGATGGTACACGGCCCCTACGCCAACATTTCCGTAGACGAAAAGGAAGCGGGCAGCGTCCACTTCGCCTTGGGCGACAGCTACCGCCTGGGCCTGACCGAATCGGTCTATCACGTCGACTTTGTGGTCCGCAACCCCGTGATTACCGTCGACGGGACCGTTCTCAAAGACTACCTCCCGGCAGTCCAGCCGCAAAAAGGCGGGGCTGTTGCAGTATCGCTCTGATTGTTGTGCGAGGAGGCTCTGCTGATGAGGATGGATGACCCTCCGCTGAAGAGCATCGGGGAGAAGATCCGCCAATATCGCAAGGAGAAACGGCTGACGGTCGAAGCTCTGGCCTCCCAGTGTCAGCTCAGCGCGGGTTTGATAAGCCAGGTCGAGCGCGGCCTGGCGACACCCTCACTGGACTCGCTGTGGAGAATCACCAGAGCGCTGGATATTCCTCTCATCGCGCTTTTTGACGCCGAAGACGAGGAGCGCGTGACGGTTTTGCGCGCCGACCAGCAAAAACGCCTGGTGTTGCCCGAGTCAAACGTCACCTACCGCATGCTGTCGCCGGGGAAGAGAGACGACAAGATCGAGTTCCTCTCCATCATATTGGAACCGGGCACCTGGACGGACGGAACGCTTCTCGTCCATCAAGGCGAGGAATGCGGTGTCGTTGTCCAGGGGGAAATCACGGTAATGATCGGGGACAGAGAGTACTTACTGCGCGAGGGCGACAGCATCTACTTCGACAGCACCTTGCCTCACCGTTTCTTTAATCGCGGGAAGAAAGTCGCCGTCGGCATATGGGCCATGACTCCGCCATCTTTCTAGGATGCCGCCGAAAAACTGCGCGCGGCCGCTGGTGCCCATCCGCTTCGTCAGCGAAGCCCTGGGCGCGAAAGTGGACTGGGACGCCGCCACCAGGCGGGTCGCCATCA
>DAIRSE010000047.1:0-7810 GCA_036804525.1 Bacillota bacterium | reverse complement strand
CGGGAGCCCTTGATTTTCCTGGTGCGGCAGAGAGGATTTGAACCTCCACGGGCTTAATGCCCACTAGATCCTGAGTCTAGCGCGTCTGCCGTTCCGCCACTGCCGCACGGCTTCGACAAAGGTTATGATAGCATACCGGATGTCGGTTGTCAACGAGCCTACGACGTGTTTCCGGAATGATCTCGGGGGTTGGCGCGGAGCCACGGCAGCGTGTACAGGGAGGTCAAAACAGTGGTTAAGACCGCAAGCGTGACAGCCTGGGGAAGCTGGCGATCACCGCCCGGCAGGTAGGGGTGGATGCCGGCGCCGTAGTCCAGAAAATCCATGAAGCCGAACCAGGGTCCTACGAGGAAAACCAGATAGCGCGCCGGGACCAGCAGGGGCAGGAAGACGATGCCCTGGTAGGCCATGCCGACGTGGGCCACGAAGAGGAACACCTTTTCGAAGTCCCATTGTCCGCCGGTGAACCAGTGGTGGCCGATGATGCCCACCGTCCACGCCCCGTATTTGATCAGTCCCAGCATCGTGAAGGCTTCGAGGAAGGCCCAGGGCCTGCCGCTCAAGCGCAGCCCGAGGACGAGGGCGAACAGCAGGGACTGGATGGGGCATTCCGGGGTAAAGGGCCAGTAGTACCAAGGTGTTGCGGCGAGCTGTTCGCGGTACCAGAAGAAGCCGTACACGGTTGCCGCGGCGTTGATCAGAAGAAGGGCGAGCAGCAACCGGCGGCGGACCAGCAGGTAGCCCAGCAGGCCGCGGTAGGGGCCGGCGTTGCCGGTGCTAGCGCTCAAGCCCGGGTTCCTCCGTTTCACCCAGCTTGCGGATGACCCTGACCGGGACGCCGCCGGCGAGAACATTGTGCGGGACGTCGGTATTGACCAGGGACATGGCCGATATCTGGGTATTGCTCCCGATGGTGACCCCGGCAAGCACGGTGGAGTTGGCGCTGATCAGGGTATTCGCGCCGACGACCACCGGGCCGAGGCGATACTCGTGTACCAGGAATTCGTGGGCGAGGATCGTGGCGTTGTAGCCGATGACGACGTTGTCTTCGAGGGTGATCAGCTCAGGATAGAAAAAATCAAAGACGGCCATGGCGCCTACCGCCACGTTGCGGCCCACCTTCATGCCGGTAAGGCGGTAGAAGACGTTTTTGAGGCCCAGCCACGGCAGGTACCGGGCCGTCCAGATCAAGAGGAAATTGTAGATAACCCGCAGACGGCTCTTATCCCGGAAACAGTACCACATACTGTTGCGCCCGGGGGGCACGGGATAGACGGTCAGCCTCCGCCTGCACCGTTCTGTATTTTTCGAATCAGCCATTGTTAATGATTCTTTCGGCGACCAGTTTGCCGGAAAGAAGCATGCCCCCGAAGATGGGGCCCATGCGGTAACCCCCGGCGACGGCGTTGGCCGCCATCCCCGTGACAAAAAGTCCCGGGTAGACTTCACGCGTATTCTCCAGGATTTCGGTTTCGGCCACGTCGGCCCACATCGGGCGTTCGCCGACGGCGCTGCCGGACGGGGTATTCAGGCGGATATTGGCCTTGCGGGCGAGGATGTTCACGATACGGGCGTCGTGCCCGGTGGCATCGATGGTATACCGCGAATGGGTGGCGATGGGATCCACGTGGAAGCGTCCGAGTTCGACGGGCGTCCAGTTGAGGACCAGGCCGGTCACACGGTCGTTCTGCAGGCACACGTCTTCGACCGAAATGAGGTTCAATATTGTCGCCCCCGCTTTGACCGCGGCGAGGGTCAGCGCAGCCACCGACTCCACCGACGAGGCCGTATAATAGCCGGGTTCAAAGGCCTCGTAGCGGATACCCATATCTTGCATGACGGGCAGCGCCTCTTTCTGAACGACGATCTCGTTAAACATGATCGCCCCGCCCCACATGCCGCCGCCGACGCTGAGCTTGCGCTCAAAGAGAACGGTCCGTAAGCCCGCCTTGGCCAGGTAGTAGGCAGCGGTAAGCCCGGACGGTCCACCGCCGACGATAGCCACGTCGCTGTCCAGGCAGTCAAGGAGCTTCTTGTTATACCGCTCGATAATGGCTCTTGCTATGATACGCTCGTCCAACTTCATAAGATAAATCCCCCATCCAGCTATTATCCATATACTTTACTCTTGTACTCAGGATTCGTCAAGTTATGGCAGGATAACCATGCCGGTCGTCGGTAGTCAGTAATCGGTGTACCAAAAGGTATAGGAAAGCCGCCGGATCTTACGGGTAGCGCGGCTCTTTCTTTTGTTCTGCGTAAAACTGTTCTACGCCTGTTTCCCGCATGCGGTCGTTCATCCTGCGCCAGCGGGCCTGCAGGTCGGGCGGGAACTGGTTGCGCTCACAGGGGTACTCGTCGCACTGGAAGCAGAAATCGACGTTCTTTTCCCGGAAACAGGTCTTGGCCGAACAAAGGGGGAAAGTGCCCCCTCCCTGCCGGCAGCCGGCGCAAGAGGCTTTGCCGAAGAAGAGCAGGAGTTCGTGAAACTGCTTGTAGCCCTCAAAGACCGGCATAAACTTGGCCAGTCTCCCGGCGTAGCGGTCAAAGTTGCCCAGCTTGTCCAGGAGCGCCAGCGCCAGCTTCTTGATTTCCCCGTCTCCGTAGCCGAAACACCGTGAACAGTCCAGCCCGCAGGGGGCCAGCTCGGCAAGTATGGTTTCCCTGTCCATCCCGCACCATCCTCTCGTTCCATTATTTTCTTTGTGAAAACGATATAAGCCAATGATACTCCGATTGGAACTGAAGCGACAAGTCTGTTTAGCAGGATAGCAATGATAAGGAACCGCCAAGAGCGAAAAGGGGGGAATAAGGTTCTGTTTACCGCCGGTCAAGGCGTAGACTACTTACAGGAGTGATTTTTATGCTTACTCCGAGCCTTGAAGACTATCTGGAGGAGATCTATCGCCTGTCGCTCGGTGAAAACGCCGTGCGCGTCACCGACGTGGCGGCCAGGCTTGGGGTTAAGCTGCCGTCGGTCACTAAGGCCCTGCGGCGCCTGCACGAGGAAGACTATCTGACCTACCGGCGTTACAAGGATGTCATACTGTCGGAAAAGGGGCGCCGGCTGGGAAAATTCCTCGTGGAGCGGAACGCCATTCTGCAGGAATTCCTGACCGTGCTGGATGTGTCTTGCGGCAGGGAACAAGAGGCCGAAGCTATGGAACACTACCTTTCGCTTCCGACCATCCGTGCCATCGATTACCTGGTCAGGTTTTTCAAGGCCAATCCTGCCTGCCTGGGCGAGTTTCACATCTTTAAAACCGCGCAGGAGCAACGGGGCGACGTGCTGGACGACGGCTATAAAGATTGAGAAAAGAATCTGTCTCAGCCAAGCCCCAGTATCCTGGCCGTCCGGGCGACGGTGAAGCACACCGTAATCGCCGTCAGCGTGGGAATAGCTGCGGCCAGAAACGTCCATTTCCAGTTACCGTTTTCTTTTTGGATGGTATAGAGGGTGGTACCGCAGGGGAAGTGCAGCAGGGAAAAGAGCATGACGCAGAGGGCGGTCACCCAGGTCCACCCGTGCTCCACGACGAAGAGACGGTGGATGGCGCTGAGACTGTCCAACTCAACCATCGAGCCGGCAGACAGGTAGCACATGCACAGGATCGGCAGGACGATTTCATTGGCCGGCAGCCCTAAAATAAAAGCCACCAGGATGAAGCCGTCGAGACCGATCTGCCTGGCAAAGGGATCGAGCCAGGCTGCCATGTGCTGGATGATGCTCTGACCGTTAAGGTCGATGTTGGCCAGAAGCCAAATCAAGGCTCCGGCCGGTGCCGCCACGGTGACGGCCCGTGCCAGGACAAACAGCGTCCGGTCGATAAACGAGCGCGCGAGAATCTGCACAACCTGCGGCCGGCGGTAGGGCGGCAGTTCCAGTGTGAAAGAGGAGGGAACCCCGCGCAGCAGCGTACGGGAAAGCAGCCAGGAGACGAAAAGGGTTACTGCGATACCGGCGATCACAAGGCCGGCCACGGCCGCTGTGGCGAAGACCGTTTGATAGGCCGAGACCCCCAGTCCGGCAGCCAAAACGGCGGCCAGGGTGATGAGTGTGGGGAAACGGCCGTTACACGGCACAAAAACGTTTGTCAGGCGCGCGATCAGCCTCTCCCTGGGCGAGTCGATGATCCTGCAGGCCACCACACCCGCGGCGTTGCAGCCGAAGCCCATGGCCATGGTCAGAGCCTGCTTGCCGTGCGTGCCGGCCATTCTAAAGAAACGGTCCAGGTTAAAGGCCACCCTGGGCAGGTAGCCTAGGTCTTCGAGAAGGGTAAAAATCGGGAAGAAGATGGCCATGGGAGGGAGCATGACCGAGACAACCCAGGCCAAAGAACGATACATCCCGTCAACAACAATCTCCTTCAGCCAGGACGGGGCTCCCAGCCAACCCAGGAGGACGGCTAATTGTTCCTGCCCCCAGAAGAGGACCGCCGCCAGCAGTCGGGAAGGGTAGTTGGCTCCCGTTATGGTAAGCCAAAAGGCCGCGCCCAGCAAAAGAAACATGATGGGAAAGCCCAGCCACCTGGATGTGAGGATGTCGTCGATCCGACGGTCCCAGTCTCTTTTGGGCCTCGTCCGGTGTACGACGGCGCCGGCGATCCTCTCGGCCTCGGAGTAAATCGAGCCGACAATGCGGTCGTGGGCGGCGGGATCAAGCCTGGCTGCCTCGGCCAGCGCCTTAAGATAGCGCAGAGACTCCTCCCTGTCGGCTGTTGCGGCTTTCACCTTTGTCCGCCTCCTTCAAAGAAGTGGTGCAGGGTGTTAAGGATATACGGGTCTCCCTCCAGGATGCGGAGCGCCGCCCATCTCGCGCTGAGGTAGGGCGGGAGAATGTCTTTAAGCCGGGGTTCAAGAAACCTGATGGACCTTTCCAAAGAAGTGTCGTAGGTTACAAGGCGCGGCGAGGTGGAAACCTGGTTGCCGGCCATTTCGGCGATGACCGCTTTAAGCTCGTCGATCCCTTTGCCGTAACGGGCGGCGGTAGCCACGACGGGTACTCCCAACTCGCCGGCCAGCCTGCGGCAATCGATATGGATGTTTTTCCTGGCGGCTTCGTCAATCAGGTTGACGGCGACGATTACCCGCGGCGTGATCTCCAATACCTGCAGGACAAGGTTGAGGTTGCGTTCCAGGCAGGTGGCGTCGACGACAACGACCGTGGCGTCGGGGTTGGCCAGGCATAAGAAATCGCGCGCCACCTGTTCTTCCGCAGAACTGGCCAGGAGGGAATAAGTGCCCGGAAGGTCGACGACGAGGTACTCCCGGCCGTTGAATGCGTAACAGCCTTCGGCACGCAGGACCGTTTTCCCGGGCCAGTTTCCGGTGTGCTGGTTCAATCCCGTGAGAGCGTTGAAAACCGTCGTTTTCCCGGTATTCGGATTTCCCGCCAGCGCAATCACGGGGATTGATCTATTTCTTTTGATGCCGAATGTTTCGCGGTTTGCGCTCCAGCCGCAGGCGTTGCTGGTCAGTCCCATCGAAGGAACCCTCCGGTCTTAGATTTTCGAGTCGTATTCTTCGGCGGACATTTCCACCTCTATCTGCCGGGCTATGTCCCGCCGCAGGGCGATGGTCGTTCCCCGAACCAGGTACGCTGTCGGGTCTCCGACCGGACTGCGACGCAGCGCCAAAATTTCCGTTCCCGGGACGATTCCCAAATCGAGCAGACGGCGCCTGGTCAAACCTGAAGCCTTGAGAGAGATAACCCGTGCGGTGTTCCCCACGGGCAGCGCGGCGAGGTTAACAGGCGCAGTCTTCGTCTTCGCCAGGTTCAACATTGTCACTTCCCCCTCAGACACCTTTGAACAAGTAACAGGCTTATTTATCTATTGGTGTTGTTAGCGCAGGGTAATAATGTTAGCCCAGGCTAACAGTGGGCTAGACAGTGTTGCCGTTTATGGCATAGTACGCAGCGGGATTAGAAGATGCCACCCGTTCACCAAAAGTTGCGAGGGGTGCAGAGCTTGTGCATCCCGTGCCGGCATAAACGCCCATTCACGACGATATCTTTAGTCAAGGGGACGGGCTCGGGGGAGAGAGTATGGCCATATTCATTCCTCGCAAAACAATCTATGCCGTTAACCTGGCGTGGATGGCGCTGTTGATCGCCTGGCTGTTCCTCGGGCACGCCGTGACTGCGGATGCCCGGCGGAGCGGGGAGTGCGAAGTTGAAGTCACATTCCGGTTTTTGGCGCCGATGCGCACGAGTTACCCCGTGGCGGGATTGAACATTACGGACGAGTTCGGGCGTGAAGCTATTTACAAAGGGGTGTGGGTAAACCGGCGCTGCCTTATCATCAGGATACAGGAGCAGGCCTCCGGCCAGGGACTGAAATACCTGTACCGCCTGTGCAAGGCTCCGGCGGTGATCTGGCCCTTCAGCGTCAGCGGGCGCGGAAAGTTTGCGACGGCGGTGGCTCCAAGAGTTGTTGGGCTCTTTCCTGAATCCAAGGTGCCCACGCGCGGGCCCGTAGTACTGCAGTTTAACACGCCGGTAGAGGAGAGGAGTTTTCATTCCGCTGTACGCATGGACGTGCCGGGGAAGTGGGAGCCTGCTGAAGTGAGTCCGGAGGGCGGAGGCCGGTTTGCCGACACGAGCCGCTGGCTGTTCTACCCCGAGCGCCCGTTTGAGCATGGCAGGCGGTACAAGATAGCCGTAGGGCCGGGAGTACGCAGCCTGTCCGGACTGGCAGCCGGTGAGCCGGTCAGGGTTTTCTTCGACACTGCTCCGGAACTGCTGATTATGGAACAATATCCCGAGCCCGGGGCGCCCAGCATCTGGCTGTCGCGCAACATCTGCATCTATACCAACCAGAAGCTTAAGGAAGCCGTGATCGAGGTCGATGACATGGGCGGGCAGGTCGACGTGGAGGGAGAGAAAGCTATTTTCGTTCCCGACAGGTGTTTTCGGCCGTCTTTGACTTACAAGGTCAGGGTCAGCCTGACATCCGTTTACGGGGAAAGGCTGGAGCAAGAGTTTTCTTTCAGCACGACGAAGCTGGGGTCGCCGTATTGGCTCGAGGTCAAGCGCGGGGACAAACGCAGCAAGGTCTGGATTATGAAGGGCGGGAAGGAAATCAAGGAGATCGACGCCTCGTTTGCGCGCCACGCCGACCGCATTCCCGCCGTGACAATGTATGAGAGCTGGAGAAACAGGGGGCTGGACGAGGAAAACAGGCCCTGGTTTGCTCTTAACACCGACATTTTGATTCATGCACTGCCGGACGGGATGAAGGAAGACGACCATGAGAAGCTGGGTCTGCCGAGGAGTTACAGCTGCATCCTGATTCCGGAGGATGATGTCAAGTGGATCGCCCGACACTTTGAAAAGGGCTTCATGGTCATTGTCCGCTGACGGTGGCCGATTTCGTTCGCCGCAAAAACGAAAAACGGCAAGCTCATCCTTTGGAAAAGCTTGCCGTCTTAATTTCTTATGGTGGGCCATGAAGGAATCGAACCTTCAACCTGACGATTAAGAGTCGCCTGCTCTGCCAATTGAGCTAATGGCCCATATGTGATGGTGGAGGGAGGTGGATTCGAACCACCGAAGGCTGCGCCAGCGGATTTACAGTCCGCCCCCTTTGGCCACTCGGGTATCCCTCCGTATGTCGTTCTGGGTCGGTAATCTCATCACGCCGCCGACCTCTAGTTTACAGTGGTCGGGATGGCGAGATTTGAACTCGCGGCCTCTTGCTCCCAAGGCAAGCGCGCTGACCAAGCTGCGCCACATCCCGAGATCCCGGAATGAGCGGGTCATTTCCGACAATGAAGAGTATAGCAAATGAAAGGCCGGGTGTCAACAGCA
>DAIRSE010000046.1:0-7986 GCA_036804525.1 Bacillota bacterium | reverse complement strand
CTTCAGTAGTCGCTCGCGGCTTATAATCGCCATTGAACATCACCTATTTTACATTTTAGCCACAACAATTGTAACATATACTTTACAAAAATCAAGGGTTAGGTGTTAACGGCCAGACAACCAGAAAAATCTTCATTTCTGCACCGTTCGCAAGAAACATTGTTTTGAAGAAGCTGAAGGACGGCACGCAGGAAACGGTGGCGGCCAAATGGCGACCGCCATCGGATGAACCGTCAGCTGGGGCAAAAAATTGCCAAGGAAAGAGGAAAGGGATTCTCAGCCCAAACGGCGAGAATCCCTTTATCCATAAATATTCTGGCGGAGAGAGTGGGATTCGAACCCACGAGGCGGATTTTGGTCCGCCTACTCGATTTCGAGTCGAGCGCCTTCGACCAGACTCAGCCATCTCTCCGCGTCGGTCTACTGTATTACAAATTGTGCGTTTGGCAACCGGCAAACCTCATTGTTCTTCCCGCAGACGCCGGAAGAACTGCTGCATGATTGACCGGCACTCTTCCGCCAGGATGCCCGGGATGACCTCCACCTGGTGGTTAAAGCGCGGTTCGCGCAGGAGATCCAGTACAGACCCGGCCGCGCCCGCTTTAGGGTCGTCGGCCCCGAAAACCACCTTGCCCACGCGGGCCTGAACAATCGCCCCCGCGCACATCGGGCAGGGCTCCACGGTAGAGTAAAGCGTAGCTTCGCTTAAGCGCCAGTCGCCGAGCTTCCGCGACGCCTCGCGCAGGGCCACGATTTCGGCATGGGCCGTTACGTCGTCCAGCACTTCGCGCAGGTTGTAACCGCGGGCTACAACCTGCCCGTTGATCACCACCACGGCGCCCACCGGGATCTCACCGAGCGCCAAAGCCTTCTCGGCCTCTTTCAGCGCCTCGCGCATGAAGCCCTCGTGCTTTTCCCGCTCCAGCCTGCCGATCATAAGGATTTCAGACACCGGATGCCGGAGGTCAGAATCGTGACCTTAAGAACGGTTCCGGAGAGTTCCAGCAAATGAGCACCCGGTTCTGTCTTTTCACTTCCTGCCAACCTCTGACTTCTGGCCTCTGATTTCTTTTTTGGTGCGCCCGGAGGGACTCGAACCCCCGGCACGCGGTTTAGGAAACCGCTGCTCTTTCCTCCTGAGCTACGGGCGCAATTCTGTCGTCGGTCGTCGGCAGCGGTTTTCCGGGATGATGCTGGCTAGGATTTATGGAACTAATAAAATTGGAATTCGCCTGGCGAATTCCTTCAAGTCCGACGTCTGACGTCCGACGACTGATATCTGTTTTGTGGCGCGCCCGAAGGGATTCGAACCCCTAACCTACAGATCCGTAGTCTGTTGCTCTATCCGTTGAGCTACGGGCGCGAGTTTAGTTCAATGGCGGAGAGAGTGGGATTCGAACCCACGAGGCAGGTTTTGCCCGCCTACTCCCTTAGCAGGGGAGCGCCTTCGACCTGCTCGGCCATCTCTCCAAACTCGGTATACGGTCGCCGGACGCCGTCTTTAGGACGAACAACGCCGACAACCACCCTTAATCTTATCAAAAAACCGTTCCCCGCTCCACTTCCGCCACCGACGTCTAACAACTTACTTTTTAATCCTGGAATTCGCCCCCGGCGAATTCTTTCGAGTCCGACGTCTGACGCCCGACTTCTGACGTCTGAAATGGCGGAGGGGGTGGGATTCGAACCCACGGAACCGCGTCAGGGTTCAACGGTTTTCAAGACCGCCTCCTTAAACCGCTCGGACACCCCTCCGTATGACCGCGGCTCAAGCAAAATTTAATATACCACAGACGCTCAACCGATGTCAATAATCCCTCAAGAACCGGCTATACCGGCTCGATCTTTGTTAGGCCGCCCATGTACGGCCGCAGCACCTCCGGTATGGTCACCGATCCGTCGGCCTGCTGGTAGTTTTCCAGGATGGCCGCCACCGTCCTACCGACAGCAACACCCGAACCGTTAAGCGTATGCACAAACTCCGTCTTGGCCCGGGGTTCGGGACGGTAGCGGATATTGGCCCGGCGCGCCTGGAAATCCGTAAAGTTGGAGCAGGATGAGATTTCCTTATAGCTCTGGTAGCTCGGCAGCCACACTTCCAAATCGTACGTTTTCGCCGCCGAGAAACCCATGTCACCGGTGCAGAGGAGGATGATCCGGTACGGCAGTTCGAGGAGCCTGAGCACCTCTTCGGCGTTGTGCACCAGCTTTTCCAGCTCCTCGTCCGAGTCCTCCGGACGGCAGAGCTTCACCAGTTCGACCTTGTTGAACTGGTGCTGCCGGATCAGGCCCCGGGTGTCGCGGCCGGCCGCCCCGGCCTCGGCCCGGAAACAGGCGCTGTAAGCCACGAAGTAAACGGGAAGCATTTCAGCCTCCAGGATTTCTTCGCGGTAAAAGTTGGTCACGGGAACCTCAGCCGTCGGGATCAGGTAGTAGTCCTGGCCTTCAATCTTAAACATGTCCTCGGCGAACTTGGGCAGTTGGCCCGTGCCGACCATGCTGGCCCCGTTAACCAAAAAGGGCGGGAAGAGCTCGGTATACCCGTGGCGGGTAACGTGCAGGTCGACCATAAAGTTGATTAGGGCTCGCTCCAGCCGCGCGCCGATCCCGCGGTAAAAACTGAACCTGGCCCCGCTGACCTTGCCCCCGCGCGCAAAATCGATGATCCCCAACTGTTCGCCCAGGTCCCAGTGCGCCTTGGGCGTAAACCCGAACTTGCGCGGCTCGCCCCAGCGGCGGACCTCGACGTTGTCCCGGTCGTCCTTCCCGTAGGGAACCGACGGGTGAGGTACGTTGGGGATTTGGAGCATCAAGGACTGGATGTTTTCCTCCGCGCGGCGGACTTCCTCGTCCAGCTCCTTGATCCGCTGGGAGACTTCGCGCATCTGGACGATCAAATCGTCGGCAGGCTGGCGGGCCTTTTTCAGCCGGGCGATCTCTTCGGAAACGGAGTTGCGCCGGTTCTTGAGCTGTTCAACGGTAAAAAGCATCTGCCGCCACTCATCGTCCAGGTCGAGCAGCTGGTCGAGGTTGAAATCGACGCCCCTCTTCCTCAGGGCTTCCCTGACCACGTCCGGGTTCTTGCGTATAAACTTCAGATCAAGCATCGTATCACTCCAAAAACAGGCGTTAGGCGGAAGGTATTGGATGATTCATTAAAAGCCACAGCAGCAGTCCAATACCACAAACCCCTAATCCCAAATACCCGCCGTTCATTCTACGGCCCTCTACAGGCTGACCATACGGACGTCCATAATCCCATTCACCTTGGCCATTTCGGCCAGCGCCTCCGGCGGGGCCGGGCTGTCGATGACCAGCATCATTACCGCCCTGCCGCCGATAACCTTGCGCCCGACCTGCATCGCCGCAATGTTAACCTCGTGCTCGCCGAGCAGGGTGCCCACCCGTCCGACGATGCCGGGCTTGTCAACGTGCGGGACGATAAGCATGTGCCCGCTGAGCACGGCGTCGACACGGTAGCCGTCGATGAACACCACGCGCGGGTCCGAACCCTGGAACAGCGTCCCGGCCAGCTCGTGCTGGGACTGGCTCGCGATGACCTTTACGGTCATCAGGCTGCTGTAGTCCTCTTCGCGGTCGGACTTTGTCTCGTTGACCTCGATGCCCCGGTTTTTGGCCACGATCATCGCGTTGACGAAATTGACCCTCTCCTGGAGAATAGTGTCCAGAATCCCCTTGATCAGCGCGGTGGTGATCGGCGAAACCGGTTTGTCAGCCAGCTCGCCGCTGTAAGTTATCTCGACGCGCTTAATGCGCCCTGACAAAAGCTGGGCGTGGAACCGGCCCATCTTCTCGGCCAGGTTGAGGAAGGGGCGAATCGCCTTGAGGATGTCGGGGCGCAGCGAGGGGATGTTGACGGCGTTTTTCACCAGTTCCCCGCGCAGGGCGGCGATAATCTCCTCGGCAACGTCAGTGGCCACGCTGACCTGGGCCTCGCGCGTCGAGGCCCCCAGGTGAGGGGTGGCGATAAAGTTCGGGAGCTTTAACAGGGGGCTCTCGGTCTGCGGCTCCACCTCGAAAACATCCAGGGCAGCCCCGGCGACCTTGCCCGAAGTCAGGCCGGCGTACAGCGCTTCTTCATCCACAATGCCCCCGCGGGCACAGTTGATAATGCGAACGCCGGGTTTCATCAGCTTGATGGCTCGCTCGTCAATCATGTGATAGGTCTCCTTGGTCTTGGGCATGTGGATGGTGATGAAGTCGGCATTCGCGATAACCTCGTCCAGACTCATTAGCTTTACGCCAAGTTCCTGCGCCCGCTCTTCGCTGATGTAAGGGTCGTAGGCGATAACGTCCATCTCCATGGCCTGGGCCCTCTTAGCCACCCCGCTGCCGATACGGCCCAGCCCCAGGATACCCAGCGTCTTGTTCCGGAGCTCCACGCCCGTAAAGGCCTTTTTATTCCAGATCCCGGCCTTCATTGCCGCATCGGCCTGGGGCACATTGCGGGCCAGGGCCAGCATAAGCGCCATCGTATGCTCGGTAGCCGCAATCGTGTTCCCTTCCGGGGCGTTGACCACGATGATGCCTTTTTCGGTGGCGTATTTCACGTCGATATTGTCTACGCCCACGCCGGCTCGGCCGATCACCTTGAGGTTGACGCCGGCGTCCATGACCCGCCGGTTGACCTTCGTAGCACTGCGGACAATGACGGCCTCAAACTCCGGGATGACTGCCACCAGTTCATCCTCGGTCATCTTGTTGCGGACCTCGACCTCTATATCGGGCTCCGCCCGGAGGATGTCGATCCCTTCCTGTGCGACGTTGTCCGTAACCAGCACCTTCATCCGTTACACCCCCAGAAAAACCTTTTGCGCAGCTTTAACGCCGGCCCCAAGGGTTACCTTGTGACCCAGCTCGCTGAGGGCCATTTCAAGGGCGGCAAGGCCGCTCAGCACGTCAAGCTTGTCGCTGTAACCCATGTGGGCGATGCGGAAAATCTTGCCCTTAAGTTCGGCCTGCCCGCCGGCGAACATCACGCCGTACTTGTCGAGCAGCAGTTTGCGCAAGGCATCGACCTCAATGCCTTTCGGGCCCCGGACGGCGGTGACGGCAGGAGAAGCAACGTTCTCCGGCGGCAGGAGCTTGAGTCCCAGGGCCTTGACCCCGGCCCTGGTCGCCTCGGCAAGTATCTTGTGGCGGGCAAAGACCCGCTCCAGCCCCTCGGCAAGGATCAGGTCCAGGGCCGCATCCAGCGCGTAGAACAGAGAAACGCTGGGCGTATAGGCGGTATTCCACTTCTTATAAGCTTTCCTGGCCGCTTCCAGGCTGAAATAGTAGCGTGGCGAGCTGCACTCGGCCACAACCTTCCAGGCTTTCTCGCTCACGCTGATGAAGGCGAGGCCCGGCGGCACCATCAGGGCCTTCTGGCTGGCCGTCACGACAATATCTACGCCCCAGGCGTCGGTTTTGAGGTCGATGGCCCCCAGCCCGCTGACGGCGTCCACGCAAAGGATGGCGCGGTGGTCCTTCGTCAGCCCGGCCAACCCCTCGATGTCGTTAACGACACCGGTAGACGTCTCGTTCTGGGTCGCCAGGACAACCTTGATGTCGGGGTCGGCGGCTAGGCGCTCGCGCACCAGATCAAGGTCATAAGGCTGGCCCCATTCAAAAGCCAACTCCTCGACCTGGGCACCAAAAACCTGGGCCAGGTCGCGGAAACGTTCCCCAAACTTGCCGCCCACCAGAGCCAGGACCTTATCCCCGGGATTTACCGTGTTGGCGACGGCGGCTTCCAGCGCTCCCGTACCGGAACTGGTCAGGATGAACACTTCGTTGCCGGTCTGCATCACCTGCTGGAGTTTTCCCGTAAGCTTTTCCGTGAGTTCGGCAAACCCTTTGCTGCGGTGACCGGTCATCGGGCGTGACAGCGCCTCGCTGACCTCCGGCGGCAGCGGCGTCGGTCCCGGAATCATTAGGCGTAGTTTCTTGGTCATTACTGGTTCTCTCCCCCTGGTCAGTACCTTGACTGAATTTTTATTTTAATAAAATAGAAAAGCTTCTCGTCCTGGGAAAGGACGAGAAGCTTTCTCCCGCGTTGCCACCCTTCTTGGCTCTTAATGAGCCCGCTCGATCGTATAACGGTTCGGCACCGTCCTCGCTTACTCGAACTGTTGAACGCTTTCAGCGAGGCCCCCTTCGGGGAGGAATTCGCCACCGTCCCTACCGGCTCGCACCAACCGCCGGCTCTCTGAAAAGGAGAAAGTGGGTACTTTTCCCCTGCACTGGGTTTACATATGGGATTTTTCAGATGATGGCACTGATTTTACTATATCTCGAAACGCAACGCAAGCATTTTTCGCTCGACAGCGCCATAGAGTCTGTCGGACAACAACCAACGGCTAACAATGTACACTAATCGACCAGATCCAAGAAATACCTATGCAATCTGAGGTCCTCCGTCAGCTCAGGGTGGAAGGCACAAGCCATCATCTTGTCCTGGCGGGCAAGGACAATCTTGCCGTCAAAGACGGCCAGGACATCGACTCCCGGACCGACAGCGGTGATGTAAGGTGCCCTGATAAACACCGCCCTGACCGGTTGGTTCCCCAGTACGGGAACAACAAGGTCGGCCTCAAAACTGTCCACCTGACGCCCAAAAGCGTTACGCTTGACGGTGATATTCATCAGGCCGAGACGCGGCTGTTCCGACTCCTCAATAACCTTGGCCAGGAGCACCATGCCGGCGCACGTCCCCAGGATGGGCATGCCTTGCTGCCCTCTGGCGCGTACCTCCTCAAAGAGGTTGAACTCATTCATCAACTTGCCGATGGTGGTGCTCTCCCCGCCGGGGATGATCAGGGCCCGGCAGCCGTCCAATTGCTCGGGCTTACGGATTTCCACCGGGTCGTGACCGCAGGCGCGGACCGCCCTGGCATGTTCAATAAAGGCCCCCTGCAGGGCCAGGATACCTACCTTCATCTTACCAGCCCCGGTCCTGCATGCGTTCGTGCGGCGCAATTGTAGAAATCTCGAGACCAGGCATGGCCTCGCCAAGTTCGCGGGAGACCTCGAGCAGGATCTGCGGGTCGTTGTAGTGCGTGGTCGCCGCCACGATCGCCTTGGCCCGCGCCGCAGGGTTAGCCGACTTGAAGATGCCGGAACCAACAAAGATCCCGTCGCAGCCAAGTTGCATCATCAGCGCGGCGTCGGCAGGCGTCGCAATCCCGCCGGCCGCGAAGTTTACGACGGGCAGGCGCCCCGTTTCAGCAACCTGGACCACAAGATCGTAAGGAGCGCCCATCTCCTTGGCGACCGTCACCAGTTCCTCTTTTGGCAGCACGGTGAGGCGCCTGATCTCGTCCATGACCATGCGCATGTGGCGCACGGCCTCGATGACGTTCCCCGTTCCAGGTTCCCCTTTCGTACGGATCATCGCCGCCCCTTCGGCGATACGGCGCAAGGCCTCACCCAGGTTGCGAGCCCCGCAGACAAAGGGCACCTTAAAGAGATGCTTGTTGATATGGAACTGCTCGTCCGCCGGCGTCAGCACTTCCGACTCGTCGATATAGTCGACCCCCAGGGCCTCTAAAATCTGCGCCTCAACGAAATGGCCGATGCGGACCTTGGCCATCACCGGAATGGTCACGGCGTCCATAATCCTCTTAATCATGGTTGGATCAGCCATCCTGGCCACGCCGCCGGCGGCACGAATATCAGCCGGCACGCGCTCCAGGGCCATCACCGCGCATGCTCCCGCCTCTTCCGCTATCTTCGCCTGTTCGGGGGTGGTAACGTCCATGATCACCCCGCCCTTAAGCATCTCGGCAAGTCCTTTCTTTACTGTCCAGGTACCCTTCTCAACCATAATTCTCTTTTCAAGCCTCCGCTCTCTCAGTTAATCCGCTCCGTTACTATAGGCATTATCTTATACCAAGCCCCCGACAAAAAACAACCCGGCACTCAACTCCGTGTCTGTCAAGTGGATTCGGGTACTTCTCCCTCCGAAGCGGGCCACTCACAGGT
>DAIRSE010000045.1:0-9057 GCA_036804525.1 Bacillota bacterium | reverse complement strand
TGACCTCTTGCCTCGGACCTCTTTCTGAGCGGTCTCAGGGTAACTTCCGAAGCACAGCCGTACCCTACAGATGCCTATGCCAAAACCAGTGTATTGGCTTTTTACAGCACTCTCCTAGGACCTACGACATACGGCTGCTGAAGAACGACTCAGTCGTTCTTCAGCCAGGGCATCATCTTCCGCAGCTCTTCCCCGACTTCTTCGATCAGGTGCTCGCGGTTGCGCTTGCGCATGGCGTTAAAGAAGGGGCGGTTGGCCTGGTTTTCCAGGATCCATTCCTTGGCGAAGGTCCCGTCCTGGATGTCGGCCAAAACGGCGCGCATCTCCTCCCGGACGTTCTCGTTGATGATCCGGGGGCCAACGAGGTAATCCCCGAACTCGGCCGTATTGCTGACGCTCCGCCGCATCTTGGTAAGCCCGCCCTCATAGATGAGGTCGACGATGAGCTTGAGCTCATGCAGGCATTCAAAATAGGCCATCTCGGGGGCGTAACCGGCCTCCACCAGGGTCTCAAACCCGGCCTTGATGAGCTCGGAGACGCCGCCGCAGAGGACGCACTGCTCGCCGAAAAGGTCGGTCTCGGTTTCCTCGGCGAAGGTGGTCTCAAAGACGCCCGCCTTGGTACAGCCAATGCCCTTGGCGTAAGCGAGGGCAAGCTGCTTGGCCTGGCCGGTATAGTCCTGGGCCACGGCAATCAACCCCGGCACGCCGCGCCCTTCAAGGTACAGGCGGCGGACCATGCGCCCCGGGCTCTTGGGAGCCACCATGAAGACGTCGACATTGCGCGGCGGGACGATCTGCCCGTAATGGATGTTAAAGCCGTGGGAGAACATCAGCGCCTTACCCTCGGTGAGATAAGGGGCGATTGATTCGGTGTACATCCGCGGCTGGACCTCGTCAGGAACAAGGATCTGAATGATATCGGCCGCCTTCGCGGCTTCCTCGACCGGCATGACCACAAGCCCGTCTTCCTGGACGCGGTTCCAGTTAGCGCTGCCCGGCCTCAGCCCCACAACAACATCGACACCGCTGTTGGCAAGGTTCTGGGCCTGAGCATGGCCCTGGCTCCCGTAGCCGATAACGGCAACCTTTTTCCCCTGCAAAAGGTCCAGGTTGGCGTCTTCATCGTAGTAAACGCGCATTACTCATCATCCTCCCCATCGTGTGTGACTGTCTTACCGCCGCGAAGCAGGGCGATCTTGCCGGTCCGGACGTATTCCCGGATGCCGAACGGCCGGAGAGCCTGCTCGATGGCGTTGATTTTCCCTTCGTCACCTGTAGCCTCGATAATCAACGTGTTACGGCCTATGTCTACAATATGGGCGCGGAAAATCTCGACGATCTGCATGATTTCCCCGCGCACCGAGGCGTCGGCATTGACCTTGATCAAGATAAGCTCGCGGTCGACGTGGGGCTCCCGGGTGATGTCCTCAACCTTGATCACCTCGATGAGCTTGTTCAGCTGCTTGGCCACCTGGTCAAGTACCGCTTGTTCTCCCTCACAGACAATAGTCATGCGGGAGACGCGCGGGTTATCGGTACGGCTGACGGCCAGGCTGTCGATATTGTAGCCCCGCCGGGCGAAAAGGCCCGCCACCCGGGCCAAAACCCCCGGATTATTCTCAACCAAGACGGTAAACACACTACGCATATGTAAAATGCCTCCCCCATTCGGTCGTCAGTCAACAGGCAGCGGGCAGCAGGCAAAATTGAAGTGAAATCGGGAGGCATCGGCTAGGCCGATGCATCCTTGATTTACCGACACCTGACGACGGACGACGGACAACTGATTAGCCGAGCATCTTATTGATAGCCTCACCAGGAGGCACCATCGGCATTACGTTCTCTTCCTGCTCGACGCAGAAATCCATTACCACCGGCCGGGAAGACTTGATGGCCTGCTCAATGGCCGGTCGGACCTCCAGCTCCTTCGTTACCTTAATCGCCTCAGCGCCGAAAGCTTCAGCCACGCGGCAAAAATCCGGATTCTTCAGCTCGGTATGCGAGTAGCGCCGGTTGTAGAACAGCTCCTGCCACTGCCGGACCATACCCAGGCAGGAGTTGTTGAGGATGGCGACATTGACCGGGAGCTCGTAGTTAACAGCTGTGGTCAGTTCCTGGATGTTCATCTGGATGCTGCCGTCCCCGGCAATGTCAAAGACGATCTCGTCAGGGCAGGCCACCTGCACGCCGATGGCCGCGGGCAGGCCGAACCCCATCGTCCCCAATCCGCCGGATGAAATGAAGCTCCGCGGGCGGGTGAAGGTGTAGTACTGGGCCGTCCACATCTGGTTCTGGCCGACCTCGGTGCAGATGCGGGCCCGGTTGCCGCAGATCTCGTTGATCTGCCGGATGACGTACTGGGGTTTGAGACCCCTGCCCTGCTCGTAAGTCAGCGGGTATTCCTGCTTCCACTGCTTGATCTTTTCGGCCCAGGCCGGGTTCGGGTTGGCCATCAGCCCGTCGAGCAGCTGACGTAGAACGTGCTTAACGTCCCCGGCAATAGCGATATGGGTCGGGACGTTCTTCCCCATTTCCGCAGGGTCGATATCGATATGAATAATGCGCGCCTCAGGCGCAAAGCTTTCAATTTTACCCGTAACCCGGTCGTCAAAGCGGACGCCGATACCTATAAGCAGATCGCACTCGTAAACCGCATAGTTCGCATACTTAGCGCCGTGCATGCCCAGCATCCCGAGGGACAGCGGGTGATCCCCGGGGAAACAACCGAGCCCCATCAGGGTTGTGGTGACAGGGGCCATAATGGCCTCGGCCAGCTGGCGCAGTTCCTCGGAGGCCCCGGAGTTGATGACACCGCCGCCGGCGTAAATAACGGGACGGCGCGCCTGGGCAATGGCCTGAACGGCCTCGGCGACCAGGCGGGGGTTAGCCGTGAGCTTGGGATTGTAACCCGGCAGGCGCACCGGGTGTTCGTACGAATGATAGTCGAAGACACCAGCCGATATATCGCGCGGGATGTCTACCAGGACCGGCCCCGGCCGGCCCGTGCTGGCAATGAAGAATGCTTCCTTGACGATGCGTCCCAGGTCGGCGATGTCCCGGACCAGGTAATTGTGCTTGGTGATCGGCATGGTAATCCCGGTGATGTCGGCTTCCTGGAAGGAGTCACGACCCAGGAGTGTGGTCGGCACCTGTCCGGTGAAGGCCACCATAGGTACCGAATCCATAGCGGCATTGGCAATGCCCGTCACCAGGTTGGTCGCCCCGGGTCCGGAGGTGGCCAGACAGACGCCCACCTTGCCGCTGGCCCGCGCATAACCGTCAGCGGCATGGGCGGCAGCCTGTTCATGCCGCACAAGAATGTGCCGGATGTCGGAATCGTAAATGGCGTCATAGATAGGCAGTACCGCGCCCCCGGGGTAGCCGAAGATCGTTTCAACACCTTGTTCCCTCAAACACTCGAGAAGAATTTGTCCTCCGGTCAACAACACCTTGTACTTCCTCCCCCAGGGCTAGTCTTGAATAATCGCTCCTCCCGCCGCCGAACCCACAACCTTGGCGTAGCGGGCGAGGTAACCGCGCTTGATCCGCGGCTCGGGAGGCCGCCACTCGGACAGCCTGCCCGCGATCTCTTCCTTCGTCAGGTCTACGTTAAGAGATCTGTTGGGAATGTCTATTTCAATCGTGTCACCGTCCCGGATGACGGCGATCGGGCCTCCTTCCATAGCCTCGGGCGAAATGTGCCCGATGCTGGCCCCCCGTGTGGCCCCTGAAAAACGGCCGTCGGTAAGCAAGGCCACGTCTTTGTCGAGGCCCATCCCGGCAATGGCCGAGGTAGGCGTCAGCATTTCGCGCATCCCCGGACCGCCCTTGGGCCCCTCGTAGCGGATAACCACAACGTCTCCCGGTCTGATCTTACCGCCCATGATAGCCTCGACGGCCTCTTCCTCGGCGTTGAAAACCCGGGCCGGGCCGCGGTGCTTCAACATTTCGGGCGCCACGGCCGAGGCCTTGACGATGGCGCCGTCCGGGGCCAGGTTGCCCCACAGTACAGCCAGGCCGCCGGTAGGCGAGTGCGGGTCGTCTAAAGCCCGGATAATCTCGTTACGCAGGATTCTGGCATTCTTAAGATTCTCCCCGACTGTCCTGCCGGTCACCGTCAACAGTTCCGTAACGATGAGGCCCTTCTTGGACAGCTCGGCCATCACGGCCGGAATGCCTCCGGCCTCGTCCAGGTCTTCCATAAAGGCCGGTCCAGCCGGGGCGAGGCGGCAGAGGTTGGGGGTCCGAGCACTGATCTGGTTGACAACGTCGAGGTCAATCTTGACCCCAGCCTCGAAGGCAATAGCCAGGAGATGCAAAACGGTATTGGTTGAGCAGCCCAGAGCCATATCCACCGTCAGGGCGTTGTAAAAGGCTTCCCGCGTCAAGATGTAGGAAGGCCGTATACCCTTTTCGACGAGTTCGACAGCCTGCATGCCCGCTATCTTGGCCAGACGCCTGCGGGCCGCGCTCACCGCGGGAATGGTACCGTTGCGCGGCAGGGCCATCCCCAGCGCTTCGGTAAGGCAGTTCATCGAATTGGCCGTAAACATGCCGGCGCAGGAACCGCAGCCGGGGCAGGCGCATTCTTCGAGCTCAGCCAGGTCGGCCTCGGTCATCTTCCCGGCCTTGACCGCGCCTACGGCTTCAAAGACATCGGTCAGCGACACTTTCTTCCCTTTATATGATCCGGCCAGCATCGGCCCTCCGCTGACGAAGATGCAGGGGATATCCAGGCGGGCTGCCGCCATCAGCATGCCGGGAACGATCTTGTCGCAGGCGGTGACAAAGACCAGCCCGTCGAAGGCGTGCGCCCTGGCCATAACCTCGACGCTGTCAGCGATCAGCTCCCTGCTGGCCAGGGAATACTTCATCCCCTCATGGTTCATAGCGATACCGTCGCAGACGGCAATGCTGCCGAAAGACACGGGGGTGCCCCCCGCCACGCGGATGCCGGCCTTGACGGCCTCGGCCAGATCCCCCAGATGCATGTGCCCGGGAACAATTTCGTTTTCGGCATTGACAACGCCGATCAGCGGGCGCTCCAGTTCAGCGTCGGTAAAGCCCAATGCCTTAAAAAGCGAGCGGTGCGGCGCCTTTTCCAGGCCCTTCAGGACTGAATGACTCCTGCGCAAGACCAAACCTCCTTCGAAGGGCGTTAGGCTTTAGGCCATAAGCGAGGATTGGAAATGTAGTACCCAATGTGATCGTTCTTTCCTAATGCCTAGTGCTTAGTGCTAATCTGGAAAAATCTCGGGTCCGTTTATCTTGGTTAGTGCCCGGAAGTCTTCGAGCAGTTCCAGGGTTATTGGACCCGGCTTACCGTCTCCGACAACCCGCCCGTCAATCTTAACCACGGGGATAAGCTCGGCTGCGGTCCCGGTCAGGAAGCACTCGTCGGCCACGTAAAGATCATGCCGCGTGAAAACCTGCTCCACGACCTTGATCCCTTTCGTCGCCGCCAATTCCATTACGGTGTTGCGGGTAATCCCTTCGAGTATGCCCAGAAAAGCAGGCGGGGTGATCAATACGTTGTTTTTGACAACAAAGATGTTGTCACCCGTAGCCTCACATACGTAGCCTTCCGCATTCAGCATGATTGCCTCCAGGGTGCCGGCCAGGCTGCCCTCAATTTTGGCCATAATGTTGTTCAAATAGTTGAGAGATTTGACTCGCGGGTTTACGGCGTCAACCAGGTTGCGGCGTGTAGCCGCGGTGATCACTTCCAAACCCTTCCGGTAAAACTCTTCCGGATAGAGCTGGATAGATGCGGCGATACATACGATGGTCGGGCGGGGGCATTTCTTGGGATCCAGCCCCAGGTCACCCTTACCGCGCGAGACAACGAGCCGGATGTAGGCGTCACGCAGGTTATTCCGCCGCAGGGTTTCCAGGACCACTTCTTGCATCTCGTCGATGCTGATGGGTATGGTGAGCATGATAGCCCGTGCCGACTCATAAAGTCTCACCAGGTGCTCGCGGAGCTTGAATACCCGACCGTGGTAGGCACGGATGCCCTCAAAGACGCCGTCGCCATACAGGTAACCGTGGTCGAATACCGAGACAACCGCCTTTTCTTCCGGCACATACTCGCCGTCAAGGTAGATAATGAGCCCCATTACCCCAATCCCTCCATAAATAAATAAAAATAAACTAAAACCCCCCGCCTGACAGCCGAAACGATTGCCAGGGACGAGGGGTCACTACCCACGCGGTACCACCCTGTTTGCCGTCACTATCAGACGGCCACCTCTCCAGCCCGCCAACAAGCAGGCAGTTTTGGTAACGGGTTCCTAACCCGGAGAAAGCTACTTGGACGCTGTTCCGGCCGTTCACTTTTCAGCTCCAGGGTGATCACGGCTCCTGCACCCCGCACCGGTTTTCACCATCCCCGGCTCTCTGTAGCGGCCCGGTCACAGGACCGTATATCCCCTTCACAGCCTTTGAGCTATAAATTATTGCAAGTATACCTAAGAACCGTTTGCAGTGTCAAGGATAATTCGGCACCTGCTCACAAAAATATTGCATTTGCCGGTAGGCTTGTCCATAGCTGATAGAACGTGTTTCTTGCACGTGATCAGCATCCCTGTCACCTGAACCGCAAGTATACAGTGACGAGGAAAACGATCACCCCAAAAATAAGCATGGCCTGCACAGGCTTATCCCTGGGGTCGAGGCTGTTTGAGCGCTTTCTCTTTACGGGTCGGCCTCTGGAAGGAACCTTGCCCAAACGAGGTTTAGCTTTGCCCGGCCCTATCCGCCTGCGCTTCTTAAAATCCAGGCGGTAGACGTTGTCCTTTTTTTCCGCACCCATACGTTTCTCCTTGACAGACAAGCATCCTGCTAGTTATCCATACGAAAGGGCGATAGACAATAGAAGCATTTTGTGTCAAACTCCGTGAGCAACCCGCCGACAGATTATGATAAAATATTAAATGTTATTCACCGCGGAGGGAATCCATGCAGTCCACCACATTAGCCCTGTCGCCAAAGGAAGAATTCCGGCACGGAGTTGGTAAGGCCGTGCCCATCATGCTTGGCTATGTCGCGCTGGCCATAGCCTACGGCGTGCTGGCGCGTGAAGCCGGGCTGACGCTATGGGAGACCATGGCTATGTCGACCTTCGTCTATGCCGGAGCCGCCCAGTTCATTGCCACAGGCATGTTCGCCGCCGCAATGGACCCTTGGACGATTATCGCCACCACCTTCCTGGTGAACCTGCGGCACATCCTGATGAGCGCCTCCCTGGTACGCTACGTGCGAAACTTGAGGTTCTTCGACCTCGCCCTCCTCGGAACAGGCGTCACCGACGAGACTTTTGCGCTGAACAGCACTGAGTACTCCCAGCGGCAGCATCATCACTTCTTTATGTACGGCGCCAACCTGGCCTCATACCTCTCATGGAACGCCGGTTCTCTGATCGGAGCGCTGAGCGGTACGATCGTTCCCGGCCTGGACAAGCTGCCCCTGGATTTCGCCCTGCCGGCTATGTTTATCTCGCTCCTTGTCGTGCAGGTCAAGAACCGTCTTCTGCTCGGCACGGCCCTGATCGCCGGCGCCCTTTCCATTGCCGGCGCCATGCTGGTCAAAGGCAACTGGAACATCATCCTGGCGACTGTACTGGCCGCCAGCATCGCAACGGGGTGGGAAAAATGGAGAAAATCTGGGTAATACTAGGAATGGCCGTCGTAACCTACATCCCGCGGATGCTGCCCCTGGCCGTACTTGCCAAGACCCGCATTCCTGAAGGGTTTGTACGCTGGCTGAGCTTTGTTCCCGTTGCCGTGCTGGCCGCCCTGTTGGCTCCCGAATTGCTCCTTAGAAACGGGCGCCCTTTCCTGGCTTTGGAAAACTATGCTCTACTGGCGGCGATCCCCTGTTTCGCTGTGGCAGCCAAGACCAGGAACCTCTTGCTCACGGTCGCCGTCGGTATTGCGGCGGCCATCCTCCTGCAGGCTTTGTAATGGCCGTAGGTCGTAGGTCGTAGGAAAGGCGACTGGAAGTCGCCGCTGTTAGCTATTTGCGGTTAGCTATTCGAAAGGGATCCAGGGTACTACCCGTCTAACAGCTAATGCCAACGGCTAACAGCAGTGCCGTAAGCACTTTCAATCGTAGGGAATTGCAGAAAGAACTCAGATCGTTACGGTCTGAGTTTTGTATTCTTAATCCGGCGGAACGGAACTTTCCACAACATAGCTGGCACCATAAACCATTAAATACATAACATGGCAATTGAGGTGAGGCGGCGATGTCCAACCAGGACCACTTAAAGGGGCTGTTCATTGCGGGATATCTGATATCCCTGCTGGGCAGCATCCTGTTGACAGCGGCGAATATCCTGCGGTTAATCCGGCAGCCACCGGATACTTCGGCCTGTCTAAAAACCGAGGGCTGTTCAAAAACAAGCATGGCGCGGAAGGCGAAGCCGGCCACCGCAGAGCGTACTGGGGTGGTACGTGAGCACTGGCCGGCAAGCCTGACAAAGCCAGGCGAAGTTTTTCAACAGCCCTACACTTCCGAGTCCCGATAACCGGAACTGTAACTGCGCACCTGGAAGCACAGACTGACTGCACAGCATTACAAGAAACAATGAACCGTCCTCTGAAACCCGCTTGAAACGACATACTGCACCAGCCGGGAGCGATCTGTCGAAATATTTGGGAAGGAATTCCTGGAAGACACTGGAATCTATCTGCAGAACGTTTTCCAGGGAGCTGGTCACATGCTCGACCTCGGGTTGAGATCGTTCGGCATACGGTTCTTTGATGCGGCGGACAGCACTCTCGAAATTGACAGGTTCATCGTGCCTTCCTTTCCGGCGCATCCTGTTTCTTTTCAAATAGTTACCAGGGTAACCGGCTTTTTCGAGTCGCGTACCTACAATCTCTTTTATATGCTGGTCAAGCCGAACGGAGAGCTTAAAGAAAGCCCGCATTTCCTGTGTACTCCTCCCCACCCTCAAGTCCGCGAGCTGATCACTTTCTGCACCAACGTAATCTTCGAGGAACCCGGCGTCTACCAGGTCGATCTGTGGTGCGGCCCCAGGGTCATCGA
>DAIRSE010000044.1:0-9444 GCA_036804525.1 Bacillota bacterium | reverse complement strand
GATTTCTGACTTCCGGCATCCGACATCCTTTTTGCCAGGCGCAGTTTTTCAGCGGGCTCCCAGGTCGTTAGACCACGGACGTTAAACTTAGATTCCGAAAGCGGGGGCGAGCAAGACCGCCCCTCGTTTCTTACAGCGGATATCTTATGTCCAAGACTGATCTGATGCCCGACAGCTGGATCACACTCCTGCCTGTGCTTAATGCCATTACGGTAATTTACCGGCTGCCGGCTGCTAGGCATGCGACGACCGAAGGGATCTTTAATCAGCATTCCCGAACGGGAATGCTATCGAGTCCTACTGCTTAGATCATACAGCGCGACGACCGAAGGGAGGAGCCTATATGGACCGGTTATACATTTTTGATACCACGCTCCGTGACGGGGAGCAGTCGCCCGGTGTTAGCCTCAACATCAACGAAAAACTGCAGATCGCCAGGCAGCTAGCCAACCTCGGCGTTGATGTCATCGAGGCGGGATTCCCCTTTGCCTCGCCGGGCGACTTTGAGGCTGTCCAGGCCATAGCCCGCGAGATCCGCGGCGTGACCATAGCCGGCCTGGCGCGGGCGAATTTCGCCGACATCGACCGGGCATGGGAGGCCCTGCGCTATGCCGACCAGCCCCGTATCCATACCTTCATTGCCACCTCGGATATTCACCTTAAGCACAAGCTCCGTATGAGCCGTGAACAAGTTCTGGAGGCCACGGCTGCGGCCGTTAAACGCGCACGTTCCTATACCTCGGATGTCGAGTTTTCGGCCGAGGACGCTTCGCGCTCCGACCTCGAGTTTCTCTGCCGGGTCGTGGCCACGGCGATCGAGGCCGGGGCTACGGTCATCAACATCCCGGATACCGTCGGCTACGCCACCCCCGACGAATTCGGCGCTTTCATCGCCGGAATTATGCAAGGGACCCCCGGCATCGAAAAGGCGATCCTGAGCGTCCACTGCCACGACGACCTGGGGCTGGCCGTAGCCAATTCCCTGGCCGCAGTGATCAACGGTGCGCGGCAGGTCGAAGGGACGATCAACGGGATAGGCGAGCGGGCCGGCAACGCCGCCCTGGAAGAGCTGATTATGATCTGCCACACCCGGCGCGACCGCCTGGGTATCGATTTAAGGATCAATACCGAGGAAATCTACCGCACTTCCAAGCTGGTCAGCTTGCTGACAGGCATGCCCGTGCAGTTCAACAAGGCCGTGGTCGGTAAAAACGCCTTCCTGCACGAGTCAGGCATCCATCAGGACGGCGTCCTCAAGGAGCGTACCACTTACGAGATTATGAACCCGTCGATGGTGGGGATCACCCGTACCAACCTCGTCCTGGGCAAGCACTCCGGCCGGCACGCCTTCCGGCAGCGCCTTGCCGAGCTGGGTTACAGCCTGACCGAGGAAGAGCTGAATGCCGCCTTTGTGCGCTTCAAACAGCTGGCCGACACCAAGAAGAACATCGAAGATGAGGACCTGGAGGTCATCGTCGAGGAGCAGATCCGCAAGGTGCCGGCCACTTACGAACTTGAGTACCTGCACATTTTCAGCGGCACGACGGTGAAACCCACCGCCGTCATCGCCCTGGTCGTCGAGGGAGAGCTGGTTCAGGAAGCGGCCTGCGGCAACGGTCCCGTAGATGCCGTCTACAAGGCCATCGAAAAGATCACCGGCAAAAAGTATATGCTTATCAGCTACGTCATCGACGCCGTCACCGGCGGGACCGACGCGCTGGCCAACGTTACGCTCAAGCTGGCGAACGAACAGCAGAAGGTTTTTACCGGTCGGGGCATCAGTACCGACGTTATCGAGGCGAGTGCCCGCGCCTACATCAACGTCCTGAACAAGATTGCCTACGACGAGCGCCTGAAGGACGGCCACTGAGTGGCTGTCCGCACTGAGCACTGGGCACTGAGCGCTCAAATGCTCAACGCTCAATGCTGATTAAGTGACCGTATCCGATAACGAACGTAACTTTCGAGTAAGGATTGATGAACGCTATGGCTGGTATGACGATCACTGAGAAAATTTTGGCTGCACACGCCGGGAAAGACCGGATTGAGCCCGGGGAACTGATTTCGGCCTCCGTCGACGCCGTCCTCGGGAACGACATCACTGCTCCCCTGGCTATCAAGGAGTTCCAGAAGACCGGGGTGGGGCACGTCTTCGACCCCGACCGGGTGATCCTCGTCCCCGACCATTTCATCCCCAACAAGGACATTAAGTCGGCCGAACAGGCCAAGCTGGTGCGGGATTTCGCCCGCGAGCAGGGCCTGACCAACTACTTCGAGGTCGGCCGGATGGGGATCGAGCACTGCCTCCTGCCCGAACAGGGCTTGGTCGGTCCGGGGGATGTGGTTATCGGGGCCGATTCGCACACCTGTACCTACGGGGCCCTGGGCGCCTTCGCTACCGGGGTGGGCAGCACCGACCTTGCCGCGGCAATGGCCCTCGGGGAAACCTGGTTCAAGGTCCCGGAGTCGATCAAGTTCGTTTACGAGGGTGAGCTTCCCGAATGGGTGGGGGGCAAGGACCTCATCCTGCACACCATCGGCGACATCGGGGTGGAAGGAGCCCTCTACCAGGCTATGGAGTTTACCGGCCCGGTCATCGAGAACCTGTCTATGGACGGCCGCTTCACGATGTGCAACATGGCGATCGAGGCCGGGGCCAAAAACGGCATCGTCCCCCCGGACCGCACCACCGAGGCTTACGTGCAAGACCGCGCCAAACGGCCGTACAAGTTTTACCGCAGCGACAGCGACGCCAAGTATGCCCGTACTGTTAGCTATGATGTCAGTGAGCTTGAGCCGGTTGTAAGCTTCCCGCACAGCCCGGACAACACCCGCTTCGTCTCTGAGGCCGATACCGTCGAGATCGACCAGGTGGTCATCGGGTCCTGTACCAACGGGCGCATCGAGGACCTGCGGGAGGCGGCCAAGGTACTGGAAAACCGCAGGGTGCACGACAAAGTCCGCTGCATCATCATCCCCGGTACCCAGGAGATCTACCTGCAGGCGATGGAGGAGGGGCTGATCGCCGTTTTCATCAAGGCGGGCGCCGCCGTAAGCACGCCGACCTGCGGCCCGTGTCTGGGCGGGCACATGGGCATCCTGGCCAAGGGCGAACGCGCTGTGGCCACCACCAACCGCAACTTTGTAGGGCGGATGGGCCACCCCGAGAGCGAAGTTTACCTGGCCAGCCCCGCTGTAGCTGCCGCTTCAGCCGTACTCGGGCGTATCGCCCACCCGAAAGAGGTGAAGTAAATGCGTCTGGAAGGAAGGGCATGGAAGTTCGGGGATAACGTCGACACCGACGCCATCATCCCCGCCCGTTACCTGAACACTTCCGATCCCCGCGAGCTGGCAGAGCACTGCATGGAGGACGCCGATCCGGAATTTCCGTCCAAGGTGGCGCCCGGGGACATCATCGTTGGGGGGCAGAATTTCGGCTGCGGTTCGTCCCGCGAGCATGCCCCGATTGCCATTAAACATGCGGGGGTTTCCTGCGTGATCGCCAAGACTTTCGCCCGCATTTTTTACCGCAACGCTTTTAACATAGGGCTCCCGATATTGGAATGCCCGGAGGCCTGCGATGACATCCGGACCGGGGACCGGGTGGCTGTGGAGGCCGACACCGGCAGAATCTACAACCTGACTACCGGCAAAGAGTACAAGGCCCAGCCGATCCCGCCCTTTATGCAGGAGATCGTCGCCAAGGGCGGCCTGATCGCCTATGTCAAAGAAAAACTTAAGGAAAACAAACCAACAGGACTCTAGACTTATAGAGCTTTCGGAACCGGCAAGATCCTGGCGCTTTTCGTGGAGGGACCGGCAGTGCAGCAGGTAGAAATCTACGATACCACTTTGCGCGACGGCGCGCAGGGCGAGGGGATTTCTTTTTCAGTTGACGACAAAATCAAGATCGCCCGGCGCCTTGACAAGCTCGGCGTCCACTACATCGAGGGGGGCTGGCCCGGTTCCAACCCCAAAGACGTGGAGTTTTTCAGGCGGATGCGCGATTACAGGTTCCGGCACGCGCGCCTCTGTGCCTTCTGCAGCACCCGCAGAGTGGGCATTCCCGCTGAGCAGGACGGCAACCTGGCCGCTACCGTGGCGTCAGGCGTGAGCAACGCGACCGTGTTCGGAAAAAGCTGGGACTTCCACGTCTACCGGGCGCTGAACACTACCCTGGAAGAAAACCTGGCCATGATCCGGGACTCGGTGGCTTTTCTGCGCTCGCGCGGGCTCGAGGTGTTCTACGACGCCGAGCACTTCTTTGACGGCTTCAAGGCCAATCCCGAGTATGCCCTGGCTACGCTCGCCGCCGCCCAGGAGGCGGGGGCTCGGATAATCGTGCTCTGCGATACCAACGGCGGCGTGCTGCCTTCGGAAGTGCCGCCGATTATCGAGCGGGTCCGCCAGGCGGTACAGGTTCCGCTCGGCATCCACGCCCACAACGACGGGGGACTGGCGGTGGCCAACAGCCTGATGGCCGTAGAGGCCGGGGTTGTCCAGGTCCAGGGAACGGTCAACGGTTTCGGCGAACGCTGCGGCAACACCGACCTCTGCGTCCTTATCCCCAACCTCACACTGAAGAAAAAAATCCGGACCATCCCGGACGACCACCTTGTTTACCTCACGGAGCTCTCCCGCTTTGTCAGCGAGATCGCCAACGTCATTCCCGACCCCCGCCAGCCTTATGTAGGCGCCAGTGCCTTTGCGCATAAGGGCGGCGTGCACGTAAACGCGCTCCTGAAAGACCCGCTGACCTACGAGCACATCGCCCCCGAGGCCGTGGGCAACAAAAGAAACGTTTTAGTGTCAGAATTATCGGGTCTGTCGAATTTAGTATATAAATACCGGGAACTGAAAATGGGGGACGTGGACAGCGAGGAGACGCGCCGCTTCCTGAACGAGCTTAAAGAACTGGAGTTCCAGGGCTTCCAGTTCGAAGGTGCGGAGGGCTCCTTTGAACTGCTGGTGCGCAAGGCCTACCAGGGTTACAAGAAGCCCTTCAACCTGGAAAGCCTGCGGCTGATCATCGAGCTCCGGGAAGACAAACACATCTCGTCGGAGGCGACCATCAAGCTCCGTGTCGGCGACCAGGTCATTCACACCGCGGCTGAAGGAAACGGTCCCGTCAACGCCCTGGACGCAGCTTTGCGGAAGGCTCTGGTGGCTTTCTATCCGCAGATCAACCGGATGAAACTCAACGACTACAAGGTCCGCGTGCTTAACGAAAAGGCCGGGACCGAAGCGGTCGTCCGGGTCCTGATCGAGACCGGCGACGGGCGCCATTCCTGGGGAACGGTCGGGGTTTCGTCCAACATTATCGAGGCGAGCTGGCAGGCGCTCACCGACAGCTTGGCCTACGGCCTGATCAAGGCCGAGGAACCCGCGGAAGAAGAAGAGTGAGCGGATTTTGCCTTCCATGAATAGGGGTCCCCTGTTCCCTAACACTTCAGCGCTCTCTGCATACCATAAATAAGGATCTTGTAGGGCTACATGATGTGTGATATTTTTATCGGGATGGGGGAAGAGGCATTAGATGGGCAGACTTTTCGGCACCGACGGCGTTCGCGGCGTTGCCAACCGTGAGCTTACTCCCGAGCTGGCTTACAAGTTGGGGCGCGTAGGCGCATACCTGCTGACTAGCGATACAGAAAGCCGTTCTATCGTCATCGGGCGCGATACCCGCGTTTCCGGAGACATGCTTGAGGCCGCCCTGATTGCCGGGATCTGTTCCGTCGGCGTCAACGTGCTGCGCGCCGGTATCATCCCCACTCCTGCTGTTGCCTACCTGACCCGCGCCCTCAACGCGGGAGGCGGCGTCGTCATTTCTGCATCTCATAACCCGTACGAGGACAACGGCATAAAGTTTTTCGGGGCTAACGGCTACAAACTGCCGGACGCGGTCGAAGAAGAGATAGAGAGGTTTCTCCTCGTCGCCGAGAACGGCTTGCCGTCGCCGACAGGAGACCGCATAGGACGGGTCTTTGATGTTAATGACGCCGACGAGCTCTACATCGGCCTGGCCAAGAGGGTTGGTCCCGCCAGCCTCAAAGGGCTGCGCATCGTTGTCGACTGCGCCAACGGCGCGGCTTACCGCGTCGGCCCCCGCATTTTCAAGGAACTCGGGGCGGAGGTTGTTCCTCTTTCCGTAGAACCGGACGGCCGGAACATCAACGTGGGCTGCGGTTCCACCAACCCGGCCCGGCTTCAGCAGGAGGTAGTCAGGCAAAGGGCCGACCTGGGCCTGGCTTTTGACGGTGATGCCGACCGGGTCATCGCCGTCGATGAGCAGGGCAATATCGTCGACGGCGACCAGATCATGGTTATCTGCGCCAAGTGCCTGAAGGAGCAGGGACGCCTGGCCGGCGATACCCTGGTAGCCACAGTGATGAGCAATCTCGGCTTGCACCTGGCTTTGCAGGAGGCCGGCATCAAGGTCCTGCAGACCAAGGTGGGCGACCGTTACGTCCTCGAAGAGCTGCTTCGCACGGGGACCAACATGGGCGGCGAGCAGTCCGGCCATATCATCTTCCTGGACCACAACACCACGGGCGACGGCATTCTAACCTCGATGGAACTCTTAAACGTGGTTACCGGGACGGGGAAATCCCTGGGGAGCCTGGCTGCCCAGATGGAGCGCCTGCCGCAGATTTTGGAAAACGTCCGGGTCCGCGAAAAAGAGACGGTCATGAATGATCCCCGGCTGGAAGCGGCTATCCGGGAGCAGGAAGCGCGGCTGGCCGGCCGGGGACGTATCTTGGTAAGGCCGTCCGGCACCGAGCCCCTGGTCCGCGTCATGGTTGAAGGCAGGGACCAGGAAATCCTACTGCACGTTGTCAATCACCTGGTGAAAGTCATCAAGGAAATCGAACAGTAACAAATACTTGCTTTAATCCAAGATCGAGTAATAATTAGTATTAGCTGGGATTAATCCCGGTCTGTATATGACTTCTAGGAACTCCGATTCACTATTCTTTCAGGAGGTGGTTCGCAGAGAGTTCTTGCAAGTCCTTAATGCTGAAATGCTAATCCAAAACGAACAAGTGAATACGAAGCGCCAGACCCGGCACTCAACCCGATGCTTGGTTTCCCAAGTTAAGAAAGGGTTTTGCCCCGGTACCGGAGATTTCGCAATTCAAATCCGGTACTGGAGGTTGAGTGCCGGGTGACGAGGCGGAGGTTTATCGAAGGATTCGGCGGATGCCTCCCGGCTGGTCACGGCCGTCAGCGGCACTACAAATCCGGCGGGCAACTGCCGGGACAAAGGTGCCCGGTGACGAAAAGCACACAAGGGGTTCGTGTCTTCGTATGCCCATGGTTAGGCTTGGCCGAAGAGAATCCCGTCGTAAATTGATGCTGTGCTGGGCACAGCTTTCTTATTTGTGGAATCGAGTCTGAAAGGGGAAGGCCATATGAAGGAAAACACAAAAGCAGTATTACTTTTCATCTTTTCTTTCATTATGGCTTGGCAAGCTATTGAAAAGTATTCGCAAGCAGGGTATGAGCTTTCACAGCTTTATCTATTCGTGCTTGTAATAGCCGTTTTGTCTACGGTGGGAGCATATTTGCTGGATCGTAAGAAGCAATAGGCTACCAACTAACAGTAAGGAAGGATTGATACGATATGTGCGGTATCGTAGGTTACACAGGTCATCAGACTGCCGTTCCGGTGCTCCTTGAAGGCTTGCGCCGTTTGGAGTACCGCGGTTACGACTCCGCCGGTATCGCTGTTTTTGAGGAGAACGCTCTTTACTTAAAGAAGAAGGCCGGACAGCTCGACGTCCTGGTAAATAACATCAACGGGCAGTCCTTTAACGGGAAGAGCGGTATCGGGCATACCCGCTGGGCCACGCACGGCGCTCCCACCGACCTCAACGCTCACCCCCACATCGACTGCACCGGCCGTTTTGCCTGCGTGCATAACGGGATTATCGAGAACTACTCGAGCCTCCGGCAGTGGCTGAAGGCCGAGGGGCACATGTTCCGCTCCGAAACCGACACCGAGGTCCTGCCGCACCTCATCGAGCATTACTACAACTTTGATGGCGACCTCTACGAGGCCGTGAAGCGCGCCGTCAGCCGCCTGCACGGCAGCTTCGCCTTCCTGGCCATCGCTCTCAACGAGCCCGGCCGGCTGATCGCCGTGCGCCAGGACAGCCCGCTGGTCATCGGCCTGGGCGAGGGCGAAAATTTCATCGCCTCCGACATCCCGGCCATCCTGCCCTATACCCGCAAGGTCTACCTGCTCGACGACGGCCAAATGGCCGAGGTCACCGACTCCAGGGTCAACATCTTCGACTTTAACGGCAGGTCGATTGCCAAAGACGTCTTCCACGTCAACTGGGAGGCCGAACAGGCCGAAAAGGGCGGCTACGACCACTTCATGATCAAGGAGATCTGCGAGCAGCCCAAGGCTATCCGGGAGACCTTGCGCGGGCGCATCTCCCCCGACGGCCGCCGTGTCGTTTTCGATGAGCTTTCCCTGGATGCCGGGTATGTCCGGAACCTCAACAAGATCTTTGTTGTCGCCTGCGGTACCGCCTACCACGCCGGCGTGGTCGGCAAGTACATCATCGAAAAGCTTGTCCGGATCCCGGTGGATGCCGATATCGCTTCCGAGTTCCGCTACCGGGAGCCGATCATCGGTGAGAACGACCTGGTCATCGTGGTCAGCCAGTCGGGCGAAACGGCTGATACCAGGGCTGCGCTGCGCGAGGCAAAGAGCCGCGGAGCCCGCGTCATCGCCATCACCAACGTCGTCGGCAGCTCGATTGCCCGCGAGGCCGACGACGTTATCTACACCTGGGCCGGGCCGGAGATCGCCGTCGCCTCCACGAAGGCTTACGTGACCCAGCTCACCGCTTTTTACCTCTTGGCCCTTTGGCTGGGAGAAGCGCGCGGCACGCTGGCGAAAGGCGACCAGCAGGCCATCCTGTGGGGACTCAGCAACCTGCCTGAGCAGATTGCGCAGACGCTTGAAAACACCGAGTGCATTGCTCAACTGGCGCGCCGGTATGCCGACCGCAGGGACGTTTTCTTCATCGGGCGCGGCCTGGACTACGCCGTCGCGATGGAGGGGAGCCTCAAGCTCAAGGAGATCTCCTACATCCACGCCGAGGCCTACGCCGCCGGGGAGCTGAAGCACGGCACCCTTGCTCTGGTTGTGCCGGGCGTTCCGGTGTTCGCCCTGGCGACCCAGCCCGAACTCTACGACAAGACGGTCAGCAACATTAAAGAGGTCAAGGCCCGCGGCGCCGACGTCATCGCCGTGGCCCTGAACGACCACTGCGAAATCCGGGAAGTGGCCGACGAGGTTATCTGCCTGCCGCAGACCCATCCGCTCGTCGCCCCCGTCCTAGCCGTGGTCCCGCTGCAGCTCTTTGCTTACTATGCTGCCGTCGCCCGCGGCTGCGAAGTCGACAAACCCCGGAATTTGGCGAAGAG
>DAIRSE010000043.1:0-9483 GCA_036804525.1 Bacillota bacterium | reverse complement strand
AGAACCCACCTTAAACTTCGTCAAAAATGTGTCTTGACAATGGGGTCCACCTCATGGTTGTGGCATAAATGGGGCATCGACATTTACGTCACAACCCTAGCCATAGCTTAATTGCCGCTGCAACCTATCTGTGATAAAGATATAGCAAGCCGCTAACCTGTCACAACCCTAGCCATAGCTTAATTGCCGCTGCAACAGACCTTAGAAACATACAAAGAATGCGGGCTAACAGACTCAAATTCGAACCTGGTTTTCGAAAATCCATTTGCTGCAGAAAAACCCGGAGCATTTGCGAAACTCTGGCGACAGCTATTCTTGCATATACCCGCCCTGCTCCCGGGTGCAGAAATTGAACAAGGGGCTCTAGGGCTTGAGAATGAGTCTGTTCTACAAACGGGATCGTTGTATCAAAATCCCGCTGAATAATTTACTGGCTTCCTCCGCTAAGCGAATACTCTTGCGTCAGAAAAGACGCTTGAGTTTTGAGGACACGGGTTTCCAACCAGGTCAGGTTCAAGATACGCCTTGCGGCATACCGGCGTCAACCTTTCCCCAGAAGTGGGTGCTGTGACAAATTACACCCAAAACTCGTATTCTTTATTAACCTTTCTCGCGCCGCTTCTCTGCAGCACGTTCCAAAATCCAGATCCACCTCCGCGCTACGTTGTGCGACCCGTTGATGTCAGAATCTGCGCTGTACCCGCACTTAACACAGGTAAAAACAGGCCCGCCGTCAGGACGGTTGGCTTTGTCAATGCATCCGCACAGCGGACATTCCTGTGAAGTGTACCTGGCCTCAACTTTTTTGGGTTTGTTAAGCCCAGCCATTTCCAGCTTATATTCCAGGATGGTCTTGAGTTTGTTGTAAGTCAACCTCGACAAACGCCTGTTCATCTTCTTTTGGAACCATTTTGACGTGAACTTCTTTTTGAATCCACCGCGGCTCAGATATTTAAGGTCTTCAACAACAACCTGCGCCCTGTACTTTACGGCGAGAGAAACAATCTCATTGGCAAGCCGGTGGAGAACCTGTTCCGTTACACGCCTTTCCTTCGAGCCAAAGAATACCCTGCCCTTTTTTTGCTCACGTGCACGCCGCCAAGTCTCCATTTCCCTATAGCCATCTATTGCTTCGCCGGAAATGGCTTGCTGGTAAAGCACCGTTCCGTCCGGACTTAAGACCGTTACGGCAACCAGGTTTCTGATACCTCTGTCTATGCCCATAATGTTAAACTGCTCAAGACGTTTGACATCAAAATCAAAGCTTATGTGGAGATAATACTCGCCATCTTTCCTGGTTAATATCGCTGACCGTACGGATTCCGGACGCTGCAAAGCATAGTGCAGAAACGACTCTTCATGCCAGCGCCCGAACGAAAGAGGTACAATGATCGCCGCAAGTGGTCTTTTTGAGCTTTGCAGCAGCTTGCCCTTGGGATGAACAGCCTTTAAGGTTCTTGTGCCGCTTAGGAGCTTTTTTCTCTTTGAATCATTGTGCAGCAGGTAAAGCGCGGCGAACCACTTGTCATTGTCTTTATCGTAAAGCAAACCGAAGTTGCGGTTGTTTACGATCCCGTCCGGACGGCAGAACGACAGCGGCATAAGCTCTTCGCGCAGTATCCGCGCCATCCGGTCGCGCAGTTCGTTTTCTCGTGCCCAATCATCGGCAAGCAGGCAAAATTCCTCAAGGCACTCTTTATAGAGCTCTTCTCTGTGCTTTATGCGCCGCGCTTCGGGGAACGAATGGCTTACCTTCTTACGACTGTTTTTTTCGTGCTCTTTCTTATCTTCTTCGGCCTTCAGCTCAAGATGAGATGCAAGCGTACCTGCGACATCGGCAATCAGCGAATCCCGAAGAGATCCGTGCATAGGAAAGTGCTGCAGTCTTTCTCTGGCACTGCCAAGGAAACGGGCTATCGCTGTATCGCTGATCTTGTCCTTGTAGAAAGCGGAAGAACGAAGCTGGTCTGAGTTGGCCTTGGCATAACGCAAAAGATAGTCAAAAGCAAGCGTGTACTGCCTGAAAGCATAGTCCATAACGGACCTCTTGTGTCGCGAAGGGTTATGTATCTTGAACACCGCCGTTCGTACAGGCATTCAGCGTTCCTCCAGCATAAGTCAGCGGTTTGCATCGTAGTTAAATATTCGGCGCAAAACCATGATTAACCTGCTTGTCCTCTTCTGGCTCTGCCCGCCTGACAAGCCCCCGCAAAACCTGATCCATCCTGTCTATTAGTTTCTCGCCGGTCGCGATGTTGACTTTCAAAATTGGGTTTGCAAACGGGTTATGCGTCTTTTCGTCAATAGGCAACACGATCCAGTCGCCCAAATGCTTTCCCTCCTAACCGAAAACCGTCTTGATTAAGTCTTCCGTAACTTGATGGAGCCTGCCGATCCTGTCCAGCCTGGCCCATCCTCCGGGCGCTTCGAGTTTTTCGAGTCCCGCAAGATAAGGAACGTCGGCTTGCTTCAGGCTGTTCCACCGGTCGTTTCTGACGACCGTCCCGTATCCGGCAGGCGTTTTTCTTCCGTCCGTCACGTCGAGCGCATACTGGGCCGAACGCGACAGAACGGAAGTATAGACGGGGCGAGCCCCGGCCGGCAGGTCGAAAACCACGAGGTCGTAGCTCTCTCTGGCCTGTTCAAGCACGGCCTCGATCTGCGCTCCGGAAACCTCCGCCGGAACGGGCGGGGCCTGAAGGACGTGGAGGTTTTCAAACGGCCCCGGAAGAGCGCAGTCCTTAAGGTTCTCTCCCGCCGCAAGCGTGTTCCAGTTCGGCGCCTGCGGCAGATCGAAGTAAAACGACAGGTCTCCCCCGCCGAAGCCTGTGTTGAGGTCAATTAGAAGCACGCTCAGCCCTTTCTTGCAGATGCCGAAAGCGAGCAGCGCGGCTGCAAGAGTGCGCCCGCACCCGCTGCCGCCGGTAACGGAGACCAGCGACTGCTTCCAGACCTTGATTTGATCCGGCACTTTTTCTACCCCCACGCTATACAGAACTGGACGAGAAACCCGCAGGCAAGCATCGGCGCGAAGGGAAGCTCTTCGTTCAAGGGCTTGCCCGACAAGCCTTTCAGGAGCCCGCAGGCAACCCTTGCCGCCGAGGCGATCAATAAGGCATAAACTGCTCCTGTAAGGTTAAGAAATAGCCCGGCAGCCGCAGAGAGCTTGATGTCTCCGCCGCCTATGCCTCCGGGCTGGATAACTGACGCAAGCATTAACGGCAGGGCCGCCGCAAACATTCCCGTAAGGCCGGATAGAGCCTGTCCCTGGACGACGGCGAACGCGATCCCCGCCAAGGCCACTCTTAATGAGAGCGCGTCGGGAATGGTCCTTGTTTCCAAGTCGATTAAGGCCGCCGCCAGGAGAAAGGCTTCGAGCGCAAGAAAGGCTGCCCAGGCAAGAGTGAAGCCCAACTGCGTCCAGCCAAGCAATGCGACAGCGGCTCCGGCTGATTCCGCCACGAGGTAGCGCGGGCTGATCCGGCTCCCGCAGTAGCGGCACCGCCCTCTTAAAAGGAGCCAGCCGGCCAGCGGGATCTGGTCGCGAAACCCGAGCGCGTGTTTGCATGCGGGACAGCGCGAGCCGCTCCAGGCGTGTTCTTTCCTGGGCAGGCGGTGCGCCAAGGCTGCGGCGTAGCTCCCCGCCAGAGCGCCGGCAATCATACCGAGAATTGCTTCAAAAACCAACGATCAACGCTCCCCGGTGCCAGAGGTGGTTGGCTTGGGATGAGGTTGCTGCTCGGCTCAAGGCTTCCAGGAAGGTTTCGTCAAACCCGTCCTGTGACATGATTCTGATCGCGTCTTGTGGTTTGAGGGGATGCGGTCTGTAGGGCCTGTCCTCAGTCATCGCCGCATAACATTCAGCGCATGACACCACGCGGCTCAGGGGATGGATTTCGCTGTTTTGCAACTTTCTGGGATAACCTTTGCCGTCTTTCTCGTGATGTTCCGCGATGATCCTTATTGCCAGCGGAGGCAGGTCCCTGATGTTGTCCCGAACAAGCTGCGTTCCCAAGAGCGGGTGCGTCGTCACAAATTCCCAGTCGTCCGGGTCTAAGGGGCACTTGTTTTTCAGCCCCTGGGGCCAGGAGACTTTTCCGTAGTCGTGCAAAAAGCTGCCCAGGAGAGCGGCTTCGGTTTCCGTTTCGGAAAAACCAAGGATCTGCGCCATCGACACGGCAAGACCGGCCGTGTTAACTGCATGCAAGAATAGTGTCTCGTGCCAGTCCCGCATAGCGTCAGCCGCTTTCCAGAGGCTTCGGTTAGCGTACAAGTAGTTCCATACATCTTGACGGAAATGCATAGGAATCAACTGCCTTTTTCTCATAGATTTAGCGAAACGGGGGAGCGCGAGGGGGCTGTAATCCCCCTCAATTCATTGAGGGGATACACGGACCCCCTCGCATTTGTGGTATCATGATGATATGAAGAAAAAGACGTGGAAGTCCACGCCCAATGCAGTATACGAGATCAACTACCATCTCGTATGGTCCACCAAGTACCGCAAGCCTGTGCTCTTGCCTCCAATGGATGCCAAGGCCAAGGAAGTTCTGGCGCACCTGGCCGAAGAGCATGGGTACGAGGTCCTTGGTATGGAGGTGATGCCGGATCATGTGCACATCTTCGTCTCCGCCCCTCCGGCGGTCAGCCCGGCAGTCATCGCTAAGATTCTCAAGGGCGCAAGCGCCCGGCGGTTGTTCGCGGCGTTTCCGCATCTCAGGCGTCGGTTGTGGGGCGGGCACCTCTGGAACCCGTCCTACTATGTCGGAACCGCCGGACATGTGAGCGCGGAGACCATCAAACGTTACCGCCCCTGGTTATTCCAGGGAATCCCACGGTTTTAACCGTGGGAGGATGTCAAATCGAGGAGCAGAAGACGGATGCCGATGCTGACGATAAAGGCGCAGATCCACACTGACCCTGAGACCGAACGCATCCTGCGAGACGCCATGTTTTGCGCCACCAAGGTCTACAACGGGCTGATGTGGCATCTCCGCCGCCAGCAAGAGAAGACCGGTCGCGTCGATGTGCGCCGGTCCAATCTCAACCGCATCCTGGCCGCCCTCCCCAGGGCGAAGAGCTACTACTCCATGTCCGTGCAGCTTACTCGCGACGAGGTGCGGCAAGCGTGGCAGTCGTTCTTCGTCCTCCGGAGTAACGGGCGGACAAGTCATAACGCGCCTGGGTTCCGGCCTAAGGCCATGCTCTCCCCGCTCAAGTACATCCAAAGCGGGTTCAAGGTGGAGGCCAACCGCCTGACGCTCTCCTTGGGTACGGGCAGGGAGGATGGCGTCCGCTCCGTCACGTTCCGCATCAGCCACCGGCCCGGCGTGGAATACGAGCGGGTGCGCGAGGTCTTCATCACCTACGACAAGCTGACCGGGCAACTGGAAGCCCGCCTGGTGGTGGATGTCAAGCCCCGCGAGAACCACGGCTCAGGTTGTGTGGCGGTGGACCTGGGGGAAACGGTGCTCCTAGCCGCTGCCTTCGGGGACGGCACGGCGCTCGTCTATTCAGGCCGGCTCGTCAAAGCGATCCGCAGGTACTGGCAGAAGGTGCGGTCGAAGGTCAAGCCGCCCTCCAGGGAACGCCCGCGAAAATCAAGGCGCTACCGCCAGATCGCCCGCAGGGAGCGTCGGCAAGTGGAGCATCTGCTGCACATCGCCACGTCGCACTTCGTGCGGGAGTGCGTCCATCGCGGCGTGAAGGAGATCGCCATCGGCAATCTGACCGGCATCCGAGAGGCCATCGACTACGGCAATCAGCTTAACCAGCGCCTCCACGCCTGGCCGTACCGGAAGATCATCCATATGATCCGGTACAAGGCCGCGCTTGTGGGGATCGCCGTGCGGGACGATGTGGACGAGTGCGGCACATCTCGCACCTGCCATGCCTGCGGAACGGTCCGTGAAGCCAGCCGAAAGCATCGCGGTTTGTACCGCTGCCCGTGCGGGTGGACGGCGCAAGCCGACGTGAATGGTGCCCTGAACATCTACGAACGGGCGTTCCAGGTATCTCCTGTCAAGGGGAGTAGTGGCCGTGTGGCGCGGCCCGTGGTCTTGTCGTTCCAGATGGGATGGCATACGGTCCACCAACCGAAGCGCAAGAATGGCTTGCGTGCATCCGCTTGAGGATGCCCCCGAATTCATTCGGGGGAGGACGTCACGGCCTTCCAGACAGGCAGGCAGCCAAGAACCTGCATCAGGCGTTCCACAGCGGAACCGTGGACCCTGATGACGGTATGGCATGGCTCCAGACGTTCCAAATATTGGCAAAGAAAGGCGTCGATGAACTTCTGGCTTTCCGTATCGACGAGCCGGAACCCGTCGTTTTCCGGCTGGCCGAAAATCGGCGTGTAGATCACCAAGTTGTACCGCCGCTTGACGTCCTCCCCTGAATGAATTCAGGGGATTCCTCACAAGGAAAACCCTGAACCCATCCAAAGTAGCCCCGGGAATTACGTGCCCTTTCGGGTTCACGCCCGGTTCCGGTTGGGATCTGCTTCGGCAGGCATATTTCTGCCCCGCTTCATACGCTCACCCTCTGGGCCACGCCAACACGGCCCGCCCCGGAAGGTTCAAGGAACCACCTGCCCTCCACCCTTCCGGGCGGCGGCGCTATCCGGTCCAAAGGCCGTACACCACGCCGCTAAGGTTAAGCAGCAAGACCGCTGACTACCTGGGCTATGTTGTCCGCCGCGTTAACGTCGATGTGCTTTGTCTTCCCGCAACGCGGACAGACAAACCACCGGTTCTTCGGACGGCTCTTGGTTTCTTCGCCGCATCTCGAACAGGTCAGAGTGGTCCTGTCCCGGTTGACGTACTCTACCTTGATCCCAGCTATAGTCGCCTTGTACTCGATGAATTGCTGGAGCTGATAGAACGGCCAACAGTGAAGGCTCCTGCCGTGGTCTTTGCGTTGTTTCCTGGATTGTTTCTTTGTCCACCGGACGCCGGCCAAATTCTCCATGTGGATTTTCGTTACACTATGGAGTAGGGCGAATTCGACCACCGCACGGCTGATCTTGTGGTTCACGTCCGTCACCCAGCGGTGCTCTTTGTCACCCAACTTTACCAAGGCTTTGTGCGCCCCGGCTTTCTGGAGTTCCCTGCGTAGGTTGGCGTAGTGCCTGCGGATGTACGCAAGTTCTCCGCCGGGAAAGAACTGCGTCTGGCCGCCCACTGATGCCACCAGCAGGTCGATCAACCCCAGATCAATGCCCATGACCTTTTCTGGTTTCTGTTTCTGCTCTACGGCTATCGTCAAGCTCAGGTGGATGTACCAGTCTTTTCCGCATCTCACCAGCCGGGCTGTTCCCTGTTTGGCCTTACCAAACAAGAGCAAGTTCAGGTACTTCTCCTGGTACGGCGTCACTACGATTGGTACACTGACCCGTTTTTCAAGTGTGGGGAAAGAAGCTTTCCACACGGCTCCGCCGTTTCGGGAAAGCTCCTTCTCCACCCGGAAGTTCTGGTTGTTGAAGCAGGGCCACAGGCGCTTGAAACGCTTGGTCTTCGGCTTACTTCTGATGTCTCGGATGGCCTGCGCCAACAACGCCGACGGCAATGGTTTTGAGTGCTCTTTGGCTTCTTTTGATGTTTTGGGCCGGTCTTTTTTGTCCAGTCTCAAATAGCTGTTCGCAAATTCCGTTGTCCGGTCAGCCATTTCCTGGTACATTTCCTGTTTAGCCCGTGTTGGTTCGTACAGCTTGATTTTGAGTGTGATTGTTTGCTCCATTTTCCTTTTTCACCCCCTTTTGCAGAATTGCTTACAAAAAAGAGAAGAGACCGCTGTTAACGGTCTCTCTCAATTAAAAGCCCGGCCGCCTTTCATCACCTGAATGAATTCAGGCGTATTCCCGACGGTGCTTGATTTCCGCCTGCAATTGCGCCTGAAGGACTTTGCGTTGAAAGTCCGCAGTCAGAAAGTTGTTGCCTAGCTGTTTGCAACTGGCAATGTTAAGGTTTTTCGCAACTGTACGGGCGCTTTCCGTAATCAGCGGCAACCCCAAAGCCTCGCTCAGGTCTTGCGCGAGCGTAGTTTTGCCGGTGCCGTGCGCCCCGCAGATACCGATGCGCAGTTGCATGTTGTCGCACCTTCCTTTCTTGTTCTGATTATGAAAAAAGGCCGAACGCTTTCGCGCTCGGCCTTGTGTTTGTCAGGCGATAAGCCTGGAATAGCCCGTCTTTATGCGGCTGGCTGGGGAACTTCCGACCGGGTTTGTGCTGTAGATGTAGTTGTAGTTCGCGCTGTAGCCGGCCTGGTTCAGCATTGTCCTGACCACTTCGATGTCGGTTCCGGGAGGAAGCGTGATGGTGCACAGCCCCGACAGCGAAGACTGCGTGATCTGCGCTCCGGGCACGAGGTGGGCAAGCATGTCTTTGGTCTGGCCGGCTTTGAGAGAGACGAGAAGCTGTCCGGGGACGTAATTCAGGCCCTGGTTAGGCTTCTGCAAGCTCTGCGGCGCGGAGGGCTGGCTCGGGGGAGGCGTGCTCCCGCTCGGAGCGGAGGCGTTGCCGGGGCTCCCCGCGCCTTGAGACGACGAGCCGTCTGCAGGGACGGTGAAATCGAATGTCTCGTGATCCTTCGCGCTCCTGTCAAACACCAGCGGATACCTGCTCTGGTCGCTTGAATTCGCCAGGATGCTCGTCACGAACCCGTTGACGGGCACGGCGAAGTTGACGTCCAGGACGTTACCGTCGGGCAGGCGCAGGAGGTAGTGCACCTTGGAGTCGGGCTGGCCCGCTCTCTCGTAGCGCCACACGTGCGCAGCCCTGCCGTCCGAGCCGAGCTGGAGCTCCGTCCGCTGAGCGGGGGCGACGTTCATCCAGCCCTTGTTTTCGTAGCGGTGCAGGTTGTGGTAAGCCTGGACGCCTTCGACCATAACCGGCACGGAGTAAGTCGTCCCGTCGGACAGGGTGAACTCCTTGCGGACGTTGGACCACGTTACGGTAGTGGTCATCTTGGGCAGCGTCCCGTCGCTCTTGCGGTGCCACATCGTGAAGACGTACTGGGGGTCTTTCGCGACGGTAACGGTGCCCTTGTAGGCCACGCTCACGACCTGGAGCGGCGCGTTGCCGCCGCCGGAACCGCCGCCGCCGGAACCGCCGCCGGAGTTATTGCCGGGAACATTGTTGGGAACATTGCCGGGCGGAGGCGGGTTATACGTGGGCAGGATGACCAGGCTCGCGTTGCCGCCGCCCGTCAGCGTCCAGCCCGTGCCGGAGAGGTAGTGGTCGTAGAAGGCCCCGTCCTGGCGCTGCCAGCCTACGAGGACGTTGCCGTTGTCCCGGGCGCCGTTGATGTCGAAGTAGCCGTTCGAAATCCTGACGCCCGCCGCCACCAGGGCGTTGTACAGGTCGGGCGCGTTCTGCCTGATGGCTTCGGCGTTTAAGACCATGCGCCCGTTCCTGTCCTTGGTGTCGTTGGCGAACACCGTGCCCCTGACGTTCACCGTCTGGCCGTTGGCGAGGGTGATCTTCA
>DAIRSE010000042.1:0-10621 GCA_036804525.1 Bacillota bacterium | reverse complement strand
ATAACTTAAGATGGAAAAGCAAAGAGAATATCGACAATTATTGACATTGTTCGAGCTACCAGGTTGGAGTTAGTAGCACTGAATTATAAGCAAATGCTTAGCCAGACCCTCGAAATCCATTAAGATATAGGCACCGGGCACTGGGATACTTGAAGAAATTCGGCCGATGGCTGAATTCTTGTTTCTTGGGGAGGGTCAGGCTTTACGATCCGATCCTTGCCGATGGGTTTTGTATAGTAAGTCCGACAAGTTCAGCTCCTCTTGTAACGTAGGTTAAAGGAATAAATCTACGAGTTTGCGAATATAATATCTATTTTGCGGCTGCTTTCAGCCGTGGTATCTGTTTTGTGGGTCCCAAACGGCGGAGGAAAGGGGATTCTGATCGCGTGGGGACTGTACAGCTTTCGGTCAAACTCCTGGCTTACACGCCGCAGCCGGAGGAATTGGCGGCTATGGCGGGCCGGCGTTGTTACTCAGGGTTGAGCAACGACGAACTTGTCAGCTTTTCGGCCCAACACGAACCGGCGGAGTTCATCAATAAGCTGGTCGGCATGGGACACGTCACGCCCATCGAACACGCCAGCTTTACCTTCGCGGTTGAAGGTGTTTCCCGTAGCCTCCTGGCCCAGATCACCAGACACCGGATTGCTTCCTTCTCGGTACAGTCCCAGCGCTACGTCGCCGAAACGGCCGCCAGGAGCGAAAACGGGGTCTTCGACTACATCATTCCGCCGCGGATCGCCGAGTTGGGTCCGGACAGCATCGCCGAATTCACCGCCCAGATGAAGCAGATACAGAAGTGGTACGATTACTGGGTTAAGGAACTGGGCGGCGGGAGAGACGCCCTCGAGGACGCCCGCTTCGTCTTGCCCAACGCCGCCGAAACCAAGTTTGTCGTGACGATGAACGCCCGTGAACTCCTGCATTTCTTCACCCTGCGCTGCTGTGAGCGCGCCCAGTGGGAGATACGGGCCCTGGCCGATGAGATGCTCAAGTTAGTAAGAGCGGTGGCTCCAACCTTCTTCGGAAAGGCCGGCCCGGCTTGCTTGCGGGGACCCTGCCCCGAAGGGGAGAAGAATTGCGGGCGCATGAAGGAAGTGCGCCAGAAGTATCGTTCACTGTGTCAGCCGCAAGCAGCACCGAAGTAAGCACAGAGCTGGCCCAACGCCTTTCTAAAGTGTTACGGGAGAGAATGAATGACTTTCGGATTATTGCTGATCGTTCTCGCCAGCGTCCTTTTTGGTACTACCGGAACGTCAGCCACCTTTCTGCATAATCTATACGGCCTTGATCCCCTGACGGTGGGCGTATGGCGGCTCTTCTTCGGTGCCCCGTTCTTACTCCTGGCTTCCTGGACGATTACGAAAAGCACGGGCCTTTCCGCCTTGAACAAGAGCCACGTCTTCGCTGTCTTGCTCTTTGGCGCCGCTCTTGCGGGCTACCAGTTATCATTCTTCCAGGCCGTAATCCGTACGCAGATCGCCACGGCCACCTTACTGGCCATTTGTACCGCCCCGCTGATGGTCGCTTTCCTGGCCCGGATCTTTCTGAAGGAGCGCCTGTCAGGACGTGTACTGGTTGCGCTGGCTCTGGCCCTTCCGGGGACGGCGTTGATCATCGGCCTGCATGGCATCGACGCTGTGTTGAGTCCCGCTTATCTTTCCGGCAACCTTCTCGCCCTCGCCGCCGCGCTGTCTTACGCCACGTGTGTCGTGGCCGGAAAGGACCTGGTGGGGCGCCTTCACCCTATCCAGGCCGTAACCCTGGCTTTCACCGTGGCAGCCTTGCTGATGCTCCCCTTCGCCAGCATCCCCCGGAACCTGCCGCCGGCAGGCTGGCTGATCCTTGTTTACCTCGGTCTGTTTCCGACGGCGGTTGCCTATGTCCTGTTCGGGCTGGGCCTCAAGAAGGTCACAGCCACGTCTTCCTCGGTTGCCACTCTGGTCGAGCCGCTGGTGGCGACGCTGTTCGCCGTAGGCTTGATGGGCGAGCGCCTGACAGTAACGGGTTGGGTCGGGGCAATCCTGCTCCTTGCCGCCCTTGTCGTCCTGTCCGTTCCGAAAAGGACGCTGACAGCTCCTGAAACAGTTGAAAGCCTTCAGGATAAGCCCTTTTAATGTTAAGAGCGCAGCCAGTTTCCCGTGGGAGACCGCTGAAAAACTGCGCCTGGCAAAAAGGATGTCGGATGCCAGAAGTCAGAAATCTGACCTGATGAAATCCGCAGAGCGATTGCTAAGGATTATAGACTTGCAATCGCGAAGCGATCGCTTCCCGTAACCGACCTCTGACCTCTTGCCTCGGACCTCTTTTTGAGCGGTTTCAGGATAACTTCCGAAGCATAGCTGTACCCTACCCTAAAGATACCTATGCCAAAACCAGGGTATTGGCTTTTTGCAGCACTCTCCTAGGCATAACCCCTCTGTAAAGCTGCCTTAAGCTCCCGGGTGAAGGCGGCCACGCGGGCGATCATGTCTGTGCCGCCCCTGGCGATTTCCCGCACGATGGCTGTCCCGACCACGACGCCGTCAGCAAGGGCGCCGACCTCTGCCGCCTGGGCCGGTGTGGCCACCCCGAAGCCGACGGCGATGGGTAAGGCGCAGACCTCCCGGGCCCGGGCAACCAGTTCCCGGACCTCCTCGGGCTGCTGCTGCGCGCCGGTGACCCCGGTAAGGGCGACACAGTAGAGAAAGCCCCGGGCCGACCCGGCGATGCGCTGCAGGCGGACAGCGGTTGAAGTAGGGGCGGCCAGGGGGACCAGTGCCAGTCCCACCGGGTCGGCGGCGGCGAGGACGGGGCCCGCTTCTTCGACAGGCAGGTCCGGGATGATCAGCCCGTCGACCCCGGCGGCGGCCGCCTCCCGGGCGAAACGGTCCAGACCGAACTGGTAGATCGGGTTGTAGTAGCTCATCAGGACCAGCGGTACCTCAACGTTCCGCCGCAGGGAACGGACCGTTCCCAGGATGCCGCGCAGGGTTACGCCTCCTTCAAGGGCGCGCTGGGAGGCCTGCTGGATCACGGGACCGTCGGCGACCGGTTCGGAGAAGGGGACCCCGAGTTCAACAATATCCGTTCCCGCCGCGGCCATGGCCCGCACCAGGGCGGCGGTGGTTTCCAGGTCGGGGTCGCCCGCCGTGATATAGGTGATCAGGGCCTTGTCCCCCCGATGCTTGAGTTCCGCAAACTTCGCACTAATACGATTCATCGTTCAACCTCCAAGTAAGCAGGTGCGCGGTCCTGCAGGGCGGCGGCCGCGGTTTGCACATCTTTGTCGCCGCGTCCCGAAAGGTTGACCAGAATTACCTTGTCGCGGTCCAGGGTGGACGCCAGGCGGACGGCTTCGGCCAGGGCGTGGGCGCTTTCCAATGCGGGGATGATCCCCTCCGTGCGGCTCAAAAGGGTAAAAGCCTGAAGGGCTTCGGCGTCGGTCGCCGAAGTGTAGGTCACGCGCCCTGTGTCTTTAAGGTAGCTGTGTTCGGGTCCCACGCCGGGGTAGTCCAGTCCGGCCGAAACGGAGTGGGCGGTGAGGATCTGTCCGTCCTGGTCCTGAAGGGCGTAGCTCAGGGAGCCGTGGAGCACCCCCGGCCGGCCGGCCGCGAGGGTCGCAGCGTGCGCTCCCGTGTCCAGCCCGTGCCCGCCGGCCTCGACGCCCACCAACCGCACGTCGTCCTCCAGGAAGCCGGCAAAGATGCCCATGGCGTTGCTTCCGCCTCCTACACAGGCCACGACGTAATCCGGCAGCCGCCCCAGAATGGTGAGGGACTGCTCCCGCGCTTCCTGCCCGATCACGGCCTGGAAGTCGCGGACGATCATCGGATAGGGATGCGGGCCGGCGACCGAGCCGATCAGGTAATGGGTGTCGCGGACGGTAGCCACCCAGTCGCGCAGCGCTTCGTTCATGGCATCCTTCAAGGTGCGGCTGCCGGTGGTCACCGGGATGACACGGGCTCCGAGGAGTTCCATGCGGAAGACATTGAGGGCCTGCCGGCGCATGTCCTCTTCGCCCATGAAAATGTCGCAGGCCAGGCCGAAGAGCGCCGCTGTGGTGGCGGTGGCCACCCCGTGCTGCCCGGCTCCGGTCTCGGCGATCAGGCGGCGCTTGCCCATGCGCCGGGCGAGCAGGGCCTGGCCGATGGTGTTGTTGATCTTGTGCGCCCCGGTGTGGTTCAGGTCCTCCCGTTTCAAGTAAATCCTGGCACCGCCGATGTGCTCGGTCAGGCGGCGGGCGTAATAGAACGGGCTCGGCCGTCCGATGTATTCTCTCCCGTAGCGCTCGACTTCGGCGATAAAAGCCGGGTCGTTACGGGCATCCCGGTAAGCAGCCTCGAGCTCTTCCAGGGCGGGCATCAGGGTCTCGGGAACGAACCGGCCCCCGTAAGGGCCGTAATAGCCGCGTTCGTCGGGGAGCATTTAAGCAATTCCTCCTTTGGCGTTGCGGATGAAGGCGCGGATTTTGTCGTGGTCTTTACCGCCGCCGGTTTCCACCCCCGAGGACACGTCCACGGCCCAGGGACGGACGGCGGCAATGGCTGAAGCGACGTTCTCCGGCGTTAGGCCTCCCGCCAGAATCAAGGGGCGGGGCCAGTAGAGGCCCCGGAGTTTCTCCCAGTCCAGGGCGCGCCCTGTGCCTCCCGCTTGACCGGGGACGAAAGTGTCGACCAGGACGGCCTGAACATTAAAGTCCCGTACGCGGGCAAGGTCCTCGGGTCCGCAAAAGCGCAGGGCCTTGATCACCGGCCGGTCGAACGACGCGCAGTAGTCCGGGGGTTCGTCTCCGTGGAACTGCAGCGCCTGCAGGCGGCAGCAGGCGGCGATGGCCCTTACCGCTTCCGCGGGGGCGTTTACGAAGACCCCGACCGTGCAGACGAAGGGGGGCAGCCCGGCGATGATGGCCTGGGCCGCCTTCGGCTCGATATGACGCGGGCTGGGGGCGAAGACGAACCCCAGCGCGTCGGCGCCTGCCTCCACGGCGGCCCGTGCCGAGGCTTCGTCCCGGATGCCGCAGATCTTAACGCGGACCATGCTCCACACCTCCGCCTCCGCTCAGCTCGCGAACGCTGGCGGCAATGTCCTGGGAGGCCATCAGGGCCTGCCCGACCAGGACAGCGTCCGCGCCCGCGCGGGCGGCCGCCAGCGCCTCCTCCCGCGTGGCAATCCCGCTGGCGGCAACCAGGGTGATCCCCGGGGGAACCAGGGGAGCGAGGCGGAAGAAGGTCCTGGGGTCGCATTGCATTGTTTTCAGGTTACGGTTATTAATGGCCAGCAGGGTCGCTTCCGCGTCCAGGGCCTGTACCAGTTCCCACTCGTCGTGGACCTCGACCAGGGCTTCAATCCCCAGGGAACGGGCCAGGCCCAGGAGTTCGCGCAGGCTGCCGGTGTCCAGGGCGGCGACGATGAGCAGGATCGCGTCCGCTCCCAGCGCCCACGCTTCGTAGACCTGGTAGGGGCTGATGATGAAATCCTTGCGCAGCACGGGCAGGCTGACGGCTTCACTGACGGCCCGCAGGTGGCTCGGATGCCCCCGGAAAAACAGCGTGTCGGTCAGCACCGAGACCGCCGCCGCACCGTTTTTCTCGTAGATGCGGGCCACGGCTGCCGGGTCGCCGAAGGGACGGAGCGACCCCGCGGAGGGGGATGCCCACTTGATCTCGGCGATCAGCGCCGGGGCGGGGCTCCGGCGCAGGACGGCGGCAAAGGGCCGGGGCAGCCGCGGGCGACTCTGCCGCAGCAGGCTGTCCAGGGGACAGCTATTCTCCCTTTCGGCAACCTCGATCCGCTTATGCGCCAGGATTTTCGCAAGCACGTTGAAGCCCTCCCGTAAAGGCGATAAACTCGTCCAGCTTGGCCAGCGCGGCCCCGCTGTCAATGGTGGCTTCGGCGAGCTTTACAGCTTCCGCCAGGCTATCGGTCGCTCTTGAGGCCAGGAGCGCAAGGGCGGCGTTTAATACTACGGTGTCGCGCCGCGGGCCGGCTTCCCCGGCCAGGATGCTGCGCGTGATTGCGGCGTTGGCGGCCGGGTCCCCGCCGACGAGCGCCTCCAGGGGGGCAGGGGGGAACCCCAGATCGGCCGGATCAACAAGGCGGTATTCAATCCGGTCTTCGGTGACCTCCCAAATCTGTGCCGGCCCCACGGTAGAGAATTCATCCAGCCCGCCGGCCCCGTGCACCACAAAGGCCCGGTCAACACCCAGGCGGGCCAGCACTTCGGCCACCAGGGGGGCGGCTTCCGGGCTGTAGACGCCGAGGACCTGGGCCCGTGGGCGGGCGGGGTTGGTCAGCGGCCCCAGGATATTAAAAACAGTGCGGATGCCCAGTTCACGACGCGGTCCGGCGGCGTGGCGCATGGCATGGTGCAGGCGGGGAGCAAAAAGGAAGGCCAGCCCGACCTTGTCGAGGCAACGGCCCATGTCCCGGGCCTCCAGCTCAAGGTTGGCGCCCAGGGCGCGCAGGAGGTCGGCGCTTCCGCAGCGACTGGAAACCGAGACGTTGCCGTGCTTTGCCACGGGGATCCCGGCCGCTGCCACGACAAAGGCCGCCGTGGTGGAAATGTTGAAGGTGTGCCGGCCGTCGCCTCCGGTGCCGCAGGTGTCGACGAGGAAGGGACGACTGGTATAGACGGGGGTGGCGTGACGGCGCATGGACCGGGCGAACCCGGCCACCTCATCCGGGGTTTCCCCTTTTAAACGCAGGGCGGCGAGCAGGGCGCCCACCTGGGCGGAGGTGGCTTCCCCGGACATTATCGCGGTCATTACCATTTCAGCTTCTTGCTGATTAAGGTTCTTGCGGGCGATGATCTTGGCGATGGCTTCTTTGATCAAATCTCATCTCTCCTTTGCTCATCTAGATTTGGTCGTCGGTCGTCAGTCGTCGGAATTTGTGAGTTAGGGCCTGACCCCTTTCTTAACACCCGACCAGGAAATTGTTGAGCAGCTGTTTGCCGCCCTCGGTAAGAATGGACTCCGGGTGGAACTGGACTCCTTCAACGGCGAACTCCCGGTGTCTCAAGCCCATGATCAGCCCGTCAGGGGCACGGGCGCTGATTTCCAAGCAGGCCGGCAGGGATGACTCGTCAACGACGAGCGAATGGTAGCGGGTGGCTGTAAACGGGTTCGGCAGGCCGCGAAAAACAGTCCGGCCGTCGTGGGAAATCGACGAGGTCTTGCCGTGGGCCGGGGCCGGAGCGCGGACGACCCGCCCTCCGAAGGCCTGCCCGATGGCCTGATGGCCGAGGCATACGCCCAGGATGGGGACCTCCCCGGCCATGCTGCGGATCAAGTCGAGGCAGATGCCAGCCGTCGACGGGGAGCCCGGACCCGGGGAAAGAACGATGCGGGAAGGCGCCAGCTCCTTGACCTCGGCGAGGTCGAGGCTGTCGTTGCGCCGGACGACAACCTCCGCTCCCAGGCCGCGGAGGTAGTCAACCAGGTTGTAGGTAAAGGAGTCGTAGTTATCGATCATCAGCAGCACGGGATTCATCAACTCACTTTCCGATGGCCTGCACCAAGGCCGCGGCCTTGTGGCTGACTTCTTGAAACTCCCTGTCCGGATCGGAGTCGGCGACGATACCGGCTCCGGCCTGGACGTAAGCCATCCCGTCCTTGATCACCACCGTGCGGATGGCGATGCAGGTGTCGAGGTTGCCGGAGAGACTTAAGTATCCCACCGCTCCCGCGTAGACGCCCCGCCGCGAGGGCTCCAGCTCTTCGATGATTTCCATGGCCCTGATCTTCGGCGCGCCGCTGACCGTGCCGGCCGGGAAGGCTGCGGCCAAGGCGTCGAGGGCGTCGAAGCCGGGAGCCAGTTCTCCCTCCACCTCGGACGTGATGTGCATGACGTGGGAGTAGTACTCCACCTCCATTAACTGGTTGACGCGCACCGAGCCCGGAAGACAAACGCGGGCAAGGTCGTTGCGCCCCAGGTCGACCAGCATAACGTGCTCGGCGCGTTCCTTCGGATCGGCCAGGAGCTCGGCGGCGAGGGCCGCGTCTTCGGCGGCGTCCCGTCCACGGGGCCGCGTGCCGGCGATGGGCCTGGTGAAGACACGGCCGTCTTCCACCCGGACCAGCATTTCCGGGGAGGCTCCCAGGACAACATGATCGTGCGCGTCCAGGTAGAACATGTAGGGCGAGGGATTGAGGCTGCGCAGGCGTCGGTATACCGTCAGCGGCTCTCCCTTCAGGGGTGCGGCGACGCGGCGGGAGAGCACGGCCTGCAGGATGTCGCCGGCCAGGATGTACTCCCTTGCCTGGCGGACCATCGACGCAAACCGGGCGCGGTCTTCACCGGAAGGCAGGGCAACCGCAGGCCGTTCCGACGTCTTGGGGGACGAAGCCTCCGCCGGCCGGGCCAGCAGTTCCCGGATGGCGGCAATGTCCCGGCATCCCGCGGCGTGGGTTTCTGCCGGGTTGCCCTCCACAGCGGCGTTGTGAACGGCCGTCAGGGTATGGCGGAGGTGGTCGAAGACCAGGACGGTCCTGGGGAAAAGGAAGAAACCGTCGGGCAGCCCCAGGTCGTCGGGATTGACGGACGGGAGCCGCTCCAGGCAGCGCACGAAGTCGTAGGCCAGGTAACCTACGGCGCCCCCGTAAAAGCGCAGCGGCCGGGGAAAGGGGGCGGTGTTGTAGCGGGCCATCAACCCGCGCAGGGCGTCAAGCGGGTGCCCGCCGAGAGTGGTTACCCGCCCGTTTTTTTCGTGCAGGATCGATTGCCCGTCTTTGATGCGCAGTTCCCAGACGGGATCGAGGCCGATGAAGGAGTAGCGGCCCATCCGCTCGCCGCCCTCGGCGCTCTCGAGGAGGAAGGCCGGTCGGCGCGCGGCGGAGAGTTTCTGGAAGACCGAGATCGGCGTCTCGGTATCGACCAGCCACTCCTCGGCCAGGGGGATGATATTGTGAGTCCGGGCCAGTTCCGCGAACTCTTCGTACCGGGGATAAATCATTTTCCCGCCTCCCAAAGAACAACGATCGTCATTCATCAAGCCGCCAAGACGCCAAGCAAGCCTGCGGCCTTGGCGGTTTCACCGGCCGGTCAAGAAAACAAAAAGCCGGTGCTCAGCATGGCGAGCGCCGGCCTCAAAAACGGCCTCACTCTGCTCCGCTAAGCTCATCCTCGTTCCCCAGCGGGAACATCCTCATCTCGTCTGGCTTAACCTATTCAGTTGCCAGAAACAGTAACACATTGAACGGGCTGCTGTCAAGCCCAAATGGGGAAGATAAGGGCAACAAGAGTATTAGGGGTCGCATATGGCGGTTTATCTCGTTTATAATTAACGCAGGTTTTGGCCTGCTGAGGTGACGAGAGTGGACGAGCTGGTTGTCGGGCGGAACCCGGTCCGCGAAGCGCTTAAGGGGAACCGCCCGGTGAATAAAGTCCTCCTGGCGCGCGGGATTACCCCTGCTGTATGGCAGGAAGTGATGCAACTCGCCAGGGAGCGCGGCATTCCGGTTCAGCCTGTCGACCGCAGCGCCATCGAGCGTATCGCCAGGGGACAAGCACATCAGGGCGTGGCGGCGTACCTGGCCCCGTATGCCTATGCGGAGGTGGAAGATCTCCTCAAGGAGGGACGGGAGTCTTTTGTCCTTGCGCTGAACGGCATCCAGGACCCGCATAATCTCGGGGCGATCCTGCGTACGGCCGACGCGGCCGGTGTAGACGGCGTGGTTATTCCCTCCCGCCGGGCGGCCTCGATTTCGGCCACTGTGGCTAAGACTTCGGCTGGGGCGGTTGAGTATGTAAGGGTGGCCAGGGTCAGCAACATTGCCCGCACGCTCAGGTATTTCAAGGAGCGGGGCCTGTGGGTCGTGGGGGCCGAGACGTCCGGGAATGTTGAATACTGGAAGGCCGACCTCCGGGGCCCGATCTGCCTCGTGATCGGGGGGGAGGAGGCAGGCCTGGGCCAGGTGGTGCGGGACGAATGCGATCTCCTGGTGCGGCTTCCGATGTTCGGTCACGTCAATTCACTGAACGCCTCGGTGGCCGGGGCTCTTCTGATTTACGAAGTGCTGCGCCAGAGGAGAACTTCATGAAAGAGTATCTCCTGGTTGACGGATACAACGTTTTGTTCAGCTGGCCGGAAACGGGGAAATCGGCCGATCTCGACCATGCCCGGGCCAGGCTGGTGCTTTTGCTGGTCAACTACGCCGGACTGACGGGCCACGAAGTGGTTGTCGTTTTTGACGCGCACCGCGTGCCTGGCGGGGTCGGACACTCCGAGAAGGTGGCGGGCGTGGAGGTAGTCTTCACCGCCGAAGGGGAGACGGCCGACGCCGTTATCGAGCGGCTTTGCGGGCGGCTGGCCAAAGAAGGGACGGTGCGCGTAGTTACCGCCGACTGGGCGGAGCAGCGTATCGCCTTCGGGCAGGGAGCCTACCGGATGCCGCCCAAGGAGTTCTGGGCCATGCTGCGCGAGATCGACAGCAAGAAGCCCCTGTTAAGCGGAGAAAAACCTACCGACGGTTACCTGGAGAACCGCCTTGACGAAGAAGTCCGCGAGGCCCTGGAAGCCCTGAGACGGCGCTGAAGCAGCGCTAGCGCGCTGCGCTGTCGGACGTTGGATATTAGCGGCCGCCCAGGAGACCGCTGAAAAACTGCGCCTGGCAAAAAGGATGTCGGATGCCAGAAGTCA
>DAIRSE010000041.1:0-10828 GCA_036804525.1 Bacillota bacterium | reverse complement strand
ATCCTGCGCCCCCACCAGATGCGGGCCGTTGGCCGGGTGCTAAACCGCGCCGCCGACCCGGCCAAAAAGCGGGGGCTGGTCTGGCACACCCAGGGTTCGGGCAAGACCTACACCATGATCACCATTGCTAAAAAGCTCATTGAAGATCCCCGCTTTGATAATCCCACGGTGCTTATGCTGGTGGACCGTAACGAGCTGGAACAGCAGCTTTTCGGTAACCTGGCCGCCTGCGGCCTCGGCGCGGTGGAGGTGGCTAGGAGCAAAAACCATTTAAGAGAACTCTTAGCTTCCGACCGGCGGGGCTTGATCGTGAGCATGATCCACAAATTTGATGACGTGCCTGCGGGCCTTAATAAACGTTCCAACATCTTTGTCCTGGTCGACGAGGCCCACCGTACTACCGGCGGCGACCTGGGCAACTATTTGATGGGCGCCCTGCCCAACGCCACCTACATCGGTTTTACCGGCACCCCCATTGACCGCACGGCCCACGGCAAAGGGACCTTTAAGGTGTTTGGCTGCGAAGACCCCCAGGGCTACCTGGACAAGTACAGCATCGCCGAGTCCATAGAGGACCGGACGACGGTGCCGCTGCACTATGCCCTAGCTCCCAATGACCTGCGGGTGGACCGGGAGACACTGGATGAAGAATTCTTGAATCTCGCTGACGCTGAAGGAGTCAGTGACGTTGAGGAACTGAATAAGGTCTTGGAGAAAGCCGTTACCTTAAAGAACATGCTCAAGAACCGGGAACGCATCGACCGGATAGCCGCCTATGTGGCCCGGCATTACCGGGAATACGTGGAGCCGCTGGGTTACAAAGCGTTCTTGGTGGGCGTGGACCGGGAAGCGTGTGTTTTGTATAAAGAAGCTTTGGACAAACATCTGCCGCCTGAATACTCGTCGGTGGTGATCAGCCGGGGGCACAATGATGAACCTCACCTGGCACGTCATCATCTTTCCGAGGACGAAGAGAAGAGAATCCGTAAAGCCTTTGCCGACCCGGAATCCCTGCCCAAGATTCTCATTGTGACCGAGAAGCTGCTCACCGGTTATGATGCTCCGGTGCTGTATTGCATGTACCTGGACAAGCCCATGCGGGACCATGTGCTGCTGCAGGCCATAGCCCGGGTTAACCGGCCCTATGAGGATAAAGAAGGCCACCAGAAGCCGGCCGGCTTTGTCTTGGACTTTGTGGGTATCTTTGAAAACCTGGAGAAAGCCCTGGCCTTTGATTCCCGCGACGTGGAAGGGACCATCCAGCACCTCGACCTCTTGAAAGAACGTTTTGCGGAAATGATGGCCAAAGCGAAAAAGGACTACCTGTCCATTATTAAAGATTACCGTTATGATAAGGCAGCAGACAAAGCCCTGGAACATTTCCGGGGGCAAGAAGTAAAACAGGAGTACTATAGTTTCTTTAAGGAACTGGCCAACCTTTATGAAATCCTTTCCCCCGACCCGTTTCTCCGGGACTATCTGGATGACTATGACCAGTTGGCCAGACTATACCGTCTTCTCCGGTCGACGGAGACAGTCCCTTTAGACAAAGAGCTAATGCGGAAAACAGCCCGGCTTGTGCAGCAACATACCCTGCCGGGGGCCATTAAAGATGCGGTGGACATCTATGAAATTACCGAACACACCCTGGAGAAGCTGGCCGAGGATACCGCTCCCTATACGGTCAAGGTTTTTAACCTGTTGAAAAGCATCACCGAGGCGGTCGCGGAAAGAGCTAAGCAGGCGCCTTACCTCCTTTCCATCGGGGAGATGGCCGAAAGAATTGCCCGAGCCTACCAGGAGCGGCAGTTAACTACCCAGGAAGCGCTGAAGCGCCTGCAGGAATTAATTGATGAGTTTGTGGCCGCGGAAAAAGAGCGGGCTAGAAAAATGATGGCTCCGGAACCTTATGCCGTGTACTGGCTTTTAAAGCGGGAAAAGGTTAAGGGCGCTGAAACTGTGGCTCATAATATGGCACGGGCATTTGAACGTTTTCCCTACTGGCATAACAGCGAAAAACAGGAACGGAATATACGGCTTGAGCTTTACAAGAATCTTAAAGAAGCAGCAGTCAAAGAAATGAAAACTCTGGTGGACAACATTTTGAGCCTTTTAAAGGGGGCTAGAAGGTGAGGAGTCTGGTAGCAGGTGAAAGCTTGTTTCCTTCTCTTGCCTCCCTGGACCAGCTTGAGGAAGTGATCCCGGAAGCGGTATTTCGGGCGGAAGTGGCCGCCTGGGCCAAGCGGATCGGTGTGGAACCCAAACAGATCCAGCTCCGGGTGATGAAAAACAAATGGGCCAGTTGCTCAAGCAATGGTCGGCTTACCTTTGATCCCGAGCTTTTGCACAAGCCGGCCGCATTTCGGGCCGAAGTCATAGTTCATGAGTTATTGCATTTAAAGATACCCAATCATGGCCCACTGTTTAAGGCGGTGTTGAGGTCTTATTTAGCAAGGTGCAGAAGTTAAAAGGCGTTACTGAAAGGACGAATTTAGGGGTGAGGATATGGAGATTCGGGAACTAAGAATCCGACAATTCCGGGGCTTCTCTGAGCTGACCCTAAAGCCTAAGGGACACGTTGTTCTCATGGGAGAACCTCGAGCCGGGCGATCAGACGTTATTGAGGCACTCTTGCGGGTTCTGGATACTGATGCGGCGAGGACAAGGACGACGACTGAGCTTGACTTTTATCAAAAGGATACTTCTCGACCCATCGTCATAGGGCTAACAATCGGCGGACTCGGCACAGACTTGGAATAACGTTTCCTTGACTATTTAGAACTGTGGGATGTTGCAGAGAACAAGTTGGTTCCCGAGAGCGAATCCCCGGAGGTGCTTGACGAGGCCAGGTACGAGTGGGTGCTACGCATCGAGTATCGTACACATTGGCTGCCCGAGGATGAGCGGTGCGAAGAGTGGGTCTACTTTCCCAAGGTTTCAGACCCCGAAACGGGTACATACACGTATGCACGGCGGCGAGAGGTGGAGCAAATCGGCTTTACTCATCTACGTTTGGGGGCGGGGAGGCTACTAGACCTCAGTCCGCGGAGCCCATTCCGACGGATCATTGAGCAATCGGACGGCGATGATTTTGCGACCGCAATTGCGCAATACGTCCAGGCAGTGGCCATGTCGGCAGAGCAGTTTAGCAACTCTCAGCAAGTTAAAACTGCCATGCAAAAGGTGCTCGCACCGGTGCGGGACCTTCTCCGCATCGAGGGAAAGGATCTGAGTGAACTTTTTCGGTTAGCCCCTGAGGGAGGATCACTGAGCGGACTTATGCGCTCCTTAGGACCCGCGATTGACCTCGACAATGGTGCCGGCATCTTACCGGCGTGGCGCCATGGATCAACCATTGCTTCTCTCCTCAGGATCGCTGAGGCCCTTGCTCTATCGGGCTCGCGCAATATTCTCGCTGTTGACGACCTGGGCGATGGGCTTGACCCAGCATCCGCAGTTCATCTGGCATCGGTAATGCGACGCCTGGCAGGGCAGGTCTGAGTTACCACTAGGCTGCATTCAGTGGCAGAGATCTTCGAGTCTAAACAAGTTGTCCGCCTGGGCCGAGCACGCGACGGTTCTCGGTTTGCTTGTCAGTTTCGATCACCAACCACTAAATCGGAGGCGATTGTTCTTAAGCACTGGCATCGAAACCTCCTACCTGCTCTGAGCTATCGCTCCGTCATAGTGGTGGAGGGACCACATGACTTTGCCGCCTTGCACGCGTTAGCCATCCGTCTCTTCAAAGAGATTGGTGAGTTCCTGCCGGCGACCCGAGGCGTATGTATTATTAGCGCTGGTGCCACAGGGGATGGCGGTTATATGAACGTCCTCAGGCTGGCGAACGCTGCCCGGCAGATGGGCCTGCGGGCGGTCGGCGTTGTTGATGGTGACACAAACGAGGATGTCATACCGCTAAAACTGGAAACATACCTACTAATGCATAGAATTCTCCTTAGTAAAGTGAGGCGTTCCGGTCAATTCCATATTTTGGCGTTAAATCCCTCTGATAAGACAAACTTTGCTTTAGGCCGTCTGTGTAGAAGGTTTATTCTTCTCAGCCTTGATTGTCTCGGCGCTAGCCCGCTCTCGATACTCAGTCTTGTCAAATACCGAATACCGGCAGTCCAAGCCTCATAGAGAGAATTTCAGGTTAATGTTATGAGCTTTGCAGTTGGAGTTAAAAGTTAATGTCCCCAGGAGGTTAAATAGTCCATGTTGTCACCCGGGATTAGGCAAGGTGAGCAGCCTCAGTACCATCGACTGGATGAGTACCTCTTTCAAGAAATGTGCTGTGACCTTTTTCAAACTGAGCTGGAAATCACATCATGTAGTATATATGGGACTCGAGGACAGTCGCAATACGGTATAGATCTGCTTGCCCAACGACGTGATGGTGGTATAGAGGTAGGTCAATGCAAAAAATACCAACAATTCTTAGCTAGGGAAATCGTGCGAGCTTCGGATGAGTTCTTTAACCATTGGGATCACTGGAAAAATAAGGGCGTGAAGAGGTTCATTCTATTTGTCTCTTGTCCGTTGGACAGGCAGGAGCAACAAGAGGAAGTCTTGCACCAAAAAGAGCGTTTTAAAGAATTTGGTATAGAGTACGAAGTGTGGCATAGCCGAGTCTTAACTATGAAGTTGGCGCCTCATCCAAACATCGTCTGCAGGTACTTACCTCCTGCGGACTATTGGGTGCCCTATATTTGTGGTCCTACTGCTGTGCCGTTATTCACTCAGAGCCGGGAAACCGTAGTCATTTCTGAGATTCTCTCGCACCAGCTAACGCACTTATCGGACCGCTTGGCTAGTCAAATTCAGTCTCAACTCGAACGGATGAGAGCATTATGGCGACAAGGTAAGCGTACTGAGGCCTTGCAATGGGTAAGAAATGTCAAAAACGACACCCATGTTTGGGTGGTCCTTCCCGCTGATTTGCGATCGCGGCTGTTATGTTTCGAAGCCAGCATAGAACTGGAGCAAAAGGCTGACCTCTCCCATGTGAAACAACTAGCACTGGAAGCAGATGCCCTTTGTGCTTCTATTGAAGGATTGAGGCTAAAAGCTTTAATAACCTATAGAGAGAAAGGCGCTGCGGCAGCGGTCCAAACCTTAAAAGGGCAAGAAGATGTCGATACTTTGAATTTAATAGCGGCTCTGCTCCTGGAGATGAACGAGAATGATAAGTGCTCCCAGGTTATAGAGCGCATCATGAGCCAGTTTGTCCCAAATGCAGAAACCTATCGAGTTCGGTCCCTTTTGAACCTCTGTCTTGGAAACCTCGCTCAGGCCAGGATGGACGCCCAAGAGGCTCTTAACAGGGAGCCAAACTGGCGCTCAATTCAGATGGCGTCGGCCATGGTTTATTATTACAGCGCGATGTCTGCTCTGGCGATACCGCGTGGTATCCCAGCGTGGCCCGAACCTGTAGCTTGGCCGCTCATTCGTCGCGACAACGAGAGCCTACAATATCTCGAGAGTGCTTCCCAGCTTTTTGCCTCACTTTTGGGAGCTGCGGAATTGGATGTGGAGGAGCGGCGCCGCCTCCAGGCCTGGAGGTTGGCCTCCGTGGCAAATCATCCCCGCCTTCAGGACGAAGCACTGAATTACTGTCGGTCCGTGCTAGAAGATGACCCATCTAATGCCTACGTTGTCGCTTGGGCCATTAACCGCAATATGGCAGTTGATTTGACTGCTAGTTTGACAGCGTTTGAGGACCTCATCAGGGAAGGACGGGCTAGTCTCCTTCACGTTATTATCGTTGTGAGCTTTTACCTTTCAAATGGCATGGGGTCGAAGGCCTTGGAGTTGCTTGGTAACACCAGAAGTATCTTCGAGCAGAATGACGCGGAGGACCTTTGGGCCATTTGGAAGTGCCGTTCTTTGGTTGTTGACGGTAAGTCAGATGAAGCATTAAAAATGGCGGATTCACTGAAGGATCCCCACTACGCACGCATTGCCAAAATTACTGCTCTTCGAGCGCGGGCATCGGAAAAAGGTGACTGGCAGTCACTTATTGACTACCTTGAGCGTTGTTTTTCTGATACTAGGGACGGTGTTTTTCTGCTGGATTGTTGCGAGATAAAAGCCCACCTGGGAGACTGGACCTACGTGGCGCATCGTTCAGCCGAGTTGGTCAACCATGTTGGCACTGCAGACGCCGTTGAACTGGCAGCCCAAGCCATGTTCAAAGCCGGCCACTACGCGGAATGTCTCACCCTACTTGATAGGTTCCAGCGTTATTTCACAGATTCAAAATTACCGGCCAATTTGGGGCGGATTAGGGTGGAATGTCAGCGGCTGCTCGGTATTTTGGCTCGTGCAGTAATCGAAGCAGAGGAGTTAGCGCGGAGCGATCCCGCTATTCCTAACCTCCTGGCCCTGGCTCAGCTTTACTTTTCTTTGGGCGATTTGAAGGGTGTCGCATTAGTAGCTCGGCAGATCGAGTCGCGGTCCGATTCCGCTCCGGAACACTGCTTGCGCTTAGCGCGTCTCGTTCAGTGGGACGATCAAAATTTGGCCGTGTCACTTTGGAGAAAGGCAGCCAACTCTCCCTGTCTTCCGGATGAACTGGTTGGCGAAGCTGTTGCCTTGGGATATCAGCTGGGGTTAGATGCAGAGATGGGCCCCCTTGTCAAAAGGATGGTTGACCTTGGGGAACAGGCTAAAGGAGGAATCCAGAAGAAGTCTATCGAGGACTTAGTGGCCACTATTGACCAGCAACGCGAGAACTTAAGTAAAGTAGATGAGTTGTATCGGAACGGAAGGATCCCTGTCCATCTAGTAGCAGAAGCACTTAGTATTCCCCTAGCCGGAATGTATCATACAAGGTTACTCGAGAACGAAGAGCGTCTTTGCAGTTATGAGTGTCTGCCTTTGTTCTGTCGCCATGGCGGTAGAACCATCGGGTCGGAGACCGACAAACCAGTGACTCAATGGCGTCTGCACATGGATGTTACCGCCGTCCTTCTTGCGGCTCACCTTGAAGTCCTAGAGAAAGTTGAGGAGGTATTTAGACCGATTAAGATTCCTGCCTCGCTCGTTCCATCACTTGTTGCTATGAGAGATAAAGTCACGCCGCATCAGCCCTCTCGCGCTACGGCCTACCGCCGTATCCTTGACCTCATTCGTGAATCTAAGATAAGAACCATTGACCCTCCTAAGATATCTGAAGCCGACTCGATTTTGGTCCAAGAGTTAGGCTCTGAATGGGTAGCCTTGTGGGAATATGCTCGAAAAAATGATGGCTATTTAGTGGACTTCCTTCCGCTTAGAAAACGAGACCTTTCTGGGCCTCCAACGGCACTACCCGAAGATGCAGGGATGACATTGATTAATTGCAGAGCGGTGGTGGAGTCGCTCAGGCAGTTCGGGCCGCTTTCTGAAGATGAGTATTTCAGGGCGTTGGACGCCCTTGGAACGGAGGGGCTTGGTGCGGATGTCAAGGTCGTGCCCGCTCAACATAAAACGTTGGTCCTAGATACCACAATTCCCGAGACCTTAGCAGAAGCTGGATTGATTGAACTAGTTTGCGACCGCTTTGACGTTGTCATTAAAGACGAAGAAGCGAGACGCATTGAGGCTGCCTTACAAGAATATGAGACGGCGCAGGAGCTATCGAATTGGTTGGGGAGCATTATCGATAAAATAAGTCGCGGATTTAGAAACGGGGTGTACGAAGTCATTCCGACTGTTGGGCCTGGAGAACCCAGCGATAAAGAGATTGAAATGACGTTAGAGCTAGACAGTCTTTATTCATTACTTCGGTTTGAGCCCCAACCAGGGGATGTTATTTGGGCGGATGACCGGGCCCTGACCAGTTACCGGCACCGCGACGGCGGAGTACCAATTATCGGAATTACGGAAGTGTTAGACGTCCTGCTCGGTGCCGGCAGGCTTGATAAGAAGGAATACTTTGGTTTGCTCACAAGGCTGCGTGCGGCTAATGTGCGCTTTATACCCTTGCGTGCCTCTGAAATCTTGCATCATTTGATGCAAGCCCGGGTGCAGAATGGAAGGGTAGTGGAAACTCAGCAACTCGCCATTCTTCGGCGCTACGTAGCTAATTGTCTGGCGAATGGGGCTGTGCTACAACGCCCAGTCGGAGGCCAGGCCAACCCCGGAGAAATCCCGTTTGTCTTGAACCTTGGCCGGGAAGTCACAGATGCGATAATATCACTATGGGAAACGGCCGATGCTGACCTCGAAGCATGCCAAGCGCGGGCAGACTGGATTATGGAATCCCTCTATCTAGATTATTTGGCTCGTGCCTCACTAATTGGACTAACCCTCCCGAACGAAGATATATACATAGCAGCCTTGGGAATAGTTGACTTGTTATTGGCAGGTTTATCTTTAGGAGCTAGAGATAGGCGTCGGCGATATAGTGCCCGCCCCCAGTATTTCGCGTGGTTGGAAACTCGTGTACTCCGAAGCCGCTTTACAGCCGAGCCGCGTCTTATAGCGGCAGTTGCGGAAGTGCTCAAGAAAATGCTTAACCGTTTAGACGAGCCGCTGGACGGCGATATGGAATTCGCCTGGAAATATGTCGTTCAACGCTTTTACGAGGACCTTCCGGACCTTCTGAGGGAGGAGTTGAATCGTGACCAGGAGTTTATTGCCAGCATAGGAATTAGGGTTTTCCCGGTAGTGGAAATCGGCCGGGTGAAATTCGAAATAAACGAATTCGTTCGAGCCGCGATTGAAGTGATCAATGGCCGCCCCAGTACAGCCAAACCGTTAGATCCAACTGAGCGAGAGGCGGTATTTGAGCCGGATACCGATAGTCCATTCTCTTGTGTTGTTATTCATCCTTGGAATTCTCGACCGGTTCCAGTCAGGGATGAGATATTTGAACTCCTACGTGAACATCCGGCGGAAAGAGAGGCGGCGCTTCGACGGAACCGTCAATGGTTTGACTGTTCCCTTGAAGAATTTAACAAAGTGGTAGCAGAAATCGCCACATTGCAAGACCCTCTACGGCGGCTCGAGGAAGCAGAGCGGTGGCGGAAAGCTTCTGTTAGTGCTTACTATCAACGCCTGCAGGAGGCTGTGCATAGGCGCCATGCGTTAGCCAGAAGTGATTTAGGCTTACCCTCTGCAGACCGGCTCTGCTGGTATTTCAGACTTCCTCCGAATACCGGGGACGGTGAAGAGTTTCAAAAGTCGTTGTACCAGGCTGCCGAGGAATTGCTTAAAGAGAGTGAACTGATCAATGCGCTTGAAAGGTTCTGCGCTTTGCCGATGCCTTTGCCCCTGACTCTCGTACAGAGGGTCCAGCGTCTCGACCCCTCGGAACGCCATCAACTTGTGAAGGCACTCCTGAAGTCGACCGGCTCGCCTTTGTCGAGGATACATTTGTTGAGGATTCTAACGGTTTGTAGTGAGAAGCGGTATTTACGGCTGGCACGCCGCATTATGGTTCGTATGCTGGGAGACACTGGCGCAGCTGAATTCGACGCCTTCCAGGCTGTTTTGGACTGGGCCGAAGCCGAAACCAGTGCGTGGTCGGCTGGTGGTCTGTCCAACCATATCCGGTTAGCTATGGTTTGGGCACATGCACATTTCCTGTATACCATGGTTATCGGTGCAGGAGCACCTACCTCATGGGTTACCGAAGTATTCAGGAACTTGTCCGGCAATCCATCTCTCGAATTATTCCGTCGCGAGCCGAGTTACTGGTTTGACGTCAGTCACCCGCGTCAAGTGAACCGCGCATCGTTCCTCCTTTCCGGTTTTGCTTACGCCCTTGGAGATTTGGCTGACCGCCTAATGAGTCCTCAAATTCGAGAGCGCTTAGTTGCTATGGCTTGTGTTCTCACCGAAGAGGTACAATTGCCGTCACCTTCCATGTTGCGAGATTCAACTCGGTGTCGAGATGGTCTGGGTTCTTTCCTAGGTGGCGACAGGGGGCAGACATTGAGATTCCTGCTTGGTCAGGAGAAGGCTGAGTTGTTGTCGAGTAAATCAATTCGCTCCACCCTAAACCTCGCTTTGAAAACCCTTGGTGCTGAACCAACGAGCACTGTTGCGTGGGCGATAGTCCTCAATATACTTACGTGGGGTGCGCTTTATGAGGATGTGGTCCCCCGCCTGGTGGAACTTTTTAAGGGTACCGACTACACTGACCTTTATAAACGTGATGCAAAGTGCGGTCTTATTGCCTTGCGAGCAGCTACATTTCAGATGGCCTCAATTCGGAACGAGGAGTTGAGAACCCACCTAATTCAACAGATCCGAGAAGTAGCCGCATGGTGCAGCGAGTCCGAGAAGCAAGCACCGAAGATTGCTGACGCTATGTCAACTCGTGAGGTTGGACTCAGCCTTTTGGAGTGTGCTTTAAACGTGTGTCTAGGGCAGGAAACAGATGAGAAGGTCATCATTTCATTTGTGGAAGTAACGTCAATGATAATGCACGCATGGCCGCAGTTGCGCAGGGAGTATAAGGACATTCTAGAATTGCTCTGCCAACGGTTGCCAGTATCGGCCTGTAAGCCCATTTGGAGGTTGATTAACTTGGCTCGCACTTTCTAGCGTAGACTTTCGGTAAACGGGTTAACTTTGCAGTAATGGTCAACTGGGCCATTATAGCTGAAGCGGCTGAAAATGTTCTCTCTACAGACGAAACCTTGAAAGCCGCAATTGAAGGGGACCGCTGGGCCTACGCTCAGTATACCTTCTGCCCGAGACACGGTAACTGATTATTTTCGGGACTACGCCGTGCCTTCACTCATCAAATAGCACAGGGATAACATCCCACCTGACTAGCCCTACGGCCCGCGGATGGACGGCCAGCCTTTCGTTCCCCGCCCAGATCTGGATCGTG
>DAIRSE010000040.1:0-11200 GCA_036804525.1 Bacillota bacterium | reverse complement strand
ACCGAACCGAACCCAGGTCCAGACAGTTTCAATTCCTCGTAGGTAGGCTGAAAACTGGAGGCACGTGACGCCCAAACATAACGAGCTGGTGTTTCAATTCCTCGTAGGTAGGCTGAAAACCCGTCGCGGCCTTGTCACACCTGGAGTCGTCGTCCGCCCCGCGGTGTAGTCAATCCGCCGGGGTACCCCTGCAAACAGGAGTCGTCGGCCGGGCGAAGCCTTGGGCGACGCGGGCCGAAAGCCATATCCCCGACCGCGGGGGGCTGTCGTCGATCCCCGGGGGTTTTTGCACTATTCGCGGTCGACGACAAAAATCCTGCTCAAAAGATCCACTCTTCCCCGCCCTTGCGCACGCCCATCAGTTCGCGCCGGGCGTACTTCTGGCTGCCGAGGACGTAGAAGAGAAGCGAATCCTCCCGCTGGTTGATGATTCTCTCCATGTCGGCCTGCAAAGCGCGGAAGGAGGCCTCGGTGAGTTCACCCTCCAGGACGGAGTTCTGCACCCAGCTCAGGTAGCGGCGCGCCACTTTCAGGACCTTGGCCACCCTTTTGACGTTGACGTCGTACACCAGGATTACAAACACCGCGTCTCTTCCCCTGCCACTCTTGCCCCCGCCGGCTACCAGCGGCTGACGAACGGCTCGTAGGCTTGCTCACCCATCAGGTGTTTCTCCAGTTTGTATAGCTCCATGCGGATGAGCGTCTGGTAGCTGACGTTGCGCTTGAGCCGCCGGTGGTAAAAAGTCGACTTAAGTTTTTCTTCGAGTTCCTGAACGTAAAGCCTGCGACCGCGCTCTTTAAGCAGGACGGCGGCTCCATGACGCTCAAAGTCACTCTTGCCGAGCATGTTTTTGCCCACCAGGTTGAAGAGTACGCGGTCGGCCAGGATGGGCTTGAAGATCTCGGCCACGTCGAGGTTTAAGGTGAACCGGCGGAAGTTAGTGGTGTGCAGATAGCCGATCCGCGGGTCGAGATGGGTTTTGTAGATCTCGGTCAGGACCTTCACGTAGATCAAAGAGTTGCCGAAGCTGATGAGGGCGTTCAACGGATCCGCCGGAGGTCGCTTGGAACGCACCCCCATCGCAAACGGGGAGCCCTCCAGGATGGTGTTGAGACTCTCGTAGTATTGGGCGCGGGCGTTGCCTTCGACGGCCATCAGTTCCTCAACAGTCCGGCACGCGGACAGCCCGTCTCCGGACAGCCCGGCAATGGACTCGATACAGGCGGCGAGGTCCTTCCCCCGGTTCTGATAGTACCGCAAGACCTGCAGGATGTTGGCCAGGGCGCCGGCGACAAAACGCCGGGCCAGATCCAGCCTCCGCTCGGGATCCAGGTAGTGCTCGGCCTGGCGGAGAACCATATAGCCGGAGTTGTAATGCTCACGGGGATAGAAGCTGCCGACGTAGTTGCCGTAGTAGCCGAAGAAATGCAGCACGACCTCGCTTTCCTGGATAAACTCCAGGAGCTTCTTGTTGAGGTCGACCTCGCCGAAGACGACGATGTCGCGCAGACCGGTCACCGGAAAGTACCTGGTGCCCTCGTCGCCCTCGACACAGATGGTATTGTCTTTCCGTTTAAGACGCCCGCTGGCAAAGAGATACAGCGTCTTCTGCACCCTTCTCACTCCTATGCCCAGCAGAGTTCGGCGTAGGCGCACTTCCCGCAGAACGGGCCCCTGGCCGCCGGAGGGGGGTTCTCCCGGCGGATGAGGGCCTCGATCTGTTCCTTCAACTCCTTCACCTCCCGCGCCAGCGACGCGTCCAGCACCAGGCGCTCCCGCCGCCGCTCCTCGGGAAACAACAGCTCCCCCTCGGCCTCGATGCCCATCTCCCGCAGTTCGTAAAGATAAAAGGCGAGCTGCATCCGCGCCGCCTCACGCGCGCGGGACGACTTTTTGACCTCTCCCACCACGCATTCCTTCCCGCCCCGGCGCACCAGGTCCAACCGCAGGTGCCCGAGGTGCACTTCCTTCCGCTCGCGGCCGTAAGCCCGGCCTCCGATCAGCCGCCCCAGTTCCAGGTAAACGTTGTCCTCATCGGGACAGATCTGCCGGGACATGAGCCATACCTGCCGGGGGCAGATCATGAAGGCCTGGACCAGACTGCCGGTGACGCGCGGGATGGCGTCCATGCCGCATCGGGCACCCCCTCAGAAACGGATCAGTAGATGAGGACGCGGTCGTCGATGAGCCGCTTGAAACCGGTTGCGGCGTCGTAGAACTCGTCCAGCAGGTAGCCGGGAACGCACAACGGACGGGCATCGCCCGCCAGGCGATGCAGGACGAGCGCGCCCGGCACGGAAAGCAGGTAGCGCCTGAAGTCGCGCTTCATCGCCAGGAAGGCCTCCCGCCGGCGGCGCAGGTCCCGTTGGCCGGCCACTTCGTTTCGATAGCGTTCCCAGACGGCCTCCGCCGCGGCATCAACACAGACGAAAACGTCTACATAGCGCGGCAGTTCCCGGATCAGGGCGAAGTCGCTGACGGCGGGCGTCTCCTCGTCGCGTTCCCGGTCGAAGCGCAGTCTGGCCATCGCCCGCAGGAGGTCCTCACTGTCCGCCGCGGATTTGCCCTCGCGCACCAGGCGGAAGTAGTCGGCCACGGCATCGAAGAACTCCGGCTCGGCCAGCACGGGGCGCTCGGCGAAGAGAAGGCGCGCGGCTCGGGTATGGATCGGGCCGTAAACGTAAGACGCCAGGGAGCGCTCCCGCGCGTCGCTCTCGCCGTCGGCCACCAGGTGCAACAGCCGCACCCTGCCTCTTTCGGCGCGGAAGTGCCGGTTGCAGCGGCCGGCGACCTGCACCACGGCATCCACCGGCCCCAGATCGCGCCACACCTCGTCGAAGTCCATGTCCACCCCGGCCTCGACCACTTGGGTGGACACGACGACGGGCTTCTCGCCTCGCTTCAGGTGTTCTCCGATCTCCCGCAAGCGTCGCTCCCGCTCGGCCGGAACGATGTTCGTGGAGAGGTAGTAGAGGGACGGCCCCCGGTCGTCCCAGGCCTGCTGCAGCGCCTGATAGAAGGCAATCGAGCTTTTAATGGTGTTGAGAACCACGAGGTAGGCGCGCTCCCGGCGGTGGTGCGCCAGGAACTCGGCCGCCGCCTGCGTTACGGTGAGGGGCGCGCTGTCGGCCGTCACCGTGACGCGGTTCAGTGCCGCGAAGCGTCGTCGTACGGTTTCCGCCTCGCCCGCCAGTTCCAGGGCCTCACCGGGGGCGAACCACTCGGGGCGCGTGGCGGTCATCAGGATGACCCGCAAGTCCAGCCGCGCGGCCGCCTGCCGGAAGGTGGCCGTGACCAGCGGCCAGTACTCGACCGGGATGTTCTGCACCTCATCGAGAATTAAGACCGCTCCGCCCAGGCGATGGAACTTCTTCAGCATGCGATTCTCGTAACCGATCAGGGTATGCAAAAGCTGGACGAAGGTCGTGACCACGACCTCACTCTGCCAGCTCTCAATGAGCAGTAACGAAGCGTCGAGAGCACGCTCCTCGTCTCCCCTCCCCGGTTCCCGGTACACGGGTTCCGCCAGATGGTGATGCTTCAAAAGCCAGAAACTGGGGGGGCCGTCTCTGGCCTGGCAGATATCCCGCAAGACTCTCTGAATCACATCGAAGGTTTGGTCGACGATGCTCGTAAAAGGCAGGGCGTAGATAATCCGGGGTGCCGGTCGCCCGGCGGCGGCCAGGCGCTCCCGCAAACGGAAGGCGGCAGCCAGGCCGGCCAGGGTCTTGCCGGTGCCGGTGGGCGCGGTGATGGTAAAGAGCCGCTGCCCCGGGGGCGCCCGGTCGATAAGGCAGACCACGCTGCGGTAGAGGTCGTCCCGCAGTTCGTCCATGGGGCTGCGCGGAGACCCGAAACGCGCCGCCCGGTAGCGACCCACGGGGTCGGCGGGCAGGGCCGGGCGTGAGGCCTCGGCCACGCGGGCGGCGTGGATCTTGTCGGCGTCGATCAGGGCGGAGAAGAGGGAAAGGACCTCGAAGTAGGCCGCAAGGTCGCTCTCGTTCCGCCGCTTGACGCCCCGCCAGGCGCGGTAGAGTTCCCCGTAGGTCGCCGTCCAACCGTCCAGAAAGCCGCCCAGGGTCGCCGTCCAGTCCCGTGTCAGCCACGGCGGGCCGGACAGGCCCCGGGAGGCAAGGAGCCGCGCTGCGTAACGCGCGGCCAGAGCCAGGGAGCGGGCCACGGCGGGGGCACTCCGCTGGAGGTCGGCCACCTGGGCCTCGAGCCGGCGCAGCCGCAGGGCGGTCTCCTCCTTCAGTTCGCTCCACTCTCCGGCCAGTTCCCGCGGAGCGACGAGGTACGCCTCCGGGTCCACAAGCCCCTGGTGGTGGCGGATCACGGCCAGAAAGATCGCCAGCCGCCGCGCCGGCTCCAGTCCGGCGTCCGCCGCCAGGTGCGCCGCCCAGAGGCCCGAGAGGAAGGCGTGCTGTTTCTCCGGCCCGCCCCGCCCGGTGCGCAGGTAGTGCTGGAAGAAGCCGGTGTACTTCCCGAAGTCGTGGGCCAGCCCGGCCAGGAGCGCTGCGTCGCCAAGCTCCCGGCCGTCCGGCAGGTGGACCAGGCGCGCGGCGGCACCCGCCGCCACGTGGGCCAGGTGGGCGCCCAGCAGGTAGAAGCGCCGTTCGTCCCGGTGCGCGTAAAAGGGCACGGCTACCCCTCCAGGAAGGCCACGGTTTCCTCGTCCCCTGGCGCGGCGCCGTCCCCCGCCAAACGGAAGCGGTAAGCCGGGACGCGAAGGCGAACCGGAAAGGGCTGCCCTCCGGCCTCGTAGATCACCGAGACCGGAGGCCGCAGGACGCGCCCCGGGCCGAAACTGTACGGGGCGCGTTCCCGCACCAGTCGCCGGGGCGCCGCCGCGCCTCCGAGGACGATGTCCTGCAGCAGGGACGCGTTGAGGACCGAGGTCAGGGTGACCGTGGCGTTCGGCGGCAGGACCTCACAGGCGCGCTGGTCCAACCGCGCCACGAACACGGCGGATGCCGGGCACTCGGTCAGGCCGAGGTACAAAGGGTAATAACTGCGGCCTTCGCTCAGACGGCGGGCGGCCTCGTCCAGCAGTTCCCCGTCGGGATGGCCGAAGAAGACCCGGAAGCGCAGCGCGGAGTGTTCCCCCGCCGGCAGCAGGAACTCGAGCGGGGTCTGCGTGCCGGGCACCCGCCCCAGGCGGCGCAATTCGGAGAGGTCCTCCTTTTTGGTCCGTACGTAGTTCACGGTCTGGACCAGCCGCCGCCCGGGGACCTTGACGGCTACGGCGAACCGCCCGCGGTCCAGCGCTTCGTAGTAGGTGTCCCGCTCCCATCCGAGCACGGCGGCCACGACGCCCATCAGGACGGTGCGCGGCGGAAAGCCGTAGGTCAGAGCCGAGGCGTTCGTGTAGTACTTGCGGAAGTGGGCCATCGGCCCGGTGAGGTCAAAAACCAGCGTGTCCAAGCTATCAGGTCCTTTCCCAGGGCCGCACCCGGCCGGCGCCGAGCGCCGCGCCGAGCCATTCGGCCAGGCTGACCTCCCGCCCGTCGGCCGTGGTCTTCAAAGCGGGGTCCTGCCACACCACGACGTGGTCCAGACGCTCACTCACCCGGTGCAGACGCCCCGCCAGCCCGCCGATCTCCACAGAGTAATCCCCGACGGCGCGCAGGCCGGCGGTCGCGCTGAGGGTGAGGTCCTCCCGCGGGTCACCCATAAAGGTCTCGGCGTCCGCGAAGACGAAGCGCGCGTAAAGCCGGGGGTATTGCCCGATTTTGGAACGCGTGGCAAGCAGCGGGATCGCCTGTACCAGTGCCTCGTCCAGGAGGGCCAGGTCCGCTTCACTCGTTGCGGCGCCGTCTTTGGCGCCGGCGCGGGCGCGCATGGCCTGAGCGCGACGGGCGCTGACCACGCCGTGGAAACCGATCAGGGCGTAGTAGAGCCGGTAGTCCTTGCCGAAGGTGCCCTGCCCCGCCCCCTCCTTCGTGGCGAACTGGGAAGAGATGGTCACGGAATCCACCATTTGCACGCGGTTCAGGGAATAGCCCCAGGCGAACTGCACGGGGCCCGTGAGGTTGACGGCCTCCCCCTCGCCCTTTCTTGCGCCCTTGATCGGCATGGTGGCGCCGAAGAGGCGGACATCAACCAGTTTCTCCAGCAGGTCCGGCAGGTCGGCGCCGGTTGGGGTGTCGTCCCGCCCCAGAACCTGCTTCAGTCGGTCCGTGGCCTGGACCACACCCTCGGACTTGGTGACGTAAATGGTGTACCCCTTGTCCTCCAGGTACTCCCGGATGTAGCGCTTCAGCCGCACGTCCGAAACCAGGCAGCGCTCACGGTCGGGATCGAAACGCGGCCGGTTTTCGTCGTCCGGGTCGCCGTTCGGGTTGCACATCTTGGCGTCGTAAAGGAAGAGGATCTCACTGTTCTTGTCGATGACACTCACCGGTCAGCGCCTCCTTCGTCGGCGTTCTGCTTCTCCTTCTTCTCCGCCCAGGCCTTCAGGGCCATACGCGTGGCGTAGGCGTAGCCGGACAGGATAAAGAAAACGTTCTCCTCGGGCGACAGCGGCCAGTCCGGCCAATGGGCGTCGAAAAGCCGCTTCATGGCGGCGAACAGCCCTTCGTTGTAGCGCAGGATGTCGTGCTGCCGGAGCTGGTCCACCAGCAGGTTCGAAAGCCGGACGACCTTCGGCCAGAGCATGCCGTTGTAGTTCACCTTCTCCAGCACGGGCTTGTTCCCGTAGCCGGCATCGCTCTGCGCCCGGCCGACCTGGTTGAGCAGATAGCCCAGCAGGAAGAGGGCCGTCCGCGGCCCGTCGTAGGCCATCTCCGCCAGGTAGGCGCGCATGTCTTCCGGCAGCAGTTCGGCTTCCAGTGCCAGCGGTTGGCTCAAAAATCTCCCTCCTCGCAACAGATCTTCATCACGCAGAAACTTCAGGAAAAGGTTGGCCTGCAGCATCCGGCGGGCCATCTCCGCCTCCTCGTAGCCCGCCGCCGGCGGGTGCAGGTTCGTCCCCCGGAAGTTGCCGGTACGGTAGATCTGCGCCAGGGCGACAAACTGACTGACGAGGAAGGAACAACTCAACGGCTCGCCGGCCAGCAGGGCGGTGTAGACGTGCACCAGCTTCTTGAACTCCGCCACGCGCGCGCTCTCGGCCAGCGGGATGAGCTGGTAAATCCGGGTCAGATCGAGCCACCAGCGGTCCGCCCCGAGGAGCTCGGCCGCCCGGTTCGCCAGCCGGTTGCTATGCCGCAGCAGGTGCTTGATGCGGCTCGGCGCGACGTCCTTGACCAGCGCCAGGACGCGGAACTCGCTCTTGCTCTTCCGATAGAAGAGGAAGTTTAAGAGCGCCACGTCCTCGTGGGGCAGATCTTCCAGGAAATCCGCCAGCTCGGCCTCCAGCCCCCGTTCCCCCGCCAGGCTCTCCAGCCAGCGGGAGACATTGGCGAACGCCCCGACGCGAGCCGCAAGTTTCTCGGTCCACGCCTTCAGATCCTCCCTCGAGAGGGCGGGGTCGCGCAGGAAGGCCGGCAGGACCAGGAAGTCCAACTTCCCCACCCTGAGACCCAGGTGCTGCCGAACAAACCTCTCGGCCGCCACCAGACCGCCGAAGCAGTCCCCGCAGGCCAGGAAGTTGCGCCGGAAACCGTCCTCGCTGATTCCCGACGCCGCCCCGATCTTGTCGTTGATATAGTACTTGAGGAAGTCGAGCTGCGCGAAGTCGGGGGTCACGGGGCGGTCGGTTGCGCCGCAGACGGCGCAGACGCCCTTGGCGCTTTTGGCGCCGTCCCCGGCCGCCATCCCCTGCTTCCATTCCAACACCAGCGCCGCGTAGTCCGGGTCGGCGGCCAGCGGCTCCCCGTCCAGGAGGACGGTCCACAGGACGGCCTCCGGGGCGGCCACCCCCAGCTCCGCCAGGACGCGCTTGCGCAGCGCGCCGGCCACCGCCTTCAGCACCTCCCTGGCCTTGTCACGGGGCTTGCCGGGGGTGGTCTCCCAGACGCTGGGGATCAGGTCGCCGGCGGCCAGCCCCAGCCCCGCCGCGTTCAGCACCGGGCCGCCGTCCGGCAGTGAGATGTAGAACGTGCCGACCAGCTCGGCCACCCGGCGGTGAAGCGCGCCGCCGGCGAACGCGGACGTTTCCAGGGCGGCCAGCAGGTTGGCCGGCGCCGGTCCCAGCAGGTACTCCAGGACATTCGTCGTCAGGTACCGCTGCGGGCGGTTGCCCACGGCGTTGCCCACCCAGCAGTAGCGCCGGCGCGCCGCCGCGTCGATCTCGACGAGGTCCGCCTCCAGCCGGGGCTTGTCCGGGCCGGTGCGAAAGTCGAGCCTGATTAAATAGACATTCTCGGCCTTCGGAGGCTTCGGCACGGGCTGGATCAGGTCGGCCAGCGTGCCGCCGCCGTCGTTCAGGGCGCGGCCGATCAGGGCTATGGCTTCTAACAGGGTGAATCACCTCCTGGTCAAAAGCTTAACCGCATTGCTTCAGCCCATGTTAGATCCCCGGCTAACTTTCTGAATGGTAGTACGTTACCAGGCGATGATTTGCGGCGCCCTTTGCTACCCGTCCGCGGGGACAGCCAGCCGGCCGATTTCCGAAAGATTCTCCTGGGCATAGATCCCTTTTACCTCATAAGTTCGTGCCCATTCGCGAAAAGTCTCCGAGACTTTGTCCCCGGGTTGACTGGTCGCAAAATAGATCCTGGCGAAACCGCCCAGCAGCTTGAGCATCGCCTGGAGCTTGTTCAGATATCCGTCTTTGCGCAGCGGTCCGCTTTTGCACTCGATGACATAGAGCTGCCCGCGTCTCATAAAGATGACGTCCAGCTCGTTGTGCAGTCCGGCCTGTTCCGGCGCAGCCGGCAGGTTTTCCTGCAGGCGGTCGATCTTGACGTCCCACCATATTTCATTCAAGGTCTCCGGACTGCGGAGTCTTTGCTGAAGAATGTGGAGGACGAAAAGCTCAAGCCACCTGCCCTGTTTGAAAATCTGGCATCCGTCATCCGTAGGGACAAGTGCCCCGGATCTCTTTTCGAGCAGGCCTGCGCCAAGGGCGAGCTGCGCCAGCCGGGCGCTCAACGCCGGGGCTACAGTGCCCGGCAGCTCGACATACGCGTGCTTTGCTTTTTGGTTGCAGATCCGGGAGAGTTCAAAAGATTTGGCCCACTCGTCAAAGACCGGCACACAGGCGGGCCAGTTCTCGCTGATAAGCTGAACAATACCCTGGCACCTTCGCACCAACTCCGGCTTGCCGCGGTCGGAGACTTGCCAGCCATACGCTTGCAAGTATATGTCGGCGGTTAAGCGATCAAGAGCAAAGGTTTCCTCGCGCATCCGGCCCGCCGACTCATACCAGAGCAAGCGCTCGTTGTTTGTATCCACGTATAAGGCGGTGCACCCCGCCTCGACCGCCGCCAGGTAGGCGCCGACAGCCATGCATTTCGTTCCGCCGGTAAAGTTGACGACCGGTTCCAGGCCACGGGAGCGCAGGCGGGCCAGTACTTCTCCCACCGCTTTGCCGGCCGCTCGGATGTCGTAGGCGTCGATGGCGGGGTCGACGTCCTGCACCCTTATCTTGGAAGCCAGGACGTTTTTCGTATCACGCCAGGCCCAGGCCAGAGACGAGCCGGGAATATCGGCCTCCCGCGACCGGACCAGGTGCACTTCGGCGAACTCCAGCCCTCTCTGAAAGCAGGGGATGATGTTCTGCATCCGCTGCCCGCTGACAAGGGCGATCATGGCGCGCAAAACCAGAAACCCCCTTAAGCTCAAGTAAGAATGCTACCTGTAAGCAACCCCTCCAAGCGCTGCACCAATTGCTTTGCCCTTTCGCGTATCCTTGCGGGTGATGCCGGGTTGTCGTTCATCGCACAATGAGCCACGTCATTGCGTAGACCGGTCAGCCACCCCCACAGTTCCGCCGCCTCACGCGCCTCCGGCAGGGCCTCGTACCAAGGTGGAACACCGGTCCCCTCCCGAGCATCCCCGTCGTTCTCATTGTCTTCGGACCACACGGCGCAGCTATCGACAATATCCTCAGTCACTGCCCCCCGACGGCGCATTGCCCGGTTCAACGCGAATTCCAGCTTCCCCTCGCGCACGCCGCGGTCGCGCCATCTTTCCTCGCTCACCCGCCAGGCCAGCCAATTGACGAGCCACTCTCGCTCCAGAAGGACGGCCTGGACGATAAGATCCTTTTCAATATAGTGTTTGATGAGCGCCAGTTGGCGGCGGAGCACCTCGGCATCCAGCGCATGCGGGGCTTCCATCGCCAGGGCACCTAATTCATCAGTTAGCGCCGAAAGAACAAAATTGAAGGGTTTTGCCCAGCGTGCCGCTTCCGGCTCTACCTCCCGGGCAAAAGTCTGTGCCCTGGCGGCCGCCTCCAGCGCTTCAAAGGGGCGTAGCAACCGCACCGACCGGGAAAACATCTCAATGCACTGCGCCATCTTCTGCAGCCGCCGGGGCAGGTCGCCATTCTCCCGTTCACCAGCCAGCCACGGCCGGCGATGCGCTTCTTTTAAGAGACAAGCCAGTTTTTCGCCGTCGCTCCGCAGCGTAAAAGCCTCCACCGCGTAAAGCCACTCCTGCAGGTCCACCAACATCGTAAGATCGAAAACGGGGGCCCGGCATACGTTTTCCGGTCCGGGCTCCCTGGCATCAAAAGCGCCGTAAACGATCCTTTCGAGACGCACATTTTTGGCCCGTCTCAGATAGTTAATCACCCCGAAAGTCACAAACGGAAGGGAACGAAAAGCATGGGTAACGTCCAGAATCACTTTGGCCTGGTTCGGTACGGCAGCCGAAATAACTTGGAAGATCTGCCACAGTTCGGCTTCGGTCTTGCCGGGAGGAATCGGTATCAATTGGAGCCGTTCGCCCAATTCGTCCTTGATTCGGAGACAGTTTTCGTGACAGATAGCTTCGGGTGTGGCGATCAAGAACTGCTTCTCCGGCTGGAAAAAGGTCTGAACGGCCAGCGGGAAGTAAGCCGTGCGGTGCATACGAGGCTCCTGGCCCGGAGGCTGCCATATATATTCGATTTCGTAATACCTACCCAAGCCTATGGTACTGAGGGCTACAAGCACCGTATCATCACCCTTTCCGCCCGGCGGGCGCGCCGGGGCTATTCCGCCGGCTCACAGCAGCCGTAGCCCTGGGAGTTCTTGGCCCCCAGGCCCGCGTCTAGGGCTACCTGCAGGAGGCCGGGGTCGCCGCGGAGTTCGTATTCACCCATCCAGC
>DAIRSE010000039.1:0-11406 GCA_036804525.1 Bacillota bacterium | reverse complement strand
CCAGCACCACCATCCCGTTCTTCCAGGACGTGGCGTAGACCCTGATCCACCCCAGTCGCTCCACCTTAAACCGGCCGAAGTAACCGAAGAGCCCCCACGGCGGGTAGGAGCCGAGCCGGACGATGGCGAAAGGCGGGCCGGGAAACCGCCGCAGCGCAATGTTCCTCACCTGCGCGTAAGGCACGAACACCGGACGGGCGAAACGCCTGGCAATCCTGATCCCCTGTGCGTCCAGGATGTAAGCCGCGGGGGCAAAAGCAAGGTGAACGGCCACCAGCGAGACCGCTATCAACGCTACGATGCCCAGGCCAGTCAAGGACTCCGGCAGTTCCGCCGGGTCGGATATGCCGACCGCTACGCCCACCAGGGAAAGGACGCCAAGGGGAATAATTAATAGCAAGAGGGCAATTCTGGTCTCCAGGTCGGCAGGCGCCAGGGCGAATTTTTCCTCCGTCGCCAGACACACTCGTTCAGACTCGGTCATGAGCATCCCTCCGGATAAACAGGCTGAAAAGTCGTCACAATCCGGCCGGAGAATCTCTTCCCCACCGCTTGGTGGGCCCAACAACCGCACAACCCACCTGCCGGTCATTTCTCTTGAGTTTGCGGCATTTCCCCGGCCTCTTGGGCTTCGGGCGGCAGTTTTTCTTAATCAACCCTGGACCTGCGGTCTTTTACGTAAACGCTACCCGGCAGGGACTTGGCGTAGCGTTTGAGCTGAGCCGCCTTTTCCGAAAATTTTTTCTGGTCGTACAGGCAATCGCGGCCAGTGCATTCAACAATGGCCATGGATATAGAAATTAAAGGGAAAAAAGTCTCCCCGCCGCTCCGGTCGCAGCCGCGTATTCCTCCCGCCGCACGGTCCTCCGGGTCGTAAAAGCGGCGGATCAGCCGGTCGAAATACCGGGCAATTTTTGCGCATAAAATCTCTGCCTTTTCCGGAACGGTTATGATGATAAAGTCATCGCCCCCGATGTGGCCGATGAAATCATTTCTGGCGCCGAACTTTTTTACGACACTGCTCAGGAGAGCGGCGGTAAACAAAATCACCCGGTCACCGCTTTCAAAGCCGTACCTGTCGTTATAAGACTTGAAATAGTCCAGGTCCAGGTAGATCACCGCGCAGTCCTCATTTTCCCTGGCCCGCCTGGACAGTTCCTGCTCGATGGCTATATTTCCCGGCAACCCGGTCAGCGGGTTGGCGCCCCTGGCCATTTCCAGCCGGATTCTGGTCATGGTATCAAGTAAGGTCTGGACCGATACAACCCCTTTGAACAGCTGATTTCTTGTAACAATGATATAGTCGTAGAGCTTGAGCCTGTCCCGGTTCATGGCAGCCTGGGAGACTATTTCAATGGGCGTGTCTTCCTCCACCACCAGGGGGGAAGTGTCCATTAGCGATGTTATCGGGCGCTCGAAATACAGGGGTACCCCATACTGCATCCCCAGGTAGCGGTCTAGGCGGTAGCGCATCACCAACCCCACGGGTTTTCCCTCTTCTACCACCACCACTCCATCAAGCAGGTCATTTTCTTCCAGTATTTTTTTTACTTCGCGAACCAGGCAGTCTGTGCGGACACTTACGGCGTTTTCCGCGATTTCTCTTACCGGGAAGGCGTGCTTCCAGGTCCTGTTGCGCCCGCTGGAGGCCAGCCGGAGCACCTTAACCTCTACAGCCTCATCCAGGTAGGCTTTCGGGAATACCGGCCTGCCCAAAAAGTAGCCCTGGCCGTAGTGGGCGCCGATACTGGCAAGGGTGGTCAGTTCCTCCCCGGTTTCAATGCCCTCGGCAATAATGGCGCAGCCGATTTTTTCGGCAAAGGTTATAAATGTCTCCAGCAGGACCCGCTTGATAGAGTTAAGGTTGATGTCCCTGACCAGGGACATGTCTATTTTAATGAAGTCGGGCCTGATTTCCGCAATGGACTGCAGGGAGGAAAATCCGGAGCCGGCATCGTCCACGGCCACCATATAACCCTGGCTGCGGTAATGTTCCAGGGTTTTGTTAAAATTGGGAAAGTCCTTGATGCAGTGCCGCTCGGTAATTTCAAACACGATGCTGGAAGGTTTGAGGCCCATTTCCCCGATCAGCCTCATGGTCTCTCCCCTGACGAAATGGGGGTCGCTGATGGTGCGGGGGTGGATGTTCAGAAATAGCTTCTGGTCCGGCCCCAGGTCCCCGAGGTTTTCCAGGGCCAGCCGGCGGCAGACCCTTTCCAGGGGATAGAGCAGCCCGGCTTTCTCAGCAAATGAAAAAATAATATCGGGGCTGCGGAAATAGCTCTCCCGGGGCCCCCTGGTCAGGGCCTCCCAGCCCAGGATACCGCCGGAACGCAGGGAAACTATGGGCTGGTAGACGATCTCAAACCGGGCCTGGTCGAGAATTTCCCTGAACTCGGATAAGAGCATGGCCGTACCCAGGCTGATGGAACCCCTGGCCATCCCCTGGGCCTCGCGCAGCGCCGTATAAAGCTGGCTCTCCACGTTTTCCGCCTTAAAACTGAGGACGGCGTACCCCACGTGGATGTCCGGTTCCCGGCCGGTAATTTTCAAATACTCCTGCTTTATCCTTTCCCCGATGCCAATGCGGGAAGTGACGGCTATTTTCTGCAGCTCACCGTGCTCCGGCCTGCCTTCCATCGCCATCAGGACGACAAAGTCGTCACCCCAGAAATTTTCCACGGCAAGGATTTCGATACCGGGGAAAATTTCAGGTATTTCTCTTTCCAGGCTTTTTTTAAACATGGCCAGGATCTTCGAGGCAGCCTGAAAGCCGCTCACCTGCTCCACCTCGTGGAATTTCACCAGGTCAAAATAAAGGAGCACCACCGGCCTTGACTTCTGGAGGTTTTCCCGAACCTTTCCGGCCAGGCCGGGGTCCTTCAGGCTGTGGTCCCGGAATATGGTCCTTCTTTTAAAGCCGGGAAAAGAAAAGAACCTGGAGGCGGCTTCCCAACCCTTGATTATCCCGGAGATCACGGCCACTCACCCGAACTTTTTAATACAAGCTTATTGCAGCAAGTTTAAGGCATTATTACTTTTCCAAAAAAGAAAAGCAAATTTCCGGTTAAATTTTCTTTAATCCCCCGGCCTGCCGGCCGTCCGCAACCCCTTGACCCCCATCCCTGCCATCCCGGTAAACCTGCTTTCCCGTTGATATCGAAAAAGTGGTACCAGTGGCCCTGGACTTTGCCAAAAAGAATAAAAACACCTTGTCATCGCAGTAACTGACCACGGTAACGGTGGAATCACCACCGGAGACCAGGAGACCAGCAAAAATTATGACGAGCTGCCCCTTTCCACATTTATCGAGCCTTTCAAGAGGGCAAAACTGACCGGTGAAGGCATCGAGAAAAAATTAAACGCCGGCGGGCGCTGGGTCTATGCCACCGCTAAAGGGACCATCACGAGATTCCTCTCCCGTCAAACTAAACGCTCGTTTTGGAGCCGGACTTCGCCTGGTAGCACTCCAGGGTTAATTCGTCCATATTTCCTGCTTTCTTGTCCTGTGCTTTACCCCGGGTTAGTCCGGATATCCATTCTTTCGAACCGCCAACGGCCAAGGCCGTAAAAAAGGCAGCCCGCTGTTAAGCTGAGCAACAGAGAAGCTAACGGGTGAGCCTGGATCAACTGCGGTAGATTTGTTTTTTGCAATTCGATAAGAACGGCTACAGCCGCACCTATGAAAGAAGCCTCGATAAAGCGGGCATACCATCGGTTACTGTTGCCGGTAAACAAATACACACATGCGCTGAGCAGAAAAACGGCAATTAGCCAGACCGACTCCAGCAAGTTGAGCGCCAGGAGGCCGGGGAACAAATGCGAAGTTTTCCAGGGAGGAAGGGTAAGAGCAAACAAAGAAGGTAATATCACCAGGAAAACGATGGGAATGCCCCCGGCCAGGACAATGCTGTGATAAACTTCCCGCCTGGAAACCGGCCGGGCCAGCAGAAACTCCATGGTACCATCCCTGAATTTCCCCACAAACAGTCCTCCGCCCCAAAAAATTGCCCAGAACATCCCGAACCAGAGGAAATCCACGTGCTCCCAATGTACCGGTTGACCGGGGACAGTGAGGCATAAGGTAAAAATGAAACTGCCTAACCAGAAGAGCAGTACCCCGTAGTACCACCAGCGCAACCGCCGTATCTCCCACCGCAAAAAAGGCCCGTTAATCATTTTCTCCCACCTTCCAGGCAACTTCCTCGCCTGCCGCATACTCCACGAAAATGTCCTCCAGCGTCTGGTCCAGCACCTCAAAAGCTACGCCCTCGTAGCGGTTTAACCTGCCCAGCACCTCATCCAGGTGGCCGGACAGGGAAATCAACAGGTGCGAACCCTCCCGGGCAACCCGCCTTACACCCGGCCATCCGGGCAAATCCGCCGGAGGGGATCCGGGAAAGAGCACGCGCACCTTCTTTTCTTCGCCCAGCAACTGCTCCAGAGGCCGGGAGAGGATCAGTTTCCCCCGGAGGAGAAAACCCACCCGGTCGGCAATACGCTCCACGTCCTGCAACTGGTGCGAGGAAATGATTATGGTGCGGTCTCCCCCGGCCATTTCTTCCACCAGCAGTTGCAGGACCTGGCGGCGGCGCAACGGGTCCAGGCCGGTGGCCGGTTCGTCCAGAAGCAGGAGTTCCGGCTCGGGACCGACGGCCAGCACCAGGGCCAGCAGGGTGAGCTTTCCCTTGGACAGCTCGCCGACGTGGGCATGGGGCGGTAATTCAAAAATTCGGCAGTAACGAGTTACCCTTTCCGTGTTCCAGCGCGGGTAAAGGGACTTGCATAAGCAAAACAGTTCTTCCACCCGGACCCTCGGGTAAAAACGCTGGGTTTCGGCCTGGTAACCCACCATCCGGCGCACGGCTACCGAGTCTTTTACCGCATCCTGGCCCAGTACCCGGATCTCGCCGGCGGTAGGCTGGAGCAGGTTCAAAATCAGTTTGATGGTGGTGGTTTTTCCGGCCCCGTTAGGCCCCAGAAGAGCAAACACGCTGCCCCGCGGCACTTCCAGGTTCAGACCGTCCACGGCCGGTTGCCCGCCAAAAATCTTGGTGAGACCGCGGGTGAGCACGGCCGGCTCACTCATCGTCATGCTCTATCTCCTCCTTTTGGATATCTTTGCCCCCCATACCCGCTACCTTTTTCTTTACCGCGGCAAGCACTTCCGCGGGCGTGCAACGAAGCTGGTAGGCCTCCACAAACAATCTTTCCACCGCTTCGTTCAGCCGGCGCAGGCGCTCCCGGTCGGTCAGAGTGCGGGAGGGGGCTGCCACAAAGGTACCCCGGCCGCGCAGGGTGTAAATTATGCCTTCGTGCTCCAGCTCCTGGTAGGCCCGAGATACGGTGTTCGGGTTAATAGACAGCTGCAGGGCCAGCTCCCGCACGGAAGGCAATTGTTCCCCCGGCGCCAGGACACCGCTGGCCACGGCACGGCGGATCTGCTCCATTAACTGCACGTAGATTGGCACGCCCCGGCCGGGCTCCACACGAAACCACATTCTATATCCCCTACTGTACTTATGTACTGGTGTATTAATATTATAGTACAGTACCGCAGTTGATTATGTCAACAATTAAAATCATCATGGTAAAGGTATCTTCCTGAAAAAGCGTCAAGAAAACCCTGTCGAACATTATCGACAGGGCCGGTTTCCCCCAAAACTATCAGCCGGAATCTTCCCCAAAATTCCCGCGTCATCCTACAATCTCCCACTGCAGTCCGCACCGCGGGAAGCGTGCGAACAGCATACCACTAAGCCGCAGTGCCGCAAAACCGGGCTCGCAGCGCCTCGCAAAACCTCTGCGGCTCCGCCGGAGAAAGAAAGTACGGTTCCCGCTCGGTCTCCAGCACCACCATCTCGTTCTTCCAGGACGTGGCGTAGACCCTGATCCACCCCAGTCGCTCCACCTTAAACCGGCCGAAGTAACCGAAGAGCCCCCACGGCGGGTAGGAGCCGAGCCGGACGATGGCGAAAGGCGGGCCGGGAAACCGCCGCAGCGCAATGTTCCTCACCTGCGCGTAAGGCACGAACACCGGACGGGCGAAACGCCTGGCAATCCTGATCCCCTGTGCGTCCAGGATGTAAGCCGCGGGGGCAAAAGCAAGGTGAACGGCCACCAGCGAGACCGCTATCAACGCTACGATGCCCAGGCCAGTCAAGGACTCCGGCAGTTCCGCCGGGTCGGATATGCCGACCGCTACGCCCACCAGGGAAAGGACGCCAAGGGGAATAATTAATAGCAAGAGGGCAATTCTGGTCTCCAGGTCGGCAGGCGCCAGGGGGAAAATTTTTTCTCTGCTGCTTTTTCCTTCCTGCTGCAACTTTGCTTCAGCCAGAACCATCCTGTTTACCGCTTCCACGAAGGCTTCCGGCTCCGCCGGGGACAGGAGATAAGGGTCTCCTCCGGTGGTCTGAACCCGCACCATCCGGTCCCAGCGGGTGGCGTAGACTTTCGCCGTGCCGCCGTCGGCCAGGGCAAAAAGACCGGCGTAGCCGAAAAGCCCGGCCAGCCATGTCAACCCGACCCCGGGTTTCACATCTTCGACTATCTCAACACGCTTAATCTTGCTTTTGGGTATGACGTATGACGTCACCGGGGTGCGAATGGTTATCCCTTCCGGCGAGACCAGGTAGCCGCGCGGCGCAAACAGAAACGACAGGACCGTCCACCACACGCCGGTAAACAGGTACAAGGTCGTGGTCAACTTCCCTGTCCTGTCGAAAGGCGCGACCTTGAATTTGCTGCTCGTCATAGTGAACTTCTTCGCTCCCCGCTGAAAAGCCGGCACAGCAAATCCCTCGCTTCCGCCATCTCTTCGTCCGGCAACGCTTCGATCATGTTGTGAAGCACCTCTCTTTCTCCCAGGGCGGAACCGGATCCTGCACCGCCCTTACCGAAAAGAAACGCCACCGCGAGAAATAGCCCAAAGACCAGTCCCCAGGGGAGCCAGCACCAGCGTCACAAGGGCAAGCCCGCATCTTGCCGCCACCTTTTTCACCAGAGAAAGCAGCACCGGTTCTCCTCCTTCCGCACGGCACGTTGAGAGAGGCACGGCCGCCGGGGTATGATGCTAAATGTGCCGGGAAAGCCGTACCCGCCTCAGTTCCCGGTTCCGGAGCGCAGCGTCAGCAAGGTCACCTCCGGCGGGCAGAAGAAGCGCAGCGGCAGTACAGTAGTGCCCAGCCCGCGATTGGTATAGACCAGAGTACGGCTTCCCGGCACCTCGCGCAGGCCGAGGGGGTATTCGCGCCCGAGGGGTGGGCAGTACATGGCCCCAACCCCCGGCAGCCGGAGCTGCCCGCCGTGGCTGTGGCCGGAAAGCTGAGAGTCAGCAAGGGAGCGGGCTATCTTTTCTTTGCCGAAGTGGTGGTCGTGGTTGCCCATGACGGCATACACGCCCAGGCGCGCCTTAAGTCCTTCAAGCGGCAGGGTGTCCGCCAGATCCGGGTCCGCCGCACGGTCCAGAAGGTCTCCCGTAAAAACGATGAGGTCGGGGTCAAGGGAGGAGATGAGCCTCGTTATCTGTGCCACGGAATCCTCGTCGCGGAATCGACCAAACCCATAATGCAGGTCGCTGATATGGACTATGATCAGCCCGTCAAGTTCCGCCGGGAGCCCCGGTAACGGCACCTCCACTCTTTCCACGACCACGCCGCCGGATCTCGCTGTCAGGCCGTAAAGCAGGACCAGAACCAGGCCGAAAATGACAATTCTCAACACGCGCCGCGGAAAAAGACGGCGGATAGCGTTTTTGCGCATCGTCACCTCTCCCAAAGAATCCCCGTACGCCGGCGTAAGTCTCCCGGGCCTACGGCCCGGTACCGATCCCCGTAATCCTCCAGCCGGTACGCTCTGTTTCTTTCTTCAGGGTGAAAAAGAGCACGTGACGGCCGCTGTCCATAGTGATGACCTTTCTGAACCGCAAGTCCACCTCTACCGCGTACCGCCGCGTGTCCTGCGCCCCTGGTTCATGAGATTCTTTCAGTTCCCTTACGGCCAGCAACTTAGCCCGCCGGATGTTCTCCAGCCCATCAAGACTGCCGCTCTCGTAGGACGCGTTGTAAAGCCAGTTGTTGTCCATGTTCCGAAAGAGGTACCCCGTCAAAGACTCCCTGGTCTCGCAGGCGCGGGCCATGCGGTAGTCGCGCCGGTTTACCGCCGCGTAATAGGTGCGGATTACCTCCTCCGGCGCGAGCGCGGCCAGCCTGCGCTCCGTCGCGTCGTCGTAATCGATCACGCCCGCCACCCACTGCGCAAAGGTGCGGCCGGTGATCTCTTCCAGGCGCCGCCCCTTAAGCGAGCAGGCAAACCCGTAGTGGCGGCCGGCGTCTATCCAGGCGCCGACGATGCGGCCCTCAACCTTCACCACCACCGCCCGCCCGGCCCACCGGCGGGGATCCATGAAGGGTGGCAGAGGTTCGACCACCTTGTACAGGGTGACCTCCACCTCACGGCCCAGGTAAGGCGCCAGGTCAAGGCCGATGTCCCTGTTCAACTCGTTGTTGTACGCCCAGTAGAGCACCACGGGGAACTCACCCGCCCGGTGGACAAACCGGTCGGGAAGCTTTACGGTGCCGGAGTTTATCCGAAAGAGCGGCGTCCACCCGTACCGCTTCAGGAAGGCGGCATCCGCCTTGTCGACCGCGCCGGAAGCGCGCCGGTAATCCGCGAGGCTGAAGAGAAGCCCGTTGAACGCGGGCGGCACTTCCACCCACCGGCCGTCAAGCTCCACGTAGCCCGGCCCTTCCGGGTCCCACGCGTTGCACAGGTAGGGATAACGCCTCGTTTCCCCGGTCGCCTTCCCCGCGCCGACTTGGAAGGAAAGGTAGTACCTGTTCGGCGGCGAGTCGGGCGGGGCGGCCGACTTCGCCGCGTCCAGTTGCTGCACGAAAAGCCCGACCAGTGCAGGGTCGGCCACCTCCGCCACGGGACGCGGCCCGCCGGGCACCTCCTCCCAGAGCCGCAGGCCCGCGATGCGCCCGCGGTCCGCCCGGAAGGAGAACTCCTCCGGCGCCGGACCACAGCCGGTCACCAGCGCCGCCAGCACAAGGAGCAACAAACCGGTCGCTACATTTCTTACCACCCTCGTCCCTCCCCATCTATAAAGCGCAGCGAGGCGGTGAGATCCCGGATGTGTTTTGCAGCCAGAAACTCCTTCGCTTCCGGCGTACTCTTCGCCGCCTTGGTGAGCGCGGCGTCGGCAACGCCCGGCCAGTAGGCGAAAAGCTCGCCCCAGGCCACGGCGCCGTAATAGCCGAAGGCAAAGTCCTCGGTCAGGGGCCCGATCTTTTCCACCACCTGCTCAAGGCCGCTCCCGTCGGGCCGCACCAGCCACAAGCTGGCGCGGCTCTCACCACCCAGGCGCGCAAAGAGGATGTACTTGCCGTCGGCCGAGAAAAGCGGCCGCTCGTCGCGGTAACTCGGGTCGTTCGTAAGCTGACGCGGCTTCCCGCCGTCGGTGTCCACCACCCAGAGGCGCCTCCCGGCCAGAGCCCGGTGCGCCCAACGCCCATACGCTTCCGTCTCAGTTTCCTTGATTTCCGGCCCTGCGCTGTAGACCAGGAACCTCCCGTCCGGAGAAAAGGCGGCGCTCACCACCGCCTGGTCCTTTCTGGCAAGGTACGTCAGTTTGCCGGTCCGGAAGTTGTATACAGCGAGCCGCTTGTTGGTCCACGTCTCCCGCCCGCCTCCGCAAATAACCACCAGCCGGTCCCGGCCCGCGCCGGCCGCGAGAAAATCCGGCTGCACCAGGACGGCTTCCCAGGAGTCAGGCTCACTCCCGACTAAGGGCTGCGGCGCCTCGCAGCCGCCGGCTGGAGTGAGGTAAAGGGCAAGACCGTCGGCCGCGAGCGAACCCGACAGCGGTCCCAGCCAGAAAAGAACCATTTGTCCATCGGGAGACCAGTCGGCCAGCCGCGGCACGATTCCGAAAGAACTTTCCACCTCGCTCGGACTGAGGCCCACGCTGTACACCCTCTTCACGGCGCCCGAGGCGGCGTCCACCTTCCAGATGCCGGCGTAACCCGGCGCACCCGGCTCTATCTTTTGCTTCTCAAACGCCACCCACTTGCCGTCCGGCGACCAGGCGATGCGCTCCAGGTCGACACCGGCCTCCTCCTTCACCAGGACGCGGAGCCCATCCTTCGCCGGCTCGCCCGCGCAGAGTTCCCCGCCCGCGGTGCAGGCAAAGACGTCCGTCGCCGGGGACCAGGCGAACTCGCCCACCCCTTGCGCCACGCGGCGGGCCTCACCCCTATCGATTCCGACCAGCCACAGGTCCTCGCCACGGCGGAAGAGCAGCCACCTGCCCGTCGGAGACCAGGCGGGGCGGGAAATATTCTCCCCGTCGGCCAGCTGCCTCGCCTTCCCGCCCGGCAAATCTTTAACCCAGAGCTTTCCCTCGGCCACCCAGGCCACCCTGCCGGTGCCGGGCGGCTTGCCCGCGTCGAAGTCGGAAATCCTCCACCGCACCGCCAGGGCGCCTAGTACTGGTGCCCCGAGGACCAAAATTAAAGCCGCCAGAAAGGCTAGTTTTTTCCAGACGCTTTGCATGGCTTCTCTCTCCCCCAATTACAAAACGCGCCTGGCGTTTTCGCTTTCGAGCGCACGGGTTTCCCCGCTCATGCAGCCGCCCGGAAGAACGGCCAGAGCCACGATGACGGTCAGCAGAACCAGAACGACCAGTTTGCGCCCCGTTGTGTCGGCCATGGTTTCCCTCTACTTATGAACACTTTTTTATGAAAACCCCTTCCGCCGGCAGAATGTGACACGGGCAAATCTCTCCTTGCCCTCATAGCCGCCTGACGCTCAGCGCAGGCGGGCGCGACTAACCGGATACCGCTTCCCGGTAGAAGTGCGCCCACGCAAGTGAGAAGACCAGGCTCGCCGGAATCGCGCCCACCACCAGGCAGACAAAACCGAGCAGAATAACGAGGAAACCGGCCAGGTCAAGGGCCAGCATCCGCAGGACGCGCCCTTTCGTCGCGGCCCAGCTCAGCCGCAGGGACTCCACGTCACCGCAGTCGCGGTCCACCAGAAAAAACGGGTAAAGGCGCAGGCGGTAAGAGATGTATATTCCCGGGATGATCAGGAGCAAAAAGCCGACCGAGCTAACGACGAACCACAGCACCGTCGCCAGAAAGTACCGCCAGCCAAGCCGCCACTTTGCGAAAACGTCGCGCGTGCGCACGGGCAGGTCACCGGCAGTGCTCAGCAGCACGCCGGTGAACCCCGCCATCAACGTGAAGTACAGGATCCAGTAAACCACCCACAGAACTCCTCCGAACACGGTGAGGCCGACCGAGGCGGGACCCGGCTCCGGCGCGAGGGCTCCAGCACCACCATCTCGTTCTTCCAGGACGTGGCGTAGACCCTGATCCACCCCAGTCGCTCCACCTTAAA
>DAIRSE010000038.1:4406-12493 GCA_036804525.1 Bacillota bacterium | reverse complement strand
TTTGTTTAGTAGTCAATGCCTTAAGCTTTATCAGGCAATGATGTGTTCCAAGATATCAAACCGGCGCTCGCTGTTGTATCCTTCATAGGTGCGGCCGTGCAGGCGACGTGACCTTTCTCTTCGCTGCAGCACGCAAAAAGCCTCGAGGTAGTCGCCGATAATCGTTTCGGCCAGCCGGGTGACGTGCCGCTCGCTCCTGTTGGGCGAGCCCAGGGCCCCGTGTGGGACAGCGGCGGCGACGCAGAAGTTCAGCCCGGCTTGGGCACCCATGACTACGGCAACGGGAGGAACGGCCAGTTCGCGCAGCGGAACGTTTTCCAGGAAGCGTTTGCTCAAGGCGTGCGGCCCGTGAGTCGGCGTTGCCGCCCCCAGGTGGTCGAGGCCCGCTGCTGCGTTGAGCAGCGTCCTTATCTTCATCAGATACAGGGCCAGAGGTGAAGCGGGGGTTTTTGAGCCGTCGGGCGGGTAGCAGTCGACCAGGGCGCAGTCGCAGCTCCGGTCCAGGATCGCTGCAGACAGTTCTTGCAGCGTATGCGCGCTGACGCCCTGCATATCGCCGTCGACAAACAGGACAGCCGCCGCGTTAAGCTCTTTGGCCAGTGACGCCCCTACGGCGCGGGGCACGTCAATTCCCAGCGGCTCTCTAAAGTACACCGGCAACACCCGGCCGTCTCTGCCGTGCTCCAGAACAATCGCCGCCGAGCCGTCGGTACAGCCGTTGATTACGGTGATGACGCGGTCCGCTCCCGCAGCCGTGACGGCGCGGATGACGTGACCGATGCTGCCTCTTTCGTTTCTGACGGGGATTACCGCGCAGAGCATGCGATTCCTCCTTGTTTGAGAAGACCCGCATGCCATGATAAGGAATTACGCTACCGGTTGTGCTTGGGCAAGTCACCCCGATCGTTCCCCCGGCATATTATGGAAAAAACGAGAAGGGGGCTTGCCGCGTGGACATCGCAGTAGGCGACATCGTTGGGCGGAAGTCTTACAACAAAGACATCTATTTCAAAGTTGTCGAGCTGTTTGAGCGGGATAACCTGCCTTACGCCACCTTGCGTGGGCTGGACATCCGGCTGGTGTCCGACGCTCCCGTAGACGACCTGGAGAAGATCAGCCCCGCAGAAGTGTCCGAATACTGGCGCAGGGTGATGAGGTCGAGCGGCGAGCTTGTGAAGCGCTGTTTTGAGCGTCGTGAAAGTGAACAGATCAGGAACTTGAATCGCACGGATGTGCAGACGTTCGACGTACCCGGGAAGGTCCTGCACATCGACGGGGACGGTGATTACCTCGATCTGTGTATGACTACCTACAGACAGCTCGGCGTACCCGCCGACGGTTACCACATCCCGGAAAAGCAACAGCCGAAAGAGGTGGTGTCCCTTCTGCAAAAGCACCGGCCCGACTTGCTGGTCTTGACCGGACACGACGCGCTGGCCAAGGGAACGACTGACTTCCGGAACATGAAGAACTACCGGAGCTCGGCCTACTTTGTCGAGGCCGTCCGCGCCGCCCGGCAGTGGGAAAAAAGCCGCGACGACCTGGTGATTTTCGCCGGCGCCTGCCAGTCCTACTATGAGGCGATTCTTGAGGCCGGGGCCAATTTTGCCAGCTCCCCTGAGCGCGTCCTGATTCACGCCTTCGACCCGGTCTTCATCGTGGAAAAAGTGGCCTATACGCCCGTGTCCAAGGCCGTGGCGCTGAAAAGCGTGATCGAGTCGACGATCACCGGCTACCCCGGCATTGGGGGCCTCGACACGCAGGGCAAGTACCGCATGGGGGCGCCGAAGTCGGCGTACTGAATACTGTATACCTGTACAATATACAAGTGGGAAAAATTACATGTATTGGGATTTCACTGGGGCATTCATTCTTTTAATGGCATATCATGCCACAGAAAGGAGGGTGCCTGGTGAATGGAGATGTTGCCCTGACCCTGATCGATGAAGTTCCCGTGATCGGCGCCCGCTACTCGGAAAAGGAGCGGGCGCTGGCGGAAGCCAAAAGGCTCGTCGCGCGGGTCTCCGCGAGAGTACATGACGATAACCGTGCCGCCGTCCGCGTAGGCTTTGTCACCCAGGACGACGGGCGCTATACTTTGCGGGTGTTCAGCGGCGACGAGCCGGTGGCCGAGGTGGCGAACCTCGACGAGCTGATGCTCCGCCGCTTTCGCAAGGCATACAACGCCAGGAAGATGTTCATCCTGACCTGTTTCGTCGAGGGAATGGACGACGGCCCCCACAGCCTGGTGATCACCGACGGGCTGGGCGTGGTGATTTATAAACCGTTGGGAGCCTTAATGTCTTGATTTCCGCGGCTGTTCGACAGGACCTTCCCGCAAGAAGGTCCTGTTCTTTTGTTCTGCGGGCCTTTGTCCGGGCGTCAGAAGCGGCGGCGAATGACGGCCGGTTGCGGCGGCTCGGGCCTTTTGAGTTCAGGCGGGTGAGGCTGTTTGCGCAGGACGGCCCTAAAGCAATAGAGGTTGTAAAGGCTTGAATACACGGCGTCGGCGGGCTTGGTTAGGGATATGTCTCCCGCAAAAACCAGACCGAGCTGCGATACCGCCGATGTCAGTAATCCCAGGTCAACGGTCGGGTAGTCAAGGGTGAGGACGATGAGCCCATCGTCCTTCAGCGTCCTTTGAAACTCCCGCAGCGAAAGGGATATGTCCCTGACCGGGAGGTGTTCGAGCACCGAAATGCAGTACACCTTGTCAAACTTCTTGTCCTCGTAGGGCAGATCGGTGATGGAACAGCAGGCGTAGCGGACCTTGTTCAGATAGCGCCGGGCCAGGCCGTCCGGGTCGGGACAGCCGAAATCGCGGAAGATGCGGGCGAGATGATCCTTGTCGTTCAGCATGTGGATCGCCGGGTCGAGGTCGCAGGCGTGGACCTCACGGCAGACATCGGCAAGGTGGAACTTAAAAGGGTGCCCCAGCCCGCAGCCGGCGTCCAGGGCCACGTCTTTGCTCTCGCAGAACCGGCTGGCCCATTCGTACTCGTAAAACCTGCTCCACCACGCGACCGGGATGTCGACGACGAGCTTCCTCGTCACGGGGTCGGACTCCACAAAGAAACGTGATGTCAGCGCATCGGACATAATCTGCACCTCGAATTCACGGTCTCAAAGGACCTATTGCTGTCTGCCGGTGAATACGACGTCTGCGGCACGGCATTGCCTGGCCGGATGACGGCATCGAACCGGTTTTCGTAGGATCACGACGCCGCCATCTAATCTTCGGTCCAGGCGACCAGGTTGGGCTTCGGGTCGAGGATGGAGAGGTACTGCTCCATTATCCCGTACCGTCCTTGGGGGTCGAGCTGCTTGTAGCGGTAATACTTGGCGAGGCGGTCGGCGGGTTTCATCCAGCCGAGGTGTTTGACCCGCAGGTTGCTGGTTGCTCCTTTCAGCTGGGTGATGTTCGCCGGAAAGCGGCCGCAGTGCAGGGGCGTTTCCCGCCATTTGTAGTCAAAGCCGGGAATGTACCGAACCATCAGCGGCCAGTAACGGCGGTGGGCCGTCCAGTACGCGTCCTCGCGGTAGCGTTGTTCGTCCCACATGTCGTACAGGCGGAAGGAGTAAACCTCGATTTCCGGGTCGGCTGCCAGCGTACGGATTTCCTCTACAGCGCGGTCTTCAAAGATCTCATCGGCATCGAGAATCAGGATCCAGTCAGGTTGGGTTGTAACGGCCAGGTTCCAGAGCTGCTTGCGGAGAACGATCTCGTTGTCGAAAGACGGTTCCTGTCTGGCGACAAGCGCCAGGGGGATGTCTTTCAGGACTCTCCGGCAGACTTCTGTCGTGTCATCCTCGCTGGCGTCGTCCAGGATCACCGCGTTATCCACATACTGTGCGGCGTGCCGCAAAACTTGTTCCAGGTAACGGCCGGCTTCGTTTCTGACCAGCATGGCGAGGGTGATCCTGCTTCCTCTTTTGGCCCGGCTGCCGGCAGCCTGGACTTTAACCTGTAGGGCCTCCTGCGATGCGGGTTTCGGCGCTGCCGAAAAGTGGCGGTTTTTATAAGCCTCAAGCCCGGCCAGTTCGGATTCCCGGTAGATGTGGTAGGGGGGATAGTGGGTGTCGGCGTACAGTTCCAAGCCCAACGCGGCAGCCCGAATACAGAAATGGCGGTCCTCACCGGTAAGGTCGAGATTGTAGATTTCCCTGAAAGAAACCCCCATCAAGATCGCTTTGCGGCTTATAAGCGTACAGGCGCCCAACCCGCCGACCTTATAGGTTCCTGGTATGCAAAGCATATCCAAGAACTCTTTCTGCCTGCGTCCGACTTCGTCCTGGCCCAATGTTTCACCACGGTGCATATGGTGCAGGCGGTACTGGTGAGCCACCCAGACCTGGGGCAGGGGGGGCAGCTCAGGCTGCCACTTGGTCCAGAACACTTCCGAAACGATGTCTTTACCCAGTCCGGCTAAGTGGATCAAAGTCTTAGGGTGCAGCACAAGGTCGGAGTCGACGAGGAAGAGGAAGTCAAAGCCTTCGTCTCTGGCCATGTCGATAAACCTGTCCTTGTAGGCGGCCACCTTCCAGATGAGGCTGTCCTGCCAGTGGTGGGTGTTCTCGTCGCACCGGTATTCTTCGGATGTTCCGCCCCGGAAGATTCGAACATTAGTTCTGCCTGCCGCGAAATTCCTAAGCAGATCGCTTTCCTCGTCGTTATCATCAACAAACACGAAGGCGAGATCCATTCCGGTGGTTTCGAGCTGTTCCAGGGACCACAGGAATTCTTTTAATACCGCCGGTTTCTGGCGCACCGGACTGGCAACCAGGACCTTCAACACATCATTAACCTCCTAGCTTGCAATTCCAGCATTGCCGAGGCCTGTTCGAGAAGTCCCTTGATGGGGTTGAACAGAGGGCAGGAGAGCCCGGCTTGAGCAGCCTCGGCGTGTACTTGCATTATGGCGGTGCCCACCAGCTGGTACTTATGGCAGGGCCCGGCCGTTGGGCCGCTGTCATACAACTGCTCCGCGATGCGGCGGGATGTTTCGCATGTCTTGGCCAACTGTCGGGGATCACCTGCGGCTGCGGATTCTACTACCGCGAGCAGCGCCGTTACGAGGGCCAGGTGCCTTTCCCCGCAATCAAGCAGTCCTTTCACCAAGCTTTCCTTTTGCCCCGGGGATATTAAGCGGGCGAGTTTCACCCACTCCGGCGAAACCTGTTCCCGTCCGATCATCTCAAGGATTTGCGTAAGGGGATAAATAACGTGCGGCGCCAGGCGGAGGGCTTGCAGGTAGTGATCCCGGGCAGTTTCGTACCGTTTCGCCATCCGGCATGCGTCTCCAAGGAGAGAGTGAATGCTATGGCTTGGAAGGACCTTGCTGCCTCCGGACAAAGCCAGGTTCAACGCGAGGGCGGCTTGGGCTCCATCACCGGCACGGAGAGCCGCCATCCCTCTTATCGCATTCAGATCGGGGTCATCAGGCAGCATCCGACCGGCTTTGTCCAAGAACGCATTAAGGCGGTCCATCTCACCTGACTGAAGAAAAGCTAATCCCAGAGAGGTCAAGACATTGTGGAAATACCCCTCTGTCCCGCGCATCAAGGTTAAGGCCTTCTCCAATTGCTCCGCTCCCTTGCTGATTTCGCCCTGCTGGAGGTATTCTGTACCCAAGCTGAACAGGAGAAAAGGATCGTTGGGCTTTGCCGCCAGCGCCTTCTCGATGACCGAGATATTACGGCGGTGTTTCTGCTTCAAACCGACTTGGTGTGCTAGGTACCCGAAGTGGTGAATGACCAGGTCGGAAAAAGCCAGCCCGCCGCCACGGTTGTGCTCCCGGATGCTGCCGGCAACCTGTTCGTGAATGGCTCCGGCAAAGCGGTACCAGGGTTTGTTTTTGAACAGCCGCACGACCCGGTCGGGGGCAACCATGGCCCCGTCGCCGACATAGCTTTGGATAAAGACATAATACCCCTCCACACCGGGCGCTTCGAGAAGAGGTTTTAGGATTTCCGGGTCGACCGGCTGCAGCACTTCGTCGGCGTCCAGAACCATGATCCAGTCGCCTGAGGCCCTGTCAAGGGCGTAGTTCCGGGCGGCTGAGAAGTCGTTTTCCCACTTAAAGTCGTAGACTTTGGCGCCAAACGCTAGCGCCAGCTCCCTGGTCCGGTCGGTTGAGCCCGTGTCGACGACGATCATTTCATTCACCAGGCTGCGGACACTGGTCAGGCAGGAGCCAATAGAGTGTTCTTCGTTCTTTACGATCATACAGAGGCTCAGTGAAGGCGAACTCACTTGTACAACCTCCTGGCCAGCCTGTGCTGTTTGTCAAGCGTCTGCCTCAAAGCCTCGGCTTTGCTTTTCAGGTAGTCTGTCAACGCAGTGCAGCCCTCAGCGGAAAGATCCGCCAAGAGCTTCATTGCCGCCTTTGCCAGGCGGGCGTAATCGACCTTCTCCCGGCGATCGCCCGGTGCGATAGGCGCGGCGCTGGAACGCAAACAGTCCTCCAGGATGTCCAGGACAAGCTTGATCACTGCCCGTTCACGGGGTTTCTCCGGACGCCCGCACCAGGTATGCCCGCTGCAGAGGGAGACCAGGTTCAAGAGCGCCCAGGCCTCGCTGCGCTGCTCTGGTTTGCGCCACAGTCTTAGTGCCTGTTTCCGGGCGGTCGGGGAGTCGTTCACAAGCAGCAGGGCGACAATTCGGTGAACGGCAACGGAGACGTCAAATATCCTGCAAGTGGCCTCGAATTCATTCACCAGGGAGAGAGCGTGTTCGGGTTCCCCGCCGTAGGTCGAGAAGCGAATAATTTGCGGTAGGTAGCGGCAGTCCCAGGACGATGGGCATTCTTTGAGGCACAGCAGGGCTATGTCCGGGCGGCCCGACGCAAAGAACAGCTCGGCGAGTGCAGCCGCTTGCTGAAACGTCCGGAGATACCCGGTCTTTCTGAAGTGTTGAAACACATCCGGCGGCGCGCTCCTGTAACGTTCGAGAAGAAAAAGGCTGTAAAGGGGGTAGATATAGTCCGGGTTTGCAGCCAGGGCTTGCTTATAATAATCACATGCCTCTTCTAATTGTCCAAGCTGCTCGGAACAGTAGCCAAGATGGTATAGCGCTAAGAAACCCTCCGTTCCTACGGTGTGGGTAAACAGGGGAGGGGGTGTGCCACAATTCAGGGCTTCCTTAAACCACCTGATAGCCACCGCGTACTCGCCTTTCAGTTCAAGCAGGACACCGCCTTCAAAGAAAAGATCGCTGTACGAGGGGTAACGGGAAGACTCCTCGAGGCAAATGCAGAGAGCCTCGTCGAGCTGCCCCAGGACCTTAAGGCAGTGAACCCGGTACAAGACTGCAGGTGCCCTGAACAGTACGTTGCTGTCGTCCAGCTCACGGCAAGTTCGCTGGAAGCATTCAAGGGCCCGCGCGGGTTTCTGCAAGCCGAGCCACTCCAGCCCGAGGTAGTACTGCAGGAAGGAATTGGCCGGGTCGGCTTCCACGGCCTGGAGCAGCAGGTTGAGGTTGCGGGCGCGCTTTTGGTTGCGCTCTTTTGCTGCTACCGGCCGGTGCCAGATAACCGGGGCGTCCGTAATCCCTACTACCCCTGGGCGATCAATCATTATTTGTTCGTGGATACGGCCACTGAAGCGGTAATCGGGTAGGTTGCGGAAGAGTCTTAGTACCAGTGACCGGCTGAAACAGGAGCCTGTCTCGTCGGCTTGGCTGAACAGCGGAAGGAAGAAGGCTTCGCACCCGTTATTGTTCTGAACGAGAGCGCGCAACTCCCCGGCGGCAACGTCCAATTCCTCGTCGGCATCAAGGGACAGGATCCATCCGCTGGAGGCCCTTTCAATCGCATAGTTCCGGGCGGTACTAAAATTTCCCGTCCACTGATACGTATAGAGTTTCTGGGTATAGTGCCGGGCGAGTTCTAACGTTCGGTCCCTGGAGCCGGTGTCAACAATGACGATTTCGTCAACCTCATCCTTGACACTGTTCAAACACCGTTCGAGATGGGCCTCTTCATCACGCACAATCATTACCAGGGCTATGGTGTTATCCATGTCTTTAGTTGTGCCTCCTCAAGAAGCGTCCGGAAGACGGGAACCTCGGGGTACCGGGTCCTTGCTTC
>DAIRSE010000038.1:2513-4306 GCA_036804525.1 Bacillota bacterium | reverse complement strand
AGGTTCATCCCTTCGGTGCCGAGCGATACCGGCCTGGTCCGGCGGCGACCGGAGGAGTCTCTTAAGAGTTCGACAACTGCTCCCGTTTCAGCGGAAAGCCCCATGGCAAACAGTTCATCCGCTATTTGTCTTGACTTCCGGCGATTTCCGCGCAACCAGAAACAAAGCAGCCTGTTCAACGTTGCCAGTGGATACAGATGGTGCTGGGGGTCGAAATTGTTTAGTATACGCAACGCCTCAAGGTGGCGTTTTTCCTGAATGAGGCAGATTGCCTTCCAGAGCTCCGTTTCAGGCGATGCGGCCCCCGCATCGATGCCGCGCTCCAGGTATTTTAGGGCCAGTTTGTAGGCTGACAGCCCGAAGAGGATTTTCCCCATCAGGAGGTTGGCTTCCGGCGTGCAAAACTCGCAGAGCTGGTTAAGGCAGTTCTCCGCGTAGACCGGGTCTTTCTGCGGTTCCAGCAGGGCGGTGATGCGTTCCAGGGCCGGAACAAAGGAGGGGTTATCCCGCAGACTCAACACGTAAAAGCGCATGGCTTCTTCGGCATTGGCAAAGATTTCGGCCACCCGCCCAAGCTGATAGTAGCAGCGGAAACCCCGGAGTCCGCTGAACGGGGCGTAGTAGGACCGTTGTTCGGGGGTTGCCAGGGCCTTTTGGAAAAAGTCATAGGCCTGGGCGTATTTCTTCATTTCCATGGCGCACAGGCCACCGTAATAGTATAGGTCGGCGTAATCGGGAAACAGGCGCAGGCCAAGGTCCACGACTTCGAGTGATTTATGCGGCATTCCGGCAGCCTGGTAGCACAGAACGATGTAACGGAGCAGCTTTGGCAAGTAAATAGTCTGGGGGTCTATACCGTTGGCCGCCTTGACCAGCTCCGCTGCAGCCTCCGCGTAGCGCTCCGCTCGGTAGAGCTCCACCCCATAATGGTAGCGCAGCAGGCGGTTATCCGGGGCGGCGGCCAGCTCTTGCTGCAGGATGCTCAGGTTCCGGTTCTTTTTGTCTTTGGTTTCGATTTGCTGATGGAGATACCCGTAATGGATAATGACCAGATCTTCGGCGACCTGATACCGGGCGTTGCCGTTTCTCTCAAGAATAACGTCTACAATCTGCTCGTGAATGGCTCCCCGGAACCTGTAATCGGACCGGTTCCGGAACAGGCGAAATACCAGGTCCGGGCAGGATTCGATCCATCCTTCTTTACCAAGGTAGTTGATGATCCGTACAAAATACCCTTCGATATCATTGCTGGCGGTGATCCTGCGCAGAACATCCCGGCTTTCCCCGGCAAGTTCCTCGTCGGCGTCCAGAAAGAGAATCCAGTCTCCGGTGGCGTGTTCCAGTGAAGCATTGCGGGCGTCACTGAAATTCCCGTTCCACGTAAAGTGATATACAAGGGCGCCGTATTCCCTGGCTATGTCCACGGTGCTGTCGGTTGATCCGGTGTCCACGACGACAATTTCATCCACGGCGTCACCGACACTCCCGAGGCACCGTCGGATGTTTTGCTCTTCGTTTTTGACAATCATACACAGGCTGATCCTGTTTTGCATGGGCTAGGCATCCCCCCGGAAGATTCTTATGACAATATATGTAAAAGAATCAGTGTCGTTCCACCTTGCGATAACATATGATAAGGTGACCAGGTAATTATTGGTCATAAAACCAACAAAAGGGGGAAACACGGTGCCCAACTTCAAAATCTTTCAGGACAATGCCGACCAGGCACGCGTAAAAATCTTCGGGAGCCAGAACGTGGCTCTCAACACCGATTCCTCGGGGCGGGCAGTAGT
>DAIRSE010000038.1:1309-2413 GCA_036804525.1 Bacillota bacterium | reverse complement strand
TTGGCGACTACAGAAGTCCAGTCCACGGTGGCCAATTTCTCAAGTACCGCCGGCGCTCCGGATACGGCCTACAATATTATGGAATGGAAGACTTACACTTTCGGCGTAGTAAATAACTCGTTGGCCGCCAATGCCCAGGCGACGGTTAAACTGCAGATAAGCCCCGATGCGACCAACTGGATCGATCACGCCGGTCCCGTCACCCTGAATCAGGGGGCGGTTGATGCGGTGGTAGCGTCCATCTTCCTCAAGTACGCCCGGGTTTACTATGCGGCTGTCAACTCCAACAGTGCGGTAACCCTGAACATCTTCTTCCAGGCTCAAACCTAAGGCGAAGCGGGAGACCGGGGATCCACGGTCTCCCGCATCCGTTTGCCCAAGTCCGGGTCTGTTCAAGTATCCGCTGGTGGGAGGTTAGTACTATGAAGAGGCGTCTGGGGGCCAGGCGGGTCAGCGTCGAGGGTATCCATGTCCGGTCTTTTTCAGGGGATGCCCGGGCACAATCGAATATCATCGTACAGCCCCTTCAGGTAAGTTGCCGGGGCACCTACTATCCGATTGTGCCGTGCACGGTTCCCTGCTTTACAAGCAACGTGGAACGGGACCTGGTGACTTCGGACATTGAGAATTACAGCAATCCGGTGGACATTGCCCAAATCAAGACCTTTTCGCTGCTCGTCTTAAACCATGGCTCCAACCCAGTCGTAGTACAGCCGCAATTAAGCCCCGATAATATCGTATGGGATTCTTTTGAAGAACTCTCGTACGTCATTGGTGGCGGCGAAAGCCGTCTTCTCGTTCCCCAGTATTTTCTGCGGTTCGTCCGTGTAAAGTATCAGAACTACATTCTTGGAAGCAGTACGGTTATAACTGTCTGGTTTCAAGGACAGAGCTAGGCTCCGGAAAGAATCCGGTACGTGTGAGGATAAGTTAGGTCCGGAGCTGAAACTACGGGCGTGGGTTTTAATACGGGAAGCAGCCCAAATTTTTTGTAAACACAGATCGAAACCAGGTAACAAGTTGCGATGGTTACGAATACGCTGTACCAGAAGCTGGGATGTCAGAGAGGATTAGCCAATCAACCCTGCTTCTGACCCTGATCAT
>DAIRSE010000038.1:0-1209 GCA_036804525.1 Bacillota bacterium | reverse complement strand
TGCCGGGTGTTGACGCCCTTGCCGCCAACTGCCGCGGGCGGCGGATCGTCACCAACGCTGCCGCCTTCACGTGCCTGGACGTTACCGTGACCTGCGCCGAGGAAAACCTCCTGCCCGACTGCTCCGGAGTGGAAAACGAGGTCGGCCTGCAGGTCGTGCTGGAGTCCACGACGACCACGCCGCCGATGATCTTTCTCATCAATACCACCGTCACCTTTGAATGCACGCAGTTCTTCACCTTCCCGGATGGCCAGTTGAGAAACTCGGGCAGCACCCCGTCGATCCAGGAAGAGCTGACGCTGATCGACGGTTCCTGCAAGACGATCATCATCGAAAGCTGCGAGGTCATTCCCGACCCCACCTGCCCGCGGGTGGAAGTCGGTCTCAAGGTTATCGACAAGCTGTGGAAGTTTGAGAACCTGCTGGTTTCCGCCATCCGGCCTTACCCCGAAAACATCACCGTCTGCACGGTCTTCGGAGGCAACCAGCTCATCGGTCCCTGCCCGCCCAGCCCGTGCCCGTAAAGCGGCAGTGCCGCCCAGCGATATGCAAGAGCAAGCCGGATCCGTCAATTATGGAAAAACCCCAGGTTTTCAACCGACCTGGGGTTTTATTTCGACTTTTCTACAGTAGTATGTCACTTCCATTCCCTAACCAGAAGGATGGGCCTGGGAGCTGGGTGAGCAGCCCTATGATCTGCCGGTTCCTCGGAAATCGGCAGCCCCTGGGTTTTTTGTTCCTTTTCCGGTTCGTGATCGGCAGGCCGGCCCGGGAGCGGGTCTACCGGCTTGAGAAGGCTCTCCAGTCGTTGCAGCCTCTCCTCCAGGGTTTGCATGCGGGCCGCCATCTCGTCGAGGAGCGCGTCCTGTTCCTTGGTTTTCATCTCCTGTTTAACGTTCCAGGTACGGGACCGCGCATACGGCGTCGGCCGGCGGCCTGAAAGGCTGCGGTACTTTTTTACGGCCTCCGGATCGGAGACGACATAAACCGAGGCCTCTTCTTTTTGCCGGAGCGGGCTCTCCCGGCCGACGGCCTGCTGTGCGGTCCGCATATGGATCGGCTGTTGGGTACGGCCCATGCCTGCAGGGACTGAAACCGGCGTGGCCGCGATCTCGATCGTTTGGACGGCGCCGTAGTTTTTCCCGAGCCTGATCGGGAACTGGCAGGAGCAACGCTCTTTTGCGCGCTGGCCGGGCAATTCGCCACATT
>DAIRSE010000037.1:0-13028 GCA_036804525.1 Bacillota bacterium | reverse complement strand
ACAGCGTCATCGGCGTCGAATCCAGGTTGACCCCGACATTATACAGCACGGCATTGCAAACCTTGCCCGGTCCCACGGGCGTAAACGCCGGGTTTGCGCAGGTAATGGTTTCCGAGAAAGTCGTAGACAGAGTGGTGACTTCATCTACGCAAATTCTCCTGATGGCCATGAGATACCCTCCTTCCTTTTCTTACAATATATGGGCACCCTGGCACAGTGCTACCAGGGACCCCCTGCCAATATATGGTTGTGTCAGCCCCGGAATCCCTAGCGGTGTAACCATTCCCGCTTTTATTTCATAAGTTGGAAAATCAATGGCAATTTTGGCGAAGGCAGTCAGGTGATTATGGAAACAGGAACCATCAGTCTCTGTATGATCGTCAAAGACGAGGAAAAAAACCTGGGCCGGTGCCTGGAAAGCGTGCGCCGCTGGGTCGACGAAATCGTCGTCGTCGACACCGGGTCCACGGACAGGACACCGGATATTGCCACAAGCTACGGAGCCCGGGTTTTTTCCTTCCCTTGGCCGGACGACTTTGCCCGGGCCAGGAACGAGAGCCTCAAGCACGCCACCAAGGACTGGGTCTTCGTCCTTGACGCCGACGAGGAGGTGCCCCTTGAAACAGCCCAAAACCTGAAAAGGCTGGCCAGCGCGCCGGATGGGGTGGAGGGATGGACCTTCACCATCGCTAGCCCGGCGACCGCTGCGGAGAGCAGCCCCGGGACCAGGCACCTCAACCTGCGCATGTTCAGGAACAGGGAGGCTTACCGCTTTCAAGGTGTCGTCCACGAGCAGGTCAGGTTCGGCGATCTCGGCGGCAGGGCCGAGGCGTTGATCAGGCATTCGGGCCTGACCATCATTCACTACGGGTACATGCGCGACCGGAAGGAACGCCGGGCCAAAACGCTACGCAACATCGCCCTGCTGAAGAAGGCCCTGGCCGAAAGCCCTGACGATCCCTTCTATAATTACAACCTGGGCGTCAGCTACTATGCGGCGGGAAATCTCGAAGATTCGCGCCGGCACTACGAAACGGCCATCCGGCACGCCGACCCGGGGGCGGTGTTTACCCCGGTGCTCTTCCGGAACTACGTCCTCTGTCTTTCCGATATGGGCGAACAGGCCAAAGCGCTGGAGATTGCCGACAGGGCGCTGGCCTTTTTCCCGGATTATCCCGATTTGTATTTCCTCAAGGGACAGATCTTCTGGGATCTCGGGATGCTACCCGAGGCGAAGGCCTGCTTCCTGAAGTGCACCCATTTCACGCAGGTGCCGCCGGAGTACATCACGACGGAAGGTGTAACCGGGCGCCTGGCTTTTGCAAACCTGGCCGAGGTGTGCGCGCGCCGGGGGGATATCGACGCGGCCGTCGAGTTCATTCTCAAGGCGGCCAAGGAGGACCGGTCTTACCGGGTGTTCGCCAGGCTGTGCGCCTTGCTCAAGGAACAGAAGCAAACGGGGGCGGAGACGGCGGCCTTCTTAAAGAAAGCCGGGCTCGACAGCCGCGCCGTCGTCCGGCTGTTGTTCGACGTCGGGGAATTCGCGTCTTGTCTGGCCGAACTGGAGGCGCAACCGGTCCCGGACCCCGGGATGCTCCTCCTTCAGGGAAAATGCCTGATAAGGCTAGGACGTTACGCCGAGGCCGCCGAGATGCTGAACCGCATTCCCCCCGGCTCGCCGGCGGCGGCGAAGGCCCTGCCGGAGCAGTGCCTCGCCAGGTGGCTCGACGATCCCAGGAAAAGCGCGGCCCGGGTGATCGCCGCCTGCGGTCTCCCGGACGCTCCGGTGACGGCCGCGTGTCGGGCCGTCGATGCCCTGGTCACCGGGGAGCGCGGCGGGGCCCCGGCGAAGCTGGGCGAGCGGGATGATGCGCACCGGGCGGCCCTGGACATCGCCCTGGAGGCTTTTATGCTGGGCGATAAAGACCTCGCCCTGGCCGTCGGGCGGGCCGTCTCCGGCGGGGAAGGCCCCGGCGAAGCTTACTTTGCTCTCGGCAAGCACGCGCTGGCCGGGGGCCGCCACCGCGAGGCTCAAAAACTTCTGGAACGGGCGCTCTACAGGTGCCGCGCGCGCGCGGAGGCTTATTACTTGCTGGGCGCGGCTTGCGCCGGCCTCAATTGGCACGAGAAGGCCTTCAAGTATTTTGCCGCGGCCGCCCGGGAGGTCGCGGAAAAAAACGAGTTATATCTGACCGGCGCGCTGGAACAGTTGACGGACGAGTGCCTGTCGTTGGTTCTCAAGGGGATCGGCCTTGAGGAGAGCAACGCGGAACTGCGCCGGTCGCTGTTCAAGCTGGCGGCCTTCAAAAAAAGGTTGCACCGCTGCAAGGAGGCTTTCGCCAATGTCGACTGACACCTTGAGCCTGTGCATGATCGCCCGGAACGAGGCCGACAACATCGGCCGCGCCATCCGCAGCGTTAAGGATTTCGTGGATGAGATCGTCGTCGTCGATACGGGGTCGACGGACAACACCCCGGAAGTTGCGCGGTCGCTGGGGGCCAAGGTCGTCAGGGAGCAGTGGCGCAACGACTTTAGCGCCGCGCGCAACGCCTCGCTGGAGCACGCGACCGGGGACTGGATCTTTTACCTGGATTGCGACGAGGAACTCGTGCGGAAGAGCGGCTCCGAACTGAGAAAGGTGATCCGGGACAGCCGCTACCAGGCCTACTTCGTCCTGATCTCCAACGTAACCGGTGCGGGCGTCGAGCTAACCTTTCCCAGCATCCGCCTGTTCAGAAACCGCAAGGAGTTCAGGTTCACCGGCAAAATCCACGAGCAGATCGCTGGCGCCATCATTGACGCCGGCGGGCAGAACTGCATCGGGCATACGCAGATCGCCATCCTGCACCACGGTTACAACGCCGGCGCCGCGAACATCCAGGCCAAGATTCAGAGAAACCTGGCCATCCTCGGCACTTACCCGGAGGAACAAAGAGACGGGTTCTTTTTCTATAACCTGGGCACGGAGTACCTGCGCCTTGGGGATAAAAGGGAGGCCCTGGAGTTCTACCTGGAAGCGCTCAAGCGCACCAAGCACAACCAGGCCTTTGCTCCCGTCCTGGTCAAAAGGACGATAACCACCCTGATGGACATGGAAAAGTACCGGGCGGCCCTCGATCATCTGCGCCACTATCAGGGCGTTTATCCCCAGTTCAGCGACCTGGTGTACCTGGACGGCTTTTGTCACGTCAAGTGCGGGCGCTTTACGGAGGCACGGGAACACCTGCGGCGCTACCTAGCCATGCCCGTTCCTCCCACCTGGTATCCCACCGAGGCCGCCGTTTACCAGGCGGGGACCCGGGAGCTGCTGGGCAACCTGGAGAAGCTGGCCGTTAAAAAGGGCGACTGTCCCGCGATCAGCGTCTGCGTCGTTGGCAGGGACGAAGCGGCGTCGATCAGGTCTTGCGTCCAGAGCGTAAACGAGATCGCCACAGAGGTCATCTACGTGGACACCGGCTCGCAGGACGACACCCCGGACGCGGCCTACCAGATGGGCGCCCGCGTGTACGGCTTTCAGTGGACCGGCGACTACGCCGGGGCCCGCAATTTCGCGCTGAACCGGGCCGCGGGCGAATGGGTGCTCGTCCTCGACGCCGACGAGGCGCTACCCGACCGGAGCAGGGAGATGATCGTCAACCTGGTCAGGAACGGCTACCACGACGCGTACGCCTTCAAGGTGTGCACCTACCTGGACAAGAGCCTGTCCTTGGGCAACTGTCATCTTAAGAGCTCCTGCCGCTTGTTCCGCAGGGGCGTCGGCCGGTACGAGGGGGCGGCGGCGGAGGATGTCGCTTCGGCGGTCCTGGCCTCCGGCGGCCGCGTCGCCACCGTGGACGTGACGGTCAACCATTACCACTTCCTGGCCGACAGCGCCTGCCTTGCCCGGAAAAGAGCGTGGAAAAGGGAGGCTATCGCCCGAAGTTTGGCCGGCGAGCCCCGGAGGCAAAACTACGCCCTGGGCGTCGAGCATTATTACGGGCGGGAGTTTGCCGCGGCCGCCGAGTGCTTTGCGAACAGCTTCGACGACGAGGAAAGGAGCGGCGTTCCCGAGTTTTTCTTCTATTACGGCAGGTCCTTACTGGAGGAGAAGCTGTACCGGCAGGCGCTGCCGGTCCTGGAACAGGGCACGGGGCTTTTCCCGGATTACACCGATCTCTTTTACGTGCTCGCCAACGTCCTCTTCTTGCTTAAACGGACCGAAGAAGCGGAGTTTCTCCTGAACCGCTGCCTGGAAATGGGCGACGCTTCCTGGCAAAAGTACGTCATCAGCCCCGGGGCGGGAAGCTTTAAAGCCGCGTGTCTTTTGGGCATGGTTTTGGCCCAAAAAGGGAGCGTCTCGCGGGCGCTCGAGATTTTCGTCGAGGCCGCCCGCACCCCCGAAGCCTTCGAGCGCGCCATCAAAAGCCTGGTCTTCATCAAGGACCGGCTCAGCGTCCCCCTGCCCAGGTTTCTGGAAAAGCACGACCTCCTCAGCCCGCAAAGCCTCAGCGTGGCTTCTGCGTACCTGGCCGCCACGGGCAAGTTCGAGGAAAGTCTGGCCTACCTGAAGATGGCCAGCGACCTGGCGGCGCGCCAGCGCCCGCCGAGAGACTTTGCAAGCGTGACGCGGGCGATCGACGGGCTCTTGACGAGCTATTGGTGGCAGGCCGTCAGGTCTCTTACCGAACAGTCGCCGCTCAGAAGCCTGTTAATGAGCGCCGGCGCTGAGCACTGAGCGCCGGGCATCGGGAATGACGCTTTGCACTGGAAAACTGGACGTCAGCGGTACCGTCAGAAGATAACAAGACGTACTGGGGAGCTGAAGCATGGTGAAGAAAGTCTTGATCGGGAGCAGTGTCCGCCAGGAACCCGAGATACTCGAATGCTTCCTGGATTCCATCCGCGACCTGAACACCGCCGGCTTGGCTGTCGACTACATGTTCGTCGACGACAACGACGATCCGGCCTCTTCAAAGCTGTTGTACGGTTTCCGCCCTCTGCGCGCCAAGGTGTTCATCGCGCGCAACGAGATGCCGCGGACCCCTTTCGTTAAGGACGAGGTGCACCACCACTGGACCGAAGAGCTGGTCCAGAGGGTGACGCGCAACAAGAACAAGATCATGGAGCACTGCAAGAAAGGGCATTACGACTACCTCCTGCTCCTTGACTCGGACCTGGTGCTGCATCCCGAGACGCTTTTGTGCCTGATCGCCAGGGGCAAGGACATCATCTCGGAAATCTTCTGGACGAGGTTCAGGCCGGACACCGAGGAGGCGCCGCAGGTGTGGCTGGCCGACAGCTACACCACGTACTGGCGGCGGAGAGACGAGCAGATCAGCGAGGAAGAGAAAATGCGCAGGGTCAGCGAGTTTGTAAAAATGCTGCGCCGGCCGGGCGTGTACAGGGTCGGGGGCCTGGGGGCGCTGACCCTGTTTTCCCTCAGGGCCCTGCAAAGAGGCGTCTCTTTTGACGAGATCTACAACGTCTCGTTCATGGGCGAGGACCGCCACCTCTGCATTCGCGCCGTGGCCCTGGGCTTTGAGCTGTTCGTGGACACCTGTTTGCCGGCCTACCACGTCTACCGGCGGGCCGAACTCGACGGGGTGGCCCGGTACGTCGAATCGTTCCGCGAGATGAGTATCAAAGCCTACACCCACGAGATCAGCACGATCATCCAGAACGCGCTGGAAAACCTCTTGAGCGCAGACTTCCGGCGAAGGTCGGACGAGGAGGCCTACCGTCAGCACTTCACGGCGCGGGGCTGGAGGGAGTTGCAGGGGCTGCGGGAGAACAGGCGCGAGATCGCGAGACGCAAGACGATCCTGCGGGCCGAGACGGCGGATGTTGCTGACCCCTCGTTTGACGACGGCCTCAGCCGGTGCGACCTGGCCGTGGTTTTGAACCTGAGGGGTTCGGAGGAGGGGCAGCGGACGGAGAAAGCCGTGCGGCTGCGGGTGCGCATGGTCAAGCTGGACTGGTGGAAGATCGACGGCTGCGAGGCACAAGAGCACGCCGGACCGTGCCGGGCACCCGCGGTGATAACCTCCAGTTATAAAGATTATACCCGGGTAGTCAGGCCCGGCCCGCAAAAACTGACTCTGGCTATGCTCGTGCGCAACGAGGCCGGCCGGTATCTGCCCGCCGTTCTACGGCACGCCGCCCAATACGTGGACGAAGCCGTGATCCTCGACGACGCCAGCACCGACGCCACCGTGGAGATCTGCCGCGACGTCTTGCAAGACATCCCCGTCTTCATTCACGTCAACCAGTCGCCGGGGTTCGCCAACGAGATCAACATCCGCAAGCAACTCTGGGACCTGGCCGTGCAGACGCAGCCCGACTGGATCCTTATCCTGGATGCCGACGAAATGTTCGAAGACAGGGCGGTGTCCGAGCTGAGGACTTTGATCAGCCGGCCGAACATCGACGTCTATGCCTTTCGGCTGTTCGATTTCTGGGACATGGAGCATTACCGCGAGGACGAATTCTGGAAGGCGCACCTGCGTTACAGTCCGTTTCTAGTCAGATACCAGCCCCATTTCCCGTACCAGTGGCAGGAAACCCCCCTGCATTGCGGGAGGTTTCCCAAGAACATCGTCTTGTTGCCCACGGCGTCGTCGGATCTGCGCGTCAAGCACTTGGGATGGGCGAGCCGGGAGGACCGCCTGAACAAATACCGGCGTTACATGGAATCGGACCCCCACGGGCGTTACGGCGACTTGGGGCAATACCGGTCGATTTTGGACCAAAAGCCGCGCCTGAAAAAATGGCTTGATAATGAATCCGATCTCGTAAGAATGGTCAAGGGACCGGCTTGAGGTGACAGCATTGAAGCGCAACCGACAGGAGAATATCAATACCTCTGCTTACTGGGACCGGGTTTACGCCCGGGAGCGGGCGGCGGGGCGCCGTCGGCTGTACGAGGACCTGTGGCGTCCCATGCTGCTATACCTGCCGCAGGGCTCCCACACCCTCGTCGACGTCGGGTGCGGTGCCGGGGAATTCCTGAAATTTCTCAGCCACCACCGGCCGGAGTACCAACTCTTCGGCACGGACATCTCCGCCGAGGGCCTGCTGACGGCCGGGCAAAACTGCCCGGGGGCCTCGCTGCACCTGGCCAGCGGGGATTCGTTCAATCTACCCCACGGTAAGTTCGACATCGCCGTGGTCAGCGAGGTCATGGAGCACGTCGCGGAGCCGGCGCCGTTTCTCAGCCGCGTGATTGACCTGCTCAAGCCCGCGGGTCTGCTGTTAATCACCACGCCCTGGAAGTGGGGCTCTTCCGACCCCGAGCACGTTTGGGATTATGAAGGGCCCGAGGATTTCGTGTCCCTTGGCCGCGGCCGGGTGCAGCTTATGGGCTCAGCCGTTGCCAACAGGGGCTTCACCCTGATCACCGTCTTGTACCGGGGCTGACTTGCGTGCCAGGATGACGAAGTCGGCGCACGACAGGTGCGGGTACTTATGTCAATAAACCTTCGAACGTTAACGGTCCGCCAGAATATGGTTTATTTCAGGGGCAATTGACGGGATTGCTTAATATCATGTCAAAAACGGGCATGGCTGACTTGCGATCGCAGGGCATCGCTTCCAGGTCAGACCTCTGACTTCTGGTTTCGGACCTCTTTTTAAGGGATAGCTTGGCGGGGAGAAGTGACTATGACCAAGCACGAGCGGGAGTTGGGCTACAACCAGGGCTTTGCCGAAGGATTCGAGGCCGGGTACGAAAAGGGTTTCAGCGAGGGGAGCACCCTTGGGTACAACAACGGCTTTGCGGCCGGTATCGCCGAAGTCTGTCCCGACGATACAGTGTCCGAACCTTCTCTTCTCCTGAAAAAGTTCAAAAAGTTGGTGGAAGCCGGACTTATAAAACTGGTGGTCAGCGGTCCCGCTGAGCAGGAAGCCAAGCAGTTGCTCGAAAAGATGGGGCTGGAAGCAGAAACGCTCCAATTTGGTTAATCTTAGCATCTATGCAAAATACGTCATTATCCGCCATAACTCTCCCAACCCTCCTTTATTATCCTATTTCAGCAGGGCTCAGCCTGATTTACCAAAGTTGTCCGATTTGTACATTCATCTTATTCTATAGGTGGACGAGTTCCAAAATAGGAAAAAGGAGGGGTTTAATGCAGTTTTGGAAGAAGAGGTTGTCTGTCGTATTCGCGGTCTGTCTGGTGTTTTCCTTGCTGTCGTTGCCGCTTTTAGCCTTCGCCCAGGAGCCGTGTTTTGACGGAGTCAAAATCGTTGACTGCATCAAGGCCGGCTTCCAGAATGCCGGCTTTTCCGCCGTTGCCGTCAAAAGCACCGGCGCGGCGGCGGAGAAAGGGCGTTGCGTCTACTATTCATCCAATTACGGTTCCTTTAAACTGGCGGAAAAACAGGGTACCGGCTATAACTGTCCCGGTAATGCCGTGGGTGACGCCGGATTTTCCGTCGCCGCCGCTAAAAACACCGGCACGCCGGAGGAGAAAGGTTATTCCGGCTGTAATTCAACCAGTTCCGGCACCGTTGTCAAACTGACTGAAAAGCAGGCGCCCGGCAACGGCTGCACCGGCGGTACGCCGAACAATTCCGCCGGTTCCCGTTTTGTTAACGGTACATCGACCGCATTGGCAAGCCGGGGGGGGACGTTCGAATGCGGTAAGAGCTCTGACAATGGTACGCTTACGCCCGGTACGTTTTACAAGGTTATCCGCTACCGGATCAGTATTCCGCTGTCCCCGTCCAAGCCTGTTCCGCAGCCGGCGCCGCAGCCCGGGCCGACACCGCCCCCGTCCGTTAATCCGCCTGATCCGGCGCCGAAGCCGGTCCCCCCGTCCAGCGCGCCTCCCGCCCAGCCCAACCCTGCTCCGCCCTCGGGAGGGGTGACTTACAGCGCCGATGAACTCAAAATGCTGGAGCTGGTGAACAAAGAGCGGGCGGCCAACGGCTTAAAGCCCCTGGCGATGGATCCCCAGCTCGTCAAGCTGGCCCGGATGAAGGCCCGGGACATGATCGACAACCGCTACTTCGCCCACGAGAGCCCGACCTACGGCTCTCCCTTCGATATGATGCGGAAGTACGGGGTGACCTACAGGGCGGCCGGCGAAAACCTGGCCGGAGCCCCTACCGTGGACTCGGCCCACACTAACCTGATGAACTCGCCGGGCCACCGGGCCAACATCCTAAGCCCCAATTACACCAAGGTGGGCATCGGGGTGGTAAATGGTGGTCCCTATGGTAAAATGTTCGTGCAAATGTTTATAGGTTAGTTATCACATTTCTCACAATTCCTCCTGAGCGGCATATATTATACCAGAATGCCGAAAGGAGGAATTGTGTTTGTCGCAAGTAGCACCCGCGCCCATACAATGCCGTGAGTTTCTCGTTCGCCGGGTACTCGGCGAGGAGCGCACGCAGGTTGCTGTGCGGGCCACCATTACGGTGCCCCCGGAAAAGCCCCCGGTCGAACAAGTCATCGATTGTACCGCTACGGCACGCGTCACGAAAATAGAGAAGATTAAGAACAAGGTAATCATCCAGGGTGTGGCCGACGTGCAAGTGACCTACGTCGCCGACGTGCCGAAGGGCGACCAGCCCGTGCACCACGTCGAACAGGAGGTTACCTTCACCCAGTCCGTTGAGGTCCCGGGGCTGCAGGTGGGCGACGACGCCGACGTCTTCGTCCAACTGATGGTCGAGACCTGCAAGGCCGGGCTGAAGATGAACGCCACGCGCCACCACGGGGACGCCTGCTGCGTGCCGGGCAAGCGGGAGATTTTGGTGACCGTCATCATTAAAAAGTTTGTCAAGGTTACCAAGACCGAGCCCACGAGGATCCTGGTCAACGCCCCCGGCGCCACCCTGGGGACCATCGAGCTGGAAGAGGTTATCGCTTTTGGCGAACGGCAGGTCATCATCAGCGACCAGGTGGACGTCCGCGAGATTACGCAGGGGAAGAAGCCGTGTCCGGAAAAAGTTCTTAGTGTCATTGCCGATGTCGTTATCCGCAGCACCGAGATCATCAACGACCGCAAGGTTGTCGTCGAAGGCGTCCTGAAGCTGCAGATCGTGTACGTCGCCAAGACCTGGCAGGGCGACCAGCCCGTACACCACGTCCATGTCGACATACCCTTCACCCAGTTCGTGGAACTCAACCGGCCGGTGGCCCCGGACGACGTGGTCGAAACGGTGGTCACGATCGAAGACGTCAGCGCCCGCGCCAAGGGCGAGTGCAGCATCAGTATCAACGCTGTCATTCAGCTCAGGGCCGAGGTCACCCGCACCCGCGAGATCACCGTCGTTACGGCCCTCCGGCAGCCCATTCCGGGTGTCGAGCCGCGCAGGATCCGCAGCGATGTCGTGCTCGGCCGGAGAGCAACGCAGGTCGTCGTGCGCGACGAGGCCGACATCCCCGACCAGAAACCCGACGCCGAGAAGGCCCTCGAGTGTATCGTGGTGGAGAACCGCGTCGAGGAGACCGAGATCCTGCCCGGGGCCGACAAGGTTCTGGTCCGCGGCGTAGCCGTAGTCAAGGTGCTCTACGTGGCCAACGTCCCGAGCCAGCCCGTACACGCCTTTACGACGGAGGTCCCCTGGACGACGTTCGTCGAATTTCCTGTCGACATCACCGATGACGACAACGTCGCCGTTACCGTGCAGATCGAGTTCTCCGACTGCGAGCTGGTAAACAAGCGCACGGTCGCCATCGACCTGGTCGTCAGGGTCGCCGTCAAGGTCACCCGCATCCAGCAGCCGATCATCTTCGTCTGCCTCGTGCTGCAGCCTGAGGTACCCGAGCTGCCCTGCCCCGGCACCTTGATTAACGTTACTGTCCGCCCGGGAGACACGTGTTTCTCTATAGCACGTGCGAACAACACCACAGTCGCCGACATCCAGGCCCGCAACCCCGGCGTCGACTGCAACAACCTGCAGCCGGGAACCGTCCTGGTGGTTTGCCGGGGACTGGGCTAAGGAAGAATAACAACCTCGCCAGCTAAGCAGTTGAGCCACTTTCGCTTTTTGCGGAAGTGGCTCAACGTTTCGGCGGGCCGTATAGGCACATTAAAACAGGCACCTGGGTGCAGCGCCCGGGTGCCTGTTCAACGACTGGGAAGCAGCCGTGTCGGTTCTCCTTAGAAGGCGAAGATGATGGCCCCGGCGATTACCAGGAGCAGACCAAGAAGTTTGAAGATACCTGGGAGAAGAACTATGATGAGGATGCCTAGGGTGATAAACAATGATCCTAGCACCATGCCCCCAGTATTTCCCGGGAAGGCCTTGATTTCAACGTTCTCTTCAACCAAAGCGTCTGACATAATTTTTATTCCTCCTTAAATTAAGGTTTTTGAAACGCCACCCAGGCGGGCGTTCTGATATAAAATATGCCTTCGATGGGAAAATGTTCCACTTATAGTGGGATTATCGACATATTTGGGACAAGTTATAATTTCAAGCCTGAAATGTTTATCACTTTCTTGGATCGGGTTTTCGGCAGATTACTGACCTGAATGGAGGAAAGTGAGTCGACTAAGGCCGTAACCGTGTCGGCCATAGTTTCTATTGCCTTTCCGGTCATCTTCCCCAGGTTGGCATAGTGTTTTACGAGATCAATCCAGGTCGCCGGCGGCGAGGGTTTCGGCTGATGGCCTGAAGGCCCTTCTTGAAGTTGCACCGACAGTTGGTTGATCTTTTCGGTCAGATGGTCCAATTTGGCAGCGATAAGATTGATGTCTTCCCCCTGTGATTTCTGGGCACCCTCCAGTCCGTCAATCCTAGCGACCAGTTTTTCCACTGTACTTGCGTCCAATTCCATATTAAACACGCCCTTCCTGAAATAGTTCGATAACTTATGGCAAATAATCCTTTCAAAGGTTAGCCATGGTTGTTTTTCTTTTGTTTACCAGTCTATGATTGAGGAGAAGATGTTGTGACTCTCTCCACGATAGGTTCGAATTCCAGAGGGCGTAGGTGCAATGAAAAAGGCTGCTGATAAGGTCCTATCAGCAGCCTGGGCAAGTTAAATCTTTCAGTTGTTAAGAAATTGAACTGCCTATTCGTCGCCGCCGGATGGTTCGGCAGGGGGAGGGTCTTCTTTGCCGGCTTCCGTTGCCGTCAGCCCTTGGAAGAGCCTGGTGATCGTCTGCAAGATGTTGGAGAAATCTATCTCACTGCCTGACGGTGCGCTTTGAATCCCGGATAAAGGTTTAAAAGACTTATTGCTATCCTTGGCGGAGTCAATGGAGTCGATGAGCGTCATAGTCATGTTGGCAATATTTTCTATTACCAGTCCTACCGTCTTTCCTATTCTGGCGTAGTGTTTTGCAGTGTATATCCATGATGCCGACGGCTCCGCCAAAGGTACAGGTTTAGAATCAGAGATTAACGTGTCCCCTTGGAGAAGGGCTGACAGGTTGGTGATCTGCTCCGTCAACTGATCCAGTTTGGTTACGATGCTGTTAATGCTTTGGGCCTGCATGTTTTGTTTTCTTTCCAACTCGTCGAGCCTGGCAACCAGTTTCCCCACTACAGTTATTCCTCTCGCTATGCCTGCTTGCACCATATACACGTCCTTCCGAAAAGTTCTGTTTGGGGGCGGCATTTGTCTATGTCATGCCAGTAAAGGCGGGCATTGACTAATCTCCTTGTGCTTACCAGCTTATGTAGAAAGAAAAAATGCTGTGACTGTCGTCGTAAATTGCGCTTCCGTTCCGACTTCCGACCTCTGGCCTCAAGACATCTCTTTTGGTAGGCGCAAAAAGAGGTTCCGGTACATAGTAATGTATTAACCTTGATTGAGAAGGAGCAGTGCGCATGGAGCATTCAAACATCGATCTTAAAGACTTTCCCGAGCCGATCAGGAGCATGCTGCAGAGCTTGGATATCAAAGCCCTGGAAAACTTTAAGAATTCCCTGGACAGGGATAAAGTCAACAACATGGTCTCCGGGGTTATGGAGATGCTCAAGCAGACCATGCCCGGACAGGACCACCAGACTCTGGCGCGGTTGATTGATTCCCTGATGGCGCAAAAGAAACCGGAATAGCTGCCGCACCGGGGCCGCCGTCACT
>DAIRSE010000036.1:0-13040 GCA_036804525.1 Bacillota bacterium | reverse complement strand
CCGCGGTCGAAGCGGCACACGCCTGGATAAACTCTCGCCGTGAAAGTTTTCTCATGCCTGATTTTCCTCCCATCTTGTTCCGAAGCAGAACCCTCTTCTCTCCCCAAGACCGGTCCCACTTATGGTCTATTGAGTTTTAACTCCCTCCCTTCACCAGTTGACTAATTTTTATTTTTAAAAGAACCTGCCGACGCGGCGGAGAAACATCTTAAAAAGATAACCGGGCAGTGCCGGTAGCATTTTCCGCAAAAGGCCCTGCAGCCATCCTTTGTTCCCTGTATCTACCCCTGCCGGTCCACCAGCCGCAGCCGCAGCTTTGCCTGCTCTCTTTGCGGCAGGAACAGCATCGTCCCGCATTTCATTCCTGTATGTGCTGATCGTCTTTCCGAGGGCTTTCCCAAGCTGGGGAAGCCTGCTTGGCCCCAGGAAAATCAATATCACTGCCAGGATGAGAACGAGTTCGGGAATGCCCAGGTGGGGCATGGATACATGCCTCCTTGTAGAGTTTAACTCATTATTTGGGAAAGCTCAAGCTCTATAGCTTTAATAACCCGGGGTACAGCTTCCTGAACCCGCGGAGTCAGAGTGAGTCCCCAGTCGATATTTTCGACCTGGACCGCAAAGACGATTGTTTCAGGCAAACAACCCCTCAGCTTGGCAAAATTCAAGACATCGACAAAGTTACTGTCGTGAAGGGACAACGGACGCTCAGTGAAAGCGAGATCAAGGTCATCATGCCTAAACCTGAACAGGGTACCGGGTTCGGCCCCAGCATCGATGGCATCAACGACGATTAAGCGCTCGGCTTCCTCAATCCAGAAGACCAGGTCTTCCCCGCCGGTACCCCCGTCCATTACGGTTACGCCGGGGGGCAAATCGCGGTGCTCGAGCTCCCTTACGACGTGGACGCCAAAACCTTCATCACTGAGGAGAATATTGCCTATGCCCAGAATCAGCAGTTGATACTTGTCAGCCATATCTTTCTTTTGCTTCTCCATCAGTCACCCAGGCAAATGCCCAGTTGCCGGGCTGTCAAAATAAGGTCGGAATCCAGAGGAACCCTGCGCATCTCGCCAACGGCTTCCGCCAACGGGACGGAAGATATCTGCATCGAGCGGAGGCAAACCATCTCGCCAAAACGCCCCTGAACCACAAGGTTCACGGCTGCGGCGCCAAACCTGCTGGCCAGCAGACGGTCAAAGGCGGTGGGCGAGCCGCCCCTCTGTAGGTGTCCCAAAACAGTTACACGCGTCTCGATGCCGGTGATCTCTTCGATCTGCGCTCCCACTCGCTCGCCGATGCCGCCCAGGCGGATCTGTTCAAAGCTGTCCTCGACCCGCCGCTTTACGACCATCTCGCCGCCGACCGGTTTGGCGCCCTCGGCGACTACAATGATGCTGAAACGCTTGCCGACCCCGCGGCGGGCACGGATCTTGGCGATTACTTTTTGTATATCGAAGGGGATCTCCGGGATCAAGATGCAGTCAGCACCGCCGGCCAGCCCGGCGGCCAGGGCGATCCACCCGGCATACCTTCCCATCACTTCGAGAATCATGATACGGTGATGCGACTCGGCGGTAGTGTGGAGCCTGTCCAGCGCATCCATCGCCGTGTTCAAGGCGGTGTCAAAACCAAAGGTCTGGTCTGTTGCGGACAGGTCGTTGTCAATGGTTTTAGGAACCCCAACGACCTTAATGTTGAGCCGGTCCCCCAGTTCTTTGGCGATCGTGAGACTGCCGTCTCCGCCTATAACGATAAGGGCGTCCACGGCGCGGTTAGCCAGGTTGATGGCTACACGGTCGGAAACGTCCTTGAAGACCTTTTTCCCGTTTTCCACCACCGGGTAATGGAACGGGTTGTCACGGTTAGTCGTCCCGAGAATCGTCCCCCCGCGGGGTAGGATGCCCATCACGTCCCGGGGCGTCAGAGGCCGGGCCCGGTCCTCGATCAGGCCGCCGAAACCGTCTTCAAATCCGACCACCTCGAGCCCGTAATGGTAGACCGCTGTTTTAACCACACCGCGGATCACGGCGTTTAAGCCGGGGGCATCCCCGCCCCCGGTTAAAACCGCTATTCTCTTAATGCTTGGTTTAGATGTCTGTCCCATCTCAAATCACCTCGTACGAAACCGTTCCGGTGTTAGGGGACCGTTCAAAAAGCCTCTTAAGCCCCGCCTTCGCGCTTGGCTAATTTGCTCAGCACATCCTTCAATTCCTGCATTTTGGCCCCGTATCCGGCCCAGTCCGCTGCCTTGAGCATTTCCTGGGCTTCATCGTAGAGGCGGTTAGCGCGCTCAATAAGGGCTGCGATGCTTTCATTATCCCCCGGCTGTTCCTGCCCGGCTCCAGGCGTTACCGTTCCGGCAGGCGTGGCAACCTCACCGAATACGGCATTCAGGGCCTGCTTCAGGGTCGGTTCCATCACCACGCGGTTGTTATGCGCCACGATCACCCGCTGCAGCTCGGGCATTTTGCTCTGCTGAGCCTGCAGATAAATCGGCTGCACGTACAGAATGCCGTCGTTGATCGGGATAATTAGCAGGTTACCGCGGATAACCTGTGAGCCTTTCTGGTCCCAAAGGGTCAACTGTTGTGAAATCAAAGTATCCTGGTTGATGCGAGCTTCAACCTGCATCGGGCCGTAAACCAGGCTCTGCTTCGGCATCTCGTAGACCAGGATCTTGCCGTAATTGTCCCCGTCAGCGCGCGCCGCCATCCAGGCGATCAGGTTCTTCTTATTCTGCGGCGTAAAGGCGTTGATCATAATAAACTCGGGCTTCTCCGCACCCGGCAGGCTGATGATCGTATAGTACGGCGCCATCCGCTGCTCTTTGCCGTCGACAAACTCGGTGGCCGGGTTCCACTTGTCTTCCTTATTATAAAAGACTTGCGGGTCTTGCATGTGATAAACCGCGTACATGTCTGTTTGAATCGTGAACAGGTCCTCGGGATAACGGATATGGGCCTTAAGTCCATCCGGCAGTTCATCCAGGGGCTTAAAGGTACCCGGGAAAATCTTGCCCCAGGTCTTGATCACCGGATCTTTGTTGTCGGCTATGTAGAAGTCTACATCTCCGGTGTAGGCGTCAACCACAACCTTCACAGAGTTGCGGATGTAGTTCATCCGCCCGCTGAAAGGCTGGGAATAAGGGAACATGTCTGAAGTTGTGTAGGCGTCCCACATCCAGAACAGCTTGCCCTGATCGATAACAAGGTAGGGGTCGGAGTCGTAGTGCAGGAACGGAGCAATCTTGGGCACGCGCTCCTGAATAGTGCGGTAGTACATTATCCGGCTGTCCTTCGTCACATCGGACGCAAGCAGCAGCTTGTAATCCTCGAGGGATAGCGCAAACAGTATCCGCTTAAGGATAGAGCCGACCTTAACTCCGCCTTTCCCCTGGTACTGGCAGTAAACGTTCTCGTCACCCTTGGGATAGTCAAACTCGTCCGTCTTCGTATTAACGATCACGTATTCGTCCGTACCCTCGCCGAAGTAAATCTCCGGTCTTTCGATTTTGAGGTCGGTTGTCGTAACGGGAGGAATGTCCTTGACAAAGAAATTCGGCAACCCGTCTGAAACCACCTCATTGACGGGGCTCACAGCAACACCGTACCCGTGGGTATACTTAAGGCGCTTGTTGATCCACGTCTGCGCCTGCCCGCTAAGCTGGTCCTGGTTCAGCTCCCGGGCCGCCAGCATAACCTGGCGGTATTGGCCGTCGATAAAGTAGCGGTCGACATCAATGTCTTTAAACTCGTAGTATAGGCGGATTTCCTGGAGCTGGCTGTAAGTAGACTTCAAGGGTTCCCAGTCCCACAAGCGGACGTTGCGGATCGTGTCGCCGGCCTCTTCGATGTCCTTGGCGGTCAAGGCCTTGCCGGCAGGGAAGTCCTTCGTCTCGATGTTGTTAAGCCCGTACGCCTCCCTGGTAAAAGCGATGTTTCGCTCGATGTAGGGCTTTTCACGGTTAAACTCGTTGGGTTCGACAATAAATTTCTGCACCGCTGCCGGGTAGATGACGTTGAGCGCAAAGGAAGCACCGATCAACCCGACTAAACTGTATATAACCAGCGACGCCCGCTGCAGCCAGATGTTCACCAGGAGTACGACCGCCGTGAGGACAGCGAGCACGAGAAGGACCTTGTAGGCCAGCAAATGGGCGTGGATGTCGGTGTATCCCGGACCGTAGATCACGCCGGTCGGCGAATACAGGAGCATGTACTGCTGGAGCTTGTAGCCGAAAGCCTTTACGATGAGGACCAAGGCGATAAGCCCTGAAATGTGCAGCCTGGCGCGGGAGTGCGTCAACACGCTCACGATGCCGCGGAAGGGGCTGGCCAGGGCGTAAACCAGGCCCACCAGCAGGGTGGTCAACACGGTTCCCCAGAAAAGCACGTTATAAAGGAAGATATAGAACGGCAGCTGAAAGAGGTAGAAACCGATGTCCTTGCCGAAGACGGGGTCCGAGGCGCCGTACGGGGTGGCGTGGATAAACTGTTGCCAGATTACCCAGTCGCCGGCCACCGCCAACCCGAAAAGATAGGCCATGACCAGGGAAACCACCAGGAAGAACCAGCCCAACACGCGGGCATTGATAAAGTTCTTCCACTGGTTGACATTTATCGAGATGACGTTGTCTTGGACAAAAACGGGCTCACGCTCAAGAACGACTCTCCTGGTAAATAACAGATTCAGGAAAAGGAAGATAAACAACCCAGCCCCGACGATAACTCGGATGGCGATGTCAGAAGCGATAATCGTCAGGAAAACGCGGGCGTAGCCAAGAGCGTTAAACCAAAACCAGTCGGTTATCAACCTGGCTCCCCCGCTTACCAGGGAGAACAAGAAAAAGGCCGCGAGCAAAGCGACCAACCAAAAATGCCTTCTTAGCAAATGATACCCCCCTTAATCTTAAGCGCCAATCCCGGCGCCCTGCCTGCTACATCGGCTTGGGAACCTTCTGGAACCCCTTGGCCTCCTTCTGGAGTTTAGCCTGGCAGAGTTCACATACCGAAGTAGACTTCTTTTTCTCCCTAGGGAAGAGATCGTCCTCCTCTTCTAGCTCTTCCAGACTCTCAATCACAAAGGTCTTGCCGCAAAGCATGCACCTGCGTTCCACCACGCTGTGATCCAATACGGTCACCCCCAGCGTCTTGGTCGGAGAATCCAACCTTAATTAGTTAATTAGTATCAATTTTTTGCGTAAAAAGCAAATCGACCCCACATAACTACCGCCTGAGGGTAGCGACAAGGCGTCTTGGGTCAAGCAGCAGGTCAATGCCCTCGGTAATCGTCCTTACCGCTATGTCGGCGTTTACCAGAGTTTCAACCGCGGCTCCCTCGTCCCCCAGCACAACAACGCCAAGTCCTGCAGCCTTGAGCATCAAAGCGTCGTTAGCGCCGTTGCCAAAGGCAGCTACGTAAGATGCTCCCAGGCTGAGGACAAACTTCTCTTTAGCAGGCCCGCCAGGCTCCACGCTCAGCACAACTACTTGCACCGGAAAGTCGGCCAAGGTTTGCCGTACAGTGCCAAAGGTGTCGGCCGTGATCACGTAGACATCCATGGTCCTGCTCAGCATTACCAGCCTGTCCAGAACGCCTTCAACAAGTTGGCCGCCGTTGGCCAGTGTCCCGTTATAGTCGAAGACAGCAGCCTTGAGTTCAAGTTCACCCCTGCTGGGTATATTAACACGCAAACAGCTAAACCTCTCTTTCGTAAAACCATTTCGGGTCCAGAAGAAGCGTCGGCCACCGCAAAACAGCACATATGCGCAAAAAGCCCGGGTTCGCGCGGCCTGTTGAAAAACCAAGGGCTGTTCAAAAACAAGCATGGCGCGGAAGGCGAAGCCGGCCAGCGCAGAGCGTACTGGTGTGGTACGTGAGCACTGGCCGGCAAGCCTGACAAAGCCAGGCGAAGTCTTTCAACAGCCCCTTCGCACCCGGGCTTTTCTTCCTAAAATAACTACTTCTTCAACACGGCAAGGACATCCTCGGTTACCTTGGCAATAGCCTGGTCGCCGTTCACTTCGCGGAGGAGGCCCTTCGCCTGGTAATAATCGATAAGGGGTTGGGTCTGCGCTTCGTAGACGTCCAGGCGGTTGTTCACGGTCGCCTCGGTGTCGTCGCTCCGCTGGTAGAGTTCGCCGCCGCACTTGTCGCACTTGCCCTCTACCTTCGGCGGGTTGAACATGACATGATAGCTGGCACCGCAGCTGCGGCAGACACGCCGGCCGGTCAGGCGCGCAACCAGCTTCTCTCTCGGAACGGCGATATTCAGCACGGCATCCAGCTTGATGCCGAGAGATTCCAGGGTCTTGTCCAGCGCTTCAGCCTGCGCTACCGTCCGCGGGAACCCGTCAAGCAGGAAGCCGTTGGCGCAGTCAGGCTGGGAAAGCCTGTCCTTTACCATGCCGACTACAACTTCATCCGGAACAAGTTTGCCTGCGTCCATATATTCCTTGGCCTTCTTACCCATCTCGGTGCCGGCCTTAACCGCCTCGCGGAACATGTCGCCGGTGGAGATGTGGGTGATGTTCAGGTTCTTGACGATAAATTCGGCCTGGGTCCCCTTGCCGCCGCCGGGCGGTCCCATGATCAGCAGATTCACTAATCTCTCCCCCTCTTGGAAATCTTATTTGTATTGTGAACTAAGGCACTTAAGTTCTTGAAAAAATGGTCGGGATGACAGGATTTGAACCTGCGACCTCACGGTCCCGAACCGTGCGCTCTAGCCAAGCTGAGCTACATCCCGGCGTTTCACTCTTCCTATATTAGCGAAAATATGGGTTCAAGTCAAGCACTCGAAAAGCTGTACATCGTCATCAGACACTATTTTACAACCGTCACAGACCCGATTACCTGGATACCCTCCGACACGGTAATAGAAGCGTAACGGACTCTTTTGCGAATCTGAGCTACTTCTTTAGCCATTTTAATGCCCTGGCCGAAAACATTAACCTTGGAGCCAGACATCTCCCTCCACTCGACAGGGACGGGCTCGATGTGATAACCAAGCTTGACTGCCAGGGCAAGAACCTCGACATCAAAGGCGTACCCCTTACAGGTCAAGCAGCCGAACAAGGCCCTGGCTGCACGGCCCGAAAAAGCCTTAAGCCCGCACTGCGTGTCTACGCAAGGCAGCTTAAGCATTGTCTTAACGTACTTTTGAAAGCAGGTCTTATTTCGTGCAAACAATATGCAATCCTGTTCCAAGCAAGCCAAAATAAGACTTTATGCCTATGCAATAAGGACACCGGTCATCCGACTTCTGGCCGAAATAATAAGAAAATCTATCCGTCTTTCTGTCCGGACTTTTTCAGTCGGGGTTTTCGTACTTTGGGAATCTATCGCACGGTGGACAAGTCATGGATGCACTCCGCAAGCAACCACGGAAGGCTGACAACCACCTTGACGCCGTCCTCGCGGTACTCTTTCTCCAGCACTTTGCCCTTTTCGTGCAGCAGCGAGAGCGTCTGCCCGTCTTCGTACGGAATGGTGAAGGTTCGTATTACGCGGCGCAAAGCCAGCCCCTTGACAATCTCTTCCTTCAGAACGTCCAGGTTGGTTCCTTCTTTGGCTGAGACTTTAACAGCGGTTCTGTCTCCCACAATTAACTCGGTATTGGGGACGCGGTCAATTTTATTGAGGACCAGAATTGTCGGTTTATCGAGCACCCCTAAAGACACCAGGACTTCGTCAACGGCCGCGATTTGTTTGTCAACGTCGGGGTGGGATATATCAGCCACGTGCAGGAGCAGGTCGGCCTCGGTCACTTCCTCTAAAGTGGCCCGGAAGGCAGCGACCAGGTGGTGCGGGAGGTTGCTAACGAAGCCCACGGTGTCTGTAAGAAGCACGACCTCGTTGTTGGAAAGCTTCAGGCGGCGCGTTGTCGGGTCGAGCGTCGCGAAAAGCATATCCTCGACAAAGACATCCGACCCCGTGAGCGCGTTCATCAGCGTAGACTTTCCCGCGTTGGTGTACCCGACCAGGGCGACCAACGGCAACGGGACGTCCTTCCTTGCCTGGCGCAGTAAAGCGCGCTGTTTGCGTACCCTCGCCAATGCCTGAGTAAGGTCCTGGATGCGTTTGCGGATCCGGCGCCTGTCGGTTTCCAGCTTGGTTTCGCCCGGACCTCTCGCACCGATGCCGCCCCCCAGCCGTGACAGCTCGGTTCCCCTGCCCGTCAGGCGCGGCAACAGGTAGTTCAGCTGGGCCAGTTCCACCTGTAGCTTCCCTTCCTTTGTCCTGGCACGCTTGGCAAAGATGTCGAGGATGACCTGGGTACGGTCGATCACGCGCACCCCGATGACATCCTCCAGGTTCCTTCCCTGCGCCGGGGTAAGTTCGTTATCAAAAACGACGAGGTTGCACCCCTTCTCTTCACACTCACGGCGGATTTCTTCAGCCTTCCCCCTCCCGATGTAAAAGGCGGGGTTCGGCCTGTCCCGTTTCTGGAAAACACGACTTACAACACTGGCCCCTGCTGCCGATACCAGTGACGCGAGTTCGTCCAGGCTGTCGTCCGGGTGTGCCGTCCCGGTTAAAATGACTTTTACCAGCAGTACCCGCTCGTCCAGTTGCGCCAGGTCCTCTCACCAACCCAAGCCTTGATTTCGGTCAAAGTCAAGCATATTATAGCACTACCTAAAATCAGCGGTAAATTTGGCAATTGTCCGCCTTGAAGAGGAAATACAGGTAACCTGGTCGAAACTTCATGCCGGAAAGGAGAAAACTACCTGTGGCGGTCAATACAATTGACGGAGCACAACTGCAAGAAGTGTTAGCGGCAGGCGCCACCAGGTTGGCCCGCCTGCGCCAGAATATCGACGGCTTGAACGTTTTTCCCGTTCCCGACGGCGATACGGGAACAAACATGTACCTCACCTTTATCGCTGCGCTCCAAGAAATAGGTACTGTCAAAGGCCCTTCCATCTCGGCTGTTGCCGAGGCCGCCGCCAGAGGGGCTCTTTCAGGCGCAAGGGGCAACTCAGGCGTGATCTTATCCCAGCTGTTGCACGGTTTTGCAGCAAGCTTGGCCGGCAAAGACATCGCGACTACTTATGATATTGCCTGCGCCTTGCAACAGGCCGCCGAAACGGCCTATCGCTCGGTAGGACAGCCTGTTGAAGGAACCATCCTCACCGTAGCCCGGCGCGCCGCCGAAGCAGCCGTCTACGCTTCCAGCCGGACTTGTGACCTTCGGAGGTTAAGTCTCTACACTTACAAGCACGCGATACAGGCCCTGAACGAGACTCCCGACCTTCTGCCCGTCTTGAAAGAAGCAGGTGTCGTGGATGCCGGCGGCAAAGGTTTTGTAGTTATTTTTGAAGGAATTGTACAGACCTTCCGCAACCGGGTGTCCAGCGGTGAGCTTCTAGACGCGGCCCCCGACTTCGGCGTCGAACAGCCTGAATTGGTTCCCGCCGCGGAGTATCACGGCAATATCGAGTTCGCCTACTGCACCGAGTTCATCGTCAAGGGGTCCGACCTCGTACCCGACACGTTACGTTCGGAATTGACGGGTCTCGGTGATTGCCTTATGGTCGTCGGCACACCCGACACCTTAAAGGTTCACATCCACACCAATCATCCCGGCACCGTCCTGGAGACCGGTCTCCGCCATGGCGCGCTGATCAATATCCAGGTCAACAACATGCGTGAACAACACGCCAGGCTCCAACAGAACAAGAAACCAATCGGCATCGTGGCCGTGGCGCTCGGCGAAGGAATCATCGGCATCATGGACAGCATGGGCACTGACGCCGTCGTCAGCGGCGGACAGACGATGAACCCGAGCACGGAAGAGATCGTCCGGGCCGCCGAAAGCGTACCTTCAGACAACGTTATCGTGCTTCCCAACAACAAGAACGTGATCCTTGCCGCCCTGCAGGCCAAGCAGATCGCCAAGAAAAACATTGAGGTTATTCCGACAACCACCATCCCCCAGGGGTTGGCCGCCCTGCTGGCCTACAATCCCGAGGAATCCCTCGCGGCCAACGTCGAGCGCATGCAGGAAGCGGCGGCCGTCGTCAAGACGGGTGAAGTCACCCGCGCGGTGCGCGACGCCGCCTTCAACGGCCTGCAAATCGCCGCCGGAGAGTACCTTGGTATCGCTGAAGGAAATCTTTTCACGGGTTCCACACTTTTAGACGCCGTACGTCATGTAGTCAACTCCCTAGCGACCGGCGCCGACCTGGTGACCCTCTACTACGGTTCCGAGGTTACGGAGGCCGAAGCGCAAAACATCATCCAGACGCTGCAAGACGAAATGCCCGAGGTGGAGTTTGAATTGTACTATGGAGGACAGCCTCTTTACCATTTCATTATTTCTCTTGAATAGGTGGGACGAGCATGCCAGTACACATCGTTACCGACAGCACGGCCGACATTCCACCGGAACTGGTTACCCAGCACAACATCACCGTGGTTCCCCTGAAGGTTCTCTTCGGTGAAGAGGTGTTTCGCGACGGCGTCGACATCTCGATCGACGCCTTTTACGAACGCCTGGTCAAAGAAAAGTCCACCACTTCGCAGCCCTCGCCCGGTGACTTCCTTGAGGTTTACTCCCGCCTCACAGAGAACGGGGACAGCGTGATCTCCATACACATCTCGGCGGCTCTGAGCGGGACCATGCAGTCTGCTCGGCTGGCCCGGTCGATGCTCCCCGACCGCAATATCGAAACCGTCGACAGCCGGCTGACCAGTATCGCTTTGGGCATGATCGTCCTGGAAGCGGCGCGGGCGGCTGAAGCTGGCCTCGACCACGAAGTCGTGTCGGACCTCGTTCACCGGCTGATGGAATCCACCGAGGTGTATTTCATGGTCGACACCCTGGAGTACCTGCACCGCGGGGGGCGCATCGGTAAAGCCCAAGCCCTCCTGGGAACGTTGCTAAACCTCAAACCGGTGCTCCAGCTTAAGGACGGTATCGTCCAGCCTTTTGAAAAGGTCCGCGGCCGGGCCAAGGCCCTGGACACCGTCGTGCGTACCGCCGTCTTCGCTTCCAACAAGTACGGTCCTCTCAATTACACCATACTGCACGGCAACGTTCCGGAGATCGCCCGGGAACTCGAAGAGAAGCTGGTTACCCAACTGGGATATGAGCCTTATCTAGTTTGCCGCGTCGGCGCAGTGATCGGAACCCACACCGGCCCCGGTGTCGTCGGGCTGGTCTTCTACCCCCGCAGTGCTTTGACCGGAACGGATAGCCGCGGCGGCTAACCGACTAAGCGTACTGTTTCGTCGCAGGGTACCGCCTCGGTATTGGCCTGCCTGCCGTTAATGGTAAAAGCGCCGTTGCAAAGGATTTCGTAACCAATAATCCGGCCGTTCACCACCGCGCTGCCGTTAAGCGTAATTGAACCATTAGGCGCGTAAATAATGCCGTCCATACGCGACGAACCGTTTTGTCGGATATCCCCGTTAACACTGTAGATGAAGATTGAATCCGCTCCTGTTATCTCGTGGGCGCCGTTAAAGGTGATGTCTCCGGTGGCGACGATGCACCCCTTGCCCCTAAAGCTACCGTTAATGGTTAAGTTACCATTCACAAAAATCGTTTCATTTGTTAGGTAGCGCCCGTTTAAGGTTGTATTACCGTCATATATATGGCCCGGGGCGGATTGGGCCTTGGCCAGTAATTCGTCATTATAATCAGGCATCGGGATAACATCCGATCCCTCCCGTGTCAGCACCGGACTACCACTGCCGTTCTGCCAACTGCTGCCGGTAAGCTGAATTTCATCAACGGCACTTAACAGCCCCGTTATCACTCCGCTCCCATTCCCTCTGAAACCGTCATTGGTGTGTACACTGCCGTCAATGTACGGTGACCCGTTCACGCGTAGCAGGTCGATTTCGCTACCCGAAAACATAGCCCAGTCAAAGACGGGATGCAGACCACCCTTTTCCGCTATGGCGGTGGCGCTTATAACCACATTGTCGTAACCCAGCACGGGAGCAAACAGGAAGTCAACGCCCCTAGACGCTTTGACAACGATCCTCCGGTTGTTTTTTTCGTAGTTGATTTGCAGGTCGTTAATCCCGTTTTGTCCGGCAAAATACCATGCGCGGGCATCGGCGGCGCTCGTCGAAGGCAGTTCCCATGCACCGGCGATTGCTGCGGCGTCCGCCGCCTGAGCCGCCCTCGCTTTCCACAACACCATCTGCCCGATATCGACGGTTAGCGCCGCAAAACCGATCAGGGCGACCAGGGCGCCGCAGACCAGGACAAGCGCGGAACCCTTCTTTTCCCGCAGTAAACAAGCTATCTTCTTTACCATCCTGTTCACCTCACTCAACGCGCATCGTCGCTTTAGCATTCAGCGGAAACGGGTTGGGAGCAATACCGGACAGGACAGGCGTAACAAGAGGAACACTGTAACGAACCGTCACGGTGACTTCCCCTCCGGGAACTCGGACACCTTCGGTAGGCTGCACCTCAACATCAAGTGCATCCCCATCCACAAGAGGCGAACACATATCCCTGACGCTTTGAATTATTTGCGTGTCTGTTTTTCCTACCGCTCCCAGCCTTGCCCCTTCCCTGGCCGCGTTGGTCAATACCAACGATGATGAGAAAACGCGCCCGAACTCAATGGTGCCGAAGAGCAGCAGGATCAAAAGAGGTAGGATTAAGGCGAATTCCACCAGTGACTGTCCCGTCTCACCGCGCCACAGACCCCGCATTGCGACCACCCCGTCCGAAGAGCTTGTTTGATCCAGCCACCGCGATACCGTTACGGGGAATGCTCCCCATTCCTAGCAATCAACCCTACCCGCCGATTGAACGAGTAGGGTTGATTGACTGACTGCTTGAAGCATCACCGTAGGCAAATACTATTGGTTCAACTCGTTGTTTACATGTTCGAACTTGTTGTTAACACTGTTTCCGATAGCCCTTAGCGCAACAACTACGACAATTGCAACCAGCGCTAAGATGAGGCCGTACTCAACCATACCCTGCCCGGAATCGTCCCGCACCAGCCAGTTGAGTCCGATATGCTGTGTAAAATCGGGTAGCTAATTCAAATAGAATGAGC
>DAIRSE010000035.1:0-14156 GCA_036804525.1 Bacillota bacterium | reverse complement strand
GTTCTTTTTGCGGGGTATTATATCCAGGCTGAAGAGCGGGCCTGAGTGTGGCCGCACTGGCCGGAAAAAGATTACCTGTCCAGGCATGATAAAGGCCGGTTTTTGCCGGCCTTTATGATCATACCCGCTTCTTGCTCCATTTGACGTAATACCTGATACCCGCGATACTCAACGCCCTGGCTAGTGGCCTACTTCCACATGCTCTTCTTTGAAGACGACCTTCTGCAGCCATTTGAAGAACTGGGCGATAAGAATGCCCGTCACCAACGCGACACCAACGGCCAGAATACCGTAGGCTACGGCGTTGTGTGTCGCCATGTCGCCCAGGGTACGTACCAAGCCGACCGCCTCGACCTTCAGCAAAGCCGATGAGCTGGCAACTACGCTTCCGTCGCTCCCGACCGCGTAGACCAGAACCCTGGTCTCACCGCGAGGGATATCGGCAGGGATCTGTAGCACGGCCTCGAAGCGCTCCCCTTCGACCTTCACGGCGTTCTCATCCACGGTATAGAGATTCTTCTCCCTGTACAGTGAAATCAGCCCGTTGACGAACTCTTCAGCCCTTGCCTTCTCCAGGGTTACAGTCTTCTCTTCGTGCTTCTCGGTGACCTTAGCCAGGCTCTTGACAGCGCTGAAATCGCTGTCGATACCCAGTTCCTTTTGCACATCGGCCGGGATGTCATCCATCTTGCCGGAAGTGTAAACCTTAAACATGGCCGGCATGCCGGAAACCTGAGTCTTTTCAACCGTCATCCACACGCCGCTGACCTTACCCTTCTTACTGAGGGCAACACGTTTTTCGGGTGAAATCGCCTGAATAATGACCTGGCTACCCTCCGGCACCCGCCCTGTAACCTTAACTTCTCCCCCGTTAAAGCGAGTGCCGATCTCGATTTTGTCCGGTGTCAGGGCGATCTCCGCGGTGGGAGCCGCAAACCCTGTTGCTGCCAGGCCCAACAGCAGCACAAAAACTACGGCCAAGGCGAACAGCTTAAACATCGTCCTCATTAGTGCCCGCCACCTCCTGAGCTGAACTGGATGAGCGCACCAGGCGCCGCTACCAGCTCAAAGACAATCTTAACCATTACCGCCAGCACGATGACAGCCAGCAAGACACGAAGCTGTTCTCCCTTGAATCTCCTGGAAAGCCTTGCGCCGATTTGGGCTCCGATCGTTGACCCGCAGAAAAGTAGAATGGCCAGGACGATGTCGACCGAGTGATTGGTAATAGCCTGCTGGATGGTAACATTCATGGTCGTAAAGACGATCTGGAACAGGTCCGTCCCAATAGCTACAATCGTCGGCATCCCCAGCAGGTAGATCATCGCCGGCATGGTAATGAATCCTCCGCCTACACCGAGCAAGGCCGCAAGCGTCCCGACGACAAAACCGAGGCCGACGACAAACAGCGCCGAAGTTTTGATCCCGGCCACCTTGAACTCCGTCTGCAGGGGGAGTCTGGCCACAAAACGCCTGAAAGCCGAGGGTTTATCCCCCTCTTGCTTTACGGTCTTCTTCCCCTTAAGGGCCTGAAGGCCTTCGATGAACATGAAGCCGCCGACAAGGGTCAGCATCACCACATAGATCAGTTTCATGGTCAGATCGTAGTTGCCCATCCCGCGCAGGACCTTGACCAACTGTGCACCGAAAGTGCCTCCCAGAATGCCGCCGACCAAAAAGAAGGCGCCCAGCTTCATATCCACATTACCCAGCCGCTTGTGCGCCAAAGCACCGGAAGCCGAAGCAGCGACGATCTGGTTGGTATCCGACGCCGCCGCCACAGCCGGGGGAATACCTACAAACATCAGCAGCGGGGTGAGCAGGAAGCCGCCACCCACGCCGAACAGCCCGGAAAGCACGCCGACCATCGCCCCCAGACCGGCGATGACGAAGACGTTAACCGGCATGCCGGCTACCGGAAGATAGATTTCCATACTAACTCTCTCCTTGTTGCAAAGAATTCAAAAAGGTGCTTACAATAAAAGTTTCCCGGACTTGCATCCGCTCACTGTCTCAAGGCAGCGCCGTATGTTTTCTCTACCGGCAGGTTATTGTGAACAACAGAACATGATGATCTAAGCTTGATCCACTGGAGGAATAATTCTGCTAGCACCTCCTTACTGGCCCGCAGATATTTTGTCATTTCAGTTTATCCGGGAACAGGAAGTGTGGCTGTTAGCAATATACTAACTGATCATTTACAATAAGACAATATTTTTGTCACTACTTGCACAAGCAATTATAATTAAAGTAGGGATGATTTTATCTCGGCCGTCGGGGAGGCCTGATATAGAATGGTTTGGTACAATGCCGGCCCCGTCTCAGACAAGGAGGAGCTGCTGGAAAGGCAGTATCAGGGAAAGCTGAGACAACCGGAGGAAGCCGTTCAACTCATTGAGTCTGAGACCAATGTCGTGGTTCCGCTGGGCTGCGGCGAACCAGTTGTCTTGCTTGACGCTATGGTCCAACGCCGGCATACACTGCGCAACGTCCGGATTCACCAAATGCTGCCCCTTCACGAGGCGGAGTATCTGAAGCCGGGGATGGAGCGCCACTTCCGCCATGTGTCGTGGCTGACCAGCGACGTTACGCGTCCGGGCGTGCAGGCCGGCAGGGCCGCCGCCATGTTTGGCTATTTTCACGAGTATCCCCGGTTCTTTGCAGAAAACGTGCATGTCGACGTCTTTATGGGCACCGTTTCCCGGATGGATAGACACGGCTTCTTCAGCTTCGGGGTTTCGGTAGACTACACGACCACGGCCGCGCAACATGCGAAAAAAGTCATCCTGGCGGTTAACCCCAATATGCCCCGAACCCACGGCGACACCTTTATTCACGTAACGCAGGCCGATGTACTCGTAGAGGACGATAGCCCGCTCTGCGAGTTCTTTTATCCCCCTCCGGGCGAGATCGAAAAGACCATTGCAGGGTATGTCGGCGAACTCGTCGAGGACGGCTCCACCCTTGCCCTGGGCATCGGACCGATCCCCCAGGCCGTGGCTCGCGGCCTGCTGCACAAAAAGGGTCTCGGCATCCATTCCGAGTTTATTACCGATGCTGCCGTGGACCTGGTTGAAGCAGGGGCGGTGACCAACCGGCGCAAGACGATCCACCAGGGCAAGATCGTCTGCACTTCGGCCCTCGGCTCCCAAAAGCTTTACCGCTTCATCGACGACAACCCGATGATCGAGATGCATAAGGTCTCCTACACCAACGATCCCAACGTCATTGCCCGCAATATCCGCATGGTCGCGGTCAACAGCGCTTCACAGGTAGACCTGCAGGGCCAGGCCGTAGTCGAAACATTCGGACCGAAGCGTCTCGGGACCGGAGGCCAGATCGATTTTGCCCGGGGAGCCGCTATGTCCGACGGAGGAAAGTTCATTCTGGTCTTGAGTTCACGAAACAAAAAGAATCAATCGGCCATCGTGCCCGAACTCGGCCGGGGCGCGGTCGTAGGCATCGGGCGTAATGATGTTGACTACATTGTCACCGAGTACGGAGTGGCAAAATTGAAAGGAAAGACAGCGCGCCAACGAGCTGAAGCCTTGATCGCCATCGCCCACCCCGACTGTCGTGACGGGCTGAAGGAAGCAGCCAAAAAACTTGGCCTGACAAGGTAAATGTAAGGACAAATTTTGCCCTCCGTTCCGTTTTGGACGGAGGGCAAAATTTTTTGTGGATTAGTGACAAAACTGTTGACGGCATTAGAGCGCCATGCTAAAGTTAGGTCAGCCAGAATGTGCAAAGATTCACAAGCTTTGTCACTACACTTGACTTCATTGTCAGAAGTCTGTTTTATAAGAATGCAAGCCTAACTAGTCAGTAAACCAAGCAGGGTATTCCACGCGTCACGTTTTTGTCACTACCAAGGTATCGGCGACGCTTGCCGGCGACGAAACAATCCAATCAGGACGGTGATGACCGGTGTTCTTTCGCAGGGTCACCACTAGAAGGAAGGGTAAAGAGTACGTCTATCTCAAACTGATCGAAACCTACCGCGAAGGCGGCAAGGTTAAACAACGCGTCGTCGCCAACCTGGGCAACGTTGAGCGGCTCGCCCCCGAAAAAGTGCAGGCTCTGATCAGCGGGCTCACCAAGATATGCAGTCCAGGGGCGGCAATGGAATATTTGATGGATGTCGAGTCTAAACCGCCGGGGCCTGCGGTTCAGGCAACGGAACCTTTTCGGGCCATGTGGCGGGAACTCGGTATTCACACCCTTCTCGGCCGTGAGGCTGAAACAGGCAGGGTCCATCAGAGTTTTCCCTGGATGGTTGAAGCCATGGTCCTGCAGTATATTGTTAACCCCACCGAAACTCGACCCATCAACGTGTCCTGTAACGATCTGGGTATTGACCAGCTAAAAGGGCAAGATCTGCACGGCATAGATTACTACCGGGCCATCTGCCACCTCTCTGCGATGGTTCCCGCCATCGAAATGCAGGTACGGGATGCGCTAAACAAATACCTGGAAAGGCCGGCTTACATGTGCTGTCTTCCTGTAAATGCAGAGTTTATCGGACACGAATGCGGCATCACCACTACAGGGACATCGTATCAGGTCCGTCCCTACCGGAAGCCGCTGAAAGCAGCAATAATCGCGCATCCGCTGGGCGTTCCCGTGGGCTGTCGCATCCTGGCGGGACATATCGGCGCCCTTGCGACTGAATTGGAGGAAAGCTTCGGCACCCCGATGCTCATTGTCATCCGGGATCCTGAAGAGCCTTTCGTTACACCGCTTACCCGCAGCAATTACATCCTGGCCGTTTCGCAAGACCGCCTGGCTGAGGTGCCTGTGGCCGAAATCGACCCGTGGAGCGGTAACGATGTCATCGATAACGAGCTTTGGATCAAAAGCGTTCAGCATAACCAGGAACGCTACATCATCTGCCACGACCTGAGGCCCGAAACCTTCACCGATCAGGCGCTGGAAGAGAAAATCGGCCAGGCTGCCCGGGAGCTTGATAAACTCAAGGCAGCCGTTAAACAGAAGAGGATTGTCCGCGAAAGAACGGTCCTTGAGAAAGCACAGGAAATAGTCAAGAGGTTGGGGTGCCAGGATCTTATAGAGTACCGCTTTGATCCGAACAAAGGCACCTTCCAATACTCCCGTCGCGAGGAGGTGATCAAAAAAGAAAAGGCATTACGCCGCACGCAGGTTTTGAAAACCGACCGCGCAGACCTGCCGGCTGTTGACCTCGTTAAGGCTTATACCGCTGGTGTCGAATTAGCCGACGAACTCAAAGTAGTACAAGATCTGACAAAGATACCGGTTATCTACCCATACGCAGACCACCAGCATTCCGAAGCCTTTATCGCGGGGCAAGCCCACATCTACGCGCTGGGAACGGCAATAAAGCGCCTCGCCGGCCTGCAAAGGCGTTGATTTGATTGTCATCACAGGGATGGATTAAGTATACCATAACCAGCTAATTGTTTCAAGAATGTTTTTTGAAATCGTCACTACATCTTAAGGTTGTTTCGGAACACGGCTTCACCGGAGGAGGCATCTCCCATGTTTGAGTGGTTAACCGAATACGTCGCCCAATCTTATGCTCGGAGTTCGCTGGCGTACAGCCTCACGGTACTCGCTCTCGTCATGGGCTGCGCCGCCGGTGTTGGGGCCCTGTCCGAGATTGTGGCCGGCAAACTGGCTGCCCGAAACGCCGACCGCCGGCCCGTCGCCGGATCGCGTCGGTAAGGGAGGTCTTACTTATGTACCTGGCCCTGGCGGATACCTTCACAAACGTTATCGCGCTGTTCACCATCGCCCTCGCCGTCGGCATCCTCGTCCGTTTTCTCGGACACCCGGGCTGTCTGCCGGTCGTCCCCGCCCTGAACATTTTCGGGTTCCCGATGAGCTACGCTGTGGGTACCGGGACGGCCCACCTGTTCGCCCGGGCGATTATCGATACTTTTCGCCAAGGAGCGATAGCCAACCCGGATTTCCGGCGGGGCATTCTCCTCGGCCTGCAGACGGCGGCCGGGGTCAGTATCGGCAAGGTCATCCTGCTGACGCTGGCCGACCTGAACCTTACGGGCACCCCGGTCCGCTGGATCTATATCGTTCTGCTGGTTGCAGCCGGGATCACTCTGGCAAGAAACCGCATCTCGAACAGCCTGCCTCGGCTTCCCCGAACAGACGGCCTGCTGCCGTTCGCCGGCCTTCTTGCCGGTATCTTTACCGGATTTACAGGGGCAAGCGGAGCCATTGTTCTAATACCGGCAATGACAATCCTGGGCATGACCCGGGAGCGAGTGTCTGCCATTGCAGGCCTGGCGATGCTGCTTGCGTCCGGATGGGGAACCTTCACTTTTGCCCTCGACGGCCGGGTGGAGGCCGTGGCGGTACTGGTGCTGGTTGCCGGCACTACCGTCGGTGAACAAATCGGGCTGCTCTTCGAGCGGAGAGTTCCAAACTTTGCCGTTCGCAGGCCCGGATATATTCTGCTGATAACAACCGGGTTGGCGTTGGCCCTGAAACAGTTCGGGCTGACTACCCCGGGAGGGTACCTGCTGTGGGGTACGAGCATCCTAGTCGCAGTATTCGTCGTGATACGCGCCATCGTCGGCGCCAGGGTAAAAGCCCCGGACTCCGATCCGGCGGCCGACAGAATCCTGGTCTAAGCAATTCGCATGAGGTGATTATAATGACAACACCCGTTCTCAACGGCAAATCAATTGACTGGCGTAAAACATTCTTTTTACTGCTGGGGCTGGGCCTCTTTTTCCTCTTCTATTTCTTGCCGCCCTTTGCCCCGGTCCATGACCCCACAGGCAAGGAATTCGTACTGTCGAAGGAAGGCCAGCGGGCCATCGGCCTCTTCCTGATGGCCGGCATCTGGTGGGTCTTCGAAGTCATCCCCATCGGCGTTACGGCAATCACCATCGGCGTCTTCCAGGGGCTGTGGGGTATTCGCAAAGCTTCCGACGCCTTCCACGATTTTATGGACCCCTCGGTGCTGTTCATCCTGGGCGCCCTTTTCATCGGCTTGGCTTTTACCAAATCTGGACTGACCAAGCGCGTAGCCTTCAAGATGATCCAGGTGGCGGGCGAGGATACTCGGATCATCATGGGCGGCGTCTTCCTGATCACCATGGTCATGACCTGGATGATGGCCCACACCGCCGTCGCCGCCGCGATGTTCCCCATCCTGATGGTCATCCTGAGCCTGTACGGCGAGGAAGAAAAGCCGACCCGCTTCGGGAAGGGCCTCTTCATTGGCATGGCCTGGGCCGCCGGCGCCGGAAGCATCATGACCATGATGGGCGGTGCCCGCAACCCGGCCGCCGTCGGGATGTTCAAAGAATTCACTGGTCAGGACATCTCCTTCCTGACTTTCTCCAAGTACATGTTCCCCATCGGCTTTGCAATGGTCGTAATGGTCTGGCTGCTGTGCATCATCCTCTTTAGACCGGAGAAAACCCGCATTGTGGGTGTGCGTGAGAAGGTCAGTCAGATGGCCGCCCAGATGGGACCCGTCACCAGGAACGAAATCTTCGTCGCCGTCGTCACGGCCATCGTCCTTGGAATGCTGGTCATCCAGCAGTTCGTGCCCGCTCTCCAGCCGATCAACCGCAGCGTGATCCTGCTGCTTGCCGGCCTGGTCTTCTTTATCTTCAACTTTTTCGATGTCGAAGACCTTGAGAAAAGGGTTCCCTGGAACATCATCCTGCTCTTCTCGGGGGCGATGAGCATCGGCTTCTGCCTGTGGAAGACGGGGGCCGCCGAATGGATGGCCGTCGGCTTCCTGGCGCTGTTCGTCAATGCCCACTGGCTGGTCTTCGTCCTGGCCATTTCCGCCCTGGTGATGGTCCTGACCAACTTCATCATGAACGTGGCGGCAATCGCCATTACCCTTCCCATCGCCCTTGTCGTCGCCAGCTACCTGGGCATCAACCCCCAGGTTATCCTCTTTGCCGCCACCGCGATGGCCGGTGTGCCGTATATGCTCCTGATCGGCGCGGCGCCCAACGCCATCGCCTACCAGTCGAAGCAGTTCACTACCGGTGAATTCTTTACCTATGGGCTTATTCCCAGCATCATCAGCATCGGCATCCTGGCTATAATGGTCCTCATCATCTGGCCGCTCATGGGGATGCCCGGACTGCTTAAATAATCAACGACAGGGGTGTTCAGGAGTGCCACAGCTCCTAAACGCCTCCACCTATAATTTTAAGGAGGGAAGAGCATGCCTGCTGAACATAAGGTGCGCGACTTAATGATCCCGATTGAGGAATACAGCACCGTGCCGACGAACGCAACCGTCAAGGAAGCGATCGAAGTCCTGACCAAGTCCTTCGCCCGGCTCGAGTCGGGCGAATACGCAGGACACCGCTCGGTCCTGGTCATCGACGAGAACCAGCAGCCCGTAGGTCTATTGACTTTTCGGGACCTGATCAAGGCCATCGAGCCCAAGTTCACCATCGATCCTTCCAAGGTTCCCGGCCACTCCATCCCCTACACCGATCTCCCCGATGTGGCCTGGGACGGCTACTTCACCCAGCGCTCCCAGCAGGAAGCCAGGCACCCGGTCAGCGAAGTGATGCGCCCGCTCAAGCTCCTGACCATTGATGCCGACGCGCCGCTCTTAAAGGCCGTTCATATGATGGTCACGAACGACGTCGGCTCCCTGCCGGTGACCGAGAACGGCAAGGTGGTCGGGATGATCCGCATTAACGAAGTGTTTATGGAAATCGCCAATGTTGTCAGTAAGAGTTAACAAGGAGGGTAACCAATGTTGAGAGCCGGTCCCCTTACCGCCTGGCAGGAGCAGCCGGCCCTGCCTCTGGTATCCTCTGAGGCCTATGTCGACGAGGCCGCCGTGCTGATCGGCGCGGTTACCGTTAATAAGGGCGTGATTATCTGTCCGGGAGCTGTTCTCCGGGCCGACGAAGGACATCCGATCATCATCGGCGAAAACACCAATGTCCAGGACGGAGTAATTATGCACGCCCTCATGAATACCTCCATCGAGATCGGATCCAACTGCAGCATCGCCCACGGAGCCATTGTGCACGGACCCTGCTTCGTAGGGACGGGGAGCTTTATCGGCTTTCGGGCCGTCGTTTTTAAGACGTCCATCGGCCGGGGCTGTTTTATCGGACACGGGGCGATGGTGATGGGCGCTGACCTACCGGATAACACCTACGTGCCACCGGGGCAGATTGTCGCCACCGAAGCTGATGTGGAACGGCTGCAGACCGTCCCGGACGCGTTGAAAGAGTTTATGCACGAAGTACTGGCCGTTAACGCCGAGCTTTTGAGGGGGTACAGGCAGCAATCCTCGGAGGGAGGATCTTATGCCGTCAGAGAAAGCGGTTAGAGAGGTCATGCTTCCCCTGAATGAATGCCCGACCGTCATACAGCACGATACCGTCCAGGAGGCCGTCAATGTCCTGCTGCGCGGGATGCAGGCGGGACATCAGTGCGTGCTGGTATTGGACGATGACCGAAAACCGGTTGGCATTCTGAGCTCCCGAACTCTGCTGCAGACTCTGGAGCCGGACTTCGTGGTTACGCCCAACTGGTCCCTGCCCGTTTTCTGGCCTGGTTTCCTGTCGGCCAAGTGCCGGCAGGAAGCCAGGCGGAAGGTCCAAGAAATCATGGACCCGATAGACGTGCTGGCCGTTCGTGCCGGCGACCCCTTGACCAGGGCTGTCCACGCTATGGTCAGCAATAACGTGGGGGCGCTCCCGGTCGTTGAAGGGGATCGCGTCCTTGGCCTGGTTAGACTAACCGAGGTCTTTAATGAAATAGGCCATCTCTTCACCAGCGAATCTGAAGAACAAGGTAGGGTGAAAAAGGACCATGCTTGAGCAATATCAGGTATTTATCGCCACTGCCGTTTTTCTTGTTACTTACGCCGTTATCGTTTCGGAGAAGATTCACCGGGCAGTGGCTGCCTTTTGCGGTGCCGCCCTGGTCATCCTGGCCGGCATCCTGACCCCCGAACACGCGGTGGAGGCCATTGACTGGAACACCATCGGCCTGCTCGTCGGGATGATGATTGTCGTCGGTATCACAAGAGAAACCGGCGTGTTTGAGTTCCTTGCCATTAAGGCGGCTAAAGCCGCCAAAGGGCAGCCCCTGGCGATTATGGCCTCCCTTGCCGCCGTAACCGCCGTTCTGTCCGCTTTTCTCGACAACGTAACCACAGTGCTGCTCGTGGTCCCTGTAACCTTCGCTATCGCCCGTAAACTGGAGATAACCCCTCTTCCCTTCCTGATCGCCGAAATCCTCTCGTCCAACATCGGGGGTACCGCGACCCTGATCGGCGACCCGCCGAACATTATGATCGGCAGCGCCACCGGTTTGGGGTTCATGGATTTCGTTATCAACCTTACGCCGGCCATTATCCTGATCCACGTCTGCACTGTATTCGTTCTTCAGCTCATTTACAGGAAGCAGCTCCGCGTTCCGGCGGAGGTGAGGGACAGAATTTTCGAGTTTAACGAAAGGGATGAACTGAAGGATATAACCCTGCTGAAGCAATGCCTGTTTGTGATCAGCGTGGTGATCCTGGGCTTTTTGCTGCATCAGGCGCTCCATCTTGAATCCAGCGTTATCGCCCTCGCCGGCGCCAGCCTGCTGCTCCTGATTACGCGGGCAGAACCCGAGCATCCTCTGGGCCAGGTAGAGTGGCCGGTGATCTTCTTCTTCATCGGTCTTTTCGTAGTCGTCGGAGCACTTGAGGAAGTCGGCGTGATCGAAGCCCTGGCCAAGTTCAGCCTGGAAGTGACCGGCGGCGTAATGGTCCCGACAGGGATGCTTATTCTGTGGATCTCGGCTATCGCCTCGGCCTTCGTCGACAACATCCCCTTTGTGGCGACGATGATTCCGCTGATCAAGGACATGGGTGAACTCGCCCATATGTCCAACTACGACCTGCAATTCTTGTGGTGGTGCTTGTCGTTGGGCGCCTGCCTCGGCGGCAACGGGACCATCATTGGAGCCTCGGCCAACGTCGTAGTCGTCGGAATGGCCGAAAAGCGGGGTCTTCCTATCACCTTCGTCGGTTTTATGAGGATAGCGTTCCCCCTGATGCTGATGTCTATCGTTCTTTCTACGGCCTACATCCTGTTGTGGTACGTCCTTCCAACCGTACCCACCATCCTGGCGACCTTGGGCGCCGCTATCTTAGTTGCCGTCGTCCTGGTTTGGGCCGGGCGCAGACTGGTCGAAGCTGAGTCAGCTAAACAGAAACGCAGAACGGCTTAACTTAAGGACCAATTGGAACCGGATTTGCGGATTCGGCTGAAGGAAAAACTGAACGTCTTGTCAGAATAGAAAAGCCTCCTGTATACTTTGATTAGTTAAAAAGACGAAAAACCTAAAACCGAACTGTCAACGCGTTGGCCCGGCCGGCCGGGTTTCAAGGACTTGGATCAACTGGGGTGGGTGATCCTTTAGGGATCATGCCACCCTTATTTTATGCAGCGCAATGACAGTTTTTCAGTTGACTGCAAGCTTTTTTCAGGCGTTAAAGAGCAGCGCGAAACGCTTTTTTAATAACACAGCAAGTTATGCTTTTCACAATGTTGTCATTACATCTTAAGAAATTTGACATCCGTTGGCTTTGCGTAATATGTCATAAACCTTATAAAGTTCTGCTGGTTGTCACTACTTTAAGAATCGAAGGGGGTGACCAGCGAAAGGCGTACCGCAGAGTATATTGACCTTAAAGAAGTTTGAAGAGGTGATCGCATGTCTACAGCCAGCAACCAAGCAATTGACTGGCGAAAAACCCTGTTCATTTTCCTCGGCATCGGCGCTTTCGCTCTATTCTACTTCCTGCCGCCACTGGCGCCGGCCGTCGACCCGCAGGGGAAGGAGTTCGCCTTAAGCCGCCAGGGCCAGCTGGCCATCGGCCTGTTCCTCCTTGCCGGTATCTGGTGGGTTTTTGAAGTCATCCCCATCGGGGTCACGAGTATCATGATCGGCGTTGTCCAGGCGATGTTCTTGATCCGCCCGGCCAGCGACGCCTTCAGAGACTTTATGGACCCGTCGGTCATGTTCATCTTCGGGTCTCTACTGCTCGGTCTGGCTTTCACCAAGGCCGGTCTGACCCGCCGCCTGGCTTTCAAAATGCTGGGGGTTGTCGGGGAAAACACCCGGATGATTCTCCTGGGAACCTTCATCGTAACCGCAGGACTGACCCACCTCATGGCGCACACCGCCGTAGCGGCGACGATGTTTCCCATCCTGCTCGTGATCATGAGTCTGTATGGCGAAGACGAACGCCCTACGAAATTCGGCAAAGGCCTTTTCATCGGCATGGCTTACGCCGCCGGCGCCGGCAGCATGTGCACCATGCTGGGCGCGGCGCGTAACCCGGTGGCCGCCGGTTTCTACAAGGAGTTCACCGGGAACGAGCTGACTTTTCTCCAGCTGACCAAAGCGATGGCCCCGTACGGCTGGGCTATGGTCTTCATTATCTGGGCGCTCATTGCCTTTGTCTTCTTCAAGCCGGAGCGGAATACCATTCCGGGACTTAAAGAACGCGTCGGGGAAATGTATAAGAAGCTCGGCCCCGTCACTAAACAGGAGATCTTCGTCGCCCTGGTTGCGGCCGCCGTGGTGGCCGTCCTGGCCCTGCAGAATTTCATTCCCGCGCTGGCCCAGCTCAACCGGTCGGTGCCGCTCCTGGCCGCCGGCATCCTTTTCTTCCTGACAGGACTTTTCACCGTGGAAGACCTGGAAAAGAAAGTTCCCTGGAACATCGTCCTGCTTTTCAGCGGCGCGATGAGCATCGGCTTTGCGCTCTGGCAGACGGGTGCCGCCCAGTGGATGGCCGTCAACTGGCTGACGATGTTCCAAAACGCACCGTGGCTGTTCTTCGTGGCTGCCATTGCCTTCCTGGTCCTCGTCTTGACCAACTTCATCATGAATGTTGCCGCCATCGCCATCACCCTGCCGGTGGCGCTGGTCATCGCCAACTACCTGGGCGTGAATTCCGACCTTATCCTTTATACGGCCCTGGCTATGGCGGCACTTCCCTTTATGCTGCTGGTAGGAGCCGCGCCAAACGCCATCGCCTACCAGTCGAAACAGTTTTCAACCGGAGAATTCTTCCTTACCGGCATCCCTATGAGCATCGTCTGTCTGCTGTTGGTGGTACTGTTTGCCGTTACGATTTGGCCTTTGCTCGGCATACCCGCGCTGGTCCGTTAATTGCGCTGACGCCGGCCAAGATGCCCTCTTACGAACATTAAGTTCAGCGGAAACGGGGGATGTCACCGTGCCGTACGAAAGGACGGCCAAGGAATTGATGATTCCTCTAGAAAAATGCCCGACTGTCCGGCTGGAGCAGACGGTAAAAGATGCCGTGGCGTTGCTGAAAAGCACCGCCGGCTCCGGCTACCGCAACGTGCTGGTTTTGGATGACGCCGGCAAGCCAGCGGGCTTCGTCAGTTTCCATTCCGTCCTCGAAGCTTTGCAGCCGGAGTTTCTGGTAACCGATAAATGGACCCTGCCCGTATTCTGGCGCGGGTTCCTGGAAGCGAAATGCAGGGAGGAAGCTTACAAGAAAGTCCGCGAGGTCATGCGGCCGATCAGTTTCATTACCATCGACGCACAAGACCCGATTACTAAGGCCGTGCACCTGATGGTTTCCCACGGGATTCAGACCCTGCCGGTCATCGAGGACGGCAAAGTGATCGGCATCCTGCGGAGCAGGGAGATCTTTGACGAGGTATCCGACCTCATCATCAATCAGTAGTGAATCCGGTTAATAAGGAGGCGTATCATGATCGAACAGTACCAAGTTACTATTGCCACAGCCGTGTTTTTGATAACCTATGCCGTGATCGTTTCAGAAAAAGTGCATCGGGCCGTAGCCGCCTTTTGCGGTGCCGCCCTAGTCGTTCTGGCCGGCATCCTTGAGCCTGAAAGCGCCGTACATGCAATTGACTGGAACACCATCGGCCTGCTGGTCGGGATGATGATCATCGTCGGCGTCACACGGGAGACCGGCGTCTTCGAGTTTCTAGCCATCAAAGCCGCCAAGGCGGCTAAAGGGCAGCCACTGGCCATCATGGCTTCACTGGCCGCCGTCACCGCCATTCTGTCGGCTTTCCTCGACAATGTTACCACGGTCTTGCTTGTCGTTCCGGTAACCTTCGCTATTGCTAAAAAGCTGGAGATCAACCCCC
>DAIRSE010000034.1:0-15659 GCA_036804525.1 Bacillota bacterium | reverse complement strand
GTGACAGGGTTTCTCTCAACCCATCGGCCCGGCAGACATGCCCGGCAAACAAAACAACAGCCGCGCAATTGCGCGGCTGTTGTGTAGTAGCGATAACAGCGGTTTTTAGCGTTTAATTACCGGAAAGCGGATTTCTATTTTCATTTGTTCAGGCGGGGCGTCCATCGGGCTGTGATAGACCTCCTCCGGGGGGCCGGCAAGTCTGTAACCGCCTTTTGCGAGATAGGCGAACATGCTCTGGTAAACAGCGGCATAGTCTTCGATAATTCCCGAATGCAGCTGCACGAAGGCCTCCCGCTCCGGCAGGCGTTTTACTCCCGGCGTTGTTTCCGTCTCCGGCAGTTCCACCGGGAAATTGTTCTTCAACGGTATCTGCAATTCCCACTTCTGGTGTTCGGGCGGGACGCCGAACGGGCTTGAGTGAAACACCCCCACCGGAGGACCGCCGGGAATGTGGCCGTTTTCCTTCATCCACAGGAAAACCTCGGCGGTGACCTCGGGGATCTTTTCAAACGGTCCTGACCGTGTTCTGTAGGCCACCGTTTGAGCGGGCAGCTTGACCAACATCGGCTCAAAACCCAACAAACCCACCTCCTCCTCAAAAAAGTAATAGTCGCTTAACATCCTGGTGCTAGGAGAGTGCTGCAAAAAGCTAATTCACCGGTTTTGGCATAGGCATCTTTAGGGTACGGCTATGCTTTGGAAGTTACCCTGAGACCGCTCAAAAGCAAGCATGGCGCGGAAGGCGAAGCCGGCCGGCGCGGAGCGTACCGGGTCGTACGTGAGCACCGGCGGCGAGCCTGACAAAGCCAGGCGCAGTTTTTCAGCGGCCTCCTAGTAATTCTCGCAAAGTCTCTCAAAGTAGGCTTTCGGGTGCGCACAAGCGGGACACTTATCCGGGGCTTCGGTGCCCTTATGGATATAACCGCAGTTCCGACACTTCCATTCGATTTCCCGGTCGCTCTTGAAAACCCGGTCCTTCTTAATGCTTTCCAGGAGCGCTCTGTAACGCTTTTCGTGGAATTCTTCGGAACGGGCTATGCTTTCGAAAACGCCGGCAATCTCGTCAAAACCTTCGGCACGGGCCTCAGCGGCAAACCGCTTGTACATATCCGTCCACTCGTAGTGTTCCCCGCCGATAGCGGCTTCAAGATTGCTTAACGTATCCTTGATGCCGCCAAGGTACTTGAAAAGGGTCTTGGCGTGGGCCCGCTCATGCTCTGCAGTTTCCAAAAAAATAGCGGCAATCTGCTCGTAGCCTTCCTGCTTGGCAACCTTTGCCCAGTAAGTGTACTTGTTCCGGGCCTGAGATTCGCCGGCAAAGGCTTCTTTAAGGTTGGCTTCGGTCCTAGTCCCTTTGATATCTTTCACTGCCTGTCTACCTCCCGCTGTTTATTTCATGACATAATTAGGCAAGTTCCCGTGGAATTCCTTTCCTTACATTAGTCTAATTGTCCAATTCTGTGCCTGATTACCGTAATCCTCGTCCTAACGCCGCTTTGTTTCCCATTAGCCGGCTCAAAAACCCGTGTACACAGACTGCTCCGCCGTCCATTCTCGTTTCGTAGGGGATAATGTGATTGTCTTCTCCCGGTGTCAGGTCGTACCAGGTCCTGACACACACCCGGTTGGCAAAAATGTCTTTATAGCTGATACGGAGTTTAGCCCGGGCTCCCCCCTCAAATTTCAGACCCGGCAGCAGCAGATCAGTTTTTTCTCCGGCTGCTAAGAAGGGAATATGGAACATTTGGTCAAAATCACCTGTAAGAACAATGTCAATGTCCATCGCCGGGCCTGGTCCCACATTGCGCAAATGGATGGCCGCCTTCCCGCTATCGTTCTTGAGTACCGGATACAACAGGGGACGAAACTGGGCCAAGCGGCTTTCCAACATTTCCCGGGCCATTGCCCGCGACGCGCGGACCGTAAAAAAGGTGAGCAGCGCCAGGATGGTTGTGGCTATCGCGGAAAGCGCCGGTCCAATAGCCGCGAGTTCATGGAGCATGGCCGTCCTCCTTGACATTTCTGGCCTTTATATTTCCCTGACCATACCTGTCTTAGCCAGGCAAGCGCATCACCGAAACGCGTCGTACAAACACTAAAACTACTTATAAAAAACTCCCGGCCAAGAGTCCTTGACTGACATGGAGGCTTCATGATCGTACGTTTTACCAGGCATCTACCGCGCCAGATCGCAACCCTCGGCCGCCTGATTGCCGTAGTCCTGCCGGACGTCAACGCCCAGCTCAGACGCTGGCGGGCCGGTCTTGTCCACTGCAAACAGCGTGAATTAGCCAGACAGGCCGAGCTGAGCATGCGGCATAAACGCTTTCACTGTCAGGGGGGCAGTGTTTTTGCCTTAAACGCGGGACGGTACCGGCGCAACGTGCTGCGTCTCATCGTCGCCTTGCAGACCATCAGCGACTATCTTGATAATCTCTGCGACCGTGCAGGGTGCCGGGATGCCCGGGCCTTCCGGACCCTCCACCAGGCCATGACCTGCGCCGTCAATCCGGAACAGGAGATTCCCGACTTTTATGCCGATTATCCTTTAAGCGACGATGGGGGGTACCTGCGCACCCTGGTGGAGGAGTGCCGTTCGATCGTGGCCCTGCTCCCGTCGTACAGCCTTGTCCAACCGGAGGTTACCCGTCTTGCAGACCTCTACTCCGATCTCCAGGTATTCAAACACACCGAGCCGGAATTACGGGTACCCTTGCTTTCAGAATGGTTCGCTCGCTACCGACCGCTCTACCCTGATTTGTACTGGTGGGAATTTGCAGCGGCAACCGGTTCCACCCTGGGTATGTTCGCGCTCTTTGCCGCAGCGGCCAAACCACAACTGGAAAACAGCGAGATTCAGAAGATCCTCAAGGCCTATTTTCCGTGGACCTGCGGCCTGCACATTCTCCTGGATTATTATATCGACCAGGAGGAAGACCGGCTTGGGGGAGATCTCAACTTCATTTTCTATTATCCGGATGCCGATACACAGCGAAAAAGGCTGCTTTTCTTCATGCAGCGCGCCCTGTCCGAAACAGCCTCTCTGCCCCGCCCCTGGTTTCACCGCATGGTGGTTAAAGGCCTTCCAGCCCTCTATCTTTCCGACCCTAAGGTCCACACCCAGGGATTGGACCCTCTGGCCGACGATCTCCTGCGCGAAGCAGGTCCCGGAGCCCGGGCTCTCCACGTTACCTGCCGGGTCCTGCGCCGGATGAAGCAGATCTAAAAGGCGGAAAACAAAGGGGGGGCCTCGTTTTGGACTCGTGCCCCCCTCTGTTATAACAGCCTGAGTCAGACAATTAGTCAGCGATCTTCCAGCTGATAACGACATCCGGCGCAGACCTGTCCTGCCCCCTAATGCGGCCGAAGCTGAAGATGCCGTAGCCGTAGATGGGATCGCGGGCGAATTTGCCCACGTCTTCAGCATAAATGTTAAGGACCAGCCTTATTTCTTCAGGGTTCAGTTTTCGCCCGAACCTGATCAACGCCTTGGCCTGAAGTATAGCTACAGCTCCGGCGATATGGGGGCAGGCCATGCTCGTACCGGAAAGTTTAGCATAGCCGCCGTGCAAATAGGTCGAGTAAATCTCGACCCCCGCGGCAGCAACTTCAGTCTCGGGTCCTACGGCCGAAAAGTCAGGGGCATGTTTATCAATGTCGACAGCTGTTACGGCAATAGCCTCGGTATAGGCAGCGGGGTAGTTAACCCCAGCCGCGCCCTCGTTGCCGGCCGCAGCGACGACCACGATACCGGCGTCGTAAGCGTCTTTTACAGCCTTGTGCAGTTGCGGGTCGTCAAAGTTCGACCCCAGGGACATATTGATAACGTCGACTCGCTTATCAATGCACCAGTAGATGCCCTGAATCACGTTCTCCAGCGCGCCTGAACCGTCGTTACCCAGGACCTTGACCGTATATAAGTCGGCTTCCGGGGCCACGCCTTTGATGCGGCCGTTTGCCGCTACGATCCCGCAGCAGTGGGTACTGTGTCCTTCATAATCATCGAGATCAGTGCCGGTGAAATCAGCGGCCTCGACGATACGCAAGTCGGGATGGTTGGGTTTTCCGGTATCCAGCACCGCCACCTTGATTCCCTTGCCCTTGGTTTCTTTCCACTCAAGCTCAGCGCCGATCATCTTGACACCATACGGTATAGTCTCCGGCGCCCGCGACTTTATTTCCAGTACTTGAAAAGAGGGTAACCGCAAGATTGATCGCCTCCCACCGGTTTTGCATGGCCTGCTGCACCAGATTATGCAAAAAGTGGTAGGCTTGCGAGTTGTCCACTTGAAACCGGGAGGTAACAAATCGGGAAATTTAATTTTACGGAGGGAGTGCCGCTGAGGAAAATAAAAATGCCCTTAGCGGGCATTGGAGATTAAGGCTTGATACTAGTGTAAATCGCAGATGATTTCGTTGACACCCTTGAGAAGCGGCGTTTCGGATTCCTGGAAGGCAGGCGATGAAAAACCCTCGAGCAGTTCCTTGCCCTGGGCAAGATGATAAGCGGCAAAACGCCTGGCCTTGTCGAGGGCGCCAGTTTGCTGGAGAAACTGGGAGATGAGGGGAAGATCTCGAGGTTGTAACCGGCCCTTGGCCAGCATCCTGGCGAACTCCTGCTGTCCCTGGCCCAAGAGGTAAATCTCCGGCAAGCCGACAAAGCCGTGCAGCAAGGGGTGGACCTGCTTGATCAGATTCTCAACCATCCAGCTGCTGACATCGGCAGCCGAGGCGAGGCCAAGCCCCAGGGCGTACCCGGCTTTCCAAAGCCCGTTCAGAACGACAGGACTCCGCCCCGCCAATTGTCCTCCAAGGCGGCAGCAGGCTGCCATAAGGTAAGCAGTCGTTTTCCCGCGCCGGGCAATGTAGTTCTGAACAGATTCGCTGGGGCTAAACCTGGCCTTCTGCTCACTGACGTAACCCTCCGCGATAGCAGCGATTGCCCCCGCCATCAGAGGCAGTCCGCCGTAGCGGTAGTGCCGGGCTAAGAGCCTGAAGGCGTACGCCAGGGCAAGGTCTCCATTCAGTATTGTCCTGGATGTTCCCCTCCCGGAACGTTCTTCAACATTGCCGTGCCAGACAGATACCCTGTGAATAAGCTCGGCCGTTACGGCCATATCAACCACAGCCTTTTTGTCTTGAGCACCCCAGGCGCACTCGAGGACAAGCACCGGGTGGATAAACGGCGGCAAGAACACGTTCTCTTCGGTATTGCTGTGTACTCCTAGAGCCGTTAGAGAGTTACGTACTTCATCCAGAAACGGATGCGGTCTTAAGTATTCCATATTTACCCCATTTACCCCCGGCAGTGCCTGAATTGTGTTACGCAGGTTTGGCAGGCTACGAGATATTCTTCCACCTAACCACGGTGATATCCTTTGATTATTCACTTGATATTCACTGCGTCAACGATGTTTTCCTTTTAAAAGCATCTTTTTCCTTAAAGAATAAAAACGCCGGTTGTTATCCGGCGCTTCGTATTGGAACTAGTTTTTTGAAACCAGTTTTCTCTTACCAACATTCAACGCGACCGTATTCTTCGTCCTTGTCATAACGGGGCGCCAAGTGTCTTTCTTCCGGCACGATAGCGTAGTAAGGACAGTCTTCCACACACTTATTACAGAAAATGCAAAGCATCGGCTTGTAAATACGAACCCAGACCGTCTCGATGCGGTCACCGCTTTTCTCCCAGGTAGTGTCAAGTACGATCGCATTTGACGGGCAGACCCTTTCACATTCCCCACAGAATTCGCATTTTTCGGGAATGAAAGTCAGCCTCCCCCTTACTCCTGGATATACTTCCCGCTGCTGCTGCGGGTAGGGCCGGGTCGCCGGCCTAGACAAAACATTCCTCAGGACGTTTCCTATCATCCAGGCCATTCTCGGTACCCCTTTCATTTCCGGTTAACCAGCTATTTGCCCTATTTCCGTGTTTGGCCGAGGCTTTCCTTCAGCCTGCCGACCGGATTTTGCATTAATACTGTATACTTTTATTACTCCCGGTAACCCCGTTTTGCCTCTGCCTTCTCCAGAAAACGGCGGGCATTAACGATGAAACGTTCATGCCGGCCCATCCCGATGACGTCCCGCTCGTCGCGGGCTTCAACTTCAAACACCAAGCGCCGGTCATTTACCTCAATCAGCCTGGCTGTAGCCTCGGCTTTCATCCCCAGGGGCGTAGCCGCTAAGTGTCTGATATCGAGGCTGGTCCCGACAGACGTTAATCCTTCAGGAAGACAATCCCGGACGCAGTTCACCGCAGCTTGTTCCATAAGCGCCACCATGCGCGGTGTACTGAGGACATTGACCTCCCCGCTCCCATAGGCTGACGCTGTATCATTTGGCGTTACCGTCATCTCAGCCCGGCCTTCCTTTCCCGGCTCGAGCATTCCCCCACCCCCGCTCCTTTCTATATTTTCGGAATTCGCGCTAGCGAATCCTTAAAGCCCTACTCTTACGACCTGCGACTTTAAAGTAGTCAAAAGAAAACCACGAAAGTACCGGGCATCCTTGCGATAGGACAGCCGTCCTTTGTGGTCTACACAGCGCGGGGGCAACCACTGCCGCCGTGCATTCCGGGAAACTAAACCCGAGCCTTTACCTCTTGCCCAGGCCAATTCACAAAGCGTGCTTTGCCCGCGCACTCAGCGCTCGGCACTCGGTTTTCAGATCCTATTCCGGCGTATTGGCCCCTATCCGAATGCTAAATGTCATTTTAGCCTTACGACGTACGACCTATATCCTACAACCTACGACTTACGACCCACAACTAATTAGGATTCCTTATGTTCGTACTTCTTCTTCAGCTCGGCCACCACGGCGGGATCGGCGAGCGTGCTGGTATCACCGAGGGCGCGTCCTTCAGCGATATCCCGAAGCAGGCGGCGCATGATCTTGCCCGACCTGGTCTTGGGAAGCTCGGCGGTGAAGAACACGTCGTCCGGACGGGCAATGGCCCCGATTTTCTTAACGACATGCGCCTTAAGCTCGTTTCTGATTTCGTCTTGCTTACCTTCCTTAGCTTTTTCCCAGGCATGGGCCTTCAGCGTAACAAAGACCGATACGGCCTGGCCCTTCAGGTCGTGGCTCTTGCCAATAGCTGCCGACTCCGCAACGTAGGGATGATCCACCAGCGCGCTTTCTATTTCCATAGTGCTCAACCGGTGCCCGGCAACGTTGATAACGTCGTCAACCCGGCCCAGGATCCAGTAATAGTTGTGATAGTCCCGGCGGGCGCCGTCCCCAGCAAAGTAGACGCACTGGCCCGGTATCTTGCTCCAGTATGTATCAACGTATCTCTGATCGTCACCGTATATCGTCCGCAGCATGGACGGCCACGGCTTCTTGATGACCAGGAAACCGCCCTTCCCCAGCATTACGGGGTTCCCGTTCTTGTCTACAACATCAACGTCAATACCAGGAAGGGGGATGGTTGCCGAGCCTGGTTTAAGAGGGGTTATACCGGGTAGCGGGCTGATCATGATCGCCCCGGTTTCGGTCTGCCACCAGGTGTCGACAATCGGACACTTCTCCCCGCCAATATACTTGTGATACCAGATCCACGCCTCGGGGTTGATCGGCTCTCCAACTGAACCCAGAAGTCGCAAGGACGACAAATCGTACTTGGCCGGCCACTCCTCGCCCCACTTCATGAAGGCCCGGATAGCAGTAGGAGCGGTATAGAAAATGTTGACCCCGTACTTCTCGATAATCGCCCAGAAACGGCCCTGGTCCGGCCAATCGGGGGCGCCTTCATAAATCACCGTAGTCGCGCCGTTGCAGAGCGGCCCGTAAACCACGTAGCTGTGGCCGGTGACCCACCCGATGTCGGCGGTGCACCAGTATACATCCTCGTCCTTGATGTCAAAGACCATACGGTGCGTTGTCGACGCACCTACGAGATAGCCGCCTGTTGTGTGGACCACGCCCTTGGGCTTCCCCGTCGTGCCGCTGGTGTAGAGGATGAACAGCATATGCTCGCTGTCGAGAGCCTCGCAGGGGCAGCTTTCCGGAGCGTCTTTAACGACGTCGTCAAACCAGATATCCCTGCCGTCCTGCATGTCGACTTCGTGGCCGGTGCGCTTGATAACCAAAACCTTTTCCACGCACGGCGTCTGCTCCACGGCTGCGTCGACGTTCTTTTTCAACTGGACAATCTTGCCCCGGCGCCAGCCTCCGTCAGCGGTGATCACCAGCTTAGCCTGGGCGTCGTCGATACGGTCCCTGAGCGACTCGGCACTGAAGCCGCCGAAAACGATGCTATGAGGGGCGCCGATGCGCGCACAGGCCAACATGGCGATTGCCAGTTCGGGAATCATCGGCAGGTAAATGGCCACCCGGTCGCCCTTTTCTACACCCAGCTGCTTGAGCACCGCGGCAAACCGGTTAACCTCACGGTAAAGATCCCAATAGGTCAGGACCCGGCTGTCGCCCGGTTCACCTTCAAAGATGATCGCAGCCTTATTCTTGCGCCAGGTATGGATATGACGGTCAACGCAGTTGTGGCAGACATTAAGCTTGCCGTTGACAAACCACTTGGCGAACGGGGGATTCCACTCCAGCACTTTATCCCATTTCTCGAACCAATCCAGGCGCTCTGCCTGCTCGGCCCAGTAAGCTTCCGGGTTGGCCCTGGCCCGGGCGTAAATGTCGCGGTCTTTAACGTTGGCCTGGGCGGTGAAGCTCTCGTCTGGATGAAAGATACGATTCTCGTGTAACAGGGTATCGATAGTGGTCTCCTTTCTGACGGCCACTTGCTCATCTCCCCTTCATAATTGTTAGACAATTCAAAAATATCTTACTAGCGATTATATACGGGGGCATAAGGGCAGGGAATGAAACAACGGTAAACAGCTGGATGGTGAGGCTAAACGGGAGAAATGACCTACTTAGCGGCAATCTGACTGCACCAGCGGCACCGATAGAGGCGGGCCTCGCCTGCGCGCTCGGCACTCGGCTTTCCGTACCCCGATCTGGAACAGAGTCTCTTCCCTTATCCGAACGCTGAGTGCTGAATGCCGAATGCTGTTTCAGGATGCTTTCGTCTGCCTTTGCAGGACGATGTGTTTTTGGGCGCTCAGCGCCGCAGTCGCTCCGTCGGCGACAGCTGTCACGATGTCCCGTAAGGGTTTGCTGCGGACGTCCCCCGCCGCGAAGATCCCGGGAACGCTGGTGCGCATCTGTTCGTCAGTTTTAATAAACCCCATCCGGTCCAGTTCCACGAGCCCCCCGAGGAGCTTAGTGTGAGGCAGGTTACCGGCAAAGATAACCAATCCCTGAACAGGATAGGAGGTCAAAGTCCCGTTTTCCACGTTTTTCAGGACCACGGCCTCCACCCAGTGCTCGCCGCGCACCTCAACCACTACCGAATTCCAAATGAAGGATACCCGCTCGTTAGCGAAGGCCTGTTCCTGAAGAATCTGAGAAGCGCGGAGTTCGGCACGGCGGTGGATAATACTTACTTTACGCGCAAACCGTGCCAGGTACATGGCCTCCTTGATTGCCGAATCACCGCCGCCCACAACAGCGATCTCCTTGTCAAAAAAATCCTCCGCATCGCAGATTGCGCAATACGACACACCGCGTCCGTTGAGACGCTCCTCCCCCGGCACGTCGAGGGGCCTGGGGCCGGTTCCGGTAGCGATGATGGTCGTACGGGTCAACAGTTCCCCTTCAGGCGTGATAAGAGCAAAGCCGCCGACGTCTTGAGCTCTCTTCACTCCAGTAACATTTAGCCGACGAATGGAAACGCCGAACCGTTCGGCTTGTGCCTTCATCTGGGCAATTAACTCCGGCCCGTCAATGCCGTTGGCAAACCCGGGGTAATTGTCTATCCTTTCGGTGATCCGCACCTTGCCCCCGGGAACAGCCCGCTCCAGCACGAGAGTCGCCAGCCCGGCTCGTGCCGCATAAATGCCGGCAGCTAAACCAGCCGGACCGGCACCGATAATCACCACATCCTGCACACTACGGCCTCCTCACCCTAACCGTTAAATAGACGGAATATTTAAAATAGTACAGCACCTATGACCAATATGACAATATCTTTTTCGCACCTTTTGGTTACCCTAGCTCATTCTCCCGTTGCTGCCAGTAAAAAATCACAGTTTTTGCCCTTTTTGGCCGACCATCGGGTAGGACATGCCTTCTTTTCTGTCGAATCATCCGGCGACATCAAAGGAGAGTCGCTTATGCACCAAGAAGATCAAGGAATACCTGTCCCTCAACACCGTAGACTTCTGTTTCCCCTGTTAGGGCTCCTGGCGGTGTTTATCGGCCTGGCCGTCGCCCGGGTTTGGTGGCTGGAGCCTTTACCGGCGCCTTCAGATCAGGGAGTCCCTGTCCTGATGTACCATAAAATCAGTCCTGACCCAAAGGCCGGCGGCTACGGGTTAAGGGTGACCCCCCGCGAGTTCGCCTGGCAAATGAATTACCTGGCCAGCCAGGGCTTTACAACCATTTCCCCGCACGATCTTGAAAGGGCGCTCTACGAAAGCGCACCTCTGCCGCCGAAGCCGATCCTGATAACTTTTGACGATGGTTACCGGGATAATTATCTTTATGCCCTGCCGGTCCTTAAGGAACTCGGCATGCAGGCCACCGTTTTCGTCGTGGCGGGCGCAATCGGCAAGACTAATTTTTTTGATGCCGGCTCTCAACCACCCAACGCAATAATGAACTGGGAAGAAATCCGCACCATGGAACGTGCGGGGATCACCATCGGCTCCCACACGCTTACCCATCCTCACCTGACCCGGATCAGCACGGAGGAGGCACGCCGTCAAATTGTTGAGGCGAAGCGGGTCCTGGAAAAGGGACTGGGCCACGAAGTTCGCTACTTTTGTTACCCTTACGGGGACTACAACCCGACAATCGAAGCGCTGGTAGGAGAAGCTGGCTATACCCTGTCCTTCACCTGCGACCAGGGCAGGGTGACAACGGATGAACGGCGGCCGCTGGCTCTAAAACGCCTTCGGGTTACGGGCTACCTGAGCAGGCGCGATTTCGCATCCCTCCTTGCCTCAGAACAGAAGTGAGAGGTGAGAAGTTAGAGGTGGGAATTGGCAGGAATTTTCTGAATGCCTGCGAAGTATCAAGGATATCTTCTTTGCATTTGGATTAGAGCAGTTATATGCCGTTGGAGTGATGTTATTGATCTGGGATCGGATGGAAACCCTGGCTAGAGAGGACATGCAGAGGCTGCAGCTGGAACGGCTGAAGGCGGTAGTGAGGCGCGTCTACAACAAGGTCCCTTTCTACCGCAGGCTGTTTGAAGAACGGGGCCTGAAACCCTCGATCAAGTCGCTGGAGGACCTCAAGCTGCTCCCGTTTACAACAAAAGACGACCTAAGGGAAAACTATCCTTACGGTCTGTTTGCCGTCCCTCCCGAACGTATCGTCCGGATCCATGCTTCCTCGGGCACGACAGGCAAACCTACCGTCGTCGGATATACGAAGAAGGACCTTAAAACATGGGCCGACCTTGTCGCCCGCATCGTTACCCAGGCCGGGGTCACTTCCCGCGACGTTGTGCAAATCTGCTTTAGCTACGGGATGTTCACCGGGGGCTTTGGCCTGCACTACGGGCTGGAACGTGCCGGCGCCACTGTTCTTCCGGCGTCGGCCGGGAACACACAGCGTCAGATTAGGCTGATGCAGGATTTCCATACGACCGCCCTGGTAAGCACGCCTTCCTATGCGCTTTACATGGCCGAACAGATTGAAGAACTGGGCTTTAACCCGCGGCAGCTCGGCGTGCGGCTGGGTCTGTTTGGGGCCGAGCCCTGGTCGGAGGCCATGCGTACGGAACTGGAGCAGCGCTGGGGCATGAAAGCTACAGACAACTACGGCATGAGCGAATTGATCGGACCGGGCGTGGCAGGCGAATGCCCTTTCCAGTGCGGTCTGCATATTTCCGAGGATCACTTCCTGCCCGAAATCATCGACCCCGAAACCGGCGAGCAGCTGCCGCCGGGGGAAACCGGCGAGTTGGTGATTACCACCCTGACCAAAGAGGGATTGCCCCTTATCAGGTATCGTACCCGCGACATTACCAGCCTGGACCCGTCGCCCTGCCGGTGCGGGCGGACGACCGTCCGGATGAAGCGGGTCAGCGGCCGGACCGACGATATGCTTATCATCCGCGGCGTCAACGTCTTCCCGTCCCAGGTGGAAGAGGTCCTCAACGAAATCCAGGGTGTCGGGCCGCAGTACCTGATCATCGTAGACCGCAAGGGCTACCTTGACGAGTTCGAGGTCCAGGTTGAGCTGGCTGCGGATTACTTCACCGGTAAGTACCGCGACCTGGAAGCCCTGGAGGCTAAGATCCGGGTTGGCTTACAGGCCGTCCTGAACTTGACCCCGCGCGTTAAGCTGGTAGAGTACAAGTCACTCGAACGAACCATGGGCAAAGCCAGGCGGGTCATTGACCGCAGAAGGGGAGACAGTTGAGAGCGATGAGGAGGTTGGAAGAAGTGCATTACTGGAACCAGGAAAGCGAGTGCATGCCGGTTGAGGAGAGGCGCAAGCTCCAGCTGGTGCGCCTACAGGAGCTTGTCAAGCGGGTGTATGAAACGGTACCCTTTTACCAGCGGTCCATCAGGGCAAAGGGCCTGCGCCCCGGCGACATCAAATCTCTGGACGATTTAACGAAGCTGCCCTTCACCACTAAGCTTGATCTCCGAAATACCTATCCTTTTGGGCTTTTTGCAGTGTTGCTAAAGGACATCGTCCGTGTACACGCCTCATCCGGAACGACCGGCAAACCCACCGTGGTCGGCTATACGCGCCGCGACATCGAAACCTGGTCCGAGGTTTGTGCCCGGTCACTGGCCTGTGCAGGACTTCGCCGGGATGACGTGCTCCAGGTGGCCTACGGTTACGGGTTGTTCACCGGAGGACTCGGTGTTCATTACGGTGCAGAAAAACTGGGTGCCACAGTCATCCCGATGTCGGTTGGCAACACCAAACGGCAGGTCATGCTGATGGACGACTTCGGAGTGACTGCCATTGCCTGTACACCTTCGTACGCACTGCATCTAGCCGAAGTCATCGAAGAGCTCGGCGTCGATCGGGCCCGGTTGCGGCTGAGAGTGGGTATCTTTGGCGCAGAGCCGTGGTCTGAGAACCTGCGCAAGGAAATTGAACAAAAACTGAACATCAGCGCTATGGACATCTACGGGTTAAGCGAAATCATGGGACCCGGGGTGGCCATGGAATGCCCGTATAAGGACGGGCTCCACATCTTTGACGACCACTTCCTGCCGGAGGTTATCGACCCTGAGACCGGTGAGCCCCTGCCTTACGGGGAAAAAGGCGAACTTGTCATCACCACCCTTACCAAGGAAGGGTTTCCCCTTATCCGCTACCGCACACGGGATATCACTGTCCTCCACGACGAGCCGTGCCCCTGTGGGAGGACGCATGTCAGGATGTCGCGCGTCATGGGCCGGACCGACGATATGCTCATCATCAGGGGCGTCAACGTCTTCCCATCCCAGGTCGAAAGCGCCCTGCTCGACATTGGCGAGGTCGAACCACACTACCTGCTGGTTGTAGACAGAAGGGGGCCGCTGGACCACCTGGAGATCTGGGTCGAAGTCTCAGAAAAGTATTTCGCCGACGAGATCAGGCGGCTTGAAGAGCTGGAAAAGAAATTTAAAGCCGCCATCGAGAGCGTGCTGGGCATCTCGGTCAAGGTTAAGCTGGTTGAGCCTAAAACCATTGAAAGAAGCCAGGGTAAAGCCAAGCGGGTAGTAGACCGGCGGGATGTTTATAAAGACTGAGACTTAAACCATACTGCAGGTGATGAAAGGAGGATATCAAAGAATGTGGGTTAACCAGATTTCCGTATTCCTCGAGAACAAGTCGGGGCGACTCGCCGCAGTAACCGGCATTCTGGCTGAAGCGGGGATCAACATCCGTGCCCTTTCGATTGCCGACACCTCGGACTTCGGCATTTTGCGGTTGATTGTCAACGAGCCCTCGCGGGCCTACCAGGCACTGAAAGAAGCAGGGTTTACCGTCAGTACGACCGAGGTCATCGCCGTCGAGATCGAAGATCGCCCCGGCGGTCTCGCGCAAGTTCTCAAACTGCTCGACCAGCATCAGATTAACGTGGAATACCTCTATGCCTTTGTCTCCAATTCGTCCGGTAACGCTCTTGTGCTTCTCAAGGTAGAGAATGTCGACAAGGCCGTTGAAGTCCTTAAAGCAAACGGCGTGAAAATCCCCGATCCGGATGTCGTCTATAATTTATAGTGTTAAACACGAACAATGCGGGGAGGCGGTCTCTGGAAACCTAAAGCCTCAGGGCAATCCTGAGGCTTTACCGTTTAACCTTATTTTATCAGACTATACGGGAGCACCTATGGCCTTGTTGGTGTAGCCTTCGCGCATCGCCAGAACATCAAGGTGGATAGTCTTGATATCCTCCAAGAACAGGTAGATTTTTTCATTCTCTGCCGCTTTACTCTCGTCGATGGTCTTGATGTAACCCCTGCAGTTCTCGCACACGTACACCCGGTAGCGGGAATCATCGTCCACCGTAAAGTACCGCAGATTGTCCGCGTCGGAAGTTCCGCAGAATGGACACCCGATCCGCATGTAAGGCCACTCGGTCTCACAAAGCGAACAATAAAGAGAGCGCCGGCCGACCGCTTTGGACAGTCGGGCAAAGTTAGGCAGCGAACCGCATGCCGGACAGTAGCCTTTTCCCCAGTGGTCCTCATTAACTTCCTCTATAATTTTTTCAGCATAGGCCATTACAAAAGGTTTGAGAGCCTGGTTCAGAAGAAAAGCCAGGATATCTTCAGAAACTTCGTTTCCCCTAAGCATGTTCTCGATAACGTTGCCTTCCCGGCTTACCAGGCTGTTTACGAAGATCTGGCGGTCTTTTGGCCCGGTAGGCAACGCCGCCCACGTCTTTTCTATCTCCGCCGCGCGCTCAGGCTGGTGCTTCTTTAAGATTTCCTTGACTTTTTCCAGCATGGCGAATACGGCATCGCTGTCTAGCTTCGGCGGGACGATAGCCATAAGGGGGACGCCGGACTCCCACATCTGTCTTTGCTCTTCGGTCAGCGGCTCAACGTTCACGGTCTCCTGGGGGACTTCCAGCAGGATGAGATCGTTGTAGAGAGGGATCATGTTCGGAGGGGCAAATTGCGGCTCGTCCTGCACTGACTCATCTCCCTTCACAACATAGTGCCCGGTTGCCCCGGAAGCAAGGCAACAAAGCTGGCAGCTGCAAGTTTTTATGTGCCTAGGAGACCGCTGAAAAACTGCGCCTGGCTTTGTCAGGCTCGCCGGCCGGTGCTCACGTACCACCCAGTACGCTCCGGCGCGGGCCGGCTTCGCCTTCCGCGCCATGCTTGCTTTTGAGCGGTCTTAAGGGTAACTTCGAAAACACTGTCGTACCCTGAAAGACGCCTGTGCCAGAACCAGTGTCTTGGCTTTTTGCAGCATTCTCATGGGACCGTCTACATACTAACAAAAAAGGAGGCGGAAATCAACTTTCCGCCTCCTTCCGCTAATGCAGGACCGGAAACTAAGCGTGCAACGCCTCCGTGTAACCCCTCTGCTTGTTCAGGGCATCCATTACCGGCTGGTCTTCCTCGAAGATGGCGAAATTCTCGACGATGAAGCAGTACGCCACGATC
>DAIRSE010000033.1:0-17569 GCA_036804525.1 Bacillota bacterium | reverse complement strand
CCGCGAGGGCGGCCGCACCGTCGGCGCCGGGGTTGTCACGGCCGTCAAGGCATAGGAGGGATACGATGCCTAGACAGAAAATCCGGATTCGTCTAAAGGCTTTCGACCACGGCATGCTGGACCAGTCCGCGGCTAAGATCGTTGAAACGGCCAAGCGTACCGGAGCGAGCGTGGCCGGTCCCATTCCGCTGCCGACCGAAAAGAGTATCTACACGATTCTCCGGTCGCCGCATAAGGATAAGGACTCGCGTGAGCAGTTTGAAATCCGGACCCATAAACGCTTGATCGATATTCTCGAACCAACGCCGAAGACGGTCGACGCCTTGATGCGCCTCGACCTGCCGGCTGGCGTCGACATCGAGATCAAGCTGTAAACGCAGGCGCTACGCGTCTGCTTGGCAGTAAGCGATAGGCGTTAGGGCATTAAGACATTCGCAACTACGGGTCTGGCTTCAGACTACCGTAACGCTTAGTGCTTAGTGCTTAATGCCAGTTTTGGAGGTGCAAATGAATGGCCAAGGGAATTCTCGGGCGCAAGCTCGGGATGACGCAGCTCTTCACTCCGGAAGGGCTGGTGGTCCCCGTGACTTTGATAGAAGCGGGTCCCTGTACCGTGGTACAGAAGAAAACGGTTGACCGCGACGGCTACAATGCCATCCAGATCGGCTGGGGCGAGGTGCGCGAAAAGAAGGTTACCAAGCCTGTCCGCGGGCACTTTGCCAAGGCCGGGGTCAAGCCGATGAAGTACCTGCGTGAACTGAGAGTCAATGATGTAACGGAGTATAAGATCGGTCAGGAGATAAAGTGCGACATCTTCAATGCCGGCGAAATGGTTGACGTCACCGGGACCAGCAAGGGCCGCGGGTTTGCCGGCGGCATCAAGAGACACGGTTTCCACCGCGGGCCGATGGGTCACGGCTCCAAGTATCACCGCAGGCCCGGTTCGGCGGCGGCCAAAGGCCCGGCCCGTATTTTCAAGGGTCGCAAGATGCCTGGTCATTACGGTGTAGAGAGAGTCACCGTCCAGAATCTCGAGGTTGTCAAAGTCGATCCGGAACGCAATCTTCTGGCTGTAAAAGGCGCAATTCCCGGCCCTGCCAACGGCCTGGTTTTTGTGCAGGAAGCCGTTAAGAGCAGGTGAGAGCTCAGTGCCTAATGCGTACAGCCGACCGGCAACGGGATCGAAGGAAAGGAGGAAGTGGTCGTGCCTAAGGTAGCAGTCGTCAACACCAACGGCGAACGGGTGGGCGAGATTGAACTGAGCGAAGACGTCTTCGGGCAGCCCGTCAACGAGGCGGTCCTGCATGAAGTCGTCGTAATGCACCTCGCCAACCGGCGCCGCGGGACACACGATACCAAGACCAGGGCCGAGGTCAGGGGCGGCGGGAGAAAACCCTGGCGCCAGAAAGGCACTGGTCGAGCGCGTCACGGCAGCATTCGCTCGCCTATCTGGCGGGGCGGCGGCATTGTCTTCGGCCCGCACCCGCGTGATTATAGTTACAGCGTACCCAAGAAGGTCAAGCGGATGGCCCTTAAGTCCGCCCTTTCAGCCAAGGTTAAAGAGGGTAAGCTTATCGTTCTTGACGCGCTCACCCTGGCTGAGCCCAAGACGAAAGAGATGGTCAACGTCATCGACAACCTTAAGGTTAATAACGGCGCATTGTTTGTAACTGCCGAGCGTGACCTTAACGTTGAAAAGTCGACCCGCAACATCCCCGGCTTTAAGTCTTTAGAAGCGCGGCAGCTGAACGTCTACGACCTCCTGGATCACGACAACCTGGTGCTGACCAGGGATGCCGTGACCCGCGTCGAGGAGGTGCTGGCATAATGAAGTACCCGTTCGATATCCTGCGGAAACCGCTGGTAACCGAGAAATCCATGTCGCTGACCGGGGAGAACAAGTACTCCTTCCTGGTCGATCCGAAGGCGAACAAGACCGAGATCAAGCGTGCCGTGGAAGAAATCTTCAAGGTCAAGGTCATCAAGGTCAACACTATCCGGCAGGCCGGAAAGGCCAGGCGCCGGCGCAACATCGTCGGCTATACGCCGGAGGTTAAGAAGGCTATTGTGACCCTTCGCGCGGGCGACAAGATCGAATTCTTTGAAGGCGTATAGGTAAGGAGGGAAATACATGGCGACTAAAAAATTCAAACCCACCTCCCCAGGACGCCGATTTGTGACTGTTTCCGACTTTGCGGAAATCACGGTTACTGAACCGGAAAAGTCGTTGCTCGAACCCTTAAAGAAGACCGGCGGGCGCAACGCCCAGGGGCGGCTGACCGTCCGTCACCACGGCGGCGGGCACAAGCGCAAGTACCGCATCATTGACTTCAAGCGCGATAAGGACGGCATTCCGGCCAAGGTCGTAAGCATTGAATACGACCCCAACCGCTCGGCCAACATCGCCCTGGTTAGCTATGCCGACGGCGAGAAGCGCTACATCCTTGCCCCGGTCGGCTTGCAGGTCGGTCAGACGATCATCTCCGGACCGGATGCCGACATCAAGGTGGGGAACGCTCTCCCGCTGAGAAACATCCCGGCCGGTACACTGATTCACAACCTTGAGTATTACCCGGGCCAGGGGGCCAAGGTCGTCCGTTCGGCCGGCGGTGCGGCGCAGCTGATGGCCAAGGAGGGCGATTACGCCCACGTCCGCTTACCGTCAGGTGAGGTACGGCTGTTCAGCATGGACTGCAAGGCCACCATCGGCCAGGTCGGCAATCTCGAGCACGAAAACATTACGATCGGCAAGGCGGGCCGCAATAGGTGGCTGGGCATCCGCCCAACTGTTCGCGGTGTCGTGATGAACCCGGTTGACCACCCGCACGGCGGCGGCGAGGGCCGCTCCCCGATCGGACGGGCGCCGGTAACGCCGTGGGGCAAACCGGCACTTGGCGCAAAGACACGGAAGAAGAACAAAGCCAGCGACAAGCTGATTGTTAAGCGGCGTTCGAAGTAAGAAAGGGGGTATACCATGGGTCGCTCACTGAAGAAGGGGCCTTACTGCAGTCCCAAGCTTCTGGCCCGTATCGAGGAAATGAACGCCCGGAACGAAAAGAGGGTTCTCAAGACCTGGTCCCGGCGGTCGACCATCTTCCCCCAGATGATTGGCCACACCATCGCTGTTTATGATGGTCGCAAGCATGTTCCTATTTATATTACCGAGGAAATGGTAGGACATAAGCTTGGCGAATTTGCACCGACCCGTACTTTTAAAGGGCATGGGCATCACACCGAAAGATCCACGGCGCTGAAGTAAGGGGGGTTCATCGTGGAAGCAAGAGCAGTAGCCAAGTACATCCGGCTCTCTCCCCGCAAGGTCCGTGAGGTTGTGGATATGGTGCGCGGGAAGAAGGTGGATGAAGCGCTGAGCATTCTCAAGTTCGTACCGAACAGAGGGGCTCAGGCTGTCGCCAAGGTGATCAAGTCAGCAGCGGCCAATGCCGAGAACAATCTGGAAATGGACCGTGGGGACCTCAGAATCGTGAAGGCCGTTGTCGATCAGGGTCCCACTCTGAAACGCATGCAGCCTCGTGCCTACGGTAGGGCCAATATCAGGCGGGTCCGCACCAGCCACATCACCGTCGTTGTCAGTGACGGAAAGGAGGGATAGGCGAATGGGGCAGAAAGTTGACCCGCGAGGGTTAAGACTGGGTATTGTCCGTGACTGGGACGCTAAGTGGTACGCGGATAAAAAGAATTTCTCCGATCTACTTCTGGAAGACGTTAAGATCAGGAACTACATCAAGAAGAAGCTTTTCCCGGCCGGGATCGCCCGGGTTCAGATCGAACGGACCGCAAACCGGTTGCGGATAAGCATTCACACGGCCAAGCCGGGTATCGTCATCGGCCGGGGTGGGACCGAGGTCGAGGTCCTGCGCAAGGAACTCGAAGCGATGACCGGGCGGCAGGTGAACATTAACATCGTCGAGGTTAAGGTTCCGGAGCTGGACGCCCAGCTCGTCGCCGAGAACGTGGCCGGACAGATTGAAAGGCGTGTTGCTTTCCGCCGGGCGATGAAACAGATCGTCAGCCGGGCGATGAAGATGGGCGCCAAGGGTATTAAGGTTCAGGTCAGCGGCCGGCTTGCCGGAGCGGAAATCGCCCGCTCCGAGTGGTACAGCGAGGGGAAAGTTCCGCTGCACACCCTGCGCGCCGACATCGACTACGGCATTGCCGAAGCCAAGACGACGCACGGTAAGATCGGCGTTAAGGTTTGGATTTACAAGGGAGAGGTTCTACCCGAAAAGGCTCCTCGTGAAGGAGGCAAGTAACCAATGTTGATGCCCAAGAGAGTCAAGTATCGCAGGCAGCATCGCCCGGACCTCGGGGGCAGGGCCAAGGCCGGCACCGAAATCCAGTACGGTGAGTTTGGCCTGCAGGCCACGGACGCTGCCTGGATAACGTCGCGACAGATTGAGGCGGCACGTATTGCGATGACCCGGCACGCCAAGCGCGGCGGTAAGGTCTGGATCCGCATCTTTCCGGACCGCCCCATCACCAAGAAGCCTGCTGAAACCCGCATGGGGAGCGGCAAGGGTTCTCCGGAATATTGGGTTGCCGTGGCCAAACCGGGGCGCATCCTGTTTGAGATCGCAGGTGTTCCCGAGGAAGTAGCCAGGGAGGCCCTGCGCCTCGCTTCGCACAAGCTGCCGTGCGGCACGAAAATTGTGAAACGTGAGGAAGTAGGTGAAGCCCGTGGCGAAAGTTCGTGAACTCTTTGAGATGACGGATGCTGAACTGAGAAAAAAGCTGGCCGATTCCAAGGAGGAACTTTTCCGGCTTCGCTTTCAGATGGCAACGGGGCAGCTCGATAACCCGATGCGGCTGAAGGAAGTCCGCCGCCGGATTGCCCGTTTGAACACGATCATACGGGAAAGAGAACTGGGGATTAAGCGGGCATAAGGAGGGATTGACGGTGGAACAGCGTGCTTTGCGCAAGACCCGGACCGGTACCGTGGTCAGCAACAAGATGGATAAATCGGTCGTCGTTGCCGTAGAGACCCTTGTTCGGCACCCCCTGTACGGGCGGATTGTTCGCCGGACCAAGAAGTTCATGGCGCACGACGAGAAAAACGAGTGCCAGATCGGCGATAAGGTTAAGATTGCCGAGACCCGCCCGTTGTCAGCGAGAAAGAGATGGCGCGTGGTCGAGATTCTGAAACGGGCTGAGGCCTAAGCAAGGGAGGTGTAGGCCTTGATCCAGGTGCAGACAATGCTCAACACCGCCGATAATACCGGAGCCAAGAAGCTGATGTGCATCCGTATTCTGGGTTCAAGCTTCCGGCGCTATGCCTCCGTGGGGGATATCATCGTGGCGTCGGTTAAAGAAGCGGTGCCCGGCGGCGTGGTTAAGAAGGGCGACGTTGTCAAGGCCGTTATAGTCCGGACAAAGAAGGAACTGCGGCGCCCGGACGGCTCATACATTAAGTTCGACGAGAACGCAGCAGTAATCATCAAGGACGATAAGACTCCGCGTGGGACCCGTATTTTTGGACCGGTGGCCCGGGAATTACGCGAGAAGGACTTCATGAAGATCGTGTCCCTGGCGCCTGAGGTGCTCTAAATCAGCAGAGTTTTCCTCAGGTTACCACAGCGCGGTTGGTAAGGGAGGTTAGCAGGATGGGCAACAACAAGATCCACGTTCGCAAGGGCGACACCGTGCTGGTTATTACCGGTAAGGACGCCGGCAAGCGGGGCAAGGTAGTTTCTGTGGAACCCAAGAGACAGCGCGTCGTTGTCGAGGGGGTCAACATTGTAAAGCGGCACACCAGACCGACCAGGAGAGTGCCACAGGGGGGGATCAAGGAGAAGGAAGCCCCTGTTCACGTTTCCAACGTGCTGCTCCTGTGCTCCAAGTGCCATCGGCCTACCCGCGCAGCCAGGCGTGTTTTGGAAGATGGCACGAAAGTCCGTGTATGCAAGCACTGCGGGGAAGTCCTGGGTTAACCCGGACTTTTAAGCCCGCTGCACGAGCAGGTCTGGAAAGGGGGCTTGGATAGTGTCAAGGCTGAAGCAAAAATATCTGGAAGAAGTCGTGCCGGCCATGAAAGAAAAGTTCGGCTACCGGAATGTGATGCAGGTGCCGAAGCTGGAAAAAGTTGTAATCAATATCGGTCTTGGGGAGGCCATTCAGAACGCCAAGGCCATTGACGCCGCGATAAATGATCTGAAGACTATTACCGGGCAGCGCCCCGTCGTCACCAGGGCCAAGAAGTCGGTAGCCGCCTTCAAGGTTCGCGAGGGGATGCAGATCGGGGTCAAGGTGACCCTGCGCGGCAACCGGATGTACGACTTCGTCGACAAGCTGTTCAACGTGGCGTTGCCGCGTGTCAGGGACTTCCGGGGCATTCCGTCCAGGGCCTTCGACGGCCGCGGGAACTACACCCTCGGCGTCAAGGAACAGCTGATCTTCCCGGAAATCGAATACGACAAGATCGACAAGGTCCGTGGCATGGATATCACGCTTGTGACCACGGCCAAGACCGACGAAGAAGCGCGTGAACTATTACGGCTGATGGGAGCACCCTTTCAACCCCATTAAAGGAGGGTAGAGCGTGGCAAAAAAATCTCTGATTGCAAAACAAAAGCGGACTCCGAAGTTCCGTGTCCGTGAATACCACCGCTGCAAACTCTGCGGCAGACCCCGTGCCTACATGCGCAAGTTTGGCATCTGCCGTATCTGCTTCCGCGAGCTTTCCTATAAGGGGCAGATCCCGGGGATCCGTAAGGCCAGCTGGTAAGGAGGTAGCGACAATGTTGACGGATCCGATTGCGGATTTTCTAACGCGCATCCGGAATGCCAACACCGTCTACCATGAAACCTGTGAAATTCCTGCGTCCAATATTAAGAAGGCCATTGCTGGCATCTTGAAGGAAGAGGGCTTCATCAAGGACTACGAAGTGGTTGACGACGGCAAGCAAGGTATTGTCCGGATTTACCTGAAATATGGCCCGAACCGGGAAAGGGTTATTACCGGCTTAAAACGTATTTCCAAGCCCGGTTTACGGGTGTATGCCAAGAAGGACGACGTCCCGAAGGTGTTGGGAGGACTGGGCATCGCCATCCTGTCCACGTCCAAGGGCATTGTTACCGATAAGGACGCCCGGAAGCTGGGCGTTGGTGGGGAAGTAATCTGCTACGTCTGGTAGTTGCCGGGAGGTGAAATTGGCGTGTCGCGTATAGGTAAGAAACCCATCAACATTCCTCAAGGGGTCAGCGTAGAGATCAATGGTAACACCGTCAGGGTCAAGGGCCCCAAGGGAGAGCTGACAAGGGAATTTCCACCGCGTATGCAAATCGCGCTGGTCGATGGCCAGCTGGTGGTCAAACGGCCCAGCGATGAGGATGAAGACCGTGCGCAGCATGGGCTGGCGCGTGCCTTGCTGGCGGGGATGGTCGAAGGAGTGGCCAACGGTTTCTCGAAGACACTCGAGCTTGTTGGTGTCGGTTACCGTGCCCAGAAACAGGGCCAGAACGTCGTCATCAGCATCGGCTACTCCCACCCGGTTGAGTTCGTTCCGCCGCCGGGAATCGAACTCGAGGTCCCGGCCCCGACGAAGATTGTTGTTAAGGGCGCGGACAAGGAACAGGTGGGCGTGGTCGCCGCCAACATCCGCAAGATTCGCGCGCCCGAACCGTACAAGGGCAAGGGCATCAAGTACGAAGGCGAGCGTATCCGCCGCAAGGCCGGCAAGGCTGGCGCTAAGCGGTAAGTAGAGGAGGGCAGGTCTTGCTTAAGAAGGTTAACCGCCAGGCAACGCGCAACAAACGGCGCATCCGCGTGCGGAAGAAGATCTTTGGTACGGCTGAACGGCCGCGCTTGAATGTCTTTCGCAGCTTGAACCATATCTATGCCCAGATTATTGACGACGAACGCGGGGTAACGCTCTGCACGGCATCCAGTCTCTCTCCGGAGCTTAAGGGCAAGGTTTCCGGGGGGAACGTCGAGGGGGCCCGCGCAGTAGGCGAGCTTATCGCCCGTGTGGCGCAGGAAAAAGGCATCAAGCAGGTAGTCTTTGACCGTGCGGGATATCTGTATCACGGCCGCGTCAAGGCTCTCGCCGAAGGCGCAAGGGCCGGTGGACTGGAATTCTAAGGAGAAGGGGGGCATGACGTGTCTAGGATAGACGCTTCCAAACTGGAACTTACGGAAAAGGTCGTCTTTATTAATCGCTGCGCCAAGGTTGTCAAGGGCGGCCGCCGTTTCAGCTTTTCCGCGCTGGTCGTCGTGGGCGATGGCCAAGGAACCGTGGGCGCCGGTCTGGGTAAAGCCGGTGAAGTTCCAGAAGCAATCAGAAAAGGAATCGAAGACGCCAAGAAGAACCTTATCAGAGTGCCCATGGTAGGAACTACTATCCCCCACGAAGTAGTAGGTATTTTCGGGGCGGGCAAGGTCTTGCTGCGCCCGGCCGCACCCGGTACCGGTGTCATCGCCGGCGGGCCTGTGCGTGCCGTCCTGGAACTGGCCGGCATCCGCGACATCCTGACCAAGTCTTTGGGTTCAAATAACGCAAACAACATGGTTCGGGCCACTCTTGAGGCCATCAAGCTCCTCAAGACGAAAGACGACGTGGCCCGCTTACGCGGCAAGGAAATTACTCAACTCGGGCTGGGGGGCTAGAAGATGGCGAACTGTAAGATCACACTTGTCAGGAGCGTCATTGGTTCCAACGAAGAACAGCGTGCGACCGTACGAGCCCTGGGCCTGAAAAAGCTGCATCAGTCGGTTATCAAGGAAGACACTCCGCAGATCAGGGGCATGATCAAAAAGGTCAGCCACCTGGTCAAAGTTGAGGAACTTGCGTAAGGGAGGTGTGGGCGAGTGAATCTATCTGAACTCAAACCGGCAGCGGGTGCCCGCAGATTGCCCAAACGCAAGGGTCAAGGCATTGCTGCAGGTCAGGGCAAGACGGCCGGCCGCGGCCATAAGGGTCAGAAAGCCCGTTCGGGCGGGGGCGTCCGCCGGGGGTTTGAAGGCGGCCAGACCGCGATTTTCCGGCGTCTGCCCAAGCGCGGTTTCCATAACATTTTTAAGAAGGTCTATTGGACAGTTAACTGTGGAGACCTGAACCGTTTCGAAAACGGAGCCGTCGTTACTCCTGAAACCCTCGTTGACGCGGGGCTGATCAAGGGTAAGGGTGACGGGGTTAAGATTCTTGGCGACGGGGAGCTGACCAAGGCGCTTACCGTCCAGGCGCACGCCTTTTCGAAGGCTGCGGTCGAGAAGATTACCGCCGCCGGCGGCAAAGCCGAGGTGATCTAAGTGGCTGTCGGAACACAGTTCCTGGGAAGTTTGCAACAGGCGCTTAAGGTCTCGGAGCTTCGCACCAAGCTGTTGTTTACTGTGGCGATGCTGCTGGTGTTCCGCATCGGCGCGCATATCCCTGTGCCGGGCGTAAATCCGGACGCCATCGAGAAGTTGATCGCGAGCGGGGCGCTGTTTGGGTTCTTCGACGTGATTTCGGGCGGTGCCTTTAAGAACTTTGCCATTTTCGCTATGGGCATCATCCCGTACATCAACGCCTCGATTATTATGCAGCTCCTGACCGTGGTCATCCCCAAGCTGGAACGCCTGTCAAAGGAAGGGGAAGAGGGGCGCAAAAAGATTGTCCAGTATACCCGGTACGGGACGGCGATCCTGGCATTCCTCCAGGGGCTGGGCATGTCGGTGGCCCTCAAGAATTCGCTGGTGCACCCCGGGATTCTGTCTTACCTTTTTGTTGCTACCATCCTGACCGCGGGCACCGTCTTCCTGATGTGGCTCGGGGAACAGATCACCGAGCACGGGATTGGGAACGGCATCTCCCTGCTGATCTTTGCCGGTATCGTTTCCCGCGTGCCTGCGGGCGCGGTGCGCATTTTCCAGTATCTTGAGGCCGGAACCATTAACATCCTGAGCATCATTGCCCTGGTCATCATCGCCGTGCTGGTCATCGGAGCCGTCGTCGCCGTTCAGGAAGGCCAGCGGCGGATCCCGGTCCAGTATGCCAAGCGGGTTGTGGGGCGCAGGGTCTACGGCGGGCAGACGACACACCTGCCGCTCAAGGTCAATCAAGCTGGTGTTATCCCGGTCATCTTTGCATCGTCGATTCTTATTTTCCCGCAGCAGATCGCCGGGTACTTCCAGGGTAACGTTGTGGCCGACGCCTTTACCCGTTATTTCCACTGGGGAAGCTTCCTGCACACGACGCTTTACGCCCTGCTGATTATCGGCTTCACCTATTTCTACACGGCCGTGATCATGAACCCGGTCGATGTCGCCGATAACATCAAGAAGTACGGCGGATTTATTCCCGGCTTGCGGCCCGGGCGTCCGACCGCCGAATACATCAGCAAGGTGATGGCGCGGATTACTCTTGCCGGTGCCATCTTCCTTGCGCTGATCGCCATCCTGCCGAATTTCGTGCTGCTGGCGACCAGGATCCCGAACATCTACTTCGGCGGCACGGCCCTACTGATCGTGGTCGGTGTAGCGCTCGATACGATGAAACAGGTTGAGGCGCATCTCCTGATGCGCAGCTATCAAGGTTTCATTAAGTAAAAACGGCAGGAGAAAATGATCACCAAGAAATCCACCCGCGAGCTTAGCTACATGCGTGACGCAGGACGAGTTGTTGCGGGGACGTTAAAAGAGATAGAGAAAGCGATAAGTCCGGGGGTGACGACCAAGGAACTGGACGACATCGCCGAGGACTTTATCACCAGGCAGGGTGCGCGTCCGGCTTTTAAAGGCCTTTACGGCTTCCCTGCCAGCATCTGTACCTCTGTCAATGAGGAGGTTGTCCACGGAATCCCCGGTTTAAGGCCCCTGCGGAATGGAGATATTATCAGTATTGACGTTGGGGCGGAAATAAATGGTTACTTTGGTGACGCAGCGGCAACTTTTCCTGTGGGTACCGTAACGCAGGAAGCCCTTGATCTGATGAGAGTGACCGAGCAGGCGCTTTACGCCGGCATCGCGAAGGCGCGGGCAGGCAACCGCCTCACCGACATTTCTCATGCCGTTCAGATCCTGGTTGAAAAACACGGTTTTGCGGTTGTAAGGGATTATGTCGGGCATGGGATCGGAAGCAAGTGCCATGAGGAACCCCAGATACCCAACTTCGGGCCGCCCGGAAGGGGTCCGAGGCTGGAAGCGGGAATGACCCTGGCTATTGAGCCGATGGTCAACGCGGGGACGTACGAGGTTACGACGCTGTCAGACAAGTGGACCGTGGTTACGAAAGACGGCAAACTCTCGGCACATTTTGAGCATACAGTCGCGATCACCGATGGCGAGGCCGAAATCCTCACACGCTTGTAACGGAGGTAATATCCGTGGAAGTCAGGAAATTGCGTGCCGGCCAGGTGGTCAGGTCGGTGGCCGGCAGGGACGAAGGGCAGTATTACATTGTCCTGGCGATTGTCGGTGACAATACGGTGCTGCTCACTGACGGTCTCCGACGCAAAGTGGACCGTCCCAAACGCAAGAACGTTAAACATGTAAAAATAGTGTCACATGCCGATGAGGAAATTAAAGCAAAGCTGGCTGAAGGTCTCAAGGTTACGGACGCTGATGTGCGGAAAATACTTCGGGGTTTCGTGGAGAAGGAGGGATGCTGGTGAAGCAGGACGTTATTGAGGTTGAGGGAAAGGTTATTGAACCCCTGCCCAATGCAATGTTCCGCGTGGAGCTTCCTAACGGCCACAAGGTATTAGCGCATGTTTCGGGCAAGATTCGCATGAACTTTATTCGTATTCTGCCGGGTGACCGCGTAACGGTAGAGCTGTCCCCTTATGATCTCACCCGCGGCAGAATTGTATACCGCTATAAGTAGCCACAAGGGGGCGTATCAGGTTGAAAGTCAAGCCTTCAGTGAAGGTCATCTGTGAAAAGTGTAAGATAATTCGCCGTAAGGGGCGGGTTATGGTTATTTGCGAAAATCCTAAACACAAGCAGCGCCAAGGATAGGAGGGTGAAGTTGTTTGGCTCGTATTGCTGGGGTCGACCTGCCCAGGGATAAGCGGGTGGAGGTTGCTTTAACTTATATTTACGGCGTCGGCCTATCTACATCGAAAAAGATTTTGGCTCAGACGGGCGTCAATCCCGACACGCGGGTACGTGACCTGACCGAGGACGAGGTTACCAAGCTGAGAGACGTTATCGAAAAAACGCTCAAGGTCGAGGGCGACCTGCGCCGCGAAGTAGCCCTGAACATCAAGAGACTCATCGAAATCGGCTCCTATCGCGGCCTTCGTCACCGCCGCGGCCTCCCGGTGAGGGGCCAGCGGACCCGGACCAACGCCAGAACGCGCAAGGGTCCCAAGAAGACTGTCGGCGTACGCAGGAAGAAGTAAGGAGGTCAGTAGATGGCGCGTCGCGTAAGAACCAAAAAGAAGGAAAGAAAACACGTCGAGCAGGGTGTGGCGCACATTAAGTCCACCTTCAACAACACGGTGGTATCGATCACCGACGTGAAGGGCAACGTAATCTCCTGGAGCAGCGCCGGGCAGGTAGGTTTCAAGGGTTCCCGCAAGAGTACGCCGTTCGCCGCGCAGCTGGCGGCCGAAAAGGCGGCCCGCGAAGCGATGGAGCACGGCATGAAAGAGGTCGCGGTAGTCGTCAAGGGTCCCGGGGCCGGCCGTGAGGCAGCCATCCGGTCGCTGCAGGCCGCCGGGCTCGAGGTGAGCTTGATCAAGGACGTTACACCCATTCCACATAACGGCTGCCGGCCGCCGAAGCGCCGGCGCGTTTAGGAGGTTCATTTATGGCACGATACACAGAAGCAAGATGCCGGCTGTGCCGTCGCGAAGGCACGAAGCTGTATTTGAAGGGTGACCGCTGTTACGGTCCCCGCTGCACCATCGACCGTCGCCCGACGCCTCCGGGGGCGAAAGCGCACGGGCGCAGGGCCAAGGCCACGGAATACGGCATCCAGCTGCGCGAAAAGCAAAAAGTCCGCCGCATTTACGGCGTTCTGGAGACGCAGTTCCGCAACTATTTCGCCAAGGCCGAGCGCCAGCCCGGGATCACCGGCGACAACCTGCTCCGTCTGCTGGAGCGCCGTCTGGATAACGTTGTCTACCGGCTGAACCTTGCCGGTTCGCGTTTTGAAGCCAGGCAGCTGGTGCGGCACGGTCATTTCCTGGTGAACGGGCGCAAGGTTGACATCCCTTCATATCTTGTCAAGGCAAACGATGTCATTACTGTCCGTGAAAGAAGCAAATCTTCACCCCGGATTCAGGAACTCTTGGAACGGGCTGCTGAGAATACGCCACCGGCATGGCTGGAATACGATGCGGCTAAAGCCCAGGGCCGGGTAGTAGCCTTACCGACCAGGGAGCAGATTGACATTCCCGTTAAGGAATCGCTGATTGTCGAGTTGTACTCCAGGTAGGCGGCTACCTTCCGATTGAGGGGGTTCGCAATGTTAGAGATTGAAAAACCGAAAATTGAGTGCGTTAAGATGGATCCCGAGGCCGGCTACGGGAAATTCGTGGTTGAGCCTCTGGAGCGAGGATTTGGTATCACCCTGGGGAACTCGCTGCGCAGGGTGCTGTTGGCGTCCTTGCCCGGAGCGGCTGTCACGGCAGTAAAGATCGACGGTGTGCTGCACGAGTTTTCTACTATTCCGGGGGTCCGGGAGGACGTTACGGAGATCATCCTTAACCTTAAGAACCTGCGCCTCAAATCGTATGCAGACGAGGAAAGGACCATTCGCATCGAGGCTGAAGGGCCCAGGGAGATCAAGGCCGGTGACATTATCACCGACCCCGATATCGAGATTTTGAACCCGGACCTGCATATCGCCACGCTTGCCGAGGACGCCAGGCTGTACATGGAGCTGACGGTCGACAAGGGGCGCGGCTATGTTCCCGCCGAGAAGAACAAGCGCGGCGCTCACGTCATTGGTGTCATCCCTATCGATTCTATTTTTACGCCGATCCGCAAGGTTAACTATGAGGTTGACAAGACGAGGGTCGGGCAGGAAACGACTTTCGACAAGCTTACGCTCGAGGTGTGGACGGACAAGAGCATCCGCCCCGATGAGGCTGTCAGCCTGGCGGCGCGCATCCTCATGGAGCACATGAAGCTGTTCGTGGGACTCACTGAATCCGTCGGTAACGTCGAGATCATGGTCGAGAAGGAAGAGGAAAAGAAGAACAAGCTTCTCGAGATGCCGATTGAGGAACTCGATCTGTCTGTCCGCTCTTATAATTGTTTGAAGCGCGCAGGCATCAACACTGTTGAAGAATTGACGCAGAAGAACGAAGAAGAAATGATGAAGGTCAGGAACCTGGGCAAGAAGTCGCTCGAGGAAGTCGTGCGCAAGCTTGCCGAACTTGGCCTTTCGCTGCGCAAGGACGAGGACTAAGGAGGGAACACAATTGGGTTACCGGAAGTTGGGTCTCCCAACAGACCATAGAATGGCCGTGCTGCGCAACCTGGTCACATCCCTCTTGCGGGAAGAGCGGGTCATCACCACGGAGGGTCGGGCCAAAGAAGCCCGCAGCATCGCCGAACAGATGATCACCCTCGGCAAACAAGGGGATCTTGCTGCACGCCGTCAGGCCCTGAGCTTTCTGTATGACGAAGACGTAGTCAGAAAGCTGTTCAACACTATCGCACCCAAGTACGAGGGGCGCACGGGCGGTTACACCCGGATCGTGAAGGCCGGTTACCGGCGGGGGGACGCCGCGCAGATGGTGATCCTTGAACTGGTCTGATGGGTGTAGGCTATAGGGTGTAGGCGATAGGAACAGGGGGCACTTATGGGGAGTCACCCAGGGGGGCCCCTGTCTTACTGCTCAACGTCCAACACTCAATGCTAAATGCCTATGAGAAACATTAAACTGGTGCTCGCTTATGACGGCACCGCCTACTGCGGCTTTCAGATCCAGCGGAGAAGCGGGCTGCCCACGATCCAGGAAACGCTGGAAAAGTGTCTCGCCTCCCTGGCCCATACGGAGATCAAGGTTACGGCGGCGGGGAGGACCGACGCCGGGGTGCACGCCAGGGGGCAGGTCGTCAACTTTCACACCGGAACCTGGAATATTCCGACCGAGCGGATCGTTCCCGCCCTTAACAGCATCCTGCCGCCGGATATCGTGGCCGTAAGCGCACAAGAGGTGCCGCCTGATTTCCACGCCAGGTACAGCGCCGTGTCGAAGACGTATTCCTATACGATTGACAACGGTTCTGTGCCGTCGCCTTTTTGGCGGCTTTACAGCTACTATGTGAGGCATCCTCTTGACGAGCGGCGGATGCAGGAAGCCGCCGCTTTTCTCGTCGGAGAGCACGACTTCAGCTCCTTCCAGGCCGCCGGGAGGCCGGTAAGGTCGGCCGTCCGTACGGTCTACAAGGCCGAAGTCACTCGCGACGGGCACCTGGTCCGCCTGGAGATCGAGGGCAGCGGCTTCCTGTACCAGATGGTGCGCGTCATCGCCGGTACACTGATCCAGGTAGGGCTCGGCCGGCGGGAACCGGAAAGAGTGAAGGAAATCCTGGCGGCCAGGTCGAGGGCCGCGGCCGGACCGACCGCACCGCCGCAGGGACTGTGCCTCGAACACGTTAAATACTAGCGAGGCTAGTATTTAACGTGGCATTCAGCACTCGGCATTGAGCATTCGGATACTTCAAGGAATTCCTTGGTGGAATTCCTTTTAATATGGGGGTATCATTCCAGTTTATGGTACCGCTATCTTGACAGAGTTAACATAACACCGTATCATGAGGTATGCAGCAGTATCGGCGGGAGGCGATAGCAAACGGGGTGATGTAAATTGGCCGATAAGGTGGTCTGTGAGAACCGCAAAGCGAGACACGACTACTTCATTCTCGAGACCCACGAGGCCGGGATGGTGCTTACGGGCACCGAGGTCAAGTCGCTCCGCGCCGGCAAGGGCAACCTGAAAGACAGCTTTGCCCGCGTCGAAAACGCCGAGGTATGGCTGCACAACATGCACATCAGTCCCTACGAGCAGGGCAACCGCTTCAACCACGAGCCCAAGAGACCGCGCAAGCTGCTCATGCACAAGGGTGAGATTATGCGGCTTTTGGGCAAGACGCGGGAAAAGGGCCTTGCTCTCGTGCCCTTGAAGGTCTACTTCAAGAACGGCAAAGCCAAGGTCGAGCTCGCGTTGGTCAAGGGCAAGAAGCTCTACGACAAGCGCGAGGACATCGCCAAGCGGGAAGCCCGGCGGGAGATCGAAAGGGCGACCCGCGGGAAATACTGAGACCGGGGGCGACGTGGTTTCGACGGGGGAATTGATGGCAGGAGGAGCGAGCCGGGGTTGCCGCTGGCCCGTAAAACGGTGGCAAAGGCATAACTGCCGACAAGAACGAACTCGCCCTGGCTGCGTAAGTCAGCCAGCATCCTGCCGGCCTAAGCCTGCGTGGCCGGATCAGGGTGTCACACCAGCAGGCTGGCTCGGGGACCAATTCTCGGAGGTTCCCGAGGACACGCATCGAGATAGCTCCCAAGGGAGCCGGGCTGTGGGCGCCCGCGGAGCGAAGCCTAAAGCACAGCCTGCGCTCGGAGAGCCTCTTGTGGTCATTCTTTCGGACGGTGGGTTCAACTCCCCCCGCCTCCACCAGAGAACGCAAACCGTGGTCACTCTACCTTACAGTAGTGACCACGGTTTTTTGCTTTGGGTATTGGGCGGTGGGCGTTGGAACGGAAGGAGAGGGAGTTTCCGCAGCTAAAGTTTCCCGAAAGCCAAATCGGGAAACCGGTGACCCCAAGCTTCATACTGGGCCAAACAAGCAAGGTAGCTCGTCAGGCTTTCCGTGTAAGGGCTGCCGAGTCCGATGGACGTAGGCTGTAGGGACGGCTGAGGGGCAGTGCACCTGAATTCATTGACTGTTACTATGCCTCTCTGGTGATGGAAACATTCCACAGTCGTGACAGGCAAAAGGAAAACCTTGCCGAATCTTGGCATAACCAGAGACTGGAATGCTTAGCTTTTTGGGGCGCGTGGGCAGCTATTAGGGCAATAAGTTGATAAGTTGGTGTCTAGCACGGTTTCGCCTCTCCCTGAGCGACGGGGGTGTAGCAATGATCAAGCTTTATTGTGGAGGATTGTTACTGATCTTGAGGGAAGTCTGTTACAACACTGAGGTTTGTGAGCTTAGTGAGATTAAGTGAGATTAGAAGACCGAATGGCTTAATAACCATCCCTGAATCTGTATTAGAACGAGGTGAAGAATGGCTTTATCGTTCATTGTGGTAGCATTGTGGGGTTTCTTCCTGCCGGCCAGCACGCCGCCGGCAGGCATCAAGGCCTGAACCTGGGCACGATCGTGACATTTCGGTACCCGGCATTTATCCGGTCCCAGCCAGCCAACCCTACTACACCTGACTTACGACAGGTTGGATAGAAACCCATTGTGTCGTGTGGTCAAGTATTGTTTGGATGAGTAAGAAGAAACGGGGGAATGAATGTGAAACGTCGCAGTATTAGCTTTGTAATTGTCTGTGTCATGCTGTTGAATTTGCTTACGGGTTGTACATTACATAGCAAGTCGACTGGGATCAAGTCCGGAATTCTGTGTAAAAAACTCTCCCCTGGCAAATAGCCATCAGT
>DAIRSE010000032.1:0-18654 GCA_036804525.1 Bacillota bacterium | reverse complement strand
GCCCCCGGTCAGGCAATCCCGTCAGCTTTCGGACGTTTCAGGTTAGCCCTAACACCCTGTTAATCATAACATCGTCGATCTGATTAAAAAAGGTTCAGCAATTAATTATAATAAAACCCGCGGGCTTAGTGCCGGCGGGCATCCACATTCCTCTTTTGTTTGATGTCTTGTCAGATTATCTGGCAGAATAGTTCCGGAAACTTACGCGAGTATAGCAGCCCGTCAGTGTCAATCAGTGATTCGTAGCCAAGCCTATCTCGGCTCCTGCTTTTCTGGAAAGGAATATCCCACTCGATGCTTTTGCCGAAAAACTGAAAAACCGCGGGCAGACTGACAATGCCTGGGCTGAAAGAATAAGGGCTGAATTTGCTTTCTGCAGATCCGAAAGAGATAGCGGAATCCACCAAAACGCCGGGCCGCAAACTGACACCCCGCAGAGTCACTCGCTCTCTCCAGCAAGGCATACCTTCTCAGCCACAACCACCGGTTTTCCGTCTTTCTTGGCGGCTGTGGAGGCAAGACTGGCCATGTTAATAAGATCGCTTACGGTGTAGATTTCGTTTCCTGCCCGGCGTATGTCTTGCCGCCGTCCCCCTGCCACGCCGGCCGACCCGGTCACTTTCACGCCTTCCGGCCAGCTTTCTGTCTGAAGTGCGGTAACCATGCGTATTGCCAGCTCTCTAGCTTCGTCCAAAGATCTGGTGGTTAACACGGCGAACTCATCTCCCGCATAACGGGAGAGGTAGTCCACGCCGTTCGCCATAAGGCTTTTCAGTCTCTTCGCCACCAGCACCAAAACTTCATCGCCGAAAACGTGCCCGTATTCTTTATCAATGGTACCAAAATCATCGAGATCGAGGAAAACGATAGCAATCTCTCTTCCCTGCTTAAGCAATTCTGACGCTTTTCTCTGCAGGAACTCCGCCCGTTCCAGGCCTGTCAGGCTGTCAACATGTTTGCCAATTTCACTGTGCAGGCGCGACTTCGTCACGATGCCCAGGGGTGCATCCCGTTCCACCACAACAAGGCGCTCGATGCCATGTCGCTCCAAGAGTTCTTTGGCCTCCCATAAGGAATTCCCCGGTGCAACGGTCACCACTTCCCCACTCATGACATCAGCTACTAGCCTGTTGGGATGAGCATTCCTAACATCCCGGGAAGTGACGATGCCGATAAGACGGCCTTCATCCACAACCGGCAGACATCCGATTCTCCTCTGCTCCATCAGCTCAACAGCCGCCTGCACCGATCGGTCAGGCGACACAGTGATTAACGGATGGCTCATAACGTCTTGTATTTGCACTACAGCTCCACCGCCCGAGACACGTAGATCACAACGTCAACCTGTACTTTAACAATCGTGTTCTCGGCCGCCACCCTTTCTCCTTCTTCTAAGATGATTGGCAGGAGTTTCTCCTCGGGAAGGATTTTAAGTAAAGACTTCTTCACGACCACGGCCTCGAATAACGGATGCTGCAAGCGAATAATCTCGTACTGCTCCGGGGAAAGCGCATCCACCATCCTTCTTACCGCTTCAGGGCCTATTGGTGCTTTTCTTCCCACCAGAAGCACGTCTCGCATTGGCGGGAACTCAAATTCCGACAGCTTCAGGACTATCTCGCCCCTTCTAGTCGGCTCCGAGAATGAGCTTTGTTTGCCTTCCTTCGCATCCATTACTTTAACCCCCTATGGAGACTAAAAGCACGCATCAAACGACTCTTCATACGTAAACAAAGGCTTGTCTCGCGGCTAGAGTATTTACCGGGTCGCAAAAAAATAAACGTTCCCCATATCATTCATTTCGGTCAGAAATAATCAAGCTTAAGTAGATAATAGTTCGGTAAAATAGATAAATATTCCTGCCGGCAAGATACTTCCCTTGTTCCAATCATTTCTCGTTTTTCGCTGGACTTTTTGCACGGTACACTTGATCACCGCCTCTTGTAGTTTTCTACGTGAATATGAACCCTCGGGATGTATATACGTATATTCGTGTATACGTTATTGTTGCCGATCGCTCGCCTTAAAAGCGACGGGTGGTTCCTTACGGAACCCTAACTTAGCCTTCCCTCAAAAACTAAAAACCGCGAACCCTTGATTTTACTGGCTTCGCGGTTTATTTACTGGTCGGAGCGACAGGACTTGAAGGTGCACCCCCATCAAGAAAGCCAGTATTATCAAGCTTTCCAAGGATCTTGTCCGCCTCATTGTCCGCCTCCGAACCCGCGAAGCCTTACGGTTCCTTGGGGAACGGCTTTAGGGCCAGGACTTCGGCCAGGCTCACGCCCTTCCGGACGGGGTGGGAATACACCGCGGCGGTCGTCGCCGGCGTCGAGTGACCCAGGAACTCGGCCACCGTCGCCAGCGGTTTGCCGGCGTCCAGCAGGAGACTGCCCGCGGTATGGCGAAGGTCATGTACGCGGATGTGCGCCAGCCCCGCCTTTTTCAGCGCGCGGCCCAAGGTGTATTGCACACCTCTGGCCCGCAGCGGCCGCCCGTCCGCGGCCCGGAAGACCAGGGTTTCCCGCCCGCGCAGGGCGACGACTCTGGTCTTCTCCTGTTCCCGCCTGTGCGCCGCCAGCAGGGCCACCGTCTCCTGGTCCAAGGTCAGCGTGCGGTAACTGGCCTCGGTCTTGGGCCGGTCGTTCAGCGTGCGCTTGCGGACGTTGACCGACTGCCGGACGGTCAGCGTTCCCTGCTCCAGGTCCACGTCCTGCCACCGAAGCCCCAGCGCTTCCCCCAGCCGCATCCCGGTCAGGGCCAGCAGGCGAATAACCAGGTGGTGCTTGTACCCCCTGGCGGCGTCCAAGAGCCGCGCCAGCTCCTCCGGGGTCAGCACCCGCCGCTCCTTCTTCGGCACCCTGGGCGCCTTCAAGCTAGCGGCCAGGTCGTCGACAATCACCCCGTCGGCCTTGGCCTGCCTCAGCGCCGTGCGGAATGTCCCGTAAATGCCCTTGATCGTCGACGCCGCCAGCGGCCTGCTCTTGACGTACTCCTTGAAGTAGTCCTTCAGCCGCGTCTTCAGGTCGAAGCCGGTGAGCCCGTACAGGGGCATGTCCCCAACGGCCGCAACCAAGTGCTTCACGTGCAGGGCGTAGGTCTCCAGCGTCCTTTCGGCGACCGTCCCCTCCGTGTTGACCAGCCAGCGCTCCAGGTACTCCCCCATGGTCATCGCCGCGACTCTCGGACCGGAAGGCCGGCGGTACTTGACCTCCAGTTCCGCCGCGCGATACTCGGCCTCCTTGGCCGTGCCGCGGAAGGTCTCGCGGTACCAACGTCGCTTCCCCTTGCCATCCCGGCCCAGGTAGATCGCAATAAGGTAGCTGTTTCGCCCCCTCTGCCTGATTTGCGCCATCGTCATCCCTCCTAAAGAGAAGGGAGCCGGGCAAGGCTTTACTTCGGCTTTACCCGGCTCCTTTCCTGCTCCTGTGTGAAACCGGGCGGGGCTACTTCGCCTCCGCCCGGTTCCAGCCCCGGCCCACCTGGTAACCCCGCGCTTCCAGGAACTCCCTTAGCGCGTCCTCGGTGATCCTGAGCCGCCGCTCGCTCATCTGCACCGCACGCAGCCGGCCGGTGTACACAAGCTCGTACACATACCCCTTCCGCACCTTCAAAATCTTAGCCACCTCGGCCGCCGTGTAAACTTGCATTTGACACTCCCCCTTCTTGTGAATATGATTCAGGAGCCCCGGTCGAGCCGGGGCCCCTGGTCTTCTACCGCTCTTCATTTTCGTTCGCGGCATTCAAAACGGCCTTTATGCTGGCAATCCAGCGCTCGACAAACGGCTCCAGCGGCATCTTCTGCCGGATATAGTCGCGGCTATGCTCGTTGAGCCTTACTCCGCCATTGACCATGATCTCAATAGCGCAGCGGCAAAGGTTATCGATAATCCCGTAGTTCTCGCCGCGGCTGTGTACGCTTGTCTCTGCCTGGATTAACGTGAACGCGGCCAGAATGTCCTCTTCCGTGACCACCCCTCCGGGCCGGAACCGTTCCCGCAGCTCTTCCAGCTTCCGGACCTCGGCCCTGATCGGCTCGGCGCTCATTAGATCTCACCCCCTTTCAAGGCCAGCGCCAGGCGGATGCCGTCACGCACGCCCTGGCGGTACATCGCCTCATTGCGCAGGTCCTCCATGCGCGTCTCCGCGCTCAGGTAGCCATCCCACACGCGCCAGAGCTTCTTATCCCGCAAGCGCAGGGCATCGGAAAGCTGCTCGTGCAACCGCTTGATATCGCGATTCACCGCGGCCGCCTCTTCGGCAAGGTCCGGCTCCCAAAAAACGGCATCCTCACACTCGCCGTTTTCGGTACGTATGTAATACAACATGTTTAAGGGATGATTCGTTCCCCATTCTTCCGGCTCGCTTGACAGAATCCGCTCGATCAGCATCTCGTGCCTTCCCGCCGCCTCCACGGCCTCAATATTTGGCTTCTGAGCCACGTTAACGACCTCCTTAATGGTTTAGTACGTCCCGCGAGTTACAGGCCCTTCACAGGCCCTTCCAGGCGATAGCAAATGCACGGCGTTTGACGCTTTCTCACCTCTACCCGAACTTCATACCCCTTGCGCCGCAGTTCCGCCGCCCGTTCCAGGGCGGCCAGGAAGTCTTCCTCTTCGGGCCGCTTCCGGTTACGGATGTACGGATGCTTCATTAAACCGCCTCCTCCTCAACTGACCAGCCAGTTAGTGAAGTACTTGACCAGACCCACAATGTACGGCGCGCCGTACCAGAGCCCGAGCCCCGCCATCACGGCCAGCACCGCGACCGCCACGCGTCGGACGATGCCCGTTCCCAGGACGATGAGCAGAATCAGCAGCACCCCGGCCGCACCCACGGCCAGCCTGGCGAGCATGTCCGCAATCGGGCTGGCCGCGCCGTAGACCGCATCCCCCAGCTTCTGAACCTTCACCGCAAGCTTGTGCGGGTCCACCGGCTGCACCCCGGTGGGCGCCGCCGCCCCGCCGTTCTCCGGTGCCTGGACCGCCTGCCCGGGGTCGGCGCCGGTCACGGCCTCCCCCTCGGCCCAGGCCGGGGCGGCCACGGCCAGCAGCAGGGCCGCGCAAACCAAGAAGAACAACGCCTTCCGCATACACTCAGACCTCCTTTTTCTTGATGACCATGTCTTTCAAGTGTCTTTCAGGTCATGCTCCTCGACGATCACCATCCCCTTTTTCGTCACCTGGTACACCTTGGCCGGGTACCCCTTGGCCCGGCACCAGGCCAGGGCTTCTTTCAGTGTCCGGAAGGACTTCTCCGCCCCGGCCAGGCCCGGGCCTTCCCCCAGGACGAACCACCGCCGTCCCGCCTTCTCGATCTCCCGCGTCTTCACGCCGCCACCTCCTTCCCCGCGGCCCCGCGCCGTCACCGCGGCCTTGCCGCTTTCTTGTCAACAAAAGCCTTCGCCCGCCGCCGGAGGGCAAGGGCGGCGCAGCCGGGCCGGGAGGGATACCGGAGGCCGCAGGCCGAGGATATGCTCACGGCCTTTACCCTTGCCCGACGGCCAGGGCGTGGGATAATCGACGAGGAAAGCGGCGCGGCCCCCAGCTCCTCCGCCGGTCTGCCGCGGCCGCAGGCCCGGCTGTCCGGCCCCGCGTCCTGGGGGACGGTGGCGTAAGCCACGGTCCCCCGGCCCCGGAAACTCTTTCCGCATCACCCCCTTTGTGGTAGCATGGCTTCGTAGACCACCCGAAGGAGGCCCGTCTCGTGGAAAAGGTTTTGCAGCAGATTTTGGCGGAACTGAAAGAACTGCGCCAGGGCCAGGAGGCCCTACGTGCGGACGTGACCGGCCTGCAAGAAGGGCAGGCCCGCCTGGAAAAGGGCCTAAAGCGTCTGGAAAACGGCCAAGCCGCCATCCGCAAGGAGATTAAGGCCGTCTGGCAGGACATCAAGAAGCTTGACGACCGTCTTGAAAAGCAGGAAAAGACAACCAGGGCCTTACTGCCTTAACAACTTCGGTCGCTTCTTCCCTCGCCCCGCGCCTTGGTGCGCGGGGTTTCGGCTTTCTTGACCGGCGCCTTCTCCCGGCAGCGCTTCGTCCAGCCGAACTCGGTGGTCTCGGGGGACAGACTGCAGCCGATGCCCGCGCGCAGGCACCGGTTGGCCGCGACGCAGGCGGGACGAGCCTGGTAGACCCGCATCCGCCCACCGCGCAAGGACACCACCTCCGCTAGAAGGACGGGTTGCTGCAGGTAGGCTTTAACCTCGTCCTGGCGCTCGCGGACTTGCAGGAGCAGCATCTGCACAATGTGCGGCAGGTCCTGCAGCTGTCCCTCGGGACGGTACACCAGTATCCTTCCTTGGGGCGAGAGTTCCAGGGTGATCTGATGCTGCTTTAGCTGGTCAATCACCCTTCGAATGGGCCATTTCACTGAAGACCATCCCCTTCTTCCCCGGCTCGGTTAAGATGATCATCTTGATCACCAAGTCGAACAGGTGCCATGATCATCTTGAAAGACTGCCCCGAATCCCTTGCGGCTGTAGGCATTGCGCCGTTCTGTTCAAGATGATCATTGATCATCTTGAAGCCATCCCCGCAATCCCTTGCGGCTGTAGGGCTAAGGTCATCTTTTTCAAGATGATCATCATATGTGTTCGCTTTGCTCTCTTCAAGGTGATCATCTTGATCAGCTTGAAGAGCCCAGACCCAGGGGCCTGTTTTTTCGCCCGGCCGGGTGCTTCTTTTGACCGTTATTCCCAGAGCCGCCTTCGCCCTCCGCAGAGTAATATCCGCGATTCCCGCCGCCTTCGCCTCCTTCATCACCGCCTTCGCCTCCACCGGGCCGGCGGCCAGCAGTTCGCGCAGAAAGTCCGCGGCTTCATCGACCGCCGACCGCTCTTCGCTTCCCGCCGGCGGCCCCAGGAGCTTGTCCGCAGCCAGGTCAGGAGCCGAGCCGGGCTCAATCAGCATGCGCCCGTTCTCCAGCCTGAAGGCCACAGGCTCCGGGAACTCCGCCAGGTTGGACTTGAACACCGCCGCCCCGCGACGGGCCGGGTTGTTCGGGTCACGGCCGACGGCAATCGCCGACCTGACGGCCGCTACCAGGTCGATCGACCCGCAGGCACGATACAGAACGTTGTCGCTCGCCGACTTGCGAAGGTGCACTGTGAAGACGACCGCCGCCCCGGTCTCCTGGGCCACGGCGTGCAGGGGCTGCAGGATGCTCCGCATCGCGGCTTGCCTGTGGCTGTCAATCGCCGCGTTCTGTGCGGCCACCAGGGGGTCGATGATAACCAGGGCCGCCCCCACCCGGGTGATCACTTCGGCCAGCAACGGCGCGTCCTCGGGAAAGCTCAGCGCCCGCGGCGCGGGGTTTCCCTTCGCGTCACGCTGCCACACCGTTGCATAGACGTGCACCCTCTCCAAATCCGCCCCCAGGGCTTCCAGGCGGGGACGCAGGGTATCCGCCGGATCGTCCTCCAGGGCCACCAGAACCGCGGTTTGCGGGTTCTGTTCGCCGCACAGACCCCGGCCGGTGGTCACGCTGGCCGTGATCGCATGGGTGAACCAGGACTTGCCCACCCCAGGGTCGCCGGCGATCAAAGTCAGTCGCCCGCGGGGTATCCACCCCGGCCAAAGCCAGCTCACCGGCTCGGGCTGAACATTCGCCAGGGGCACGGTCACGATGCCCGGGCTCGGGACGCCCATCTCCTCCAGCGTCCGCTCCAGGTCTTCCGCTATCTCAATGTCCTTCATCGTCATAACCTCCTGAGGTGGTATAATTAAGGAAAACGGAGCGCTTCCCGTGAAGGTTCGCGATCTCATTAAACTCCTTCACCCTACCCGGCCGGGCCGCGTAACCATCGCCGGGCATCCCAACGATGATCTGGCTCCGGGAACACTGAACAGCATCCTTAAGCAAGCGGGATTGAAACGGAGGGATTAGCGTGCTCAAATATCTGGTGATCGTCGAAAAGGCCGACGGCAACTACTCCGCCTATTCGCCGGATTTGCCAGGCTGCGTTGCCACCGGCCGGACAGTTAAAGAGACCAAGGAAAATATGGCCGCCGCCATGCGGATGCATATCGAAGGGCTTCTTGAAGACGGCCTTCCGCTCCCGGAACCTTCCGCCGTGGCGGACTACATCCCCGTTAACGCCTAGTTGCGGAAAGGACGGCGGTTTAGGCCGCCGTCCTCATCACCGCCGCCGCCCCGGCCGCGACCCAGACCGCGGCCAGGACGATATCAATCAGCAGTAAGATCACCTCCTCCCGTGTCCAGCACTGAACAAAATTTCTGGTCTTACAGGTCTTACAGGTCTCAAAACAGGCCAAAACCCCGACTTAAAACCGGGGTTTTGTTAAGTTAATCCACATTGACTGAATGTGTTAACTGACGTTCCTGATCCAGACTCGTTGGACACGATAGTTTTCGCGCAGCAGTACAGCTTCGCCGCGCCTTAGGCGTTTAATCTCGTCCGGATGGACAATAAACTCTCGCGTCCGCCTGATTGAGCCGGTTCCGCCGTAGCCGCCGAATGCGGTCATTTTGACGTTTTCATTGATTTGATGCGTGATCTCGAAGTCCGGTTTCGTCCCAATGAGCTGTGCCAGGGCTTCGGCGTTCTGGTGCTCTTTCTGTTTTTGGATGATGAACGTGTTGCAGTTCTCAACGATTTGGGCCATCACAGCTCGCCCCACCGCCGCTTCAATGTCGGCCAAGCTCTGAACCGCAAGCACGACGTGCATCCCCGCGCCCCGAGCTTTATTCACAAGATCGACCACAGTCTCAGACGCGAAGACGTTGAACTCGTCAAAGATCACGTAAGACTTTTCCCGCCGCTTCTGGCGGTAAAGCTCCCCAACCGCCGTTTTGATGTCGCTGACGATGACTTTGCCCAACTTCCGGCTCTGTTCAGCGAAACTGAGCGAGTTCAGACTGAAGACCACGATCTCCCGGCGGTCAATCGCGTCCAGAATGTCGATCTCATTCTTGCTTGTCGCGAGGAGGTGTCCGAACTCGCTGGACGTGAATTTATGCACCTCGGCGATAACGTTTCGCAGGTTGTTACGGTTCTCGGTACACATCTCAAGCTCTGCGAAACAGTGGTTCCGCGTCTGCTCGTCTTCAATGTCACGGATCGCTATCGCCAACGCATCGGGGTCCAGGTGGTTCAATAGTGTGTGCATATCTATCGCAACGTTCTTTGCTTCAAGCACTGTGAAGACGGTCTGAATGAACTGATACGCCAGGTTACGGTAAAACGGCTCCTTGCCGGACAGATCGAGCACGTTGAGCAACTTATCTGTCTTCTCCGTCACCCCGCCGCGGCGGAGGGGGTTGTAACACGCCGAGGGGCCGCTCATGCTGAAAAGCTTGCACGGCCTCCTCCCCGCCTCGGCGATCATTCTAACTCGTTCTACCAACTCCGCGTCTCCCTTCCCGTCCACCAGGACCAGGGGCAGACAACGCTGCACCGCGCTCTGGACGAAGTTCATAATCGTCGTTGTTTTCCCGCTGCCTGTCGTTCCGACGATAAAGCAATGCGTATTCAACTCCGCGTCCGTGAGCGTGACCGGCTTGGCTGTGCCTTTTTCAACGCCCAGTCGCACGCCGTCCAGGTGCTCCTGGTTCGCGATACGGTCCAAGGTGCGCTTTTCTTTCCAAGTCCGGTCCCGGGAGCCCTCGCTCTCCCGTCGCCCTTGGATGATCTCGTCACGTTTTGCAGCCCACTCCGGGGCCGGGTGCAAGCGCTTGTAAAGCCACGCGCCGGCGACGACAAACACCGCGATAAGGTTAATCACAAGCCATACGGCCCGCACCTCGGGGTGGTTGATCTCCCCGCCCCGCGCCAGCCACGCCCAGGCCGTGGCGACCGGGTGCTGTGCGTACCAATCAGCGGCAGCGTAGTACTCCTGCGCCCGCGCCACCCGGGCGGCCACCTCCGCGGCGGGAAGCGTGAAGTCATACGCTGTAAAGCGCACCGCAAAGCCGACCGCCATCGCCGCGACCGGCGCTAGGAGCCAGACCGAGAGAATGTAAAAAATCGGGAGCAAGAGCAAGAACCAAAGCTTCTTTGCTCTGCTAACGCGCAATTCGGGCATTTTCAAGGACCTCCTCGATCAGTTTCGTAACAACAAGCCCCGGAGCGATCCGTCGGGCCACCTCATAGATTCTTTCCGCTTGACGCTTTGTTTTGCAGATGTACCATACCTCCGCGAACTCCGGCCGGCGCACGTAGCCGCGCAGGATTTTCTCCAGCCGCGACAGGGGCTTAGTGCTTGTCTCGACCTCCACCGCGATCCTGACGCCGCCCGAGCGGACGAGGACGCCATCGGGGACATGCGCCCGCGGCCCCGGGCGACCGATCCCGCCGCTTCCGGCGCGTAATTCGCGTTCTGTGATCCACTCGCCGCCGCCGGCCAGGGCTAGGGCCACGTCCGCGACCAGCAGGTCGTGCTTGAACGTGTGCAGACGCAAACGCGCACGGCCACGGCCGGCGTCGCAGACTTCGATGCCGTGTTCGGTCAAAAGATAAACGCCCGCCTCCTCGGCCAGGGGCCGGACGTGGCGTAGGTAGCCGGATTTGGTCATGACGGAAAGCCGCCGGTAGGCCGCCTTGGTATGCATCTTGAACGCTGCGGTGACATGTCGCGCGGACAGGTAGCCGAAGCGGTGAATAAAGCGCATGATCTCTGTGTCCCGATCCGTCAGCACGCTATCACCTCCAGGTCTAGAAAGAATGTTGTAGCAACTTATAGCACCCCCTCACGGTAGATAGCTAACAAGGCTTGTGCAGCAGGAACTTTGTAACGCCTTACACCCACTTTTCACCAGATAACTACCAATTTCAGGTATCACAGGAACGTTGTAGCAGTTAACGCCATCAGTCTCATCGAAACGCTAACTTGACGTGAGAGAGAGAAGAGAAAGTGAAGGTTTGAAAGAAAACCCACCCCCGCCCCCCACATCCCCCTGTTGCGCTCGCCCCGGCCCGGTTCGAGACCCCGCCACCGAAACGAAACGCAGTGTAGTTGAGGGGGCGGGGTCTCGAACGACGAGTGAGCGCAGCGAACGAGGAGAGGGCCGAGCGGCGAGCGCAACAACAGCGCGGCTTTACGGGCGGGGGGCGGGGTTGGCAGGATGTAGAAAAAGCCCGTAGATTTCATAGTCTACAGGCTTTTCTACACCCCTAATTACCAGCTTCTGGTAACCTGGGCCGGTTTCGGCACCTGCCTGCTCCGCCTCAAGTCACCGTCCTGGTTGGCGTCCATCGTTGCGTAGTCCATGGCCGCCCCGAACCATTGATACGTGCAGTACGCGACCTTGCGTGCGCCGAAGGCTGTGCCCATAAGGACGCAGAAAAGCGAGAGTGCAATTACCAAGAAGATCGAGAGCAGCTGCAATGCCAGAAAGCCGCGTTCGTCGCGAATAGCGCTCACCTCCTCTAAAAAAAAGAAAACGGCCGGGACCGTGTTAATCCCGACCGTTTCTCCTGGTCGTCGTTAAGCCTGCAGATATTGTTAAGTATCTTTTCTTACCCGCAGGAGACGGAGTTCGCGCTCTTGACTGATTTGTCGGTTATCCAGTTCGATGAGTCGCCTGTAAACTAGCTCCAACGACTCCTCAGTCCTAGCCTGGCTGTCCTTGATGCTTTCAAAGAAGTCCAGGTACAACGAGTGTGCATCGAAAAGCACTTTGACCTTTTCAATGACCTCGTGCTCCAAACGCACTTCGAGCCGTTGTTGGCCCTTCTCCAGACGGGCCACGTCAGAGCGCAGGGCCTTCAGTTCCTGACCTTGGGCATCCTGGCCCTGTTGCAGGCCGGTCACGTCCGCACGCAGGGCATCCTGGCCCTGTTGCAGGCCGGTCACGTCCGCACGCAGAGCCTCTTGGCCCTTCTCCAGACGGGCCTGCCCTTCTTGTAGGCCGCTCACATCCGCATGTAGGACCTCCTGGCCCTTCTCCAGATTGCTAAGCCTGCTGTCTATATTAGTGAGCTTTTCAAGAATCTGCTGCAAAGCCTTCTCCACGGGACGGGCCCCCTTCGGGTAGTCTACAAAGCCATGTTATCACAAAGGGGAATGAGATGGAAAGACTTTCCGCTCAGCCCGCCACGCTGTTGACTCCCGTGCCGTTCACGAGCAGTTTTCCGGTCGCCGTACCGCTGTCGGTGCCGCTGCCGGTCTTGGTTTCGTACCAGATATCGCGGTGGCGCTTGCCGTCGGGTCCGGTGCTGTACCTGACATGCCGCACCTGGTACTCATAGGTGTATTGCACGGTGTAGGTGGCCGTGATGGTAAAATAAGTCGGCCCCGGAACTTCGCCCTCGTCCACGATTTCGTCATAGTTTGGGTCATAGTACCGCGCATACACCGGAGCTCCGTTCAAGCTCCAGTCCTCCTGAAACTTCGCCGTGGCCTTGTGGCCCTGCGGCGTCATGTTGATCGTCTTCGTACCCTGCGGCGGCCACGGGCTTCCAAACGTAAACCACGGGTGCTTTTTCGGATAAGTCAGTTTCGCCGAGGTGATGCTCCAGGACTTCAGTGTGCCCCTGGGCGGCGTCGGCTCGGGTACCGTGAGTGTCGCCGTGACCCAGTCGGTCCATTTAGCCGTCCCCGGCGGCCGGGCGTACTTGCCGCTCTGGCTCACCGCCGTAAAGGTCAGCGAACCCGGCCCGGTGGGCGGCGGGGGACCGATCACGGGAACTTCCACGTCAATCAGGTTGTCGCTCTCGTCGGTCTCGGCGTAGTTGTCCGGCAGCGGCGGGGTGTCAATGACTCCTTTGAGCGTCGCTTCCCCCGCTCCCGGCGCGGTCCAGGTGAACTTGAACGTTTTCTCTTCTCCCGGCGCGAAGTCGGCGCTGGTCACGGTGTTGCCATTGAAGTCTTTCAAGTACCCGCGATACTGTCCGTTGTAGAAGGCCACGGGCACGTCCTCCAGGGGCACGGCGCTGTCGTTGGCGAAAGTCACGGTGCCGTTGTACCTGCCGCCCGGTTGGGCCTCGTCGGTACCAGGGTCGATGTCCACCGCGACAAGGTTGACCCCTGCCTTGGGGATGCCGTACCACCAGACGATGGCCGGCACGTACACCCGCCAGCCCTCGGCGTTGGGGTTGTCCTTCAGCTTCTCCCACTCCGCCGGGGAAAGGAACTTGTGGTCGATCTGGTCAGGGTTTTTCTTGAGATCCAAGGCGTCATATTGAGGTCCTTTTGGCGGTGACTGGGGATCATTCGGGTCTGGCTTCTTGGGGTAATCGAAGGTCCACTCGACCACGGTCTCCCCGGTCGCAGGGTCGAAGCTCTTGATCGCCGCACGGGGGTTGTCCGGCATGTGGGAGTAGTACGTCAGCCGGAACCCGTCTTTACCATCCCACGCCATCCCGTACCGCTTCCCCGCGTCGTTGTATTCCGCCTCCCCGAAGGGGTAGACGTACTTGACCTCGGCGCGGGTCAGTTCGTAGCGCGCGAGGAGCTTCTGCAAGCCCTGGTCGCCGGGCCTGAAGCCCGAAGGGCAGACGGGGTCGGACTCGACGCGCAAACCTTTGTCGCCCGGTTTGCCGGACGCCGTCCAGGTGTTTCCCTTCCACACGTCGTAATGGACGTTGAAGACGAACTTGCCGACGACGACTTCCTGCGGGCTTTCAGGGGAAGCGAAGGCCGCCCCGTGCGGGACGGCCGTCAGGATCATTAGGAGGATTAGGAACCAGATCAGTCGTTTCATCGTTTACTGGCCCCCCTTCGCCGGGTTGGGGACGATGAGGATGTGAATATCAGTCCCCCTGACCCCCATGATGCCAATGTGGTCGGCGGTCGTCAGGGTGTCCAGACTAACGAGATAACTCTGAGTCCAGTGGGTGGTGTCAGCCTTTTTGGTAACCTCAGTGGATTCAATGATCTTGCCGCCTTTGATGAACAGGATCTCAGACGCGTACTTGCTAGGGTCCTCCTGCTCAATCAGCAGGTGGTAATAACCCCGAATCTCGTCCTCCTTGTCATTCGGGTCCCGCCAAACGCGGTAGACCGTGGTCGAACCGACTTTGATAGGCAGGTCGCCAAGGTCGGCCACCATGTAGTCGGCTTCGGCCAGGATGCCTCGGTCAGCATCAGGGCTATAATCCTTAAACATCCCCTGAGGCTGGTACGCCTTGACCGGCCCCTGGCCGGGGATCGCGGGCGGCGTCTCGCCAGGCGGGTAGACCAGCACGGCCTGGCTGGCGGGTACCCAGTCCACTTTGTACCCAAAAGCCTCGGCGACGAACCGCGCCGGGAGATACGTCCGGCCGCCGCGGTTGAGCACCGCGCAGTCCATCGCCTGGCTGCCGCCGTTCTTGGTCAGGATTCTGCCGCCGACCTTGACTTTAACGGTTACGTCTTCCAGGGTCAAGGTCACTTCACTGTTCGCGTACTTGACGTTCTTCTCGTTCACGCCGCAGACGTAGGCAAGATAGCGGATCGGGACGTAAGTGCGGCCGCTCTCGATGAAGGTCCGGGCGTCCATCGTGACGGCCTTGTCGTTGAGCTTGTAGCTGTTCTGCCCGACGATGAAGACGGCTTTGTTCGCCGGGGCGGCGAAAGCCGCGGCGGACAGAACGAGAACAATGGTCAGGGTCAGGATTGCAATCAGGGTCTTACGCATCTTGATTTTACTCCCCTTTCTTCTCATTTTATTGGATAAGTATACCATGCTCTGCGGAACGGTTGATCATTTAGCTAGCAGCGCGTTGCACTCCCTGTCGTGCAGCTTCCCACGCGCGCGTTGCAGTTTGCCATCACCGCCCCCGGCGCGCAGTCACTCTTGCAGCCCGCGCTGCTCTCTATATTCATTCAGTTGTCAAAGAACACGTTCTACATATAACGTAAAACATCTCCGCAGCTTGCGTCAAGTACTTTTTAGTAGAATGTAGAATGTGGTACACTAGTGATAACACCAAGCGAAAGGAGACCAAAGATGTTTCACCTCCGTTCCGGAAGCCTGCTCGACTTGATTATCCTAGCCGCGGGTGAGAATATGGTCACGGCCGCCGACCGGTTCAGTATCCCTTACAGCACCCTTGCAGCCTACATTGCGGGGACACGGTACCCGCGCCAAAGCGCCGTCCCGTCCCTCGCCACCGCCTGGGCCAGGTTCTGGCTTGAAATTGTGTCTGATGAAGCCGGAGAAACAGGAGAAACAGAAGATGATGAGGAAAAACTGCCGCCGGAGGTAATGCACGCTTTCGACTTCGAGGAGATGTTCCGATTGGAGCAGGAACTACGCAGCCTGATCGGCCAAGAATGCTGGCTGCATTCTTTTTCGTGCTGCGCGGCCCAAGTGCTGGCCCGTTTTGAGGCCGCTCACCCGGGCCAATTGTCGTTCACCCAAGCAGATGCTCTGCAACTCTTGGATTGGATTGCTGTAGGGGACCTCCTTGAACAGGATAAAGACCGGTTTCCGCTCAAATTCGCCGAGTTGGCCCTAAGATATGTCTTGTGGCGCGTCAAGACCCGGGAATACTACTTCCTTGAACAGTTCTACCCTCGTCTAAGAGCTATCGAAGCGCGTGGCAATCAACCCATCCCGGTTATACCCGATGACTTAGCCATGAGCTTTGATCCCGACCATCGGCGTTACGCTGACTCCAACCTGCAAATGTACGGCATTCATTATCCAGACGTGCCGAGGTTGAAACTGGGCGCCACCCTGGATACCCTTCTGTTGTGCCGCTCAGTGGCAATTAAGGTTGACTATGCGGCAAACTTTCCTCCGTGCTACATCTGTTCCTGTGTCAGCCCCTTCGGGGACGAGATTAGATTCCGTGCTAATCCAAGCGCTCCCCCACGTCCCAAACGCTAATTAGATTAAGGGCCTCCGACCACCGCCGGAGGCCCTTTTACGATATCACCGCTCACGGCGGTACAATCTCCGCTTCCTAAAGCAAAGGAACGCTGGCTAAATTGCCAGCGTTCTTAGCCGGCCCAATTTACAACATAAGTGTGACTTGACTTCTATAGCAATTTTGCTATGATGGTTTTGGAGGGCAAGATATGGCTGTGGTCGAATATTTCCGCTCCGCAAGCGGGAAGGAGCCGGTCAAGGAGTTTATAGACTCCCTGGCCCCCAAAGACAGGAGCCGTGTTTTTCGCGGCCTGCTCCTTCTTGAAGAGTTTTGGCCCCGGCTGGGAATGCCTCACGTGAGAAGCATCACGGGAGAGCCCGGCCTCTGGGAACTACGAGTTGACGGGGACAGGAAGACTTTCCGCATCTTCTTTGGCCAGAGCGCCGGCAAGATCGTCCTACTTCACGCCGTTGTCAAGAAGGGTCAACGGCTGTCTCCAAAGGGCATCCGCTTGGCCGCCGAGAGATTGAATGCCTGGAGGGATGAGCGGCAATGACCACCCTTAGAGGACACCTAAAAGAACAAATGAACGACCCGGCCTTTCGTAAGGCGTGGGAGGAAAGCGAATTGGGCTACCAGGTCGCCCGCGCGCTGATTAAGCTGCGCCTGGAGCTTGGCCTCACCCAGGAAGAATTAGCCCGAAAAGCGGGCGTTCCGCAGTCGGTTATCGCCCGATTGGAGAGCGGGAGGCACCTACCTTCTCTCCGGTCGCTGGAAAAACTGGCCCGAAGACTCGGCCTGCGGGTCGAGGTAAGCCTGTCGCCCGTTATCCCGGCAGGCGGCGGTGCACCCGCTCTCTAAACACGTCTTCCGGTTTCTTCATATCAAAAGGACATTTTGTCCTTTTGATCTTCTTTTCCCTTTTCCGCCTCCTTTGAATCCGCGGTCGGGAAAGGCGTTGTGCACCGTCTCCCCGTCAAAACAACCTTCAGGTTCGAGAATAGCCTCTGCTACATTTCCCCCCGGTCCCGCCTGATGGCCTCCACGATCCACGACCGGATCAGGGTCAAGTCTCCATCATGAGCTATCGAACAACATACCACCTGCCGGCGTGTCTGCTTCAACCAGGCCCGGGTGGCCGCCCCCCGCCCACCCTGCCTCCAACATATTATATGGCTTTGGCAGAGTTAAAAACTGGAAGACGGTAAGCACGCCATGTCTCCCGTTACGCACAGTGCGGACCGTGATAAACCTGTCCTTGAGGGCGTTTATAGCCCTCCAAAACGTCCGCTCCGACACTCCCAGGCTCTCGGCCAAGCGCGTCACATTGCACACTCTGAGGCCATTTCTGGCGGCCCTGACAGCCAGGTAAAGCTTCGCCTTTGCCTTCGTCAGCGTGGACCTCTTCCTCGGCCGCGCCGCCTTGGGCGACTGCTTGATGATGCGATGACGGAAACTGGTGTTCGACAGGTAGGCTATCCACCGTGCGGAAGGCCCCTGATAGCGCCCGGAATATGCTCCCCGCACAGCCCTCTGGACACACTTCTCCCCCAGCGGCGGATCGTTACGCTGGTTCCACTCTAGTAGCTCGCGAAGGGTCTGTTCTTCGCTGTACCCTTCGGCTCGAAACGCCAAGGCCAGCGTCAAAGCGGTATTGTTACGCTTGCCTTCCTCGACTCCCCGCAGAAGGACCCTGATCGCCGGATGCTTCAGGACTCCCCGGGTTACTACGCCACCACCACGTTCGCGTTCAGCTGGCTGCTCGTCCAAGCAATTAAGTTCGCGCCAGGCACGAAAGTCTTGAAGCTCGTACACTGATTTGCTAAAATAGAGGATGGAACGTGGGATGCGTAGAAAGCGTTCCGGGGTTGCGGCGGCCAGGTCGGCACCTATTGCCGCTGCAAGAAAATGAAGAAGCGCTGAGTATAGACTCAGCGCCTTTTTTGTGGCCCGGACCCTTTGGATTTTCCAGTAGACGTGCAGGCCGTGAGGTGTTTTGGTTATGAGTGTCGGACGTGGCAATCCCGCCTCCCGGCATCGTTCAAATACATCCAAGCTACATAAAGCCGGGTCGTCTATATCGACGTACAGAGCGTTCAGCCAGCGAAGCGCGTCGCCTGCCTTGCGCCGGCGCGAGAAAAACCCGTTCGGCGTAAAGTAGACCGCCCCGGCTTCGATCTTCTTTTGCAGGGTCTTGTACGTCCTCACCGCCACCGGCTTAAAGTTTTGTGAAGCCACGAAGCACCATGCCAGGTCGTGAAGCCGTACCGCCTCGGCCTGTCCCCGCCGGCGCGGAGCTTCTGTGAGACTATCCCCCAACACAAAGCGAAGCACGTCTATGGTCTCAGACGTGCTTACGACGGGCCAGGAAAGGCTTGCCGGGTTAAAGGCACGTAGAGCAAGCAGAGTCTCCTGCATTTTTTCACCTCCATAAACACAAAAAAAACCGCGTTCGAAAACGCGATTTTGAGATGCGATATTCTTTTGTCCGCCTCTCGGCCTGCCTGAATCCCCGTAAGCCTACAGCCGCAAGGCTTTCCGGGTTTGAAAATTGTCCGCCTCATTGTCCGCCTCTGTCCGCCTCGATGTCCGCCAACCCGCGAAAATAAAGGGTTCCTTTCGGAACCCTGCCCGGTCTCCCTTGAAATTAAAAAACCGCGGAACCCTTGATTTTACTGGCTCCGCGGGTCATTTACTGGTCGGAGCGACAGGACTTGAACCTGCGGCCTCTACCACCCCAAGGTAGCGCTCTAGCCAAACTGAGCTACGCCCCGTCCGTGATTGAATGCATTTTTTATAATACCAAAGCACGCGCCCGAAGTCAAGCAAACCCGCCGCGCTGGTAGTGTAAGACTTTAGTAGGTAACCAGAGGGGTTACGAAGAAAAGAGACCTC
>DAIRSE010000031.1:0-21584 GCA_036804525.1 Bacillota bacterium | reverse complement strand
AAGTCTTGGCTCACTCCCTTGCTCCGGTTTAGTTGTGTCTGCCAGAGCACCAATTAGGGAGTGGGCCTTGTTTTACCTGCACTGCCATTTGCAGGTGGACGACTTTTCGTGACCATTTATGCGGATTTTATACTGGCCGCTGGCACTTGCCAACCCAAAGCTCACAGAATGTAGTACCGGAACAATACCTGTGTTATGATAAACTCAGTCAGGTATAAGACAAACGTAATCCGGGTTGGTGTAGCAAATCTCACAGACTCATGAGAAAGGGGCGAAAGAATGGAAAGATGGGTTTGTTCAGTATGCGGATATGTTTATGACCCCGAGGAAAACAATGGAGTAGCCTTTGAAGACCTCCCGGACGACTGGACCTGTCCGGTATGCGGCGCAGGGAAGGAAGCCTTTGAAAAAGAGTAACTGTTGGCCCCTAGGGTATAAGTCAACACTTTCACAAAAATGGGGAGGAGTAAAACAATGGCGACTAAAGTAGGAGAAGTCTATAAGTGTCTGGTATGCACCAACGTGGTCGTCGTCAAAGAAGAAGGCAAGGGAACATTGGTCTGCTGCGGCAAACCGATGGTCAAGCAGTAACGATGTTTCTTACCCCTCGACAGGAATGCTGCAAGAGGCACCCCGCTGCACAAGAGCGGTGCACCGCGTCAATCTGACCCTTCCGGAAAGCGCAAAAGCCTGGGTCGACCGGCCCGTTAAAGCGCCTAAAGCAACGGAGCCGACGGCAACATCATCCTGCCGGTATGCTATCAAGTTTGCCGATGATGCTTGACATGCAAACATCTTATGCAATTCAGATCGCATTACGGTTTGAAAAGTTCAGCCTTCTTAAGCTCGTTTTATGTTATCAACACCTTTTTTAATTAGCCGTAAGAAAAGCCTGAAGCAGCCGATAACGTCGTATTTTGTCGAGGTCGGCCCGGCCGTTAAAGAGCGCCGCAGGGCCTACCACGCCCCCCCAGGCCCCCACACAAGGCCGCCAGAGGCTCCGTGTCAAGGCAGCCCCTTATCGCCGCTTCCCGGGCCGATTGAAGGACATCCTTGCCGGCGCCGGCCGCGCGGCCCCGCCAGGGGGGAAGGCTGGGGTCCCCGGCGGGCCGCCGGTAGCGCCGGTAGGTAGTACTGCTTAGATTGTAACCGTCAGGCCGGCGCTTCGGCAAACCTTCGTCTCGACCGCGCCTTGACATGGAGAAGGCGGCCTTGTAAGCTCGTTCGCGGGGGCCGTGCAGGCCAGTGCATTGCTGGCTTCTGCGGCCTTCTATTCTGTCTTGATACTATAGAAACAACTTTCTCCGGTGGATTGTTAGGAAGGTAGGAAGAGGATGCAGGTGCTATAGTATGGTACAAAGTGTGTGAGTGAGTTTTACAGGGTAAGGAAAAGGGGGTAATGTAGGCAGGTAATTTAAGGTAAGCCCGGTCGTTAAGGTAGGCAGGGTAATGCAGGGATTGCGCGATGCGGTTACGCTCAACGGCAGGTCAAGGCCGGGCCGACCCGCCAGCCAGAAAGGCGCGCAAGGCCTTTTAGCGACTGGCGGAAGTCCCCTTTCTTAGCCGCTGAAATAAAAGGCCCTTGCAGGGCCTTTTCGCGCGCCTTTCTGGGCAACATAATACTTCTTATGGGAACCAATTGGGTGTTGAGCATTGAGCGATGAGCGTTAACCCCGATCACTCGGCCTTCCATTGGCCGTTATCAAGAACGTAGTCTTTTCCGTTGGGTGAAACAGGCCAACCTACAATCAACCGGTTCTCAATCTTTCCTTTTAAGGAGTCAGTGGTTTCGCTTCGTGGGTCGTTAGACTCGTCCTCCAGCACCCACTGTAGGGTGGCACTGTTCAAAGCTCTGACGTTCGCTTCGTCTGCCCTGTCCCTGGCGGTCTGTTCCGTGGACTTGTACATCGGTAGGGCAGTGGCCACTAACACCGCGATGATAACAACGACAACCAGGAGTTCCACGAGCGTAAAACCGCGTTTGTCACCCAAGCATCCCGGTAGATAACGAGGTTTTCCAGTGTCCTCAAACCGGCAGTCAATATCCGGCACGGTGTTCACATCCATTCTTGTTGGCCTCACAACACGGCCTCGGATAGACATGTACCCCAAAATGGAGTCACCTTTAGAGATACGCCCCCTGCCATCACTCCGGCAGGAGGCGTATCCTTCATCCAACAATGAGTTACAAGTTTGGTGCCTAGCACCATGTGTTCTTAATTCTTTCCGTCAGTTTACGGCCAAGCAATAGGTAAAGATGCGTTGTTAAGTGTCGTTCCACCAACCGTCCCGCTAACCTGACCCCGAAGAGGAGTACCACCCACTGTATACGTTGCAGTTCCCGGCCCTGCGGGTACAGCTTGTAAGTATGTGGGAACTAAGGCATTTATACTGGACGGGTTAGTTCCATTATTAGCAGCCTGGAATTGCATGATCGCACCATCAATCGTCCTTAGGTTGGCCTCTACAGCCCTTCGTTCTGCTGTTTGTGATACGTTGTTATAAACAGGCACAGCAATAGCCACCAGGATGCCGATGATGACCACGACGATCATCAGTTCGACCAGGGTGAAGCCCTTGCGGTTCTTGAGAAGATGGCAGAGTCTTGTAAACATCGTTTCACCTCCCTTCCCTTTTCTTGGGAATTCATGCCATCGCTTTCTACATGTTGTTATACCGTTACACTGCTAGCCCTAGACACCTTTTCAGAAGATCTTCGCCAAACTTTAGCATCTGCTATAAGCGTGGCCGCGGAACCTGCGTAATGTTTGCTTCCCCCTATCGCTACTCTTCTTCCCCTTTCTGGAGAGTAATCGGCTGCGCATTTCCTATGAGCTCCAAATAGTCGGCGACCCGCTTAACATTGTCCGGTGACTCCTCTACCCACATAACGTACTCGTCCTTTTCTCCCGGCATCAGGTCGGACGATATGTTAAAGCTGCTTGTCGGGATGCCGGTCAAATCGCTCAGCAGCTTACGGTAGTTGTACATCAACTGGTAATTGTCGCTCTTGGCTACCGGTATCCGTACCTTGGCCCGCTCCTGGTCAAGCCGGTTCAACGCGCCGCGCACCTGGGTTTCCATATGGGACGGACAGATGACCAGCAGTTCTCTTCCGAACTCGGGATAGCTGAACGTGATCGTCTTCACCATTGACCCGCCGCTGCTCGCTGATGCCCCGGCACCGCTGCTTGCCCCCGTCGCTCCGGCGGTTCCCGCCAGGGAGCTCAGAAGAGAATCAGCGGCATCAGCAGGGCCTGACTCTTCACTGATAAAGGTCCCTAACCTTTCCGCCGCGTCGCGGGCGACGATGTTCTTTAACTGGTAGACAAACACCGACTGCGTGGCCGGTTTGCCCGACACGTCAACCCCCGGGATGTCGACGGCATTGACCAGCTCGCGCACCTTCTGCAGGGCTTGCGCTGAGCCCTGAGCCCACAGTATACCCGGGTGGGTTTCCACAGTGACGGTTTTGGCCGGGATGCCGAGCTGCCCGATCAGGGATTTGACCTTTTCCGCCGGAATATAGACGAGGTCGAACCGCGTCAGGTGCATCTGCGCGAAGAAGTTCCTGTCCAGGTCTTCCTGCTTGCCGACGACGATAATACTGCCATCCTGGATATAGGCGAGGCCCTGTCTTTGCACGAGCAGTTCCAGCGCACGGCGCGCCGTCACGCCCTCGGCCTTGAAGTCGACCTTCACCGGGTCGCCGGTCAGGATCACGCTGCACCCCGTCTTCAATGCCAGTGCCGAGAGGACGTCACGGATATCGGCCCCGCGAACCTCGATGGTGACTCCCCCTCCGCCGGCCGAAGAGGAAAGAGGCGCTATTCCGTCGTCGATAGACAGGGCCGCCGTGGGCCTGCTGTCGGCGGCCGCGATGCCCGGAATACCCCAGAAAACAAGATAAGCCGCCACTACCAGCGACACCGCCGGTATGCGCATTCCGGACCGGATGACCCTTTTTACGCTATATAATACCGTGTCTCTACCGATCATTCCTTGCACTTCCCTTCCCCTACCGCGTCGACTTGGCGGTGTCGCTTATACTGGCTCTACCGTTGAGTTTCAGGCGCATTTCACGGTCACCCGCCTTAAGAACAACTTCCCGTTCCTTGATCTCCTCCACCGTCCAGGTCTCGGCAACCGTAGAGCCTTTCTCGGCAATATAAGCCATGCCGCCGATTTCGATGATCGCCAGGTTCTGCCCGTTTTTGTCCAGGATAACCCCCCGGAGCAAAGCCCCGGCGAAAGGATCAACGGCCCCATCCCGGTCGCCCGCCGGTTTGTCCCCCGGTTTTTCATCCAGGGTGCGCTGTGTCTGCGGCAGGGTGGTTACCGGCTTCTCCCCGGCAGCGATATCTTTCGCGGCCTGCTCAATAGCAGCGTCCTGTGCGTTTCTGCCGGTAATACGGGTAATAAGCGTATAAGACACGACGGCCAGGATGACCAGAACCAGCAGCAGTGCGCCGACAATCAGCTTCTCCCTGTGCGCTGTCGCCCACTGCCGCACCTGTTCCCGGTCAAAGCTTATTCTCTTTGGTGATTCCGCTCCCAACTGCCACACCATCCTTTATCTCTCTGTCCGGGCTGTCCTTCCCGCGAGCCTAACGCTGCGCCGCGCAAAAAGCGCTGGCGGTGATGTCAGCCCTTATTTCAGGCGACTCTTCACTTAACCTGGCAATTCTGAGTTCCGCAATACGTACCGCTCTGGGACCGTCCCGCAGGCCGGCAAGCAGATCCAGAAGCTCCGGGTACCGTCCTTCCACAACCAGCTTAAAAGGCATCTCGATGTAACCCTGCTTGGTTACGCGTTCCTCAAAGCGGACTTGCGTAAGGCGCAAACCGCAGGCCTCGGCGACCGCTTGCAGATCGGCGAGAAGGATATCCTCGTCAGGCTCTGCAGGCATCATCCGCTCCAGCCGGTTCAACTGCTCCTGCACGCCGACAGCGTCTGCTTTCATTTTGATCAACTGCTGCACCCGGGTCTGATCGCGGGCCAGCGCCGCGCGTTCTTCCGTAACGGCGTCCCGCGCCGCCCGCAGCGCACCGAACTGGATATAAAGCAGTAAAAACATCAGCGTTACCGTGATGACGGCGAGGATCACGACCAAAAGATTGCTGTTAATGCGTACCGGAGGCCTGCTGATCGTCAATCCCTCCCTTGCAAAGGCTGGAACGGTTCACCGGAAAGCACTTGGGCCTTGATCTCAAATTGGATCATACTGTCCCCGCGGAAATCCTCCGCGGAAGTAAACCGGCATCTAACGTCGGTAAGCCCGCGCACGCTGCGCAGCGCTTCCAGCCAGGCGGCAACCTCTCTTTGTTCAAAAGCCCACCCTCGGATCACAACTTCGCCCGCAACAGCGGATTGGGCAACAGGCTTGTCCCCACCGGTGTTCTCTCCCTGTCCGGACTGGCCCGCCGGGTTTGCCTCCCGGTTATTCTGGTCCTGCTTCTCTACTCGCCAATCAGTCAGCCAAACGGAACCCGGGATTTGCCGCCCGATGTCAGCCATAATACCCGCCCAATCAGGCGGGGAACCGACCGCCTGGCGGACAAGCCCCTCGGCCTTGACCATCCTGTCCCGCATGTCGGCATACTGCTGGTAAGCTGCGGCTTCCTGTTGAACCTTACGCCGCTCCTCTTGAAGCCGCGCCGCCTCCCCCCGCATCTGCACGGTAGCAGCCATCAGCGCCGCGTAAAAGGCCAGGAAAACTAAGAGCACCACTCCGCTGATAAAAAGGGTGAGGTTACGTTTCCGGCGCGCCCGCAGCTGCGCCTCAATTTCCGGCGGCAAAAGGTTGATTCTGACCTGGCTCACTTTGCGCCCTCCAATCCGCGCCTGGCTAGACCGATACACACGGCGAAGTCCAGAACCTCGCGCGTAATGTGCTCACAGCCTGGCTGTACGGTGACCCCTTCAAGAGGACGCACCTTTTCAACACGCAGGTCCAGCCGTTCCGCCATATACTCGGCAAGGCCGGCAAGCCTGGCGCCGCGCCCGCTGATGACGATTCTATCGACACCGGCCGAGCCCGGTTGCGCAAGGTAGTAGCCGATGGACGAGTTGATCTCTCCCGTCACGTTGTCGCACCACGCGCGCAGCTTTTCTTTTCGCCGCTGCCGGGCTGTTCCCGGCTCCGCTCCGGCCTCGTCAGGTTCGGCGTCGCCTAAGGATAAGCCGAAACTCTTTACGGCATCCTGCAGGCTCACCGGGATCAAGCGCGCAAACCGCGGCATACCGTCGGCGGCAATCAAGATGTGGCTCAGCCCGTTTCCCACATTCACTACAGCCACCGTACCGCGGCGCTCGTTTGTAAGCACCGCGTTAAGCAGAGCCAGGGGAGCAGCATCTATCGCTGTGACATTCAGCCGCGCAACGGATAGGGCTTCCAGGAAAGATTGCAGCATGTCCCGCTTGGCTGCCACAAGCAGGACTTCCAGAAGCGGACCGTTCCCCCCGGTGGTTTGACCCACGACGGCGAAATCCAAGACGGCCTGGTTCAAAGGGATGGGCAGGTAGTCCTGCGCCTGGTAACGGATTAACTGGGCGAGCTTGTTCTCTGGCACTTTGGGCACGGTACCCAGGCGGATGAGCACGCCTTGGTTGGCGATCCCCAGGACGACATCGCGGCTGCCTATCCCCGCCGCCGCCCACAGCCTCTCCAGGGCCGCGGCCACGGCCTTGGGGTCGGTTACAGCGCCCTCGACGACCGCGCCTTCCGGGAGGTCCTGGCGGCCCCATGCCACCAGGCGCGGGGTACGAGGAGTGCCGCGCAGTTCAACGGCACGCACCTCACCGGCATCCAGTTCCAAGCCTACGGCACCGGCCGGCCTAAAAAAGCCCATCTTTTCCCATCACTCTCCCCTCAATCCGTTTCACCGGCGTATGTCAGGCCTCCTAGGGATTAGGAATTTCCCTCCAGGTTCTAATCTCCCAGCCCGCATTGACGGGTTCCAGAAAGTGCGGCGGCGTGTCGTAGGCCATGCGCGGGTCGTGGCGGTAGTTCTTGTTGTAACCGGTCAGCCGGGTTCCCGTCAACGAGAAGAAGGTACCAACCGCGCCGCGGAATTGTTGTGAAATCGAACCTACCAGGGTGATGGTTCCTCTTGCCGGCCCCTCATCCCACTCTTCATACTCCCAGGAAGGATTTAGGGCGAAAAGGGCACCGTGAATCGTTACGTTCTGCGGCGAAACGTCGCCGGCCAAACCCGCCAGCACATCGTAATAGGGCCATGTTGACGTCGGCCAGTAATAGTGCAGCAGACGAATCCGCCCGTTGGCGACCAGCCCGAGCATGTCGTCAGTGATTCCCCCGTCCGGATTGAAATCGCTGTCGGCGTACTGCACCCCCCCGGTAACCGTCGCGGAAGAATAGTTGAAATTGGTCGGATCACGCCCCGTGATATAGATGTTGTTCGCTGCGGCGATGGTAAGGCGGCCGTTCAAGGTGCCCGAAACAAAGACGTTGCCCCTGCTGAGGTTCCACTTGTCAGTTCTGCTCTCGTCGGGGTTGCTTGTACCGTCCACGTAGATCACCCCGTTTGGCGGCAGCGGGCGCACTACCGGTGTACCGGTCTGGTTACGTATAGTGAGCTGGTCGCCGTTGATATAGATGCAGGTACGTCCGTTATAGTAGTAGCCGTTGAGCTGGGCCTGCATCTTCAGCTGCCCGTTAGACGGCGGGAAAGTGAGCGGCCCCACCTGTTGCGGCGGCCCGGCCTCATACACTGGTTTACTGCCCGATCGGACGTTCAAGCGGCCTGAGTAAGTAACCGGCCCGTGGAAAACAGGATTACCGTCAATGTTCAAGTCACCGTTGGTATGCAAGGGGCCGAAGACCTCGTCGCCGGTTATCCACCAGACCGTCTCCCCGGAAGATGTCCGTTCTTCCCCTGAAAGGTAGATGGTCTGCACAAACTGGCGCTTACGGACCGTTATCTCAACACTGCGCCTGTTTGTTGGATCGCTGGCCGGCCAGCCCGTCGAGCGGATAGTGACAACCGGCTCTTCAGTGGTCGGGGGATCAACCTGCAGGCGGTAAAATCCGTCCTGAAACGGCGTATCCACGTTTAAACGGGCGTCGTCAGCAGTCTTGTCAACTTCCGGAACCTCGTAATACTTGGAATCCTTGTTAAGATGCCAAAGGTATTTGTTCAACCCTGCTTCGGCGAAAAAGAGGGCCTCCTCGCCGCCGGAATACCGCCGCCCCATCGTGGCCTGGCTATCCACGAGAAAGGCCGCGGTAAAACCCAGAAGCGACACGATGGCAATAATTGCCACTACGATCGGCAACACGATTCCTTTTTCCTGACGCAAGAGGATTCTGATCATGCGGCGTCCCCCCTGCTGCGCACGGTCATCAGGGCCTGGACGGCCAGCGGCCGGCTCAATGGTGCAGCAGCATCGTTCACCAGCAGATTAACAAATACCGCCAAGCGCGGAGGGCTGGCGGACTCAAGACTGAAGAGAATATCGCCAGGCCCGTTGACCACTGTGGTAACGATGGTTTGGTAGGCCGTCGGCGCCGCGTAGGTATAAGGAAAAGCACTTCCCTGAGGCATACTGACCCCGCGTTCTAACCGTCCGTTTACCAGGCGGTACCGTATAAGCTCAGGTTTCGCGTCGCCCGTGACATCAGAATAGATATCCAGTTGGTTGCCGCCATCGGTGACTGTAACCGGCGACCCGCCGGAAGTGGCAACCCTGGCCTGGCGAATCTCGCGGTCCAGTTGATTAATAAAGATGCGCGCTTCCTGAACCACCCTGGCCTCACCCACCGCACGGTTCCAACTCCTGTTCCCGTAATCGAAGAACAAAAGGATCACACCAATAGTTAGTCCCAACAGGGCGAGAACCACCAGCAGCTCAACCAGCGTAAAACCCCCGCCGTTGCGTGTGACCATCCGCCATCGGACTGAAATACAGGTCCTTCCATGTTCGCACCTGTGCGCAGGCATCTTTTCGTGACCCCCGCCGGCTCTAATAAGTATAAGTGACTTGGTACTGGCCCGAAACAACATTCACGACTTTCGGGTCAACCCAACTTCCGCCCGATCTCCTATACACGGTGTAGAGTCCAACGGCAAGATTCTCGAAGAGGGCCTCCCCGTCGCCGCCGGTTCGCTGAATTTCTTCATACCCGTTAGGACCCGTCACTCTTATCCACACGTTCCTCGGTAGCCCGTCAGGCCGCTCGGCACGCACCAGGATGCTGCGGAAATCAGGCTGCAGGACGACCTCGTAGGCCTGAACGGGTCCTGAAGCAGTCATCTGTTGTCCGCCGCTTATCCAGAAGGAGCCATGCTGCGGCCCGAAGGTCTTGTAACCCGGTGCGCTGACCCTCACGCAGTAACGCGTGTACTGGTCGCCTTCATGCAGAATCTGCGGTGGGTCCGCAGGGTTGTTCTCTTCCAGGGAAAACCCCGCGACCCCGCTCGGATCAGTTGCGGAGGAAGCTACGGGTTCCGCGCTGCAGAGGTCAGTCCAGGCACCGTTCAGGAAAGTATACGTGTGCCGGAAAATCTCTACCTGGGCGCCGCCGACCGGCGTCCCGGCGCCCTGGGAGGTCACCTTCACATAGGCGTTAGCCGGCGTCAGCTCCAAAACCACAGTCTTGCTCTGGCCGGGGCGGTCATATAGACCATTCCAGACCGACTGGTGGTCGGGAAACAGGCTGTAAGGCATGTAGCCTTCAGCCGATACCTTCAAGTTGTAAGGCGTTCCGGGATACCCCGCGCCTACGGGCCAGATATCCCCAAAGAATTCTTCCGTCAGTATCCCTTGCATATCCGCAGAAAAACTTCTGGTAATGGAACCTGTTTCCGGCGTTACGAGGGTAATGCTGCCGGCAGCCTGGATAGGAGCGTGCGTCACCGCGTCCAGTAATTCCACTCTCAGGCGGCACGGGATCTCCACCTCGAAAACCCGCTCGACGGTCACTCCGCTGGTGAGCTCGGCCGTCTGCTTGGCCTGCAGCGGATGAACCATCATTCCATGGTCGCTTGGGTCGACTTCAACAGCATAACTTCCCTCATCCAGGACGGCAAAGAGGACCTGGCCAAACTCATCTGTCCAGTTGGTCTGCGGAGCATCCGGCCCTTGTACCAAATCCGCGCGGACGTTCTCCACCGGAACCTCTTCATCCGGGCTGGTGCGCCATCCACGTACCACTTGAACTCTGATGTTACCCCCCGGAAAGACTTCTTCCTCGCCCTCCAGGGATACCAGCGTATGGATCTCAGCCGTCTCCATAACAGTCCCGGTAAATGCGCTGGGAGCACTGACGCTGACTCTGACCCGCTTGTAATCGTAAGGAATGGGATCACTGCCGCCGCTGTCATCACTGGGGTCATCTACCCACCAGATTCTGGCCTGAATCGTATAATCAATTCCCCCGACAGTTAGTGTTACCGTCGGCCGAATGTTCCCTGACGGGTTTCCTCCTATGAGTCCGACCTGGTCATAGGGCAGAGAGCGGATTTCCTCGATGACGCTGGCCGCCAGCTTGGTGGCCACGAGCCGAGCTCGGTTAGCCTGGGTACCCTCCGCGACAAAGGTAAAAAGCGGCACGAAGGCCACGGCAACAATGGTCAGGACCGTAAGTGCGACCAGCACTTCCACCAGGGTAAAGCCCCGGCGGTCGGCCAGGTTGTCAATTGACAAGCGTCTCGTCATCCCCGCCTCACATCCCCCGCTTCAGGACAAGGCCGCGGCCATTTGGCTGAGACTTTTGTTCAGTATCCGCGACACCTTGCGCTGGCTGATGCCCAGCTCTCTCGAGACTTCGGTTTGCGTCAGGTCACGGTAGAAGATCAGGTAAATCACCGTCCGCTGCAGATCACCGAGCCGCGCCAACGCCTGCCGGACAGCGATGATGTCTTCGATAGGCAGACGGAAGCTTTCGTACCACAGGTTCCTGATCCGGGACAGGTCCACCTCGTCCAGCGAAACGATACCGGCGCGCAGCGCCTCGAGTACACCGTCCTCCCGGACATTGACGGCAGCTGCTATCTCACTTATCGACGGAGGTTCGCCGGTCCGCTGCAGCAGTTCGTCCGCTGCAGCGTGGATGCGCGCCTGCAGCTCCGCCACCCAGCCGGGCCGGTCGAAAGATGCCTCGCGCCGCAGGTGGTGGCGGATCTCGCCGACAATGCAGTGCGAGGCGTAGGTCACGAACTTTACGCCCTTGTGCGGATCGAACCGCCTTACAGCCTTAAGCAGGCCCTCGTAGCCGGCCTGGATCACATCCTCGTCAAGACGATTACCGACGTGCAGCCGGGCAAAGTGTTCGATCAAGCGGCGGCTCACCTGCATCACAGTCACCAAATCCTGCTCCTTGCCTGTCTCCAGGTATGCTCTCATACTATCTTCCAAGTTTGGAACTCCGCCGTCTGTTGCACTGTCAGAATACACTACTACCTCCCGATTTGCGTAACGACAGTGAAAATGGGCAAATACATCGAAATAATAATGCCGCCGATAATACAGCCGATAATGATAATCAAAACAGGTTCGACAAGGGCGACGAGTCCGCGGGCCATCGCCGCGACCTCGGCCTCGTAAAACTCCGCGATCCTGGTGAGTAACAAAGCCAGGGAGCCCGTCTCCTCGCCGACGGCCACCATCTGGGTGACCATGGGCGGGAATACGCCGCTCTCCTCCAAGGGTCCGGCGATGGTTTTGCCTTCCTCGATCTTTTCGGCGGCCAGTTCCACCGCTTCGACGATCACCGCGTTGCCCGAAGCGGGCCCGGCGGCCGCAAGCGCCTGCAGCACCGGGATACCACCCGAAAGCAGGGTGGAAAAGGTGCGGGCGAATCGCGCGATGACAGTGCGCTGGAAAAGCGGGCCCATAATCGGGAGTTTAAGCTTTAAGCGGTCCCACGACCGGCGCCCGGCAGGGCTCCGTACGTAAAAACGCGCGCTAAAGAAGACCGCGGCAAAACCGGCAAACCACAGGTACCAGAAATGTCTTAAGGAATCGGAAACACTCATCAGTACTCTTGTCGGCAGGGGCAGGGTCGCGCCGGCCGGAAAAAACTTGACGAAAATCGGGACGATAAAAAACATCATGCCCATCACGACCAGGCCGGCGAAGCAGAGCACCACCGTCGGGTAGAAGGTGGCGGAGCGAACGCTGTCGCGCAGCTGCTTGTCACGCTCGAGCTGCTCGGAAAGTCGCCGCAGCATTTCTTCCAGCGAACCGCCGACCTCACCGGCCCGTACCATGTCGATATATAAGGATGGGAAGATGTCCGGGTAACCGCGCAAGGCCTCCGAGAAACCCATCCCGGCTTCCACGTTGCGCGCCGTCTCGGCCACTGCCCGGGCCAGCGTCGGGTTTGTAACCTGCTTGCTCAAGGTATTCAGGCAACGGGTCAGCGGAATGCCCGCATCCAGCATGGCGGCCATCTGCCTGCTGAATAGGCTCAACTCCCCGATGTTCACATTGCGGCGAAAGGTGAAAGACTGGCGGATAGCCGATTCCTTTACCGGGGTTACATCCACGACGGTGTACCCTTGCCTGCGCAAGCGGGCAGCAACAGCGAACTCGTGCTCGGCATCCATCCGTCCGGTCACCGTATTGCCGGTACGGTCGATAATCTGGTAGGCGAAAAGCCCCATCATCAACCCCCGTTTCCTGGATTAGAACCAGTTCTTGGCCTGCAAGCCGTTACGATCAGCCGCGCCGGTAGAGCCTTGCTGAAGCAGGCGCTCCAATTCCACGCGGTCCACGCAGCGTAACAGAGCGGTTTCCCGCGTGACCAAGCCGCGCTGGCAAAGTTCGGCCAGAGACTGGTCCATCGTGCACATGCCCATCGCCCGGGCGGTCTGCATCGCGGTATAGAGTTGGTGCTCCTTGCTTTCGCGGATCAGGTTGCGGACCGCCGGCGTGGCCAGCATCAGTTCCACGGCCACCACCCGGCCCGAGCCGTCGGCGGTCGGCAGGAGTTGCTGGGCGATGACGCCCTGCAGGCAGTCGGCAAGCTGCTGCCGAACCTGATTCTGCATATACTCCGGAAACACGTCGACGATACGATGGATGGCCAGAGGCGCCGTCTGGGTATGCAGCGTGGACAGCACCAGGTGGCCGGTCTCGGCGGCCGTAAGGGCGATGGCGATGCTCTCCAGATCGCGCATCTCCCCGATCAGGATAACGTCGGGGTCGTGGCGCAGCACGTGGCGCAAAGCGTTGGCGAAGGAATGGGTGTCGGTGCCGACCTCACGCTGCTTGACGATGCTCTTTTTGTGGCTGTGCAAAAACTCGATGGGCTGTTCGACGGTAACGATATTGAGGCTGCGCTCCCGGTTGATCAGGTTGACCATGGCCGCCAGCGTTGTCGACTTGCCGCTCCCGGTAGGGCCGGTGACGAGGACCAGGCCTCGCGGGAGGAAGCACAGGTCCCGTACGGCCGCAGGCAGGCGCAAGTCTTCAATCTCCGGAACAAAAGTAGGCACCACGCGAAAGGCTACAGCCAGGGTCCCGCGCTGGCGCATGATGTTCCCCCGGAAGCGGCTTACTCCCGAAATAGAATAAGAAAAGTCGAGCTCCCATTCCTCCTCTAGCTGTTTACGGTGGGTCGGTTCCAAAATAGGCATGATGAGATTAGCGATGTCCGCCGGCGTCAGCGTGCGGAAGTTCAGGGGAACGAGCTCCCCAAAGATCCTGGCTGTAGGAGGTGATCCAGCAGTAAGATGCAAATCGGATCCCTTGCGCTGTACCGTCTCGATTAGAATCTCGTCCAGGCTTAAGACTTCTTTACCACCGTCAGCGCTCATACGATCACCCTCATTACTTCTTCCAGCGACGTGATGCCTTGCTTAACCTTCATCATCCCGTCCCGGCGCAGCGTAGTCATGCCTTCGCTTATGGCCTGGTCTTTGATTTCCGAGGCCGAACGCCTCTGCAAGGTCAGGCGCCGAATTGGTTCGGTAACGCGCAACAACTCATAGACACCGGTACGTCCTTTGTAACCCGTCTTGCTGCACCGCAGGCAGCCTTTCGGCCGGTAGACATGCACCGGCCCGCCGCTTGCATCAACTGGGAAGTCAGGAATACTTGCCTGTTCCTCGGGGCTTAGGCTGTACTGTTCCTTGCAGTTCGGACAGAGCTTGCGCACCAACCGCTGCGCCAGAACACAGACAAGCGATGACGCCGTAAGAAAGGGCTCGATCCCCATATCCGACAGGCGGGTAATCGCTCCTGCCGCATCGTTGGTATGCAGCGTGGACAGCACCAGGTGGCCGGTCAGGGCCGACTCTACGGCAATCCGTGCCGTTTCCTGGTCGCGGATCTCACCGATCATCACGATGTCCGGGTCGCTCCTCAGAATCGAGCGCAGCCCGGTAGCAAAGGTCAGACCGGCCTTGGGATTGATCTGGATCTGGTTCAGCCCGTCGAGCCGGTACTCTACCGGATCTTCAACCGTGATGATGTTCTTCTCCGCCGAATTCAGCGCCGCCAGGGCGGCATACAACGTCGTGCTCTTGCCGCTTCCCGTGGGTCCCGTCACCAGAATAAAGCCGTAAGGCAGGCGCAGGAACTCCTCAAAGTCGCCGAGGACATCTTGGGAAAAACCTAACTCCTCCAGTGTTATCAGCTTCGCCGAGCGATCGAGAAGGCGCAGGGTAAGCTTCTCGCCATAAGCCGCCGGCAGCGAAGCGACCCGGACGTCCACGGTCTTGCCTTCGATTTTCAACGTCATCCGCCCGTCCTGTGGGACACGGCGGTCGGCAATGTCCATATTGGCCAGCACCTTGATGCGCGACACCAGCGCCGGATGAAGCCGGCGCGGCGGGTGCATGATGTCGTGCAGCACGCCGTCCAAGCGGAAGCGGACCCGTATCGCTTTCTCCTGCGGGTCGATGTGGATGTCGCTCGCCCCGGCGTTTACCGCCTGGCTGAAGATCAGGTTCGCCAGGTTGACGGCAGGCTTGTCCGCCGACTCTTCGGGCCCCGCAACAATCTCCGGCGCCTGCTGCTCATCCTCGGGCGCCGATTCAACTTCCGAATTGGTACGGCTGAAGCGTTCGATGGCCGACTCCAGCTCGCTGTCCGGAACGACGACCGGCTGGATTTCGTATCCCGTTAATATCCGCAGGTCGTCCAGGGCGATCACATCGGTAGGGCGCATCATGGCCACTACCAGGCGCCCGTTGTCAAACCCTACGGGCAGGGCGCGGTAACGGCGGGCCACCTCCGGCGATATGAGGCTCATGGCCGATGAGTCTACCGGATACGACTCCAGGCTGACATAAGGCACTCCAGCGCGCTCGGCCATAGCCCGCGCGATGTCGTCCTCGCTGCAGTACCCCAGCCTGACCAGTGTCCGGCCCAAGAGGCCCTTGTCACCATCCCTGATGACCTGGCTCCTCAGCGCCTCCTCAAGCTGTTCCTGCGTAATGACACCGGCCTCGACCAACTTGGTCCCCAGGAAATTACGGTTTGGCTGAAGTTTCGCCATCAGACCACCTTATCGTTGATATTATCTGGGAATATAAGTTACTTCGGCAGAAACTTATTGGAGGTTAATATTTGATAGACAGAAAAGGCACTCTTTCGACACTAAATCTAACAATCCATGAAAATTATTAATTAGCTGCTAGATTTATTATAACTCTGTTTGATTAGGGCCTGCTACCCTTTGGCCCAAAACAAACTTAGAAGAGAAAGTCTTCAGTGCTACCAACACATCCTGGACAATATAAAAACCGGCCCCAACATCTGAGGCCGGTTGCACTGCCAGCTCGGTGCGGTTCAAAGTGCCCAATTACAAACCACACTTCTTTGCTTCCTCTTGGTGCCCAATGTACAATTTATCGCCAAATTATAGCAGCTAAACAAGCTTGTCAATACCTAAAACGGGACTGGCAAGCCCATGATCAACACATATCGACATCTTTCTTTATTCTTTTGCAGCTTTTTTAATTTTTAGTTACCTTGCTGCCGGAATATAACAGTCCTGAACTACATCCACATCGACCGCTTGCCTGCGCTAGCCGTCAATCAACTTAGCTCTCACGACCAAACGATTCACTTTTCCTGACGGATGGCAGGTTGTCAGCGTCAAAACGGAAGTATCAGTTGCCTTGATGGCGCGCCAATCAGTCGCAGGTACGACCTTTACATATTCAACCGCATAAACAAAACGCTTCCCGTCGCCCGTTAAAAAGATGTTGTCGCCTTCAACCAGCTTATCGATATGCTTAAACCACCCGCCGTACATTGTACGGTGTCCCGCAATCGCCGTATTGCCCTGCCCCGGCAAAGCCGACTGCTCATACCACCCCGGCCCTTTGCTCAAGGTTTGGGGAGCCGTACCTTTCAAGACCACAGCCTTTAACGCTATTTTAGGAATTTCGATAATAAAGTCATTAAATTCCGTTGCAGGGGTCGTGTTGCGATGTTCTCCAGGAACGGCGTTAATCTCGCTGATCACGGGGTTTTCTACTTCAGCCTGCTGTTCAATCCGCTCCAGGGCATGTCGCTGGTAAACCCGGGCTCGAATGTCGGTAAAAAAGGGGTAAAGCATCAGCAATACCCCCGCTACGATCAACAAACCGCTGATAATCAGAATGAATCTTTTCCTGCGGAGCATTTTAGGTCTCCTTCAGTTTCGCATTACACCCTGACGCGGCGCGAGCCGCGCCGTCTACCGGAATACGTTCTCTGAACATAGCGCGTACGCTTGCTCATCCTTATGCGGGAATCGGCAGGGTTATGAAATAAGCCGAAACCGTACCCAGGAAAATGGCGATTCCATAAGGCACAACAAGGCGGTCTTTGGCCCTGACTTCTTCGTCGGGGAGCATCACGTTATGCCCAATCTTCCCCCTGGTATAGACAAACAGTTTGACTCCCGTAAGAAAATCGTTAAGGCGTTTAAAACGCCTGCTGATGATAAGAGCCAGCAAAGCCACTACCCCGCCCCAAAGGGCGGTCAGCAATACCGCCGAGAGGATAAAGCCGGTTCCCTTCAGAGCGCCGACGGCACCCAGCAGCTTAACGTCCCCCCCGCCCAGACCGCCTAAGGCAAAGGGAATAAAAAGAATGAAAAGGCCGATCAGTAGACCCTTGGCGCTCAGAAGCAGACCGGACCAACCGCCGAGAAACCCGTTAACGGCCAGGCCGGCCGCCATCCCCGAAAAAGTCAGCCAGTTGGGAATACGGTTTGTGCGCAAATCCCAGGCCAGGCCGATGCTAACCAGCAGGATAACAAGCACATCGATCATCGTTAAGTCCCCAGCCAAAGATCCTTAAGTGTATCAGTAACCGGGAGAGTTCGTTATTTGAACTCCACACCTACAATGCCCTTCGTGCGGATGGTTACCAGCCGTTTGCACTTGTTGCACTTGATCTTGATATCGTCGCCGTTGACTACACAAATCAGCTTGTTGCAAAGACACCTGTTTGCCTTCCGGTCTCCCGGGAGGCCGTTCCGGAAGGGCTTTGGTCGGTCTTATCTTGCATTAATCTCCTGCTCCTCAAAGATAAAACAAAAGGGCAAAATATCAAACCGACCTTGACTCAGGTCGGTTGCCTTGACATTTTCGCGGTAATTCAGGTACCCATTCACCAGTCACGTGCAATGCTCCCCGTCGGGAAAACCAATCCGGCTTCCCGCAAATTCCCGCTTTCACCAAGAATTTTATCTTTGTTTTGACTGTTTGTCCACTACGACTTGACCCAAAATATAGGCCTTGGGATCTGTATCGCAGTACTTGTCCTCGGACTTCATCCTTACCATCTAATAGACAGCGTAGCTGTCGGCCAGATGGGTTTCTGCAAACACTCCGGCGTTGTCATAATACCGATCCCCCACTCGTTTAACAAACCTGCCGTCCTTCACATAACCGGCATCCCAGGCGGTGTCCACCGGGACCCAGCGGCCGTCGACCTTGATTTCGTTCCACGCATGATATTGACGCATCCAGGAATCGTTTGCAGCCTGTCCGTAAACTACGCGGGCCTCAAGCCCCACCGCCCTGGCCAGGGCTGCAGTCAGAAAGGCGTACCCGCTGCAGATGCCCTTGCGTTCCCGAAGCGTGCTGCTTGCAGTGCTCAGGCTCAAGTCGTTCGAGGTGAGCCGGTCGGTATCGTAGACTATGTTGCCTGCCACCCAATCGTGGATGGCCCTGGCCTTTTGCGTCTCCGTCTTGCAGGCAGCCGTGATAGAAGCCGCAAGTTTTACGATCTCCTGATCGTCCGCGTCAACGTATGCTGATGGAGCCAGATACCTACGATCCTCTTCGGCCTTGTTTATGACCTGGAACCTGATGGTACCGTCAAACTGCCGAGGGTTGTCCCCTGCCCAGACCGTGTAGGTACCCTTCCCAAAACGAAGGCTCATCTTCTGCGTGAAGCTTCCCTTAACCGGATAAACAGGGTAGGTCTCGATCTCCCCGCCGGGACCCCTTACCGCGAGCCAGACCTGCTCCAAGCTGGTCTTGCCGGTAACCGTCAGGTCACCGGACAGTTCTATCAGATTGCGATTCGGAGAAGTAATTTCTATGACGTTAGACTTAAAGCCAACAGAGTATGCCGCCTCAGCTGCTCGCGGCATGATAACGCAGCAGATGAAAGTCGCCACTACCAAGAGCCAAAAGGCAGTCTCGCGGCCGATCCTCATCAACCGTTCCCCCTAGAACAAGAAAGCCCGCGTGCCAATTGCGCGCAGGCCTGAACAACCTTACCGGCAACTGGCTGGCGTAGCAGGTTCCCCTGCCTTAGCCCCTTTAGCTTTGCGCCGCCACCTTTCGATGACTTTGCCCTTAGCGGCATAAACTGTTCCTTGTCATTCTATCTTGTCATCGGCATAACAGAGGCCGAACTTTAGGCTTTTCGCCCAAAAATCTCTTTACACAGGGGCAAATCAAAAAGACCCTGTCAGCAAATGAAGCTGCAGGGTCTTGCCAAGTATTCAATCAGTTCCGCGTGAAGTCAGGCGAAATTCAACCTGTTGAGCACCTCTCGCACGGCGTTGATGGAGTTCTTGAGGGCTGCCGTTTCTTCATCGGTCAGGTCGAGCTCAATAACGCGCTCCACGCCGTTTGCTCCCAGAACAGCCGGCACCCCGGCGTAAATATCCTTTTCGCCGTATTCGCCGTTGAGATAAGCAGCTACGGGGAGAATACGCTTTTTATCCTTTATGATGGCTTCAACCATCTGGATGGCTGCTGCACCCGGCGCATAGTAGGCGCTGCCGGTCTTCAGAAGATTTACAATCTCCCCGCCGCCCTTGCGCGTCCGTTCCACCATCGCTTCGATCCTGTCACGCGGGATTAGCTTTTCAATGGGGATGCCGCCGGCATAGGTGTACCGGACCATCGGGACCATGTGGTCGCCGTGGCCGCCTAGAACCATTGTTGTAACATCTTCAAAAGAAATACCGAGTTCAAGGGCGATGAAGGTCCTGAAACGAGCGCTGTCCAAAATCCCGGACTGACCCAGCACACGATTCGGTAGGAATCCGCTGGCCTTCAACGCTACGCTGCACATTACGTCAAGCGGATTGGTGACAACCACGATAACGGCGTTCGGCGAATACCTGGCGCACTCGTTGGCTGCCTGGCGCACTATTTTTGCGTTAACGTTAAGCAGGTCATCCCTGCTCATGCCCGGCTTACGGGCGATACCGGCGGTAATGACGATAACGTCCGAATTAGCTGTGTCAGCATAGTCATTAGTCCCAACGATGTTACAGTCATAACCCTCAATCGGGGCAGCCTCCATTAAGTCAAGGGCCTTGCCCTGAGGGATACCTTCGACGACATCGACCAAGACAATATCGCCCAGTTCCTTGCTCGCTGCCCAATGGGCCGCCGTAGCTCCGACAAACCCCGCACCGATAATACTGATTTTCTTTCTCGCCATTCTCCCTGCGTCCTCCTTCAGCTTAGTGCAAAAAGGGCTCTCACGGAGCCCCCTTATGAACTCTGGTATGCCCCTATCTCTTCTTCCTCAGCCAGCGCCTCTTCCCTGGCCTTGCGCGCCTTGCCCCTTTCGACCAGCCGGGTGATCCATACGCTCAATTCGTACATGAGGTACATCGGACCGGCCATAAAGGACATTGTCAACAGGTCAGGCGTAGGGGTGATTGCGGCAGCTATAACAAGTATTCCCAGAAAGGCATACTTTCTGTTCTTAGCCAGCAGCGCGTGGGTCAAAATGCCCATCTTGGAAAGGAAAAAGCTTGCCAGGGGCAGCTCGAACACCAAGCCGAAAGGAACCAGGAAAGAAATAGTAAACGAAATGTAGTTGCCGATAGTCAGCATCGGGACCAGCTCCGGCCCGGCAAACTGCAGGAGGAACTTGACCCCCATCCGGTAGACACCAAAAAAGGCGAAAACGACTCCACCTATAAAAAGGATAAATGATACGAAGATGAACAGGGCCGCGTACTTTTTTTCCTCTTTTCTCAGCGCCGGAGCGATAAAACTCCAGACCTGCTGCAGTGTCACCGGCATCGCGACGATGAAGCCCAGAGCAAGGCTCAACTTAATCTTTGTAAACAAGGCTTCCGTTACGCCTACAAAGACAATTTTGTAGCCCATTTCAGTGACCGGCTCCAGCAGGATAGCCATAATCCGGTCGGAGAAAGTATAGCAGACACCGGCCATGGCTACCGTCGCGAGAAGAGATATAATGATAACACGCCGGAGCTCACCAAGGTGATCGTAAATAGAAAGCTCTTTCTCCGGGTTTTTCGCCATTCGTCCGCCTCCAATCAAACAAGAACCCCCTTCAAGGGCCTGCCAAAACCTTCAGAGAAGGGGACAGTCCCTCTTCAGGGGCATGACGGAGCTTGGTCGACCCTAAACCTTTTTGGTTGGTTCCGGTTTTTTGCCGGAATCCGCGGTTTTTACTTCCTCGGCATCCTGAATGGATTCCTGGGCCTCGTCCATCAGATCCCGAGAAGATCTGCGGAACTCCTTAATCGTCCTGCCAAGAGCCTTACCGGCCTCCGGAAGCTTCCCGGGACCGAAAATAATCAGCGCTACCACCAGGATAATGATCAGTTCCGGCATGCCGATCCGTGGAAACATGCGCTCATCCCCCTTCCCTGGGCAACGAAGGCCTTATCCTTGCCTAATCGCTTCGTTTTCTTTCTCTTTCGCAACGGGTGCGGCTTCTTTGTTCGTAACAGACACGGATTCCTTGACGCTCTCGATCTCCCGCTTAACGTCCTGAACGCTGGATGTTACGTCGCCAACCATTTCCCGGGAAGAACGGCGAAATTCGTTGATGGTCTTGCCGAGCGACCTGCCGACCTCCGGCAGCCGCTTCGGGCCAAAAATCACAAGAGCAACGACAAGGATGATAATCAGTTCGGGAACACCGATATGAGGAAACAATCCTACCCCTCCCTGCTTCGTTGACTGGAGAACTACCATAGTCCACGATACCACAACAGATTTCGCCGGTCAAATCGCATTTCCTTCTTGCAACAAAAAGGGAAAGCCCCCTGATTTCTCTGTTTTAGGGGGCTTTTCCACCGATTTGCTGACCGATCCGGTCCTTTAGATTCTGAAAGACATGACTTCCTTCTTGTGTCCTTTCACCTTCAGCAGGTGCACGG
>DAIRSE010000030.1:0-21673 GCA_036804525.1 Bacillota bacterium | reverse complement strand
GTGATACACCTTAAACGTTGTCTTTTTCGTGTCTAAATTCTTGGGTCCATTATACCAAGACGTTGCAGCGGCAATTAAGCTATGGCTAGGGTTGTGACATTGGGTCGGCAGCGGGATCGTTCCCTCAATGTTCTCGTTGCAGCGGCAATTAAGCTATGGCTAGGGTTGTGACGTTTATGGCGCACAGCGGCAGTAATCCGTCGCGGCTTGTTGCAGCGGCAATTAAGCTATGGCTAGGGTTGTGACATGCGAAGGGTTGTTGGTCTTGGCTCTTATGCTCGCAGTTGCAGCGGCAATTAAGCTATGGCTAGGGTTGTGACGGGTTGTCGCGGCATTGCAGTGGATACTCACATAGGCGGTTGCAGCGGCAATTAAGCTATGGCTAGGGTTGTGACGCGGCGAGAACCGCCGCGGCCACGGGGACCACGGTAGGTTGCAGCGGCAATTAAGCTATGGCTAGGGTTGTGACCGCACCAACAGTAACCTGGATGTTGTGCTGGAAACCTGTTGCAGCGGCAATTAAGCTATGGCTAGGGTTGTGACTTCAATGCTAACCTTCACCTGCTGGCAATTATGCCGGTTGCAGCGGCAACTAAGCTATGGCTAGGGTTGTGACCAGCAGAGCACCATTCCGCTTTGCTCCGCGTTGTGTGGGTTGCAGCGGCAACTAAGCTATGGCTAGGGTTGTGACACGTGTTCGACGTTGCCGGCGCCGCAGAACCGGGTCTATTTCAAGACGCGGGAAGAGGTGGTGGCGGCAGGGTATGTGCCATGTAAGAAGTGTAATCCGTAAGAGGAGATACCTTAACAATGTTTGAAAGATTAAGAGAAAAAGGCTTTGATGTACTTACGCTTCATCATGCAGAAGCTATTTTAAAACATGATATGTACGAAGCGGCAGTGCAATTGGAATCTGTGTTGTTAAAGGTTACTATTTCCGTTGAAGAGCTGGTGCGTGGAGGGGGTGGAGAAGCGGCATTAACGCAACACTTACGGAGAACTCTTAATAACCTTGGATGGCGCAAACATAATTTTGAAATCAAGAAGATTGTAGATGGTCAAGAAAAAGAATCAATTACACATGAGATAGATCATGTAATATTTCTTCCTACCGGGACATTTGCGCTAGAAATTGAGTGGAATAATAAAGACCCTTTTTTTGACCGGGATTTGGAGAATTTTAAGCGTCTTCACGCTGATGGAGTGATTTCTATCGGCGGGATAATAACCAGAGGCACATCACTCCAAGATTGCTTGCAAGAACTGGTGGAACAGTTCGCTCAAAAGGAAGGGCTTAATAGCATAGAAAGCCTTGCTAGATATTATACGCCTACTGCAAGACAAAGAAAAGCTATTCAAAAAGCTGTAGCAAGAGAAGGATCGTTTGAAAGAGGGTGGGCACATGTGTTTGTATCTGACAAGTTTGGTCAAGCGACAACTCACTGGAGAAAACTAGAGGCTCGTGTTCAGCGGGGCGTTGGAAATCCCTGCCCACTTGTTTTAATTGGTATGTCAAAAAACATAGTGGTGCTTTAAGAAAGGAGCTTGCAAAATGGGAAGAATAGAGAAAATAGTTCAAAGGAATCCATCAGAAGATTTGCTTTCAAGGGTCAGGGGGCCGTACTCAACTATCTTGGCTGATCCTCCGTGGCAATTTCAAAATAGGACCGGGAAGGTGGGGCCAGAGCACAAAAGACTACTTCGGTATCCTACCATGGAGCTTAAAGAAATAATGGAGCTTCCGGTGTCAAGACTTGCTGCTGCTGAAGCACATTTGTACTTGTGGGTTCCTAACGCTCTACTTAGAGAAGGGCTAGCCGTTATGGATGCCTGGGGCTTTACATACAAAACCAATCTAGTGTGGTATAAGATCCGGAAAGACGGAGGGCCGGACGGCCGAGGGGTAGGCTTCTATTTTCGCAATGTCACGGAGTTGGTCTTGTTTGGCATTCGAGGTCGGATGCGCACCCTTCCGCCAGGTCGTACACAGGTAAACCTGATTGCCTCTCGGAAACGAGAGCATTCTCGCAAACCGGATGAACTATACGATATTATTGAAGCGTGCTCTCCTGGGCCATATCTGGAGCTGTTTGCTCGTTTTCCGCGCAAAGGATGGGATCAATGGGGTAATGAGGATGTGGAGGAAAACTCGTTATATGGAGTAGCAAAACGAAAGGCACACGTAAACCCGGATTATAGACTATCTCAAGCTCCGAAAGGCTATAGTGCAGTGCGTTGATACGCTAGCAGCTTGTGTGAATAACAGCGTGCATAATTCCTAAAATTTTTCGTTTCACTGTGAATCATCCCTCCGCTGAAAAGGATGCGGCGGCTAACTTCTCAAATAAGAAACGAAAAACAGCCCTTTTGGAACACGAAACCCCGGCACCCAGCCGGGCTTTTCTTTTTTATCAGGACTTTCAGAAAGGAGCTGACCTTTGTCTTGATTGCAATTGACGTTGGCTACAGTGACACTAAAGCCTGTTCGTTGTCCGGACACAGGATTTCCATCCCGTCCGTGGTTGCTCCCCTCGCCGCTGATCCCCTCGGCGGCGTCCTTGGAAACGGCGTGGGCTACAAAGTGCATATCCGCCGGCTCACCGGCACTACGGAGGAAAAGCTTATCGGCGAAGCCGCCGCCGCGTCCTTCTTCGGCACCAGCTTCTTGGGCAAAGACAAGCCCGCCGACATGCACGACCTTTTGGTCTTGACAGCGGCCTATCTGGTCGGGGCCGGCGGGACGGGCATGATGCCGGGCCAGGTTGACCTTGCGGTGGGCCTGCCCCTTGCCTACTACAAGACCCAGCGCGATGCTTTGAAGGCCCGTCTGGCGGGGCTCTCGGCCTGGGTACGAGTCAACGGCGGCGAAGAACGCTACATCAGCTTCGGCAACGTGCTGGTGGCCCCCCAGGGCGCGGCGGCCGTCTTCGCCTTTGAGAACCTGACGAAAGCCGGCTACGTCGTGGTCGTGGACATAGGCAGAGGCACCACAGATTATGTATTGCTCTTCATCACCGATGGCGTACCCCGGCCCGTCGCGGAGGCGTCGGGAAGCCTGGAGATCGGCTGCCACTTGGTGCTGAAGGCCCTGGCGCACGAGTTCCAGGCAAAGACTGGAGCGCCGCTTCCCCAGAGAATGGAGCGCCAGGTCCTGGCGCGGGTGCGGGAAGGAGAGCCGGTGAGCTTCGGCGGAAAGAAAATCGACCTCAGCGATGCCTTCAGGAAGGCCACGGTCGAGACTTCCCGCGCTATTTCGCGCCAGGTGTTATCGGCCCTTGGGGACTTCGCCAACTTCGTCGAGGCGGTGTACCTCATCGGGGGAGGCCCCTTGCTACTCGGGTCTGAACTAACCAAAGCTTTCCCGACGGCCACGATTGCGTCTGATCCGGTGTTCGCCAACGCCAACGGGTATCTGAAGATGCTCTCCAAAAATGTATACAGCGGGAAGGCAGTGGTGGCGCGGAGTAACAGTATGACGAAGGGCAATTTGTAATACACCGAATAGCAAAAATGTATACAGCGGCAAGCCAGGGATTCTAAGGACGCAGGCCGGAGGGAGGGAGCATTTGTAATACACCCCATTCAGGAGTTGCGGAAGGATGTATTACAAAACGGAAGACAAAATGCCCGGAAGTCCGACGTAGCACGGCGGCAAAAGTGTATACAAACGTGTAATACAATTTGGCATCACACAACCCGCCGGGCTTAGAGAAAGACGGTTAGACGGTGTATACAAGGAGATGGTGTCGTGGGTCGGGATAAACGAAACAAGCCTGGAACAGGAGAAAAGGGAGATACCCGCGTATTGGCTATTCGCCTGCCAGCGGATCACCCTGTCTTCACGTTGCCGGAAAGAGAGCGATCCCGGGTGGCCCGTGAGTGGCTGGATCGAGGACGAGACATAACATTGTCTTTGGATGCCATCATCCGGGAAATCCGCGACATCCGGCTACGCGTTTCCTCGGGATCGGCAAACTTGCAGCCAATGGCCGCCTCCGAGCCCGAGGAAAGCCGGAGGCCAAAGATCGATGTCAACGAGTTCTTAAAAGCTTTCGAGTGATGGTGGGCAAGCACGGGGGAGCGCCAACAACGCGCTCCTCTTTTGTTCAGGGGCGAAACTCCCCAGACCCAGATGGAAACGAGGGGTAGGAGAAATGCACTGGTTCGTAGTTCAAGTTGCTTCACAGCACGAGAGGAAGGTCAAAAGCTACCTGGAAAAATGCAAACTTGACGGGCTGACCGGGAGAATCGGGCGCATCGTCATTCCCGAGCGCGAAGGCGAGCGCATCTTTCCGGGCTACATTTTCATCGAAGCCGACCAGTGGCCTGAATATTACCTCTGCTCCCTGACGACCAGGCACAAAGTCCTGGGCCAGGTGGACGAGGAAGAAGTCATGCGCACTCTAACGATGCCGGCCAAGCCCAAGATCCAGAAAGGCGACGTTGTTGAAGTGCTGTCAGGGCCTTTCGCCGGCTGGAGCGGGACGGTGCAGTCCGCCACTTCCAAGAAAGCCAGGATAGCCATCACCTTCATGGGACAGGAGGTCTCTGTCGATGCAGATGTTGAAAGACTTAAGAGAGTTTCTGGAAACGCACTACCGGAACATCGAGAGGATCAGGGCGGAAGTATGGCAACAGCTTGAGAACCTCCAGGACGAGATGGTGCGCTGGGACGTGATCGACAAAGACAGCCGCACAATGTTGGCCGACGCGGACTACGACGGCAGAGTGCTGCACGTCGTCGTCAGGGACTACCTCCCCCGGCGCGCCAACGCCCTGAACAATCCGCAAATGCGGCTTCTTTGGTCCCGGTCTGTCGCCGACGCGGTCTGCAAATTAAACGAAAAGCTCGGCACCCAGATCACCTTTGAGCGGGTACTAGTCAAAATCGTCGCCTACGTCCCGAAGGAGATTGAGTGGGACGCTGACAACCGGGCCTTTTCGTGTATTATCAACGGCCTGAAATTCGCGCGGGTCATAACGAATGACGACTGGCAACGGTTGGCATTTATGGTAATTGGCCGAGTGGATAAAGAAAACCCGCGCACGGAAATTTTCGTGTACGAACAGCCCTGTAACATCGTTGAAAAGTAAAAACGCAATATTAAGGAAAGAACAGAAAGCCCCGGACACGTGTCTGGAACGGGCTCAATTACGTTACCGTCAAAAGATATGCCATTCATCTGTCTCCGGTTACAGGAATCGCAACCAACGAAAACCTTGCCGCTCTAAACTTTTGGGCACTTCAGAGATTAGCCGTCAGCGACATATGACTTGATGACGAAGTATTTAGGGGATATGTCACGGAAAGGGGCTCAAAATGGCAAATATATAAGGCCCCTTTAAACGGCCTTTTGTGTGAGTGTCAATTATCTGCTTCCGTGTCGGAGAAGGTTCAAAAGTCGTCTTCCTTATTTCCAGCCCGATGTGTGCCAGAAGGAGGAAGAAATGAATTGTCAGGACGCAAACAGCTTACTGAACGTGACGAGAGGCTTTTGTCTATGCTGGCGCGTTGTGGGGCGCTGAGTGTGGATCAGGCGGGAGCTGTCTATGGAGTTGCCTCCTACCACAAGGCGCGGATAAGTGAGCTGGCGAAGCGCGATTACATCGCCAGAGCGGATAACCTCATTCAGATCACAGCCAGGGGAGCGAAAGCCATCGGCCTCGACCAGGTTCCCTTCAGGGTGCGCCATAAGTGGCAGCGCCAGCACAAAGCCGATGTTGCCGGCATTCTGCTGTCTCTTCAGGGTTGGGACGCCGCGTTCCCGCACGAGGTTAAGCGTTCCAACAGCTACGTCTATCGCGGGGCCAGGTTTGATGCTGTTGTGAGCAAAAACGGGCGGGAGTACGCCCTCTACCTCTTGTCTTCCAGGCCGCAACAGCAGGCGGTCCGCACCATACGCAAAGAGCTTGCGCATCTGAAAAGCTGGCGCATCAGGCACGCCATCGTCTTCTATCCGTCGCCGGAAGCCCTTGAGAAGTTCGGCGCTGAACCCGCGAACCTTGAGTCCCTGTTGCTCCTGCCGTACCCGTTCGGCGTCGGCCTGCTTGAAAGCCTCGACATTATTGACGAGCGGGTTCGCAAGCTTTTTCCCGGCTGTCAACCTTGCGCCCGGCCCTTTGCCGACTACGAGCTCGACGGCGTCTTCATCACGTCTCTTGTGACCAACGACCTCGTCAAGCGCCGCGCCCTGCGTGATTATCTCGATTACGTCGCCGCCCGCGAAGCCCGCAAGAACGTCATTGTCTGTCTTGCCAGCCAAAAAGGCGCGTTTGCCGCTCTCTTTCCGAATACTGAAATCGTTACCGTCCCCGACGCCCTTGTTTCGGAGGTGCAATAACTTGCGTATCGCAGAGTTAGTTATCAACCAGAAAACGGCCAGGCTCTTCCAGGATAAAAAACTCTGGTACGTCCTCGTCGCCGCTGTCGTCTACGTCCTCGACGCCTGGCTTTTAGGCTCCCTGACCGTGATGTTCGTCGATTTCAAAAAAGCCGTCGCTTTCTTCAAGAACCCCTTCTTGGCCGCCGTTTACGTTCCCTTCCAGGGCACCCTGGGCTGGTGGTTCCTGTTGAACCTGATGGCCGCTTCCTGCCTGTTCATCGCCTACCTCAAGCTCCAGTCCGTGATGCCCGAGGCCTTCAGGGTCAGAAAGAAAGAGCCCGAGTTCACCGAAGACCCCACGTCCGGCACCGCCCGCTGGATGACTCCCGAAGAAACGCAGGAAATCCTTTCCTTCGGCTTCGGCCCCGGCATCCTCTTCGGCGCCCTTTATGGCGAACCGGTGCGGCTTGATTCCAGGGAATTGAACGAGAACGTGCTGTGTTTCGGCCCTCCCGGCTCACGGAAGACCAGGAGCCTCGTCGTTCCCGCCCTTCTCCAGAGCGTCGTCGCCGGTCGCTCCTGCGTCTGCACCGACCCGAAAGGCGAGATCGCGCCCGCCACCGCCGCCTTCTTCGCCGGGCAGGGCTACGAAGTGCGCGTCTTCAATCTCGTCGATATGGCCGCGTCGGACCGGTGGAACCCGCTGGGGGAGATCAAGACCGACCTCGACGCCCAGCTTTTCGCGGACACCATCATCGCCAACACGACCGTTGCCGGCGTCAAGAAGATCGGCTCCGACCCCTTCTGGGCCTCGGCGGAACAGAACCTCTTGAAGGCTTTGGCGATCTACGTCATCAACGAGTACGAGCCCGAAAAGCGCAACATGGACTCCCTGTACGCCCTACTCTCCTGCGGGGACTTGAACCAGCTTGAGACGACTTTCGGCTCCCTCGGGGGAAGCCACCCGGCGAAAGCGGCGTGGAACATTTACGCCCAGGCCGACCGGAAGACGAAGTCCGACATCATCCAGGGCCTGGGCGTGCGCATCCAGGTCTTCCAGAACGATATGGTCAGGAAGCTTACCGCCGTGAGCGACATTGATTTAGAGCTTCCGGGGAAAAAGAAGGCCGTCTACTACTGCATCGTCTCCGACACCGACTCCGCCTTTGACTTCCTTGCCAGCCTGTTTTTCTCGTTCCTCTTCATCAAACTCATCCGGCTGGCCGACAAAAGCGGGGGGAAGTGCCCCGTGAGGGTCAACTTCGTCCTCGACGAGTTCTGCAACATCGGCGCCATCCCGGACTTCAAGAAGAAGATCGCCACCGTCCGTTCCAGGGGGCTCTCGACCCTGATGATCACGCAGTCCCTGCCGCAGCTTAAAAACCGCTACCCCAACGACGAGTGGGAGGAGATCGTCGCCTGCTGCGATTCCCAGCTCGTCTTCGGCGCGAACGACCTGAGCACCGCCGAGTACGTGTCTGAGCGCCTGGGCGCCGGCACCGTCGAGAAACTGGCCGTCCGCAAGAAGGCTTTAGCCCTTGATCCCGTCCAGGTCATGCGCTCCACGGCCTCGCGTAGCCTCCTGACGCCGGACGAAGTGATGCGCCTTCCTCGCGACAGGGCTGTCCTGATGCTCGGCGGCCGTCCCCCGCTGATGATCGACAAACTAGACTACACTCAGCACCCGCTGGGGGCGACCCTGCCACCCGACCTTGACGCCCGCATTCCGTCTCACGAAGCCCTGCCCGAAATCGAAGTCGTCTTCCCGGTGGTTGGCGAAATCCCCGGACGCGCCGGAGCAGAAGAGACCCTGGGACGGGGAGCGCAGGAAAAACAAAAGGCCAAAAAACGTTCGCCGGAAAAAGAGGCTGCGCCGCAAAAAGAAATTTTAAAACATGCTCTGCCGGAAGATGCCGATCAGGAAGAGCCCAGCCCCAAAGTGTTCTGGTAAGAAGTCAATAATTGTCGCAAAATGTCGAAGCCGCCATAAAACACTTGACCGCCTTTCGGCGGTCAGTTCTCTACTGCATAAGAAGCCCCGTCTGCAAATCATGCTCTTGGACCAAGCGTGCAAGAGCTCGCAGGGGGTTATTCTTTTATCCGTCCATATTCAGTTTCGACATCCTTCTTCTTGTTCCTTTAAGTTCAGGCTTATTTACCGGGCGGGACTTCGCCTGACCCAGAAGACTGTTGCTCAGCGATCCTTTTCAGCGTTTGGTCTATTGACGTGAACCACCCCTTCTTTACGGAAGGGGCTTCCTGCTTCATAGTGGTCCTAGCGAACCAGCTCTACAGGCGTAACTTTCCGTGGTCCCCACGGCAGGGAAGCTTTTAGGCCGCTTCCAAAGCCAGAGCTTTCTTCAAAATATTCCGGGCAGCGTTTACATCTCGGTCTAGCGTAAGGCCGCAATAGGGACAGCAATGAACCCGCTCGGATAATTCTTTAGGCACATCCATACCACACCCGCTGCATTCCTGCGAAGTGCCGGAGGGGTTCACTTTGACCAGCCTGGTACCAGCCTCTGCCGCTTTGTACTCAAGCATGGCCATGAACTCACCCCAGCCTGCGTCAGAAATGCTCTTGGCCAGGTGGTGATTTTTGACCATACCCTTGATGTTTAGTTTCTCAACAGCGATCAGGCCATAAGTTTCCACCAGCCTGCGGGATTGCTTGTGCAAGAAGTCCCTTCGCTGGTTATGAATTTTAGCGTGCAGTTTCGCCAGCTTTTGCCTGGCTTTTTCCCTGTTACGGGAACCCTTCTCCTTACGGGAAAGTTCCCGCTGGGCACGCTTGAGCCGCTTTTCTGTCTTTCTCAGGTGTCTGGGATTTTCGATAATGCTGCCGTCTGAAAGGACTGCAAACTTCTCCAGCCCAGCATCCAAACCTGCGGAAAAGCCGGTATGTGTTTGCTGTCGGGAAAGTTCTATTTCTACGGCAAAAACGGCCCACCACCTGCCGACAGCATCCCACTTAATGATCACGGTCTTGATGATGCCGGGTATTTCCCGGTGCAGCTTTATCTTCAGCAGGCCGATTTTTGAGAGCTTCAGCTTGCCGTCCTGAAAAGAGGCCCCTTTGCCTTCACCAAACTGGGTGAAGGTAAGGGACTTGTAACGCCCTTTACCCTTGAAGCGGGGATATCCCGGTGCTTCTCCGTTTTTGACCCTGCGGAAGAAAGCGACAAAAGCTCTTTCTACCCTGAAAAGCACCTCTTGAGCGACCTGTGAGTGGACCCGCCGGAAGTATTCGTTTTCTTTCTTGGCTTCTTTTAGCCATACCTGTTGTTCGCTGCGGGAAACAGAACGATTCTCTTTTTCCCACGCTTCTTTCCTTTGAGCAAGTGCTGTGTTGTAAATCCTGCGGCAGGTCTCAAGCCAGGCGAGGAGTTTTTGTTCCTGTTCTCTGTTAGGGTAGATGCGAAACTTGTAATTACGCACCGCCTTGAGACTGGACGTACCTTTTGACATCTTCCAGCTTCACTTCCCCCACGGTGGCAAGAAAATAGCTCGGTGACCACAAGTGGCCGTTCCGCAATTCCCTTTTCAGTTCGGGAAATTTTTTGAAGAGCAGACGCGCAGAAACCGACTTGAGGGAGTTTACGAACTTCGACAGCTGCACTTGGGGCCTGGAAGCAAAAAGGATGTGGATGTGGTCCAGATCGGTTTCTTGTTCAATAATCTGAACTCCAAACTTTTCGGCGACACTAAGGTTTATTTCTTTCAAGCGTGAAGAAACCTCACGAGTCAGTACTTTTTTCCGGTACTTCACACAGCAAACATAGTGGAACCGAAAATTATATACTGAGTGACATCCTTTGTCTAATTGGTATTTCATACCTTTATTTTACCGGCAGAACTGAAAATAAGCAATGCCCGCCTCACATCCCCTTCCTTACAGAAGGGGACTTCCCGGCGGGAACTTTAACATCCAGGCAGCTTTGCGGTGTTGTCCCTGCTCTTTCAGCCATGCCGCTGTAGACTGGATTAGTTCTCTCAGCTTGCGTACCTTCTCTCGGAGAGCATTCACTTCGTCTATTTCCGCGGCTTGTTCTTCGCCACACCATTCCCTTACCAGGGAAAACTCGAGCTCGTACTTGTCGAGCAGCGTATCTTTCACTTGCTGCCTGAAGTGATCTGCTTCCTCCAGAATTCTTCTTCGATAGCTTTCGTTTTCTAACTGGATATGGTGCAATATTTGTTTGGGATACCGTTGGCAGAAGAGCCGGGCGAGATGTTCAGCCACAGGAAATGGAGCCTTGTAGTCTCCGTTCCTGTCAACAAAGGCGTATGGCACAGACAAAAGAGCGTCTCCGTCGAGGTCGAGTCTCTGAATAGTCTTGTGAAAGTCCTGGATAATCACCAGATCCCGTTCTACCGCTTTCCATCCTGTCAGAATTAGTTCCTCGCCGAATAGATGTGTGACCGCACCGAATACTGAGTTAACGGCTCCGTACACAACCGTTCCTTCAACTTGTCCGGTTGCCTCAATCGCTGCCAGCAACCGCCTTTCGTCTTCACAAAACGCCTGGGCTTCATCCCACGGTACAAGAAGCCGCGTCTTAGGAACCCATTCCTCCAGCCCTTCGTATTCGCCATCAAGGTATCGAATCCTCACCTTTCGGGAACGGGGAGGACCCTCCTTGATGACTTCAACAGGTTGCACCGGCTCTCCAAGTGCCCTTGCTCTTTTCCGATATGCGAACCGCTGCCCAACCACGGGTGTGTCCCCCCCTCAGGTTATCCATCCTTCAAAAACACAGTCTCTGACGTTCCCCTGTGCCCCAACGGTGTATTTTGCCTTACACCGCAGACCTTTCTTTATGAACAGGGCGTCTTCCTTCTTGTCCGTCCCGATCTTCGGCAGCAACCGGACAAAAGCTTCGCGGTCAACAGGGTTGAGAAGGATCATGGTTTTTGTGCTGGACAAGAGAAAGAAGCCGCTCATGCCTTGCTCGGAGAAGCGAGCACGGTTGTTACTGGAGCGCGGGCGCGCCGTCGTCCACCGGCTCCATCCGTTCACGATTAGGCTCAAAGACCGGCTGCTTGAGGAGAGCGTGCTGCAGCCCGTCGGACTGAAGCTCGATCCGGGCAGCAAGGTCACCGGGGTGGCGATTGTGCGCCGGGAAGAGACGGCGGATGGCCCTTGGGATCATGCCTTGCACTTGGCAGAGATCACTCACCGTGGAGATGCCGTTCGGGAGCGGATGCAGAAACGCGCGGCATACCGCCGCCGGAGGAGGAACGCCAATCTGCGCTACCGCGCCCCAAGGTTCAACAATCGCCGAAGGAAAAACGGCTGGCTCCCGCCTTCGTTGCGGAGCCGGGTTGAGAACGTATTCTCGTGGGCGAGCCGGTACCGGCGCTTGGCACCCATCGCTTTTGTCGAGGTCGAGACCGTCCGGTTTGACACGCAGGCGCTCCAGACCCCGGAGATCTCCGGCATCGAGTACCAGCGTGGCGAGCTTTTCGGCTATGAAGTCCGAGAGTACCTACTGGAGAAATGGGGGCGCCGCTGTGCGTACTGTGGCGCTGAGAACGTGCCGCTGGAGCTTGAGCACATCATTCCGAAGTCGAGAGGCGGTACTGATCGGGTAAGCAATCTCACATTGGCTTGTCGAGCCTGCAACCAGGCCAAGGGGAACCGGACGGCGGAGGAGTTTGGCCACCCGGAAGTGCAAGCCAAGGCGAAGGTGCCGCTGAAGGACGCCGCGGCCGTCAATGCGACCCGCTATGCCGTCCTGAACGGCTTGCGTGCCATGAGTCTAGAAGTTCTCTCATGGACGGGCGGGCGGACAAAGTGGAACCGGGAACGGTTTGGACTCCCGAAGACGCATGCGCTGGACGCGCTGTGCGTGGGCGATATTGCCGGTGTGTCCGGCTGGAACGCTCCGGTACTTGAAATCAAGGCGCTGGGACACGGGCAGCGGAGCCGGACGAACGTGGACGCCTACGGCTTCCCGCGCGGATACAGGATGCGTTCCAAAACGGTGCGCGGATTTCGCACGGGGGATCTGGTGCGTGCGGAAGTACCGAAGGGCAAACGTACTGGAGTCCATATTGGCCCTGTGGCCGTGCGCGCCTCCGGATCATTCCGGGTGGGAAAAGCGGATGGGATTTCGTGGAAGTATTGTCGCCTGCTTCAGCGGGCAGATGGATACGGGTATACGAAAGGAGGGCGCGGCGCCTCCTCCCCAGGCGTAAACGCCGGGGCTTCCGACGCCGCATAATTTGGTGATCCTGCCAGAAAATAACACGCCAACCAGAAAGGAGCAACAAGCGTGCACAAGAAAGAGTTCGTCACCGACGCCTGGCCGGAAGTGTATGCGTCCCGGCAGAAGAAAACCATCCTTCGCTGGCCGGTCAAAGCTGTTGAAGAGCACGTGCTCCGCGTCCGCGGGGAGAACAACGAGACGCGGGAAGAAAAGATTCTTTGCCTGGCCGTCATGAAAGACAACGTCAAGGGCGTCATCCCGCTTCCCGAGACCGGGGTCAAGCCCGGCAGAAACCGCACCCTCACCCGCGCCCGCCTGTCCGGGCTTTTGGGCCAGGACATCGCCTTTGTCGTGACCGGGATCGACGAGGCCAACGAGACCTTCATCGCCTCCCGTAAACAGGCCCTGGAGCGCCTGGCCGCCGAGACCTGGCCCACTCTGGAGGAGGGGGCCGTCAAGACCGCCGTCGCGCGCCGTGTCCTGCGGATCGCCCGGAGCCGCGACGGCTCCGTTGTTCCCGCCGGCTGCGTCGTCGAAATCGACGGCGTGGAAGCCTTCCTCCCTGTGCGGGAGATTTCCCACGGCTGGGTGGACGAAATCCTCGAAGTGATCCAGCCCGGCGACATGTTCGACGTCAAGGTCTTGAGCGTGGACCGCGAGAGGGAGCGGGTCATCGTCTCGGTCAAGGCCCTTCTTCCGAACCCCTGGCCCGGCGCGGCCCGGCGGTATCTCAAAAAGAGTTCTTACACCGGAACCGTGACCGGCGTCACCCGCTACGGCGTGTTTGTCGAGCTGGAGCCGGGCGTCAACGCGCTGTGCAACCACATGGCGTCCGGACGCCCCCAAAAGGGCGACGAAGTGGCTATTTACATCACCAGCGTCGAGCCCAACGGGGAGTCGGGCCGCATCAAGGGCAGCGTCATCAGAATCGTTAGAAAAGCGTCTTAAGGAAAAAGGCCGGGGGAATTCGCCTCCGGCCTTTCTTGTCTGGGCTATATTTGACCTTTTTCAGAGCCGATTGCCATAGCCCGTCCTGCCGCTGCAAGTATCCGCTCGATCCCTGTCTCACGCAAAAACAAGAGGAGAACGCCGCGGTCAGCAGCAACTTCTTTCAGACGCCACATCACAGCATGCGACGTGAGGCGTGTCAGCACCACCAGGACATCCGCCATCTGTGCCAGGGACTCCATCTCCTGGTCGGGCCGGTTTCCATCGTGCCAGCGAATGGCACAGGGCACATTCATTGGCTGGCCCAGTCGCCCGAAAACAGCCACCGTCTTGCCCGCCAGGTACGGAGTATAGTCCTGCACATCCTCCTGAGTTTCAACCGGTGCAGGTTCCGGCCGCAAGTTTGTAGGCTCTTCGGTTTGTTCTGGCGGCAACATTGCCTCCAGGCGCGCTACTTCCGCCCGCAGTTCGGATACCAGCCCTTTAAGCCGGGCGATGCGCCGCACGTCTTCCGGATCGCGCTCATAGACCGTCTGCGTCTTAGCTTGCGCCCGGGCTACCGACAGGGCTTCTTGCAGACGGGCGTTCTCCTGGCGCAGTTCCCTTACCATGCGAGCCAACTCTTCCGCCCGGCGGCGCTGGCGGTCCAGTTGCCGGGAAAGGTCTCCGATGCGGGCGAACAAAGTTCCGGTCTCCCCGGTGTGCTTACGAACAACTTCCCCGATCTTCTCTGTCCGCAAAGACTCCCACTCTTCGGGCAGGGGGAAGTTAAGCGTCAGCCAGGCCACCCGTTCCCGGCCGTAAGTCGCAATCCATTCCTTGATTGGCCAGTGGTCGACGGGAAGCCATAAGAACTCGCGGTGCACCAGAAAATCATTCAAAGCCCGCCATGCCCGTCGGCGGTCGTCTTCGGTCTTGAAACGAGCCAGAGCGTCCTTGCGCCAGGCGGCGGTGCTGAGGTGCGTTCCGGGCATGTCCAGTCCCAGCACATTGTAGCCGTGCTCGAACTCACGCAGGGCAATGTCCCGGATCAGCGCTTCCCAGCGGGGAATCGCCCAATCTGTATACTTCCGCCAGAAATCCTCTGTCTGTTTCCTGAAGAAGGGCTCAACCTTGTCCATCCCGCGGTCGTATTCGTCCTGCTCTTCAGGAATGCGGACGACACCGTAGGATTTGCTGTCGCCCATCACCGGAAGTTCCTTGGAGCCGATCTTTTTCCGAGCGATAATCTCCTTGCGGTCGACTTCTTTCAGAACCATCTCTTCCGGCATCCCCTGCCGACCGCAAGTGGGGCACGTCATCGGCTCCAGAGGAAAACTGCGCTGTCCGATCTGCGCGTCCAGGACGTGGTACTCCAGCGGGCCGTAATCATGCACCAACAGAGAAAGTCTGCGCCGGCAGTGGGAGCAATAGCGTTCAAAGTACAAAACGGCATGCACGATCATAAACCTCGCCGCTCCTTGAACCGTTCCCGGCAGCGGGAACAGTAGCTGATCTTTTGCTTGCCCGACGCCTTGCCGGAGCCGATGCGGACAGGATAATCCATTGGCCCCCCGCACTGGGGACAGAGGCCCTGCTCCTGACGCCGAAGCCGGAGTTTGCGCTTCTGGAACCGGGCTCTGCACTGATCGGAGCAAAATTTGTGGCGCACATGCTGCGGGGCGAATGACTTTCCACACTCCAGACAGTTGCGCACTTTCAGTCCTCGCTTTGGTACATAATTAAAGCCGCCAGGCGGGTCATTGACTGAAATTGATTGAGATAGTCAGGACAGGTTGTCCCTTTCTCTTCCAGTCCCCTTTTGTCTGGCGGCTTAAGGTAATTATTATCGCAATAATTCCCGGTCGTCAAGAGCTTAACTTAGATGACCGCCAACAACCACTTTAGAAAGTCTATATTAACTTCCCACACCGGCCCGGCCGCCAGATGCGCTTTGGGCGTCGGCATCGTGCCCCGGGCCACCCTCTTGCTGACCGCTTGGCGCGACACCCCGAGCGCCTTGGCGATCTCAGTCGTACCCACCAAGGATTCCGTGACCAAGTACACGGTCCACGGCGCTCCTTGGCGCGCAAAAAACGACTGGTTGATGGTTTCCTTGTGGTAGCTTCCCTGCCAGGGGAGCCCGTCGGCATCGAACCTCACCGCGTCAAAGGCCTCCCGATCGGCTCCCGACACCGTTACAATATGCCAAAAGTCCGGATTATCCAGTGGGATCTTGTCCAGCTCCTGGCCGGGGGCGAATGGAGCCCGATCATTCTTATGGCCCAGAAGAATAGCAGGTGCGCCTTTGACACCTACCGGAATGACCTTGTAGAAGTGGGGTATACCAAAAGCTATCGTTCGGGCTGCGACAACCACGTCTTTCAGCGTGAACCGTTCCGGATCGTTGTTTAGAACGAAGTCAGCCAAGCTCTTATCGGGATAACGTAGCTTCAGAATTCTCATGCGTAGCTTATGCCTCCTCACTATTCATCCATTGTATTATGGTCATTCATCTAGGATGAACTCTACATTTCTCCTTTAGCGAGTTAAATTATGTGTTTCACAAAGGCATTGAAAAGTTTCTTGCCGGCAACCCATAAGTTTACTAACACGAGACTGAAGATGATGCACGCCAATATCTGAAAAAGCACCGGCCAATCATTGATTTGATAAGTATCCATAATCCGACACCACACAACGGCGCCTAAGAAAAGATACAATAGCCTGACAAACAAATAGCCAAGAACGTGAAACACGACCAGTCCAGTTAAAATGACAGCCAAGCCAACATCTGCCATATCATGTTTGCGGTTCAAGGTACCCATCCTCCTTATGTGCCTTAGTCATACACACGAGCTGCTTATACAGCCTGCAGAACCGCTTTCAACTTGTTGTACGCCTATTGCCCCTGCTTTTGCCCGGGTCGGATGGAAAGTGGAAGGGTTAGTACTAGCTCGTCTCCGTGCCCATAACTGTTACTGGTATGCCCGGAAAGTGTAGGTGCACATATTCCTTAGCATACCCTTCGGTAGTATCGAACTGAAGAGTCAACATCTGCTCAAACGCTTTTGCCCCGGGTAATATGGTACGAAGATATACCCTGTCCATCTCACCCTTGTGCCGCACAATATTAATCTGGAAGACAGGAATTTGTGCCATTGGCCTTGGTATGTTGTACTGGCGCTTATTCCAGTCCTTTTTATTCATCACAGTATATTGATTCTTGTCAATCCACACGCACCTTTCGCACTCTCGCACGCACCATCTGTTTAGCCGATCTTCTGGTGTCGTAGGTTTCGCATCACCGCCCTCATACGTTCCAGGGTCGGCAGGGGCTTCTCCCAGTTCGCCGTCCGCAAGAAAGACGATATCATCTTCATTCGAATCGTCTAGTTGAATATAGGGTCTAGAACTGATACCCCATGCCTTACTGCATTGCCCATCGCAAGAGACTGTAACTGGTTGCCCGCAGAAGAAAATGTCTTTTTCAATCATTAACGTTAGAACCTCCCGCTATTGCTCTCGGTGATTCAGGGTTAGGCCCGCTTAGACAAAATAGCCAGAAGTCTGTCGTAAGCCTGGATTTCGTCAGTGCGCAGGTTGGCTCGCTTGTCGTTGAAGCAGCGGCAGAAGTTCTGCGCCGCCTCTCTTAGTTCGAAGTAGTTGGCGGCGTCGAGGACCTCTTGCACAATATCATACGAGTTATCAAAATAACCAAACTCCCTAACCTCCTGCGCCACCTGCTTGATGATCTGCTCCCTAGTCACTGTGTATCTCGCCCCTTTCAGATTCGAAGCAACTTCCTACGGGTTCCGATAGAAAGATACGCCCTAATCTTCACTTCAGAAAGCCTCCTTGCAGAATTTAGTTTCTTGTGTCTTCTACTTCCTCTAATTGGATTATAACACAACCTAGTCACTACACTATTGTCAACCGCTAGGTTGCGTTAGGTGACACAGTATACGCGAAAGGAGAGTAGTTATGTCTGACAGCACCCGAACCGTTTTTATTCGCCTCGACCTTCTCGACGACCATCCCAAAAACACCGCCTTTGGCCTCGACGAAGAGGGCCTCGGCGAACTGGCCGCGAGTATTGCCGACTGCGGTATTTTGCAACCCCTTCTTGTACGGCCCAAGTGATGACACAGACCCCAATACTGAGGAACAGGCCGAGTTAGAAGAGCTCCGCAAGGAATACCGGGAGTTGCAGTTAAAAGTCCGTGGGGGAGGATCAAGATGCCAACCAAAATAGAGTGGGTCAAGAATCCCGACGGCACGCCGGGAGAAACCTGGAACCCCGCGTAACGGGCTGCACCCCCATCAGCGAGGGCTGGGCGCCTTTTGAAGTCATCGGCGACATCCACGACACTCCGGAGTTGTGCCGGACTGGAGTTATGCCGGATATGAAGGCGTGACAGGGGGGCTAAACATGCCTGACACCATCGCCGTTATCGGCTCAAAGAACCCCACTGCCGAGATGGCGGCCGCATGTAAAGAGCTGTGCCGCACCCTGGTTGCCCAGGGACATCGCTTAGTCACTGGAAACGCCGACGGGATCGACTCTCTGGCGGCCAGCATTTGGAACGAACTTGCCCCTGAAAAAGTAACACTGGTGCTGCCTTGGCTCGGCTTCAACCGGAGCAAGATCCGCCCGGGCAATAGAATAATCGTCTTCTCGAACCAACCGGAATGGGCAGAAAGCGTTTATTGCTATCATCCTGCTCCCGACCGTCTTTCCCGGGGCATGTTCAAACTCCATGCCCGCAACTACGGCATCATATCTCTTGCGGACAGGGTCTTCGCCTTTCCTCTCCGGCCCGGCGGAGGAGGCACCGGCCAGGGCATACGGATCGCGGTGGGCCTGGGCAAACCGTTGCTGGTCTGGCCGGACATTCAACTTCCTGGATAAAGCCCTCGTTTCCCGCTGCAAAACTGTACTTGACACGCCTTACTTTTTGCCTTATCATTGAGGTAAGCCAAAAAGTAAGGGAGGGCTGATTGATGTCGGAAGCTACCATTACCAGTAAAGGGCAGATAACCATACCCAAAGATGTCCGGGACAAGTTGAGTCTTCATACGGGCGATGTCGTCGTTTTCACGGTAGTTGATGGAGAAGCCATCATGACGAAGAGGGAACAGCCATGCCCCATTTGCGGAGGGAGCGGAAGGCTTGAAGGGCTAGAATGTTTCATTTGCGAAGGGAAGGGCTTTTGTTCTAAACACGACAGGATACTTGTCGAGATACTCAACAAGGCAAGAGCATATGGGATGCGAGTGCAGGTTGAAAACAATGGAGCGTTGCCGAGAGTCACATTCGATTCACCTTCGGTACCGCGACACATTCTGGATAAATATCAGGATTACTGCCAGATGAAAATCATTTCGGAATACAGTCCCAGAAGCCCCTTTGACCCCGGAAGATTTCAGATTCCATCTGACGATCTTCTTAGAGAAATCCTTTCTTACCTCAAGCTCGACGAAAGCAAAGAGAAGGTGCGAGGCTGGTTTAGGGCCTAACTCGCATCTAATCACCGCCCAAGAGAAGGAATGAAACCAGATGCCTGAGCAAGATAACCGTCCCACAGAACAAGTCGCAACCTTTTTGAGGCTCGAGTCCGAGACTTTCAAAAAGGCCCGCAAGAAAATAGGCAGTGTAACATTCACCTGCCCTTTCTGTGGGGGAACCGTCATTGCGCGCCGCTTCGCGTCCGGCCAGCAGAGCGGGGGCTGTTTTGACTGCAAGTTCAGCTACATGATGTAAGGGGGGAAATATATGCCGCTCACCATTGACTACCCGCAAGGGATCTTCTATTCTCCGGAGGTACCCGCAACGTGCCCTCCTGACCCGTCCGAGAGGACGGCCCTGCGGCAGTCCTGCGCCCTCCGCCCGGCACCCGAGCGCATCGCCTTCCTGCGCGCCTGGATTGCTTATCATGACCATGCCCTCATACGCGAACTTAGAGCCCTTGAGGCGAAACACCCCGAGCTGGTGACCCCCGACAGCCCCACTCAGCGCGTCGGCGGCACGGCATCCAAGGGGGAAAAGGCCGCCCACAGCTTACGGAGGAAGACCTGTCGGCCATGCTCAACGCGCCAGCCTGAAAAAAGAAAATTGCCCCTTGACAACCTACGAATTCGTAGGTATACTGAAACTAAGACTACGAATTCGTAGGGGAGGCTGATATAATGGATTCCGAGAAAAAAATCTATGTGGGCGCTCCTTGGGTTGAAGGAACAAAAACGATCCTTGAGCGGCGCGGAAACCGCCATGTTCTGGCCGTTTCCGTCCCCGAGTTCGGCGGGGAGATGATCCTGCGCGCGGGGCCGGACGGCCTGTCGGCGCACGACACCTTGGACAAAGAAAGAATCTGGCAGTGGTCGGGCGAAAGCTACGGGTCCCAGAAAGAAATCTACTGGAACCTGGCCGAACTGCTCATATACGCCCTGGCCTGGGCGCGGGAAATCCGTCCGGACGCCGGGTTCCCGGAGTTGGAACCCTCTGACTGGCGCGAGACGGACTTCGGCTGGCTTATTGAAAAAGACGGTCTCCTGATGCGCCTTGACCCCGAAGACGGTTTGACGGTGGTAACCGACCCTTTTGGGTCGTGATCACCGTCAAGGAGGCCGCCGAGACCTGGGGCCTGGCCGATGCCACAATCCGCCAGTACATCCTTGCCGGCAAATTTCATCCCCGGGAAGCCCGCAAGTCCGGCGGCACCTGGCTGGTCACGAGACCGGCCATGTTCCGGGTCTTCGGAGCTCCCAAAAACTAGAATAAAGCAAGATTACGGCCGGGCACGCGTGTGCCCGGCTCTTTTTTTCAACGAAGGATTTTCGGATAAGGACAGCCCGAAACCAAACCTAAAAGGAGCTTCGGTAGAGCTATCAGGTTCTCACATTTTGTGTCACTCTGGTAGCTTACTGCGGCTTCGAGACTGAGGGGGTGCATGAGCGTAAGCCGAACCTCGGGCAACCGGGAGAGGTGAGGAGACCCCCTACGTGCCGGGGTTGCCGGAAGGCGGGCACTCCGGGCTGTTGTTCCAGGTCCGGACGTTGCCGGTTTGCGGGGACGGAACCTGGCCCCTTGTGGGTAGTCGGTGAACACCTTGCGGGCTGTCAGAGGCCCCGGCACATTGTCGAGGAGCAGAGAAACCTGAAAGGAGAGTGGCCTTAGATGGCCGCTATTTTTATCAACTACCCAAAGGTGTTCGTAGTAGACGCGGAAGGAAAGCCGCTCCTGCCGTGCCACCCGGCGCGGGCACGAAAACTTCTCAAGTCCGGGAAGGCGGTCGTGGAGCGCGGAATGCCATTCGCGATAAGGCTCGAACGTCCAGCTACCAACCCAACCGGGACCTTGCGGGCCAAAGTTGACGACGGCTCGAAGCACGTCGGTATCGCACTGGTCAACGAGTTCACCGGCGAGGTTGTTTTCCGCGGCGTCCTGATCCAGCGTGGGGACGTGGTGCGCCTTCTCACCCTGCGGCGGGAATACCGCCGGAACCGTCGCTACCGTATAGTCCGTCACCGGCAGTGCCGGAACCGGAACAGGAAGCAGATGGTTCCGTTTCCGAGTATCCGCCAGAAGAAGGAAGCGATTTGTCGCGTCCTGGCCGACCTGGCTAAGATAGCTCCGATCTCCGGCGTAGATGTGGAATTGGTTTCGGTGGGCGTGAAGAACCCAGCCCTGCCGGGCAAAAGCGCGCGAGAGAAGGTGCTGAATCGGGACGGCGCTTGCACCCTGTGCGGCTCTGTGAAGAGACTTCAGCGGCACCACCTGGTGCCAAGGTCGAAGGGCGGCTCCGACACGCCGGTGAACCAGGTTGCGTTGTGTGAGGAATGCCACCGGAGACTCCACGCAGGTGACGCCCACCTGGACAGGAAGGGCAAGACCTTGGCTTGGGTGACCCACACAGCGCAAGGCAAGGCGTACCTGCTGGCCCTGCTGTCGCGGTTTGGCGAAGTGCGGATCTGCGAGGGCTGGCAGGCGAAGGAGTGGCGGGAGTCGCTGAATCTCCCCAAGTCTCACACAAACGACGCGGCATCCCTGCTCCATCCCGGCAAGCTGCTGAAGTTTTTCGGGCCAGAGCACTTAATCTGGCCGCTCCGCAGGCGGAAGTGGGAGAACAACCCCACAAAGACCTGCGAAGAAAAGAACGGCTTCCGGCACTGGGACGTAGTTCGAGCTGTGCGTGCAGGAAAGGTTGTGTT
>DAIRSE010000029.1:0-27293 GCA_036804525.1 Bacillota bacterium | reverse complement strand
GGGTGGGTCAATTCTTTTTCGGCGCTACCGGGTCATTTTAAACCCGGCGCTGACACCATATAATAATCCACACCAAAGTTACCATACCCTCCTGGTGGAGGAAGTGAACCTTTAGTTAAAGGTTCGCAAGTGCCCTCAACCACCAAGTTGGTTACGGTGCCTGTCAAGATTGCAAATATTCCGCCATACACCTGGTAATAGGGTCTTCCTCCCCACACCCAGTCATTGCTGGCAATCTTCGCCTTTATCTGGGCATTTGTAATCTTATAACCGTTGCCGTTGTAAGTACCTGAAAATCCAACACACGAGTCCTCCCGCCATCCAATTGGTGTAAATACTCCTAGATCAATGTCGGCCACCTGCTTGTAATGCGCAGTCAGATCGTTGCGGACCATATTGAGGTGTTCCGCAGTCTCGACCAGATAGGGATCATCTGCTGTTCCAGAGCCGCCCGAAAAAGCTGTAGCTGGATGGGCATACTAACAGCATTACGCTCAGCAAGGTAACGGTGTATAAAATACTAATTAAGCATATCTTTCGGCCTAATACCAGACATGCAAGCGGCTTCATCAATCTTTTCCTCCCCACGGTCTAATAGACAGGCTTACTTGACCAGACAATGGAAGTCATAGAATGATCAGATACACAGTTTTGGGAAGCCTGATACCAGGTTGAGACATTCCGCAAGTTGCGTATTCTGCCAAAATGCATAGTTTCATGCTATAATTTGGGACACTAGTAGACAATAACCCTATTTTGTCGTTTCTTGTCAATACACAACCCCAAGGGCAGGTAACGGTCAGGTCTGCTCGGTAGCGTATGCCAACAGGACATCTGTGTAGGCCAGGGTAAAGGTGTTTGTAAATTTGTCCTAAAAAAAGAAGACCTGCCAGACTCCTGAGGGCTCTGGCAGGCTTAATGTGCGCCATATGCGCCATGGTTTTTAGTGTAGGACGCGCAGCCGAACCTGTCCTCTGCCATCGGAGCCTAGATTCTTTCTCTGGCTTTGGCAATTGCTGACCGGACGGTCTCGGGCGCCGGGCCTCCGCGGAGACGGCGGGCGGCAAGCACGGTCTCGAGAGCGATGGCCCCATAAACGTCCTCTTCAAAGACGGGAGCAAACCGGCGGTATTCCTCCAGGGTCAGGTTCTCAAGGTCCTTACCTTCAGCCAGGCAGTAAAGGACGATGCGTCCCACGATCTCGTGAGCTTCACGGAACGGTACGCCCCGCCGCACGAGGTAGTCCGCCAGGTCGGTGGCATTCGTAAATCCGCCCCGGGCGGCCTCCGCCATGCGCTCACGGTTTACCCTCAGGGTCTTGAGCATCGGCGTAAACACCATCAGGCACTTCTTGACGGTATCTACGGCATCGAAAAGGGCTTCCTTGTCCTCCTGCATGTCCTTGTTATAAGTGAGGGGCAGCCCTTTCATTATCGTCAGGAGAGTCATCAGGTCGCCGTAAACCCGCCCTGTTTTCCCGCGAATGAGTTCGGCCGCGTCGGGGTTCTTCTTCTGTGGCATGATGCTGCTGCCGGTGGCATAGGCATCGTCCACCTCTACAAACGCGAACTCCGCCGACGACCAGAGGATGATTTCCTCGCAGAAGCGGCTGAGGTGCATCATGATCAGGGATGCCGCCGCACAGAATTCGACGGCGAAGTCCCGGTTGGAAACGGCGTCCATGCTGTTCTCCGCAATGGCGGCGAACCCCAGTTCCCGGGCTACGAACTCCCGGTCCAGGGGAAAGACGGTGCCGGCCAGGGCCCCGGCCCCCAGAGGCATAACGTCGGTACGCTTGAAGCACCCTTCCAGCCGCTCCCTGTCCCCCTGGAACATTTCAAAATAGGCCATGAGGTGATGGGCGAAAGTCACCGGCTGCGCCCGCTGCATATGGGTATAGCCCGGCATGACGGTATCGACGTGGGCTTCGGCCATGTCGAGGATCGTCTCCTGGAGTTCCCTCAACAGCTGGATGATCGCCCGGATCTCGTCCTTAAGGTACATCCGAACATCGAGGGCCACCTGGTCGTTGCGGCTGCGTCCGGTGTGCAGCTTTTTGCCGAGATCGCCGATCTTCTTGATCAGCTCCTGTTCGACCAGGCTGTGGATGTCCTCCACTGCGGAGGAAAACTCCACCCGCCCCTCTTCAATGTCCTTGAGAACAGCGGCCAACCCCTTCTCAATCGCCTCGGTCTCGACAGCGCTAAGCACCCCGATCCTGCCCAGCATACGGGCATGGGCGATGCTCCCGGCGATGTCGTGGCGGTAGAGCCGGCGGTCAAACGAAAGGGAGGAGTGAAACTCCTCCATCAGACGGTCAGCCTGCTTCTGGAACCTTCCGCCCCATAACTTCAACATGTTGCCAACCTCCAACAGGGTACTTCTGTAGGGTGTCCCAGCGCATTCGAACACAGATGTCTCAGGCATTAGGCGCAAAGCGTTAGGATTTCGGTTACCCGATCCTACAGCTTAGTGCCAAGTGCGTAGTGCCGACGGCAAAATGCATGCTGAAAAGCAAACAGTCTGGACTATTGACAGGTTGCTTATTCACGCAAACCTGCCCTTTTTTCCATCAGCGCCCGCATCTTCAGCGGCAGCCCGAAGAGGTTGATAAAGCCTTCGGCATCCTTCTGGTTGTAAACCTCGTCGGCTTCGAAGGTAGCGAAGTCCTTGCTGTAGAGGGAGTAAGGCGAAGTAACGCCGGCAGGGCGCACCGAGCCCTTGTAGAGCTTCACGCGCACCGAACCGGTAACCGTCCGCTGGGTGACGTCGATAAAGGCATCGAGGGCCTCGCGCAGGGGCGAGTACCACATGCCGTCGTAAACCAGCTCAGCATACCGGATAGCCACCATGTCCTTATAATGCAGGGTGGCCCGGTCAAGGGTCAGCAGCTCCAGTTCGCGGTGGGCGGCCACCAGGATGGTCCCGCCCGGGGTCTCGTAGACACCCCGCGATTTCATCCCCACCAGGCGGTTCTCCACCATGTCGACGATGCCCACGCCGTGCAGCCCCCCGATGGTGTTCAGCTTCTTCAGCAGTTCCACCGGGCCCAGCTTCTCGCCGTCCAGGGCCACCGGCACACCCTTTTCAAAATCAATTGTCAGGTAGCGCGGGTTATTGGTGGCCATCTCCGGAGGGACACAAAGCAAATAGACGTCGTCCGGCGCCTCGTTGGCAGGGTCTTCCAGGGCGCCCCCCTCGTGGCTCAAGTGCCAGATGTTCCGGTCCATGCTGTAGGGCCGCGACTTTGTGACCGGTACCGGGATGCCCCGCGCGTTGGCGTAGTCGATAGCCTCTTCGCGCGAGCGGATGTTCCATTCCCGCCAGGGTGCCACGATCTTGAGGTCAGGGTTGAGCGCCTTGACCGTAAGTTCAAAACGTACCTGGTCGTTGCCCTTCCCCGTAGCCCCGTGCGCCACGGCCACCGCTCCCTCGGCCTCGGCCACCCGCACCAGGCACTTGGCAATGAGCGGCCGGGCGATAGAGGTCCCCAGCAGGTACTTGCCCTCGTAAACCGCCCCCGAACGCAGCAGGGGGAAGCAGTAGTCGCGGACGAACTCCTCTTTGACATCCTCGATGTAGACCTTGGCGGCCCCGCTCTGCAAGGCTTTCTCCCTGACACCGGCCAGTTCTTCGCCCTGCCCGAGATCGGCAGCCATAGCGATGACGTCGTAGCCGTAGTTTTCTTTAAGCCAGGGGATAATGATTGAGGTGTCGAGACCTCCGGAATAAGCCAGGACGATCTTTTCCGCCATAGTCAAGCTGCTCCTTCATGTGTGAAATATAATCAGTCTAAAGTATCATGGACAACAGCGCTTTCTGGACGTGCAACCTGTTCTCCGCCTCGTCCCAAACAACGCTGTGCGGACCATCCATCACTTCGTCGGTGACTTCTTCGTTGCGGTGGGCCGGGAGGCAGTGCATAAAAATGAAATCCGGACGGGCGTGTTTGACCAAGTCCCTGTTGACCTGGTAGGGCCGGAAAACCCGCACCCGTTCATCGTACTCGGCTTCCTGGCCCATCGAGGTCCAGGTGTCGGTGACAACCACGTCGGCCCCGTACACCGCGGTCACCGGGTCATCAGTGACGGTGATCGCCGCGCCGTGGCCCGCGGCCAGCTCCCGGGCCGCCTCGACGATATCCTTACGGGGGGCGAAACCGGGTGGTGTGGCCACCACCATCTGCATCCCGGTCAGCGCCGCCCCAAACATCAAGCTGTGGCAGACATTGTTCCCGTCCCCCACCCAGGCAAGCTTCAAACCGGCCAGACGGCCCTTGTGCTCGAGAATCGTCAGCAGGTCGGCCAGAATCTGGCAGGGGTGCTCGAGGTCGGTCAGTCCGTTGATTACAGGTACGGAGGCGTGACGGGCGAGTTCCTCTACATCCTGCTGGGCAAAAGTGCGAATCATGATCCCGTCAACAAAACGGGAGAGTACCCTGGCTGTATCTGCGATGGTCTCCCCGCGCCCAAGCTGGATGTCCTGGGCGTTAAGGTAGAGGGCGTACCCCCCCAGCTGGAACATCCCGGTTTCAAACGAAACCCTCGTCCGTGTCGACGGTTTTTGGAAGATCATCGCCAGGGTCTTGCCGGCGCAGAGGTGATGCTGTTCGCCCCGCTTCAGCCTGGCTTTAAGGTCAAGTGCCGTATCAAGAACCGACCGGATCTCGCCGGCGGAAAAATCGCTCAAGGATATGAGGTCTCTCCCTTTTAGCCCTGTCATTCGCCTAACGCCTCCCTTTCCTCATTGAGGGCCTCAATCAGGATCTTCATCGCATCGTCAACGTCTTCAGTGCTGACGATCAGCGGAGGGACAAAACGCAGTACGTTTTCCTTAACGCAATTCACCAGCAGGCCCTTGTTCCTGCAGCGGTCGACGATGCGTGCCCCGGGGACGTAAAGCTCAAGCGCCAGCATCAGGCCCAGCCCCCGGACCTCCTTAACAAAGGGGTAGCGACCGATCAGGTCAGCCAAGCGCTTGCGGAAATAGGAACCCACAACTTCGGCGTTCTTTACGTAGTCCTCACCGAGGAGCACGCCAAGGGAGGCTATCGCGGCCGTGCAGGCCAGGGGGTTGCCCCCGAAAGTCGAGGCGTGGTCGCCCGGCGAAAAGGCCTGGGCAATCTTTTCTTTGGCCAGCATGGCTCCCATGGGGAAGCCTCCGGCCAAAGCCTTGGCCAGGGCCATGATATCGGGTTCAATATCGTAATGCTCGTAAGCGAAAAGCCGGCCTGTACGGCCCATGCCGGTCTGCACCTCGTCAAGGATGAGGAGGACGCCGCGTTTATCGCATAGCTCCCGGACGCCCCGGAGGTATTCACGCTCGGCGACGTTTACGCCGCCTTCCCCCTGTACAGGCTCCAGCAGTACAGCACAGACGTCATCGGTAAGGGCCTCTTCCATAGCCGACAGATCATTAAACGGAACGTGTTTAAAGCCGGCCGGCAAGGGCTCGAAACCCTTCTGGTATTTCGGCTGGCCCGTGGCCGTGATAGCCGCCAGGGTCCTCCCGTGAAATGATTGCAAAGCCGTGATAATCTGGAATTTATTCTGGCTGACCTTCTTGGCGTACTTGCGGGCGAGCTTGATCGCCGCCTCGACGGCCTCCGCCCCGCTGTTGCAGAAAAACACCCGGTCTAAGGCGGAATTGTTGACAAGCTGTTCGGCTAAACGGACCTGGGGCTCAATGTAGTAGAGATTGGAACAGTGGACCAGGGTGCCGGCCTGTCTGGCGATAGCCTCCACCACCCGCGGGTGACAGTGCCCCAGGTTGTTAACGGCCAGTCCGGCCACAAAGTCGAGGTATTTCCTGCCTTCGGCGTCCCAGACCCAGACCCCCTTGCCGCGCACAAGCGTGATCGGCGTACGGCCGTAGGTCCGCATCACGTATCTGTCACCTTTGGCGATGATATCCTGCTGACTAAGCAATTAACAACACCTCGTATCCAAAAAAAACGAACTCGTCAGCCCTAGATTAATCCCGGTGCCCAGTGCTCAGCGCCCACTGCTATTCTCAGCGCTCAGTACCCAGTGCACAGTGCTGGTCTGGCAAGACCATGGTGCCGACGCCTTCGTCCGTAAACACCTCCAGCAGGATCGAGTGAGGGATCCGGCCGTCGAGGATGTGGGCCTGCCTTACGCCTCCGGTGATGGCATCGACGCAGCAGTCAATCTTGGGGATCATCCCGCCGGAGATCACGCCTCGTTCCTTCAGAACAGGTACTTCACTGACTTTTACGGTCGAAATCAGGGAAGCGGGGTCCTCCCTGTCGGCCAGGATGCCTTCTACGTCAGTAAGAATGACAAGTTTATCTGCGCCCAGCGCGGCGGCCAGGCGGCCGGCTACGCTGTCAGCGTTGATATTGTAGCTTTCATTGTCGTCCCCGACAGCCGTGGGAGCAATCACAGGGATGTACCCCTCCCGGAAAGCAGTAGCCACGATTTCCGGGTTTACGCGGGCAATCTCTCCGACAAAACCGAGATCAACCTCTTGCATGCCGCCGTCTTCCTGTTTCACGAACACTTTCTTTTTGACCGCCTCAAAAAGGTTGCCGTCCTTGCCGCACAGACCTATAGCCCTACCGCCCAGGCGGTTGATGGAGGCAACGATGGACTTATTGATCTTGCCTACCAGGACCATCTCTACGATCTCCATGGTCGCCTTGTCAGTTACCCGCATACCGTTGACGAAGGTGGATTCCAGGCCCACCTTCCTGATCATCCGGGTGATGTCGGGGCCACCGCCGTGCACAATCACAGGGTTCATGCCGACGAATTTCATTAGGACGATGTCGGTCAGGACAGCTTCCTTTAGCTCGTCGTTAAGCATGGCGTGGCCGCCGTATTTAACGACGACGATCCTCCCCCAAAACTTCTTGATATAGGGCAGAGCCTCAACCAGGATACCCGCCTTCTCCAGCGCCGTGCGCATAACTACCTCCTAATTTCGTAGTACGCAGTACGTCGTACGTCGTACGTGGTTACAGACCAGCAGTCCATTTCCGACATCCGATGAACCGACGACCGTTACGTTCGGTATGACGCGTTTATCTTAACATAATCGTAGGAAAGATCACAGCCCCAGGCTACAGCCGACCCGTCACCCTGTTTGAAATCGACGGTGATAACTACGGGGTCGCCCGATAGGATGGCACCGGCGCGCGCCTCGTCGAAAGCCAGGGCCCGGCCCCCTGCTGCAACAAGAAGGTCTCCGAGACTGACATCGAAAATATCGGCGTTGAATCTGGCGCCCGAATAACCAGCGGCGCAGATGATACGCCCCCAGTTGGCGTCCCGGCCGAAGACAGCCGCCTTGACGAGATTGGAGGAACAAATCGCCCGGGCCGCCAGCCGGGCGTCCTTTGCCGTGGGCGCGCCTACCACGCGGACCTCCAGCAGGGTTGTTGCCCCCTCGCCGTCACGGGCGATCGCCTTGGCCAGCCTGATACAGACCTCGTCCAGGGCCTGCTGGAAGACGTCGTAGCCCACGGTACCGGGCTCCAGGGGTTTGTTGCCGGCCAAGCCGTTGGCCATTACCACAAGCATATCATTGGTGCTGGTGTCCCCGTCCACGCTAATCATGTTAAAAGAGATTTCGACAGCGTTGCGCACGGCGTAACGCAAGGCTTCGGGCTCGATAGCCGCGTCGGTCGTGATGAAGGCAAGCATCGTGGCCATATTGGGATGAATCATGCCCGAGCCCTTGGCCATCCCCCCCAGAGTCACCGTCGAACCGTCCAGGGTGAAAGAGACCGAGGCCTGCTTGGGGACGGTGTCGGTCGTCATAATCGCCTCGGCGGCGTCGTCGCCGCCCGTGGTCCTCAGTTCAGCCACAGCCAGCGGTATCCCGGAGGCTATCTTATCCATAGGCAAGCGCTGACCGATGACACCCGTCGAGCCGACCAGAACCATCTCCTCCGGCAGCCCGAGGGCCTGCGCGCACAAGCTTCCCATAACGCGCGCGTCGTCCAGGCCTTCCCGGCCGTTGCAGGCATTGGCGTTGCCGCTGTTAATGATGATTGCCTGGGCTCTCCCGGAAGCCACACGGGGCATAGTCACAAGCAAGGGCGCAGCCTTGACCTGGTTGGTAGTGAAGACGCCGGCCGCGCTGGCCGGGACGTCTGACACCAGGAGGGCCAGATCCTTCTTGTTCTTCTTAATGCCGGCACTGACCCCGCTGGCCCGGAAGCCCCTGGCCGCGGTAACGCCGGCAGCGGAAAAAACAAAATCGCTCACAGTACAATCCTCCCAAAAAGAGGTCTGAGGTCTGAAGCAAGAAGTCAGAAGTTAAACGGAATCGGTTTATGGAACAGTCTCGAAAGCAGAAGACCAACCGCTGACCCCGGTATCAATCTGACTTCCGGCTTCCGGCCTCTGATCTCCTTTTACGGATATAGTCCCGGCCGGTCCAACCCCTGCGTCTCAGGGAACCCGAACATGAGGTTCATATTCTGCACGGCCTGCCCTGAAGCGCCCTTGATCAGGTTGTCGATCGCCGAGAGGATCACGGCCCTGCCGGTACGGGGATCGGTGACGATCCCGATGTCGCAGTGGTTGGAACCGGCAACGGCCTTGGTCTGCGGCAAGACGCCGGGCGTCAAGACGCGGACGAAGGGCTCGCCCCGGTAAAAAGAGCGGTAGATTTCATACAGGCCGGCAGTATCAACGTCGCGGGTCAGGTTAAAGTACACGGTGGCAAGGATGCCCCTGGTCATAGGCACAAGATGCGGGGTAAAGGAGACCGTCAAATCTTCGCCGGCCAGGAGGGAAAGTTCCTGCTCAATCTCCGGAGTATGCCGGTGGATTCCCACGTTGTAAGCCTGGAAGTTTTCGTTCGCTTCGGAAAAGTGAACCCGGAGCGAAAGCCCCCGCCCGGCGCCCGAAACCCCGGACTTGGCGTCGATAATGATGCTGCGCTTGTCGACAAGGCCGGCTTTGAGCGCCGGGGCCAGCGCTAGAATCGACGCGGTCGGGTAACAGCCGGGGTTGGCTACCAACTGCGCCCCGGCGATTTTGGCCCGGTTGACCTCCGGGAGGCCGTAAACGGCCGCGGCCAGGATCTCTCGTTCGGTGTGCGGCACCTTATACCACTGCTCGTAGACGCCCCCGTCCGTGAGGCGGAAGTCAGCGCCCAGGTCAATCAGTTTCTTGCCCCGGTCGACGACCGCCCGGGCGACGGCCATCGCGTGGCCATGGGGGAGGGCGGTGAAGACAACGTCCGACTTCTCAACTAACTTGTCAAGATCCAGCTCTTCGCAGTGGTGTTCCACGTACTCCGCCAGATGCGGGTAAACGCTGCTGTAAGGCTGTCCCTTGTAAGTGCGCGAGGTGAGGCCGACGAGACGGACGCCGGGATGCCCCAGGAAAATTCGGACGAGTTCCGCGCCGGTGTACCCGGTTGCCCCGACAATACCGACATTGACCATTAAAAAACACTTCCCCCAAACAGCATTAAGCATTAAGCACTAAGCATCAAGCGTTAGGATTGTTAAAAGGACTGTATACAACCGGTACGGTCTTCCAAAGTAATGCTTATAATTATACGAGAATCTGTATAATTATGCAATACTAAGTGTGTGTTTCCTTTTTCTTCTACACAACCGCCCAATTAACGCGGGCTTCGCCCTCAATTTTCAACACGTAACCGCAAAACGAACATTCTTTGCCCTTAAGATTAACCTCCGTAACGAGATATCCCTCTCTTTTAATGACAGCCTTTTTACAATTGGGACAGTACGTGTCATTGGCCTTCCCGTCCCGCATGTTGCCGATGTAAACGTAGTTCAGCTTGCTCCGGGCGATTTCCCAGGCGCGGCGCATGGTCTTTTCCGGCGTCGGCGGGAGGTCCATGCGGTAGTTGGGGAAGTACCGTGACAGGTGCAGGGGGATATCGGGATCGATCGACGCTATCCAGGAAACGAGTTCTTCTATCTCTTCAGGGCTGTCGTTCAGCCCGGTGACGAGAAGAGTTGTCAGCTCGACGTGACAGCGCTTGGAGGCGATCTCCACCGTCCTTTTGACGGGCTGCAGGAAGCCGGCACAGATTTTGCGGTAATAGTCGTCGGTGAAGGCCTTCACGTCGATGTTCATTGCGTCGATGTAAGGCAGAAGCTCATTCAGCGGTTCGGCCTCCAGGTAACCGTTGGTCACCAGGACGTTCTTGAGACCGTTCTTATGGCTTAAGACGGCGGTATCGTAAACGAACTCGTACCATACCGAAGGCTCCGAGTAAGTAAAGGCCACACCCACGCAGTGACGGAACTGCTCCTCTGCCGCCACTTCCACGATCTGTTCGCAAGACACTTCGGTGCCGTACGGTTCCCCGTGCGCGATCTCCCAGTTCTGGCAGAAGCGGCAGTGCAGGTTGCAGCCCATGGTACCGACCGAAAGGATCCAGTGGCCCGGGTAGAACTGGTACAGGGGCTTCTTTTCAATGGGGTCCATGGCAAAGGAAGTAACCTTGCCGTAGTTGGCGGCGACCAGTTTGCCATCAACGTTACGCCGCACTCTGCAGACCCCGGCCTTGCCCGGGGCGATTACACACCGGTTGGGACATAAGAGACAGGAAACCTTGTTGTCGTCGCGGCCTTCGTAGAATTCGGCCTCCCTCATAAAGCACCTCCGGTGCCGGCGTTGTGCGTTGTGCATTGAGCATTGAGCGTTGAGCGTCTGAGATACTTTGGGATGGGATTCGGTGTAACCGAATCCCATCCTAGATTAATCCCAGTGCCCAGTGCTCAGCGCACAGTGCCCGTGACGCGCTCAGAAACAAGGTTCTATAAGGTACATAGGCAACAAATTCAACCGGAAATGACGCGCCTTGAGCATTATTTGTAGCGCGTCACGGTGAAGCGTTCCAGCGCTACCTCGTCGTCCGGGCTAAGGCCCGCTTTCTCCTTGGCGATGCGGACCTGTTCTTCCGGCGTGTCGATGCCCTCCAGGTCGGGCAGCAGGAGCCCCGAGCGCCCCCTGGCCCGGACAATGACCCCGTACCTTTTGGGGTCCAGGTCGTCGAGGCTGTTGACCTTTTCGGGCTCGCTCAAGACATCGACGGAGTACTCAAGCTCGTCCAGTTCGTCGGCACGGACCGGATAGAAACGGGGGTCCCTGATACCGGCCGAAACGGCGTTCTCCATAACCTCCTCGACAATGGAAGGGGTAGTGGGTTTAACTGTCCCAATGCAGCCGCGGAGGGCGCCGTCCTTCTTAATGGACACGAAGACACCGGCCCGGCGCCGGAATTCGGGTGGAACCTCCCCCAGGTCGGGCAGTTTGTCGATGCCCCGGACCCAGTTTTCGAGCCTTTGACGGGCAATACGAACGAGGTAGCTCTCGTTGGCGCGGCGGGCTTTCACCTTCTCCTCCCGCACCTTCAGCAGGTTCGCAAGAATGGCCCTTTGATCGTCCTTCTTCCCGGGCGCAAGGCTTGCCACCATGTAGCCGACCCCAAAGGGGCCCTCGTAAGAGAGGACCTCGCTGTGAACCTGGTAGCCATCCAGCGCCCCCAGCATCATAATGATGGGGCGCAGGCCGCACTCCCCGGCCTCCTCGCATAAATCGTCGCTCAGTTCAAATATGGCCTGCAGGTCGTTCTCACGGAAAATACGCACGATCTCAGCGTCAAAAACCTTTCCCCGCGGGCTGAAGCCGGCCGGCGCGTCGACCGTAAGGCGGTGGGAAAGGTCCCCGCTGGCCACCAGGGCGACCTTTCTGCCCAGCGCCTCGGCAGCACGGCGGACGGCAATACCGAAAGAATAAAGCTGGTGATGAGGAAGGAGCCCCATCGACACGGCCAGGAAGCGCCCTCTCCATCCCGACCTCTTGATCCAGTACATCGGGGCGACGACACCGTGGTCCATCTCGGTGCTGACCCGCCCGCGGAAGTTCCTGGCCAGCCGGTCGTTAATCTCGACGATCAGGAGCCTGAAGTCTTTACCGCGGGACTTGATCTCGGCGGCCAGTTCCAGGTCGGCAGGCTCGTCCATGTAGACCTGGGGGGCTCCAAACCTTGCCAGGTCACCCGCTGCCCTTTCCTCTACATTAAGGCCGATAGCGTCACCAAAGACCGGCCCGTGCGGCGAGATGATAACCAGCGTTTCCGCCCCGCTGGCGCTGATCCTGCGCCCAAGCTCTAAGAGCGCGTCCTGGGTAGCCTCAACTTTATCGCTCTCTTCGCGCCCTACCTCGGGCACCATGATGGGGGGATGGGGCACGATCCCGCAGAAAACTATACTCATTTCCGGCCCCTCCTCAATCTGGTAATTTTAAGCTTATTCTACCCCCGGGCAGGAAACTTATCAACGAAAAGGACTTTTCCTTAATAAAAAACGCAAAGCCGCCTTAATTGACGGCTGGATTCCGAAACTACGCCAGGGGAACCGTTAAAAACTGCGTTAGACAGACCATCCTCCAATTCCGGAAGCAAGGGCGTTAAACGCCGAATCAAAATGATATTTTCTGTTGTCGGGATGTTCTTCAAGTTTGTCACAGACCCTGGCCATTAAGTCAATACCCCCGATAGCCGCGATCACTTCTATCTTGGCCCGGGTGATAAGGATCCAGTACAAACTCCTGTCCAGGGTAATCTCTTTGGTTTCCAGGCTACAAAGCGCTTTGCGGTAATTCTCGAACCATTGCACACACTTCGGATCACGGAAGCAAAACTCCGAAACTCCTTCATCTTTCCGCGCGCTTCTGTATTCCTTAATAGGGTCAAGCAGCGTTTCAGCCAGTTTTTCGACTAATTCTTCGCCAAGATACCCTTTGCCTTCCACTATGCTCACCCCCCTTTGGTTTAATTTTAAACAAGAAGTAAAGATAAGAGAAGATTTTCACCCATGTCGCCCCGTAAAATGAGAAGGCGCCCTCAGATAGACGCCTTAAAGCGAATTCTTCTAAGAGACCGCTGAAAAACTGCGCCTGGCAAAAAGGATGTCGGATGCCGATTATCCAAGGTACGCTTCCTTGACCATCGCGTTGTTAAGCAGCTCTTCCCCCGTACCGGACAGGACCATCTTCCCCGTCTGCAGGACATAACCCCGGTGCGCAATCTGCAGGGCCTTACGGGCGTTCTGCTCAACAAGCAGGATCGTCATCCCCTGGGCGTTCAGGTCCTTGATCACGGTAAAGATGTAATCGACCAGGACGGGGGCCAGGCCCATGGACGGCTCGTCCAGCAGCAGGATGGTCGGCTCGCTCATCAGCGCTCGCGCGATAGCCAGCATCTGCTGTTCGCCGCCGCTCAGGGTACCGCCCTTCTGCTTCCGCCGTTCCTCAAGGCGGGGGAAGAGCGCATAGACCCGCTCCAGGTTCCGGTTGATCCGGGCGCGATCCTTGATCCGGAAAGCCCCCATTTCCAGGTTTTCCTGCACGGTCAGGCGGGGGAATATCTTGCGGCCCTCCGGTACGTGAGCAACCCCCCGCGCCGCTACCTCGTGGGCCGGCAGGGAACTGATCAGTTCGTCCTGAAGGTATATCGTGCCGTTTCTTGGTTTGCAGAGCCCGGATATCGTCATCAGCGTGGTGGTCTTGCCGGCGCCGTTACTGCCGATCAAAGTAACGATTTCCCCGGCCTCGACCTCCAGGGATACCCCTTTTAAGGCATGAATCTGTCCGTAGTAAGTGTCTACTTCGGATAGAGCAAGTACCGGCACTTCGCATGCCACCCCTCAAATAAGGAGGTCAGAAGTCGGAAGTCAGAGGTCAGACGGGGACGGATTAACCTAAGATTCCACTGAACTGACTTCGTTTTCTAACCCCTCATGCTGTTTTGGTAAATAAATCCCTATTTTTGGCTACAAAACCCAAGAGTATTAGTAGCGATTCCTCCGTCTGCTTCCTACAACCTACAACGTTATCGATTCCAGCCCCGTACGACGTACAATGAGTTACACCGCTTCCTCACCCAAATAGGCCTTGACGACCTCCGGGTTGTTCTTGATTTCCGCAGGAGTGCCCTCCGCGATCTTCACACCGAAATTAAACACGGTAATGTGGTCTGAGATCCCCATAACCACCTTCATGTCGTGCTCAATGAGAAGGATGGTAATCCCCCGCTCGTTCCTGAGCTTCAGAATAAGTTCGATCATTTCGTCCGTTTCCCTGGGGTTCATCCCTGCTGTAGGCTCGTCAAGGAGGAGCAGCTTGGGTTTTACGGCCAGGGCCCTGGCAATTTCCAGACGCCGCTGGGCTCCGTACGGCAGGTTCTTGGCCAGTTCCGTTTCCTTGCCGCTGAGGCCGACGTATTCGAGGAGGGCGAGGGCCTCCTCCAAGGCTTTCCGCTCTTCCTCACGTACCCGGCGCACGTTGAAGATGATGCCCCCCAGACGGGCCTTCAAGTGCAGGTGCATTCCCACGAGAACGTTTTCGGCCACCATCAGCTCCGGGAAGAGGCGGATGTTCTGGAAAGTGCGCGCAATGCCGTACGCTGCGGCCTTCTCGGGTGTCACCCTGGTCAGGTCCCGGCCGTCGAAAACGATGCTCCCCTGGTCCGGGTTGTAGTAGCCGCTGATCATATTGAAAAAGGTGGTCTTGCCGGCGCCGTTCGGCCCGATAATGCTTACGATCCGGCCGGCTTCCAGGGCGAAGTCAACTTCATCGACCGCGACAAGACCGCCAAAACGCTTGGTAACCCCTGTCGCCTTAAGCAACGTCAACGTCTTCACCCCGCGCTTCGTTCTTTGTCCTTAATTTCCTCACCTTTTCCTGCAGGAGAGCCAGTTGCCTCTTGGCGGGCAACAGGCCCTGCGGCCGGAAAATGCACATCAAGACAAGGATGGCGCCGAAAACCATGCGCTCGTACTTGGCAGGGTCAAGCTGGGAAGGGATGTTGATAATCCCGGCAAGCGAAAGCTGTCCCAGGTAATCGGAGAACTCTTTCAGGACCTGTAACTGCAGGACGACAACGGCGACGGCGCCGATCACCGCACCGGCCACGCTGCCCATGCCGCCCAGGATGACCATCGCCAGGATGCCGATAGATTCCATGAAGGAGAAACTGGACGGATCGATGAAGGTCTGCTTGGCGGCGAAAATGACACCCATCACCCCGGCAAAAGAAGCGCCGCTGGCAAAAGCCAGCAGTTTCATTCTGACGAGAGGGATGCCCATGCTCCGCGCGGCAAGCTCGTCCTCACGGATTGCCGCCCAGGCCCGGCCGATCCGCGAGTTGTCCAGCCGGCGGGCGATCATGATGGTAATGACGATAATGATCAAGACCATGTAGTAATAATGAATGGGCTGGTTCAAAACCAGGCCGAAAAGCTCCGGCGGCTGAATGGGTGTAAGCCCCTTCGGGCCGTTGGTGATGTTCACCGGCTTATCCAGATTGTTGAGGACAATGCGGATAATCTCCCCGAAACCAAGGGTAACGATAGCCAGGTAGTCACCGCGCAGGCGGAGCACCGGAAAACCCAGCAGCACGCCGAAAACGGCGGCCACAACCAATCCAAAGAACAGGAAGGGCCAGAACCACATCCCCGAAATGGGAAAATGGGCCCACGAGATAAAGTTGCCGGCCTGCGACGTGGCAAAGATGGCGTAGATGTAAGCCCCCGAGGCGTAAAAGGCGACGTACCCCAGGTCAAGCAACCCCGCAAAACCCACCACGATGTTGAGGCCAATGGCCAGGGCCACGTAGATCCCCACCTGGGTCACCACGTCCAGATAGTAAACGTTCTCCAGCCCAATGAGCGGCATCATCACGCCCAGTATCGCCGCCCCGATAAGGATCTTGGCGTTGACGGGCGCGGGCATTTTGTACAGGACCAGGACAGAGGCCATGAACAGCAGAAAGGCTATGGCAGACTGCGGGTTAAGGTAAAAAAACAGGTTGGCAAAAACGATAAAGCTCAACGCCAGAAGCAACTGCGCCCGGCTGTCCTGAAGCTGTGCCGGCAAAGATATCTTGCGCATCTATATCTTCTCCCCTACTGCCTCGCCTAAGAGACCGCTCGGCTTGAAAATGAGCACGGCAATCAGGATGACAAAGGCAAACACATCCTTGTACTCAGCCCCCATGGCTCCGTTGGTGGCAACCCCGAGGAAGGCGGCGCCGAAGGATTCAAGGAGCCCCAGGACAACGCCGCCGAGCATAGCGCCCGGGATATTGCCGATCCCGCCCAGAACGGCTGCCGTGAAGGCCTTGATGCCCAGAATGAAGCCGACGTAAGGATGAACCAGGGAATACTGGGCGGCAAAGAGGGTACCGGCTGCCCCTCCGAGGCCCGCTCCGATGAAGAAGGTCAGGGCGATAACCCTGTCGACGTTGATGGCCATAAGGGCGGAAGTCGGCTTGTCCTGCGCCACGGCGCGCATGGCTTTGCCCCACTTGCTGCGGGTTACGAATAGGTGCAGCCCGACCATCATCACAACGGCGGCCAGAATGACGATCAGGGACTTGACAGGGAGCTTCAGATTCGCTGACAGGGAGATGTTAGAGGTAAAAAGGGTGGGAGCGGTAAGATAAAAGGCGTTCTTCCACAAACCTTCGATCAAACGTACGGCATCCTGCAAAAAGAACGATACGCCAATAGCCGAAATGAAAGGAACAAGCCGCGGGGCCAATCGCACCGGGCGGTAAGCGATACGCTCGATAACCACTCCCAGCAGGCCGCTCAAAAGCATCGCAATAAATAAGGCCAATAACAGGGCAACCGGTGCGGGCAGTCCCTCGAGATAACCCATAGCTTTCAAAAAGAGCAGGACTTCGGTGCCCGCAAAGGCACCCACCATAAAGACCTCGCTGTGAGCAAAGTTGATCAGTTCCAGAACCCCGTAAACCATCGTGTACCCCAGGGCAACGACGGCGTATACGAAACCAAGGGTCAGCCCGTCTACCAGGATCTGCGGCAAAACGTGATAGAATTCTTGCATATAGCTAGACTCCAGACCTCCCCCCAACCATTGTCAAAAACAACATGAAAAGGTAAGGAAAAAAGGCCGGCTTTACTCAAGCCGGCCTTTTTTGCTCAACACCAGCTTCAGCTCTTACTTCAGGAATTGGCCGGCCTCGATCTCCTGGACTATCGGAGCCGGGAATTTAAGTTCCTTGAATTCGTAAACGAAGACCTTGGCGTCCTTGTTGTCGCCCTTGTCGTCAAAACTGACGTTGGTGGCGACACCCTTGAAGCCCTGGATGGCGCGGACAGCCTCGCACACTTGCTTGCGCGAAGGCTTCTTCCCACCATTATTCTCGATGGCCTTCTTAATTCCTTCCAGGGCGACATTCATTGCGTCGTAACCGTAAGCCGCAAAGCTTCCCGGAGGCGCCCCGAACTTCTCCTGGTATTTCTGAGCCCAGGCCTTGCCCGCCTCGGTCAGCGTCACGTCGCCGGCAACGGAGGTGCAGAAGACGCCCTTCGCAGCCTCACCGGCGATTTCGATAACCTTCGGGTCATACATGCCGTCCGGACCCATGAAGTAAGCCTTCAGGCCCTTCTCCTTGGCCTGCTTCGCCAACAGCGAACCTTCAGGATACATACCGCCGAAGTAAATGAAGTCCGGCTTCGCGGCCACCGCCTTGTTCAAAACGGCACTGAAGTCGCTTTCGCCGGCGGTGATGCCCTCGTAACCGACAACCTTGGCGCCGAGCTTTTCAGCCTGAGCCTTAAACTCGTCGGCAATACCCTGACCGTAGGTGGTCTTGTCGTGGATAACAAAAACGGCCTTGCAGCCAAGGGTCTTCACGGCGTATTCCGCGCCTACCGGACCCTGAATGTCGTCACGGCTGACGATGCGGTTAACGTTGGGGAGCCTGCGGTCAGTAACGGCCGGGTTGGTGTTTGCCGGCGAAACCTGGCACAGGTTGTCCTTAACGTAGACCTCGGAAGCGGGGATGGCCACACCGGAATTCAGGTGGCCCACCACGGCCAGGATGTCCTTATCGGTGATCAGCTTCTGCGCCACGGCCACCCCAACCTTCGGGTCGGCCTGGTCGTCCTGCGGAGCAAGTTCCAGCTTGAAACCCAGCTTCTCGAACTCAGCCACACGTTCTTCCAACGCCATCTGCGCGCCCAGCTTGATCGGTTCGCCCATCCCGGCTTGAGAACCGGACAGCGGAGAAACAGTCGCAATCTTGATGACTTCGAGCCCGGCTTTGTCAGCACCGCTCTTGTCCCCGCCGCCTCCGCAGCCGACTGCAAACAGTGCGACCAAAGCCACTACCAACACCACAGCCAACAGTTTACCCTTACTTCGCACTTTCCCAAACACCCTCCCCAAAATAATTTTAGATTGCAGTGATAAAGGCCCCTTGTGAAACCCATCTGAGGAGCCTCTTCGCCCCATAACCGCGTGTGTAGGACGGCCGACCGGCAAGGGCGTCTTGTATACAAAAAACAGTATACATAACCCACATATACAAAAAGGGCTCTTCGGGAACCCATATTCCCAAGAGCCTCGTTGCTCTGCGCATCCTGCCGACACTCAAGCGTCCTTGCTTGCCAATGCCGTATACCTCGTAAAAAGAGCGCAATTGGATCTTTTTGTAGAGTTTTTGTTTAATTATACAGACCAGGCAAACCCATGGTCAACATAAATTTTAACGTTGTCCATCAGCTTACTGCAGTATGTCATCGAGCGGATGACAGCTGAGGCCGTGGGCTTCAGCCACGCCGGGGCAGGTCACGCGGCCGGCGACGACGTTGACCCCGCCGGCAAGTCCCTGGTCGTCCTGCGCTGCCCGGCGCCAGCCTTTATTGGCCAGAGTCAGGACGTAAGGCAGCGTCGCGTTGGTCAGGGCCAGCGTGGAGGTGCGCGGGACGGCCCCCGGCATGTTCGCTACGGCGTAGTGTACCACACCGTGCTTAACGTAGGTCGGGTTTTCGTGGGTCGTCGGGTGGTCGATGGTCTCCACCGAGCCGCCCTGGTCAATGGCGACGTCCACGATCACGCTCCCGGGCTGCATGGCCTGGACCATGTCCTCGGTGACCAGGTGCGGAGCGCGGGCTCCCGGAACGAGGACCGCGCTGATGAGCAAATCGGCGTCCTTTACGGCGGCGGCGATGTTGAAGCGGTTCGAGGCCAGCGTTTCGACCCGGCCGTGGAAGATATCGTCAAGGTAATTGAGGCGGCTGATGTTGTTGTCGATGACCGTTACCCGCGCTCCCATCCCCACGGCCCGTTTGAGGGCGCTGGTACCCACTGTTCCGCCGCCGACGATCACCACGTGGGCCGGCGGGACGCCGGTTACTCCTCCCAGCAGAACGCCCTTCCCTCCGTGAGGTTTTTCGAGAAAAGTCGCCCCCACCTGGACCGCCATGCGGCCGGCCACCTCGCTCATCGGCATCAGCAGCGGCAGTCCTCCGCTTCGGCTCCGGATGGTCTCGTAGGCAATGGCTATTACCTGGTTGTCCATCAGGGCGCGAGTAAGTTCAGGTTCAGCGGCTAAATGCAGGTAGGTGAAGATGACCAGGCCGGGACGGAAGTAACCGTATTCCGGCGGCAGCGGCTCCTTGACCTTGACAATCATCTCGGCCCCGGCCCAGACCCGGGCCGCCTCCTTCATCAACTCGGCGCCAACGGCCTCATAGTCGTCGTCGCTAAACCCGCTCCCAACTCCGGCCCCGCGCTCAATCAGGACACGGTGGCCGGCCCTGACCAGCGCGTCGACCCCGGCCGGGGTCATCGAAACCCGGTTCTCCTGCGCCTTAATCTCCTTCGGAATGCCGATAATCATCTACTTGCGAGCCTCCTTCAATCCTTCGCTGAAGCATTTTAAAACTGGACAGGCCGTCCCCTCCTGGGATAAACGTGTACGGCTTCGCCTGTAACGTCGTACGCCGCTTCCCCCAATGTTTCGGATAAAGTGGGATGGGCGTGCATCATATGCGCCAGGTCATCGACCCTTACGCCGAGCCTCACCGCCAAGGCCCCTTCGTGAATCAGTTCAGAGGCGTGCGGCCCCAGGATATGTATCCCGAGAACCCGCCCGTCCTCTCCCGCCAGCACCTTGACCAGACCGTCCTTCTCGCCCTGAACCTGCGCCTTGCCGTTGGCCGAGAAGGGAAACCGGCCTACCGTACAAGGCAGCCCCTGTTCCCGGGCCCGGTCTTCCGTCAGTCCGACGCCGGCCAGTTCCGGACGGCAGAAGATGCAGAAAGGAACGCTTCCATAGTCCGCCTCGCGGGTGCCGCCGAGAGCGTTCTCGGCCGCCGTCAAACCCTCGTGCATGGCCACGTGGGCCAGCAAAAGCCCGCCGATTACGTCTCCTGCCGCCCAGATCCCGGGTACGCTCGTCGCCATGGTCCGGTCCACCTTGATCCCCGCCCGGCTATGCTCGATGCCAAGGCGCTCCAAATCGAGCCCGCCAAAGTTCGGCACTCTCCCTGTCGCCAGAAGCACCCTGTCGACTTCAAGGGCACCCTCGCTTCCACCGGTTTCCAACAGCCGGAGCAAAACCCGGCCTTTGCTTGTTTCCGAAACTTCGGCCACCCGGGTCGAAACTTTTATGGCCATGCCCGAACGTTTGAGCAGAACCGCCAGCCGCTGCTTCAGTTCCCGGTCGACCCCCGGAAGGATTTCCGGCAGCACCTCGATGACCGTTACGCTCGATCCCAGGCCCGCAAAAAGCGTAGCCATCTCAATGCCGATAACGCCGCCCCCGATGACGGCCAGCGAAGGCGGCACATCGCGGATGGCGAGCGCCTGGCTGCTGTCCAGGACTAACGGGGAGGCAACCCCCCGGATCGGCGGAACGGCTGCCCTGGATCCCGTGGCGATAATCAGCCGGCCGGCCTCTATCTCCCGCGCCCCGCCGGGGCCGGCCACCCTGACCCGCCCCGGCTGCAGGATTTCGCCGCGGCCCGCAAAAACCTCGACGCGCCGGGCCTTCATCAGCTGTTCCAGACCCCTGACCAGCCCGCTGACAACCGCATCCTTGCGGTCAACTGCGGCTCCGTAATCAAGCTCAACGCCGGAAACCTTAACCCCAAAGGCAGGGGCCCGGCGCACCGTTGCAAACATTTCCGCGGTCTGCAGGAGGGCCTTGGTCGGGATACATCCCCGGTTCAAGCACGTACCGCCGAGGCGGTCGCTCTCGATGAGGGCCACCTTTGCCCCTTTTTGGGCGGCCCGTACGGCGGCCGCGTAGCCGGCCGGCCCCCCTCCGATCACGGCCAGGTCGAACAAAAGCTACACCCCTTTTCTGTCGTCGGTCGCCGGTCGTCAGACATCAGTATCAAGCATTGCCGATGCGCCCTTGACTCCCGCTACCCGCTGCCTGACGGCTGACGACCTAGTTTGTTCCACAAACCGGAACCGTACTTTTCCCTGGCAAGGCGCTCTGCTTCTTTTTCCTCCTCGGACGTGAGAAAGCCTTCCACCAGTTCCGCATCCTGGGTCGTGGCAAAACCGCGGGCCAGGCATCCGGCCACTTCCGCAAAGGTGGGACTGTAACCGAGGAAATCGCTGATTCCGCCCGCCTTTTCGGACAGCAGTCTCTTGACCCTGGAACGGGCTGTTTCCGGCAGTTTTAAGACCTGTACGAGCTTATCCGCGTCAAAGAGTATCGGAACAGACCCATGCTGCAGGATAACCCCGTGACTCCGAACTTGAGCGCTGCCGACGATCTTGCGCCCCTCCACGGCAATCTCGTACCATGAGGGAGCATCAAAGCATGCCGCCGACAAGCCCCGTTCCCCGGCGTTCTGCTCGTCACGGCCCACCAGCGCCGCCGGCAGGCCCAGCATCCGCAACCCTTCCACAAGGCCCGCGGCAAGGACGCGGTACGTTTCCAAAACGGAACCGGGCAGCAGTTTCTGCGCGATAACGACGCTGTAGGTTACCTCCTGATCGTGGAGGACCGCTCTCCCGCCGGTAGGCCGCTTAACCCAATCAATGCCCAGGCGGCGGCAGGCCTCCAGGTCCACTTCTTCCTCCAGCCGCTGGAAGTAGCCGATGGAAACAGCCGGCGGCTTCCACCCGTAAAAACGGAGGGTCGGGGGCACGAGCCCCCGGCTGTGGGCCAGCAGGATTGCTTCATCTACGGCCATATTGACAGCGGCGGTGTTAAAACCCGTCTGTAAGAGGCGCCAGCAGGACTGTTGACCGGTTGACAAGCCGCAGCGCACGTTCCTATCCCCCATTACTGCAAGCACAACGCTATCGCCTGCTCTTCTTCTTCCGGCGTCAGGGCGCGCGGGTAATTGTAAATGGGCCCGCCGGGCCTCTCGTTGTAGAAGGGACGGTTGCAATCCGGGCAACCGGATGTCCGGAAAGCCTCGCCGCCGGCCAGAAGCCGGCGCAGGCGAACGGCCGGAACGCCGAAGCCGGCGATGCGCCCCTGCTGAAACGAGATCATTTCCGGCGCAATACGGCCGGAGGCCAGGAGATACCGGGCGGCCTGGATTCTCCGGTAGGTCGCCGGTGAAGGAGGCATGCGGTGTTCAAGCGGGGTCCCGCGCACAGGCGTAAAAGCAAAAAGCCCGATCGTTACGCCCAGACCGGTGAACCGGCTGATCAGGCGCGTCATTTCTTCCTCTGTTTCCCCCAGGCCCACGATCAGATGGGTGCCAATACGCCCCGGGAACACGGCGGCCGCCTCTTCGATCAAGTCCAGATCACGCTGCCAGGAACGCCCCTTGAGCCGGTCGTGCAATTCAGGGTTCGCCGTATCCAGGGGAAGGCCTACCCGGTCTGCTCCACGTTCAAACCACCCGGCCAGCTCCCGCACGCCCGTTGGCGCCAGACAGACCACCACGGGAATTGATGAGCGGCGCTTTATCGCCTCCAGAAGACCCGCGGCTTCCCGGCGGTAACCCCTCCCCTGCACCGTCTGGATGCAGGCGCGCCTGAGGTTGCCCTGCTCGTAGGCCCGGCCCACCAGGTCGGCAACCCGATCCGGTTCGGCCGGAGGCCAGGTAATCCGGGAAAGCATGTCGGTCCTTGCGCCGGAGGCGCGGCCCTGCGGGCAGAAGCCGCAGGAACGGAGACAGTTTTCTCCCGCCATCAGGTAAGCCGTAGACGGGCGGGCGTCCAACCGGCTATTTTTTAAACCGATAACCGCGGCGGTAGCTGCCGATACCCGGATCACAGGACACAACACTCCTCGCCCCTGACAATCTTCAGACCGAGCATCGATGCCGTTTCAAAAGCCCCGCGTCCCGGCTGCACCACCTTGTTCACTCCGGCTCTGACCGCCAGGGGGTCAAGGACTTCACGGTACCTTCCGCCCGGGCGCATGCAGCCCAGGAAGATGGGCGTGCGTGGGAACTCGATTCTGGCGCGGGCGATCAGTTCCACCACCTCTTTTACGGGCGGCGGCCGGCGGTCCGTGAAACGGGTGCCGCGGGTCGGCCTGAACACGAGAAAAACGAGCGCCTCCGCCCCGATGCTTTTGAGAGCCCGGAGGGCCTGCCACTCGCCGGAGACCATTCCGCCCCGGAGACCGATACAGATGTGCGGAACCACCCTGGCGTATTTCCTAAGCAAAGCGTAAGCCCGGAGATAATCCTCCGGCGTCTTGTCAAGGCCGGTTACCTCGCGAATCGTGGCCTCGTCACCCAAAAGGTCGAAAGAAATGACGTCGGCCAGTCCGGCAAGGCTCTTGGCCTCGTCTTCGCCGGCCAGCCCCACGTGCATGTTAAGCCTCCCGGCCTTCTTCAGTTCCCGGATCTTATCTATGAACGGCAAGACGGGAACCTTCCCCGCCGCGTCACAACCGCCGCTCACCAGAAAACTTCTGACTTGAGGCATGTGCAACCCCTTCACGGCCCGGGGCAGAGAAACCATGCCGGAAAGATAGTGACCCCCGCAGTGAGCGCAATCCAGGACACAGACGTTTCCGGTTACCGAAACCGGCAGCGTCCGGACCGGTACATCAAAGCCGATCTCCATCGGAAAGTTCCGCCGGCGCACCGCCCAGGCCTGATTCATTAATTCCCTGTCGAGGGCGAACCCGCCGGTTTCCTCCCGCAAGTCTGCCGCTACCGCCCCGGTCACCCTATCCACACCTCATTCCTCTATTTCTGTGGCCCGCTGCCTGACGACCGATACCTGAGATCTGGCTGGCGCGCCGCCCGGGCTTCGTCAAGCCGCCCTACCGGCGTAGTCAGGGGAGCTCCCTTGACCTTCTCAGGATTAGTTTCGGCTTCCTCGGCAATCTTGATCATAGCCTGGACGAACTGTTCGAGGGTCTCAAGGTTTTCGGTTTCGGTCGGCTCAATCATTATCGCCTCTTCAACGATCAAGGGGAAGTAAATCGTGGGCGGATGGTACCCGTAGTCCAAAAGCCTCTTGGCGATATCCAGGGTACGCACGCCCTGCCTTGCTTTCTGCCTTTTGCCCGACAGCACGAACTCGTGTTTGCAGTGCCGGTCATACGGCAGGTCGTAGTACGGCTGCAGGCGGCGCATCACGTAGTTGGCGTTCAAGACGGCGTGCTCGGCCGCCCGGCGCAAGCCCCCGGCTCCCAAGGCGCGGATGTAGGCGTACGCCTTAACCATGACCCCGAAGTTGCCGTAAAAAGACTTCACGCGGCCGATGGACAGGGGCCGGTCGTAGTCCAGGCGGTAGCGTTCCCCGTCAAATTCCACCGCCGGTACAGGGAGAAAATCAGCCAGGAACTCCTTGACCCCGACCGGACCGGAGCCGGGCCCGCCGCCGCCGTGGGGGGCGGCGAAAGTCTTGTGCAGGTTGAGGTGCACCACGTCGAACCCCATGTCGCCCGGACGCACGATGCCGGTGATTGCGTTCATATTGGCGCCGTCGTAGTAGAGCAGGCCGCCTGCGTCGTGAACCATTTCGGCGATAACGTGGATATTCTCGTCAAAGAGCCCCAGGGTATTGGGATTGGTCAGCATCAGCGCCGCGACGTCGTCGTCAAGGACCTTTTCCAGGGCCGCCAGGTCGACGCCGCCCCGCGCGTCCGACCGGACCTGCACCACCCGGTAGCCCAGCATGGCCGCGGTGGCCGGGTTGGTCCCGTGGGCCGAGTCGGGGACGATGACCTTGCCCCGCCGGCGGCCCTGTTTTTCGTGAAACGCGCGGATGATCATCATCCCGCACAGTTCGCCGTGGGCGCCCGCAGCCGGCTGGAAAGTGAAGCGGTCCATCCCCGTGATCTCGCACAGATACCATTCCAGCTTGTACATCAGTTCCAAAGCACCCTGGACGGTCTCCTCGGGCGCATAGGGATGCAGAGCTGCAAACCCGGGCAGGCGAGCCACGTTTTCGTTGACCTTGGGGTTGTATTTCATTGTGCAGGAACCAAGCGGGTAGAACCCGGTATCGACGCCGTGGTTTCTCTGCGACAGGCGGATGAAATGGCGCACAACATTGACTTCGGCCATCTCCGGAAGGTCCGGGGGCTCTTTCCGGAGACTCCGGGAAGGCAGGACATCGGCAATGTCCTTTTCGGGGACATCCAGGTCCGGCAGGGGGAAGGCCGCACGCCCGGGAACGCTCAATTCAAAGACCAGCGGCTCCGCTTTGGCCGCGCGAAACTCGGCCAGCGGCGCGTCCTGCACGTTGTATTCTTTAACGTCCTTCATCGCTATCCCCCAATCCGGAAACCAACCTGTCGATCTCCGCCCGCGTCCGTTTCTCTGTCACGCAGAAGAGCAGGCAATCCTCAAAATCCGGATAGGCTCGTCCGAGCTCATAGCCTCCGATGATGCCGCGCGCCAGGAGCCGCTGGTTGATCGTCCGGGGCGCCTCGGGGCACCGGACGGCGAACTCCTTGAAGAACGGGCCGGAAAAGGCGGGCTTGAAGCCGGGAAGAGAACAGATCCTCTCCCGGGCGTAGTGGGCTTTCTGCAGCGACTGGCGGGCGACTTCGGCCAGACCCTTCTTCCCGAGGGTGGTAAGGTACACGGCGGCGGCAAGGGCGCACAGGGCCTCGTTGGAGCAGATGTTGGAAGTAGCCCGTTCCCTGCGGATGTGCTGCTCGCGCGTCTGTAGGGTCAGCACGAAACCGCGGTTGCCGTCTCCGTCCGCCGTCACACCGGCAATACGCCCCGGCATACGGCGGACGAAGTCTTTCCGCGCCGCGAAAAAGCCCAGGTAAGGGCCTCCGAAATTCAGCGGGTTGCCCAGCGCCTGTCCTTCGCCGACGACAATGTCGGCTCCGTAATCGCCCGGGGCTTTTAAGATGCCCAGGGAGATGGGGTCGACGGCCGTTACAAAGAGCGCCCCGGCGCTGTGGGCAATCCGCGACAACTCGTCGACGTGCTCCAGGCACCCGAAAAAGTTGGGCTGCTGAACGATCAGACAGGCCGTGTCGGAATCCACAACCTCGGCGACCCGGGCGGGATCAACGCCCCCGTCCTCGCCGAAGGGGACCTCGACTACCTGGAATTCCACGCACCGGGCGTAGGTGTTGACCGTCTCCCGGTACTCGGGATGTACCGACCCGGCGATAACAACCTTGGAGCGCCTGGTAACCGAACCGGCCATCAAGGCCGCCTCGGCCAGAGCGCTGGCCCCGTCGTACATCGAGGCGTTGGCCACATCCATGCCCGTAAGGATGCAGATCAGCGACTGGTACTCGTAGATCGACTGCAAAACCCCCTGGCTGATCTCGGCCTGGTAGGGGGTATAAGCGGTGTAAAACTCGCTGCGCAGGAGGATGTGGTCGATTACGGCGGGAATGAAGTGGTCGTAAGCACCCGCGCCCAGAAAGCAGGCGTAATCATCCAGGCTGACATTCTTGGCGGCGAGCTTCTTCATGTGCCTGACCAGTTCCGGCTCCGTCAGCGGCGCGGGAAGGCTGAGCGCTTCCCTCAAGCGGACCTCGCGGGGGATGTCCGCAAAGAGGTCCTCAATGCTCTCGACGCCGATGGCCTTGAGCATCGCCCGGCGGTCTTCTTCAGTGTGAGGAACGTAATCCATTAACGGTTCGCCTCTTCGTCAATAAGTCTTTGATAGGCTTGGGCGTCAAGGAGGCCGTCCAGCTCGGAGGGGTCGGCGATTTCGATCACGATGATCCATCCTTCGCCGTACGGGTCTTCGTTGACGGTCTCCGGCCTGTCGAGCAGCTTTTCGTTGACTTCGAGCACCTTCCCGGATACCGGGCAGTACAGGTCCGAGACGGTCTTCACCGACTCCACGACGCCGAACGGTTCTCCCTGGCGCAGCTCGCGGCCTACCTCCGGAAGCTCGACAAAGACTACGTCTCCCAGTTGATCCTGGGCGTAGAAGGTGATCCCCACTTTGCCGGTCCGGCCGTCCACCTGTATCCACTCGTGCTCCCTGGTGTACCTAAGATGGGTCGGGTACATTGACAACGCCTCCTTATTACTCTGTCTAGGAGACCGCTGAAAAACTGCGCCTGGCAAAAAGGATGTCGGATGCCGGAAG
>DAIRSE010000028.1:0-29443 GCA_036804525.1 Bacillota bacterium | reverse complement strand
ACACTGACGCCCTTTTTCATTGTCTGTGGTGCTGCATTTTGCAGGATGAGGGTCTAACATAAAAGTTGACCACCCTGAGAACTCCATCCTGTAAGCTAGAGCTGTCCAAGACTCGGCTTACGGGAGGAAGAGGAGTTGCTCAAGATGGTCGATAAGAAGTCTATCGGAAAGACAGCTCAAAACAAACACACTTCCTTAACTAAACACCAAGGCGTTGCTTAAAAGCCTTCCGGGTTTGGTAATGTACTTGCCCTTCAGCCAGAGGCCCGAGGAAGCCCCTCCGTCAAGGTTCATGGCGTTATAAGCACCAAGCTGCTGCATTATGACAGCTAGCTTTTCGATGGTGGCACCAGGAACAGTCACCAACAGGATCGTTCCGTCGGACTTAACGCCGATGGCGCTCCTTGCCCCCGCCATCGTCAGGATCTTGGGGCTGGAAAAGCCTTCGGCGGCCGGATTGACGGTTACCACACCATTGGTTACCAGTCGAGGACCGGCTCCTACAGCCGTTACAACGTCGCTCCAATCACCGCCATTACAGTCGATGACTACACGGTAGTCTACCGTATCGCCGACCTTAAAGCGGTGTCCCAGATACTCCTCTCCTCCGGAGAAGTTCAGTACGTAGCCGTCGGAAGGGATGGCCACATCCTGACCCTGAACAATCCGGGTCACCCTCCCGCCTGAAACAACAACAGACGTGCCGGAGGCAAAGCCGAGCCGTGTGCCCCGTTCCGAAGTGAAGATGAACGCTCCCGAGTTTTTAGGGGTACGATTAAAGCCGTAAGCGTACCACCCGTAGTTGCCGTTAATCATACCTTCTACGGAGATCCGTGCCTGGGCAAACTTAGCCGTCCCATCTTTCGTAATGCCTACGGCGGTACCTGTATTACCGATATGGATAACCTGTCCGTTCTTTATCAAGGTGCCCCATGGTTCCGGGATACCCCCGTATGCCTCAAAGAACGTGCCGTTAATGGCGACCACGGCTCCCGAACGGGAGGCCATCGACCCTAATTCCTCTATCCCGCCTACGCGGTTCTGGCCCAGCACAACATCGGCCTGCAGAGAACCGGCCGGAATTTCAACAATGTTGGCTGTAATGCCGCCAATCTGTCTGGTATAGGACCTTACCGCGTTACCGTTGTTGCTGGTTTTGACTTTAATTGTTTTATCAGCATAAACGATAAGAGCTTGTTTTGCTGATGGGTCCCAGCTTACCTGGCTCCCCAAGGTTTCGGCGCAGAAACGCAGGGGGACGTAAACGGTGTTGTTTTGCAGGAGTGGAGGGCATTCGAGCGTTAGAAGCGAACCAGAAACATTTACTTCACGATTTCCCACCTTAAGGATGATTTCTCTCTGGGCGTTAGTAATCTTCACTGTCTTTGCCGATGAGTTCCAGGATACTTCCGAGTTGAGTTCCTGGAAAACCCCACGGAGCGGGATAAACAGCTGGTGATGGTGTATGATTCCGTTATAATTGGGGGTTTGCGCGGAAGCGGGACTGCACGAGGCAAGAAACAGGAAAAGCGCTACAACGAAGCGGATGAAAGACACGATACTCCTCCTTTGAAAATGAGTGTAGGTCAATTCTGGTTTTTTCACAAATGGTTTATGGGTTCTTCAAATCGTTTGTTCTTCGTGCTTAATATGGGAGCTGGCAGGACCGGGTTTCTGGGAAGCATTGGGATTCTTGAGTCTGGGATATTTCCCCGTCTGCCTTAAACCAGACCGTGAATGTCGTCCCTTTGCTGCCGGAGTGGAGATCAATGCGTGCCCCGTGTTCGCGGGTGATGAGCTCGGAAATGGCCAATCCCAGGCCTGTCCCCTCGTCCCTGGTGGTAAAAAAGGGCTGGAAGATTTTCTCCCGGATCTCCGCCGGAATGCCGGGACCGTTGTCACAGACGCGCAGGAAGACTTGACCGTTGTCCAGGCCGGTGCTGATCTTGACATAGCCGTTGCGGCCGGCGGCTTCGATGGCGTTGTGCAAAAGGTTCAGCGTCAGCTGGAGGAGCTTGTCGCGGTCGCCGCTGATCGTCGGGATGTCGCCCAGGTGGACCTCCAGGGTCGTATCGGACATCGCGGCTGTCGTATTGGCCATGCCGGCCGCCGAAATAACAACCAGATTCAGCTCCACCGGTTTGATAACCGCGTTTTTGGGTCTGGCGAAGGCCAGGAATTCGGTGAGCAGCCTGTTGACCCGGTCGCACTCCTGGATCATGGTGTGTACGTAAGGAAGGATCTTGCCGATGGGCTCATTGGCGTCACGTTCGCTGATCAGCTGGGCAAAGCCGCGGATTCCGGCGAGCGGGTTCCGGATTTCGTGGGCCAGGCCGGCGGCCATCTGCCCCACGGTGGATAATGTGGCCGCCCGGCGCCGCTCTGTGACATCACGGACGATCACCAGAACGGCCCCGGTGTCGTCAGGCGATTGAAGCGGAACATAGTCGCCTTCCAGTTCCCGGACCTCGTCGCCGCGAATGAGCTGACCGGGAACACCCGTCACCGGTCTTCCCGCACGCAGATACTCCTTGGTCCCGGCGCCGTCGCCGTCCAGCAAAAGGCCAAGGTCTTGGAGATCACGGCAGTTCAAGCCTGCGACACTGCGTCCGAGCATGGCGTCGATCGTTTTGTTAGCGTAGACTACCGCGCCGTCCGCGTCAAGCACGAAGAGGCCGCTGGGGGCGACATTGATGACCGTTTCCAGAAAAGAGCGTTCCTTGACCAGATCCCGAGCGAGGTTGCGGTTGATTTCGCAGATGTTGCCGACCAGCCAGCCGACGGTGCAGCTGACGGCGAGCAGAAAAAAGTCCTCGCCCGCCGCGGAGCGCAGGTCCTGAAGGCCTGCCGCCCGGTCAAGAACCATGTGCGGGACCATCACCAGGAAGGCCGCAAGAAGACTCGTGCGCCAGCCGAAGTGCAGGGCGGTTAAGACCGCGGCGCAGATGACCAGGGCCTTGTACGGGCTGGCGTGCCCTCCGGTGAAGAAGGTGATCGCCAGCAGGCCCGCCGCCGCAAGGGCGGCGAAGAGCACGCCCTTCAGCGGCCACGGACGGACCCGAGCCCAGCCTGACAGGTCGATGATGCGTTGCAGGATCACGGTGAGACTATTCCCGGGGAGAGGGCCGCCAGCAGGAACAGCGGTCCAATGCGCCAGGGAAAGCCGAGCAGGGCAAAAACCAGAAACCAGACCGCGGCCATTTCCGGGAAGCCCTGAAAGACTGCCTCAGCGAGACTAAGTTCCAACCGCGTTTCCCTCCTAAATATAGTGTGACATCATCAGAAGATTCGACATTTGGAGGTAAGTTCCTGTTGCACGCTACCGCTTCCTGTCGAGGCATAATATGGATGGGAGAGCGCACCGGGCTTACTCGGAACCGCCGGCTGCGTTATAATAGGCGTTGAGGTGGTGAAATGCCTCCATTTAAGCTGGTTTCGGATTTCACGCCCCGCGGCGACCAGCCCGGGGCTATCGCCGGTTTGGTGGAAGGGCTGGAGAAAGGACTGCGGCACCAGACTCTGCTGGGCGTAACCGGATCCGGCAAAACCTATACTATCGCCCAGGTGATCCAGGCCGTCCAGCGGCCGACCCTGGTGATAGCGCCGAACAAAACCCTGGCGGCCCAACTGTGCGGGGAATTCAAAGAGTTCTTCCCGGACAACGCCGTCGAGTATTTCGTCAGCTACTACGACTATTACCAGCCCGAAGCCTACATCCCTTCGACCGACACATACATCGAGAAGGACGCTTCCATCAACGAGGAGATCGATAAGCTCCGCCACTCGGCTACCTCGGCCGTCCTGGAACGGAGGGACGTCATTGTCGTCGCCAGCGTTTCCTGTATTTACGGTCTGGGTGACCCCGACGAGTACCGGAACCTTATGCTTTCGTTGCGCCGCGGCGCTCGGGCGGACCGGGACGCCGTGCTGCGCAAGCTGGTCGACATCCAGTACCAGCGCAACGATGTCAATTTCACGCGGGGAAGGTTCCGGGTGCGCGGCGACGTTTTGGAGATCTTTCCCGCCTCGGCGGGAGAGAAGGCGATCAGGGTAGACTTCTTCGGGGAAGAAATCGAGCGCATCCTGGAATTCGACACGCTGACGGGGGAAGTGACCGGCGAGAGACACCACGTTTCCATTTTCCCGGCCAGCCACTACGCGACTTCGCGGGACCGCCTTGAACGGGCCGTCCGTTCCATCGAGGCCGAACTGGAAGAGAGGCTGGCCTATTTGCGGTCAAGGGGCAAGCTGCTGGAGGCCCAGCGCCTGGAACAGCGCACCAACTACGACCTGGAGATGCTGAAGGAGGTAGGCTACTGCAAGGGTATCGAAAACTACTCCCGGCACCTGACGGGAAGGGCCCCCGGCGAACCCCCCTATACCCTGCTGGATTTCTTCCCCGAGGACATGCTGGTGGTTATTGACGAGTCGCACATCACCGTCCCGCAAATCGGGGGGATGTACGAAGGGGACCGCTCCCGCAAGGAGGCGCTTGTCGAGCACGGTTTCCGCCTGCCGTCGGCCTTCGACAACCGGCCGCTGACCTTTGCCGAGTTTACCGCACGTACCAACCAGACCGTCTACATTTCCGCCACCCCTGGCCCGTACGAGCTGAAGCACAGCGCGCGGGTGGTCGAGCAGATCGTCCGTCCTACCGGTCTGGTCGACCCCGAGATGGTGGTCCGCCCCACGAGGGGCCAGATCGACGACCTCCTTGGCGAGATCCGGCAGCGGGTGGCGCAGAAGGAAAGGGTGCTGGTGACCACCCTCACCAAACGCATGGCCGAGGACCTAGCCGACTATTTCAGGGAAATGGGGATCAAGGTCCGCTACCTGCACTCGGAAATCAACGCCCTGGAAAGAATGGAGATCCTGCGGGATTTGCGCCTCGGCGTGTTCGACGTCCTGGTCGGCATCAACCTTTTACGCGAGGGCCTGGACCTGCCGGAAGTCAGCCTCGTCGCCATCCTCGATGCCGACAAGGAAGGCTACCTGCGTTCGGAGCGTTCCCTGATCCAGACGGCGGGACGGGCGGCGCGCAACGTTCACGGACGCGTCATCCTTTACGCCGACACGATCACCGGCTCGATGCGCAAGGCCCTGGAAGAAACCGAGCGCCGCCGCCGGAAGCAGCTTGCTTATAACCGCGAGCACGGGATCACCCCGCGCACCGTACGGAAGGCGGTCCGGGCCGTTCTGGAAGCCACGCGCGCCGCCGAACAGCCCGAAAGCTATGTCGCGGCCGGGAAGCGCATGACCAAGAGCGAGATCAAAAAGACCATCGCCCGTCTCGAGAAAGAAATGAGGGAGGCGGCCCGCTGCCTCGAGTTCGAGAAGGCCGCCGAGCTGCGAGACATAATTATCGAACTCCGGCTGCAACTGCACGGCAAGCCGCTTCGCCCGCCTGTCGACGAAGCAGCCGGCGCGGGAGAGATCATATAGGTTATAATGGATGAAGAGGCCGGTTTTCGAGGTGAGCGAAAGAGGATTTGAGGGTACGCTGGTCAGAGTGGCACGGTTCCTTGACCGGCACGCCGTTACTGGAGAGAAAACGAAGACTGAATGCTGGACAAGATCATCGTTAAGGGCGCCAGAGTCCATAACCTGAAAAATATCGACGTCGAGATCCCGCGCAACAAGTTCGTCGTGGTTACGGGGCTGTCGGGTTCCGGTAAGTCGTCCCTGGCCTTCGATACTATTTACGCTGAGGGCCAGCGGCGGTACGTGGAGTCGCTGTCATCCTACGCCCGTCAGTTTCTGGGGCAGATGGACAAGCCGGACGTCGACTACATCGAGGGGCTTTCCCCGGCCATCTCCATCGACCAGAAGGCCCGCTCCCACAACCCCCGCTCTACGGTGGGCACGGTGACCGAGATCTACGACTACCTGCGGCTGCTTTTCGCCCGCATCGGCGAGGCCCACTGCCCTAACTGCGGCCACCCCATCACCGGCCAGACCGTCGAGCAGATGGTCGACCAGATCACGGCCATGCCCGAGGGGACGAAAGCCCAGGTGCTGGCCCCGGTGGTGCGGGGCAAGAAGGGCGAGCACGCCGGGGTCTTTGAGGAAGCCCGGCGCGGGGGGTTCGTCCGCGTGCTGGTCGACGGGGAGCTCCGGGAGACCGGCGAAGAAATCAGGCTCGACAAGAACAAGAAACATACCATCGAGATCGTGGTGGACCGCCTGGTGGTCAAACCCGGGATCGCCTCCCGCTTGGCCGATTCGCTGGAGACGGCCGTGAAGATCACCGGCGGGCTGGCCGTCGTCGATCTTATGGAAAACGGCCGGGCCGTCTTCAGCCAGAACTTCGCCTGCGTCGACTGCGGCTTTAGCTTCACCGAAATCACGCCGCGGCTCTTTTCCTTCAACAGCCCTTTCGGGGCCTGCCCGACGTGCACCGGCCTGGGCGTCCGGCTGGAAGTCGACCCGGACCTCGTGATCCCGGACCGCAACAAGTCGCTGTACGAGGGCGCGGTGGCGGGATGGTCCTGGTGGTCTTACTACTACCACCTCCTGGAGGGTCTGGCCGCCCACTACGGTTTTGACCTGAACGCCCCGGTGCGGAAGCTGGACCCCCGGCATCTGGAAATCATCCTCTACGGGACGAAGGGCGAAAAGGTGCTTTTCACCCACGTCGACACGTACGGGCGCAAGAGACAGTACACCGCCTCCTTCGAGGGCGTGATCCCCTACTTCACACGGCGGTTCAGGGAGAGCACCTCGGACCAGGTCCGGGAGGAGATCGAGCAGATGATGCGCTCCAGGCCCTGTCCCGACTGCGGGGGGACGCGGCTCAAACGGGAGGCTCTGGCCGTCAAGGTGGGCGGCCGCTCGATCGCGCAGGTCAGCGCTCTGACTATCCGTGAAGCGGCTAAGTTCTGCGAGAACCTTGAGCTTACCGAACGCCAGCGGATCATCGGGCACCGCATCCTCAAGGAAGTCCGCGCCCGGCTGGGGTTCCTCATCAACGTGGGGCTCGATTACCTGACGCTGGACCGCGCTGCCGGGACCCTGTCGGGCGGGGAAGCGCAGAGAATCCGCCTGGCCACCCAGATCGGGTCCGGACTTACGGGCGTCCTGTACATCCTGGACGAGCCGAGCATCGGCCTCCATCCCCGGGACAACGCCAGGCTCTTGAAGACATTGGCCGACCTGCGCGACCTGGGCAACACCCTCATCGTCGTCGAACACGACGAAGAAACCATGCGCGCGGCCGACCACATCATCGACATCGGTCCGGGCGCGGGACGCGACGGGGGGCGGGTGGTGGCGAGCGGCCCCGTCGAGGAAATCATCAACACGCCGGATTCCCTGACCGGCCGGTACCTGTCCGGCCGGCTGTCCATCCCCGTGCCAGCGAAGCGGCGCAAGCCTGACGGGCGCTGGGTGGAGGTCACCGGCGCCCGCGAACATAATCTGCAAAACATCGACGTCGCTTTCCCGCTCGGCGTTTTCGTGGCCGTGACCGGTGTTTCCGGTTCGGGCAAGAGTACGCTGGTCAACGAGATCCTTTACAAGGGGCTGGCCGCCGAGCTTCACGGGGCCAGGACCGTCCCCGGCAGGCACCGGGAAATCCTGGGCCTTGAACACCTGGACAAGGTGATCAACATCGACCAGTCCCCGATCGGGCGGACGCCGCGGTCCAACCCTGCGACGTACACCAACGTATTCACCGACATCCGCGAGCTGTTTTCTTTAACGCCCCAGGCCCGGGTACGCGGATACAAGCCGGGACGCTTCAGCTTCAACGTGCGCGGCGGGCGCTGCGAAGCCTGCCAGGGTGACGGCATTATCAAGATTGAAATGCACTTTCTACCCGACGTGTATATTCCCTGCGAGGTCTGCAAGGGACGGCGCTACAACCGGGAGACGCTGGAAGTGAAGTATAAGGGCCGGTCCATTGCCGAAGTCCTGGATATGACTGTCGACGAGGCCTGCGATTTCTTCAGCGCCATTCCTAAGATCCACCGCCGGCTGAAGACGCTTGCCGACGTCGGCCTCGGGTATATCAAACTCGGGCAGCCCGCCACGACGCTCTCGGGCGGCGAGGCACAGCGTGTGAAACTGGCCGCGGAGCTGTCCCGGCGGCCTACCGGGCGGACGCTGTACATCCTGGACGAGCCGACGACGGGGCTGCATTTCGCCGACATCGCCAGGCTGCTGGAGGTCCTGCACCGCCTGGTCGACGGCGGGAACACGGTGATCGTGATCGAGCACAACCTCGACGTCATCAAGACGGCGGATTACATCATCGACCTCGGGCCCGAGGGAGGCGACGGGGGCGGCCGCGTCGTCGCCAAAGGCACTCCCGAGCAGCTGGCTGATTCGGATGGCTCGTATACCGGGCTGTTTCTGCGCGATGTCTTGCGCAGCACCCGGCGCTCAGCCGGGTGGACCGGTGATTAAACCGCCGAGAGCGCCGAGGGGAAAATCGGCGGGATCGGATTAGATTGATCTAAGCCACTCCGGGGTGTTAGCGTGAACCTGGCGGAAAAAACTTCTCATCTGCCCGATGCGCCGGGCGTCTACCTTTTCAAAGACGCAAAAGGAACCGTTATCTACGTCGGCAAGGCGGTCTCCCTGCGCAACAGGGTCCGCTCCTACTTTGGCAGCGTTCAGAATAACAAGGTGCAGGCTATGCTCGCCCGTGCCGCGGACCTTTCTTTCATCGTGACCGCCAGCGAGGTTGAGGCGTTGATCCTGGAAGCCAACCTCATCAAGGAGCACCGCCCGCACTTCAACGTTATCCTTAAAGACGACAAGAGCTACCCTTTTCTTAGGATCACCCTGAACGAGGAGTTCCCGCGGGTCTTCGTCACCAGGCGCCAGGTCAGGGACGGCTCGCGTTACTTCGGCCCTTATCCCAGCGCTTCCGCGGTCCACGAGACGCTTAGACTGGTAAAGCGTTTGTTCCCTTTCCGCTCCTGCACGCAGACCCGTTTCAGGAACGCCCGGCCGTGTCTCAACTACCACATCAAGCGCTGCCTGGCGCCCTGCGCCGGTCTGGTTGACTCCGAGCAGTACGCCGGGATCATCAGGGACGTTTGCCTCTTCCTGGAGGGGAAGCACGACGAGCTGATCCGGGAACTCAACCGCAAGATGTCCGAGGCGGCCGCCGACCTGGATTTTGAGAAGGCGGCTGAGTACAGGGACCAACTGCAGGCCATCGACCAGGTCCTGGCGCGGCAGAATATTGTTTTGGCAAAACCGGAAGACCTTGACGTGATCGCTCTGGCCCGCGACAGCGACCGGGGCGAGGTCCTGGTTCTTGAGATCAGGAGCGGCAAGCTTGTCCGGCAGGAGCAGATGACGGTGAGGGGCGTCCGGGACCGGAGCGACGGCGAGGTGCTGGCGGCTTTTCTCAAACAGTATTACATGGAAGCGTCTTTTGTTCCGCCCGAAATCCTCCTGGCGCAAGACCCGGGCGACGAGCAGCAGGTCATCGCCGCGTGGCTGACGGCCAGGCGCGGGGGTAGAGTCCGGGTCAGGGTCCCCCGGCGCGGGCGCAAGAAAGAACTCGTCCAGATGGCCGTCAAGAACGCCGCTCTTGTCCAGGAGCAGCTGCGACTGGAACGGGGCGGCGACCGGGCCGTAGCCGAGCTGGCCGAAGTCTTGGGCCTGCCGGAACCGCCGGCCCGCATGGAGGCCTTCGACATTTCCAACACCCAGGGCCACCAGACAGTCGGCTCGATGGTCGTCTTTGAACACGGCAAGCCGAACCCCGCGGCGTACCGCCGTTTCAAGGTCCGCACCGTGGAAGGGCCCAACGATTTCGCGGCCATAGGGGAGGTCGTCGGCCGGAGGTTTGCCAGGGCCGCCGACGAACAGCAGCTGGTCAACACCGGACAAATGTCCGGCCGCGAGGCCAAGTTCCTGCCACTACCGTCCCTGGTGCTGATCGACGGCGGGAAGGGTCAGTTAAATGCGGCTGTCGAGGTTATGCAGACCCTGGGTTTCGGCCACATTCCGGTGTACGGCCTGGCCAAGGAGGAAGAGGAGCTTTTCGCCCCCGGGAGCCCTGACCCGCTGCCGGTTCCCAAGGATTCCGCAGCCGCGTACCTGCTGCAGCATATGCGCGACGAGGCTCACCGCTTCGCCGTCACCTACCACCGCCGCGAGCGCGCGAAGCAGGGGCTGCGCTCCCTCCTTGACGAGATCGAAGGGATAGGGCCGGCGCGCCGCCGCGCCCTGCTCAAGGCTTTTCCCTCCCTCGAGGCTATTAAACAGGCCGGCGTCGACGATCTGGCCGCTGTTCCGGGGATGAACCGCAAAGCCGCCGAAGAAGTACACCGCTTCTTCCTGCGGGATAGGTGAAGAGGGCGGGCATCCCGACCACCTCCGAAGATTGACGCCATCCCAAAGAAAAAGACCTGGTATTCGACGCCAGGCCTTTTTCTGTTCGCTAAGGGAGTTCCCTAAGGGAGTTCCAGGAGAATCAACAGCCTTCCGGAGCTACACCCTGAACCTGGCTATTGCTCCTGACAGCTTTTCGGCGTTCTTTGACAGGTCTCCGGCTGAGGCCGCCACTTCCTGGACGGCCGAGGTGATCTGCTCCGTCGCGCCCGAGAGCTGCTGCATCCCCTCATTGGTCTGCTTCGCCCCTTCGGCGATGTCGCGGATAAGATTGGCGGCTTCCTCCACGGCGCTGATGATCTGCTGCAGCGATTTGCCGGTGGCGTCGGCGGTCTGCACGCCTTCGCGCACTTCGGAGACGCTTTTTTCCATGGCGGTCACCGCCTGGCCGACGCCGCGCTGAATTTCGGCGATCAGCCCGGCGATCTCCTTGGCGGCGTTGGCCGACTGCTCGGCGAGTTTCCTGACCTCCTCGGCCACGACGGCGAACCCGCGTCCCTGCTCGCCCGCCCTGGCGGCCTCGATGGCGGCGTTCAGCGCGAGCAGGTTGGTCTGGTCGGCAATGCCGGTGATGACGTTGATGATGTCGCCGATCTGTTTGGAGATGGTGCCGAGCTTCTGGATCGCGTTATTGACCTCCTGGGTGACCGAGGCGATCTGATTGATCTTCGTAATGGTGTTGTTAACGTCGTCGCTGCCGCTGCGGGCGGCCGTCCGTACCTGCTCGGCCTTATCGGCGGCCGTCAGGGCGTTTTCGGCGCTTTGCTCGGAAACGCTGGAGACCTCCCCGGCCGTGGAGGCCACTTCCTCCACCGTGGCGCTGACCTGCTCGGTGGCGGCGGCAAGCTCCTGGCTCTGAGCGGCGAGCGACTCCGCCGTACCGGCGATACTCTTAACGAGTTCCCGGAGGTGTTCGCGCATCCGGTTGAGTGTTTCGGAGAGACGGCCCAGCTCGTCCGCGGACTTAACGCGGATCTCATGTGTAAAGTCTCCCTCGGCGATGCGGTTGGCGCCGCTGATCAGCTGTTTTACGGGACTGACCGCGTAATTCGTCAGGAAAAACAGCACGGCAATGATCGCCAGCAGTGCGAGACCGGAGGTCAGGGCGATGCTGGTGGTCGTATCGCGGATGACGTTGTCTACAAACTGTTTGTTGGCCCCCACGTACAGCATGCCGATGATCCGGCCGTCGGCGTCTTTTATCGGCTCGTAGGCGGTCTGGTATTTCACGCCCACTACTTCGGCTTCGCCGTAGAAGCCCTGGCCCTTTTTCAGCACGGTTTCGACTACCTCGGGCGCTGCCTGGGTGCCGACGGCGCGCTTGCCTTCTTTTTTTACCGTGGTCGCTATCATGGTGTCGCCCAGGAAGATCGTACACGAATCGCCGGTGAGCCGGTTGATCTCGTCGACCACCGCCCAGTTTTCGTTCATTACGACGTCGCCCTTGTATAGCTTGCCGTCGCGCACCGACCACTCTCCCGGATAACGCGCGTCGATCAGCGCGGTGGTCAGGGCGAGGTCTCCCTTTGCCTTCTCCGTGGCCTCCGCGCTCGCGGCTTTTTCGACCTGTTTGGCCGTAAGAAAGATCGTGAAGAGGATGCCCAGAGCGATCACTACGGCGGTCGGCAGCAGAATCTTAGTCTTAACGGACTTAACGGAAAAGCGCAACAAACCCACCCCCGGAAAAATGTAGCAAGATGTCGAATCTGCTTAACCACATTATCGTCAAACCGAAGGGCGGCCTTTAGCCTTGACCGGCGGGGATGGTGCGGTGTAAAACTGACTTGAGACTCTTGGCGTACTTGGCGTCCTTGGCGGTTGACTAAATCGCGGGTAACCAGATGGAGGCAGACTTGGCATACAGGCTTGTAGCTATTGATCTGGACGACACACTGCTTAACAGCAGTCTGAACGTGGGGCCGCGTGCCCGCGCGGCGCTCACCCGCGCCCGGGAACAGGGGGTTATCGTGACCCTGGCCACGGGGCGCATGTACGCCTCGGCCGCGCCCATCGCGCGCGAGCTGGGGCTTAAGGGCCCGTTGATCACCTACCAGGGTGCCTGGGTGCGCGACGTCGATACGGGGGAAACCTACGTCCACCGGACCGTCCCCAACGAACTCGCCCGGAGCGTCATCGTCGACATCCGCCGGCACGGCTTCCACATTAACATCTACCTTGACGACCGGCTGTATATGGCCGAGCTCACCGATCGGGGCGCGCGGTACGCCCGGCTCTGCCGCGTTGCGGCCTACCCGGTGGGCGACCTGCTGGAGTTTCTGGGAGCGGCCGAACCGACAAAGGTCCTGGCCATCGCCGACGAGTCGGACATCGACGCCCTGATGGCGGAAATGCTTCCCCGTTACCAGGGAGTGCTGCACGTCACCAAATCCAAACCGCACTTTTTGGAGTTCTCCCATCCGCAGGCCACCAAAGGGGCGGCGCTGGAGTGGCTGGCCGCTCATTACGGCGTTCCGCGCGAAGCGGTAATGGCCATCGGCGACAGCTACAACGATCTCGACATGCTCGAATTCGCCGGCCTCGGGGTCGTCGTCGGCAACGCCCGGGAAGAAATCAAAGCTAAAGCCGACTACGTCACCGCCTCCGGAGAGGACGACGGCGTAGCCGAGGCGCTGGAGAAGTTCATTCTGCCGTAACTCTTTTCGGGAACGAACGACGCGTGAAACGGATAATAATCTCTGCCAGCTCAGCCGCATGCGGATGTGTTGCACCAATTGACCCGACGAATAGGGGACTGAAAGCAAGCTCTTAACTGCGGCCGGAGTAAACCCTTCGGAAGTGGAAGCCGTAAATGGCGAAGGTGATGGCCTCCGGAAGGAAACGCGGGCGCCGGAAGAGCGTCTTTATGAGTAGTTGCCAGTAATGCTTCCGGCCCTTGTCGAGAACGCCCAGGTAAAACATCGCCTTGAAGAGGGCCGTCAGGTAGCAGAGACGCAGGTGCCTTATACCGGTCCTTCTGGCGGGCCTGAATTCCCGGAAAAACTCCCAGATCCGCTGATAATACGGTTCCGGTGCGTAGATGGTGGTGACGATTCTGCGGTAGCCGTCCAGCAACACCTGAGGGTTCATTTTGGGGATGAAGTTCAGGGAGTAATCGGTGTTGTTACCCGAGAAGTTCTGCAGGAGCCGCTTTTCTTGCTTCAGGCGTTCGAACAACCTCGTCCCCCGGGGGGCGTTGAGCAGGCCGACCATTGCGGTGACGATGCCGCTCTTCTGGATGAAGTTGATCTGTCGCTCAAAAATGGAAGGGGTATCGCTGTCGAAGCCCACGATGAACCCCGCGCTCACCTGCAAGCCGTGATTCTGGATTTTTCTCACCGCGGCGAGGAGGTCCCGGTGCAGATTATGGAACTTCCTGCACTCCTTCAAACTCTCTTCGCTCGGCGTCTCGATCCCCACGAAAACGTGGACGAACCCCGCTTTCCGCATCAGGTCCATCAGCTCTTCGTCATCCGCCAGATTGATCGACGTTTCGGTGATGAAGGTGAAGGGATGCCGGCGGCTTTCCATCCACCCGATCAGGGCCGGAAGGATCTCGCCTTTCATCCGGGCCTTGTTACCGATGAAATTGTCGTCAACGATGAAGACGCTGCCCCGCCAGCCGTAATGATAGAGGGCGTCCAGTTCGTGCAACAGTTGCTCCTTTTGTTTTAAGCGGGGTTTGCGCCCGAAGAGTGAAGTAACGTTGCAGAATTCGCAGTCGTAGGGACAGCCGCGGGAAAACTGAATGCTCATCGAAGCGTAGTCCCGAAAGTCGATTAGCTCCCAAGCCGGCACCGGCGTGAGGGAGAGGTTGGGTCTTGTGCCGGTGGCGTAAATATGCTGCGCGCATCCTTTCTCCAGGTCCGCCAGAAACGCGGGCAGCGTGGCTTCGGCTTCGTTCAGGACCAGGTGGTCGACTTCAGCGAAGGTCTCGGGCTCGGCGGTGAAGAGGGGGCCTCCCGCCACGGTCTTGACACCCAGGGAACGGCAGCGCGCCAGCAATTCCTTGACGGAGCCGCGCTGGATTTCCATCGCGCTTAGAAAAACATAATCGGCCCATCTGAGGTCCGCGTCGGTCAGCCGTGCCACGTTCAGGTCGATCAATCTCTTGTCCCAGGCGGCGGGCAGCATGGCGGCGACGGTGAGGAGTCCTAACGGAGGGTATGCCGCCCTTTTGCCGACGAACCGCAGAGCGTATTTAAAACTCCAGAAGGTGTCGGGGTATTTCGGGTAAACCATTAAAACGCGCATCGCCCGGAGTTCTCCTTTGCCCAGACTATTCAATATTATGGTCTCTGCAGGTCGGTGAGAATGTGCCCGAGTACGACGCGTGGTGGAAAATAATGGGGTGGAAAAGAATGGTTTATTCAAGATTAGCATACAGGGGTAGCCTTGCGCAAGGATCAAAACGCCCCAGTTCACCAGCCCCGTCAGGCGTTAAGGGCACCCGCGCCGCCGAGCGGGAGCGCGCCGGAAGTGACGCAAGCCAGAAATTTTTGTGCATGGGTTTACGCTAAACTGCTAAACTAAAATAAATAATTGCTCGGATCACACTCTCGGCGATGCACAGCCTTGGCTGGGGGTTGTCGGCAATGCTGCAGGTCCACCTCTTGGGGCGTTTGACTTTGCTTGCGCCGGAGGGCGAGGTTATCCTGCCCACCGCTAAAACACGCCTTCTGGCGGCCTATCTCTTCTGGCAACAGGGCCGCTGGGTGCGGCGCGAGGCGCTGCGCGGGATGCTCTGGGAGGAGGCGGACGAGGAGCGGGCGGCGGCGAACCTGCGCCAGGCGCTTCATTCCCTGCGGCAGGCCCTCAAAACCGCCGGTCTGCCGGACGGTCTGCTGGAAGTACGGCGGGATGCGGTACGGGTGCCAACGGAAGCGGAATGCTGGGTGGACGTCCGGGCCTTTGAGGAAAAGGCCCGGACCGGACTGCAACCGGGGGAAACGGCGACCGAACCCCTCATGACCGCGGCCTCTCTCTACCGGGGGGACTTCCTGGAGGAGATGGACGCGGACTGGTGCCTGGTTGAACGCCAACGCCTGGCGGATACCTATCTCGGCATCCTCCGGGCGCTGGTGGAGCGCCTGGCCGCCGCGGGACTGCACCAGGCGGCCCTTTCCTACGCCCACCGGTGGCTGGCCGCCGACCCGCTGGACGAGGCGGCTCACCGGGCGCTGATGCGGCTCTACGCCGCCATGGGACAGCCGGCACAGGTGGTGGAACAGTTTGCGCAGTGCCGGCGGGTCCTCGAAACGGAACTGGGCGTTGCCCCCGGCGAGGAGACCGTCCGTCTTTATCGGGAGATCAGTCTGGCGGGCGACGAGCGTGCCGCCGGGCGTAAGCGCCGTGTCAAAAAGCCCCGTCCGGTGGAACGGCTTTCCGAAGACCCGCTGCGGAACGCCAGGCTGCTCCTGGCCTATGGCGAGGCGATGGCTCTGCAGGAGGAGACCGGGGAAGGGATCGCCGCGCTGGAGAAGGCTCTTAAGGTATATGAACGGCTTGGCAGTACGGCGGCCAAAGCCCGTCTCGTCCTGGGGGAAGCGCTGCTCTGGCTCTCCATCCCCCTGACGCCGCGGGTGGACCAGGCGCTGCGGCTGAGAGCATTGCACTACATCGAACAGGCCCTGGAACGCTACCCGGTCAACGGTCCGCCGGCCGACTTCGTGCGGGCCCTGCAACTGGGGTCGCAGATCAACTGGTTGGTGGGACGGAACAACCGCGCCGTCGAACTGGCGGAAGAAGGTATGGCCATAGCTCACGCTCTGGGGGACCGGGAGGCAGAAACCCGCCTGACGGTCCTCCTCGCGGTGGCGCTCCGGGAGAGCTACCGGCTGCGGGAGGCCGACGCGGCCTTTGAGCGGGCTCTCCGGGGCGTGCCGTGCCTGACAAACCTCTGGGAAGTCCTCTGGCTGGTCATGCAACGCGGGATTCTGGCCTATATCGTCGGGGATCTGGCGGAGGCCGAGAGTTTCCTGCGCGAAGCCCTCTCCCTGGGCCGGATGGCGCCTTTCCCTTCGCTGATGCTCAAGGTCGGGGACACCATGACCCGTTCCATGCTTATCGTTATTCTGCATTACCGGGACAACCGGGCGGAAATGAAAGAGCTTCTCCCCCCGCCTGAGGCGGAGAAATTTAATCCCGAACCCTACACCTACCTGAACCCGCTCTTCACGGCCACGGACCGTCAAGCCATGTTGCCGGGTCTGGACGGCTGGCTGCGCGCGCGGCTGGAAAGGCTGCCTTCACCCATGGTCGCCTGCACGATGCGTTGTGTCATCGAGGAGATGCTGGCGGGCGGCCTGTTCCGGGAAGCCTCCCGCTGGGCCGCGGCCGGTATCCGCCTGGCGCGCACCCGCGGATGGGGCGGTTTCGTGGCTCTCTTCTACTGCCACCGTGCGGTAGCTCTGGCCCGGCTGGGCCGGGTCGCCGCGGCGGAGATCTGCCGCCATCGCGCCGCGCTGGCCGCGAATCCGGACGAGAGGTGGACGCCGGCCTGGCTGGCCCGCGCCGACGGCTTTATCGCCCGGGCGCGGGGCAACGCCGCGGCGGCCGAACGGCACCTGGCAAAGGCGAGGCACCTCTTCCGGCGGATCGGATCCCGTTACGACGCCCGGCAGGTCGAGGCCGAGATGAAGGGGCGGGCGGGATCAGCCACCTCCGAGACCAGCTCCGGGTAGAGGGCCTCCTCGATTGCCTGTCAAAACCCGACTCCCGGGAAAACCCTTTTCGGGGGCCGGGTTTTTCATTTTTTTGACGCTTTTTTGACGTTTGAATCCTACCCTTAAACCATAAATCACACAGGGCAAGGAGGGTGTCCAAATGCGATTGGGGCCGAAGGTATTCTTCCTGGCAGTCTTTTTAGTCGCGGCGGCCATAGCCCTCGCCGTCCCGGCCTGCAGCACTCCCGCCCTGGCTGAGGCGTCCGGGGACGCGTCCATTACCGTCGTCTACCCCAATGGCAACGAAGTCTGGGAAATGGGATCACAGCAGACCATCAGGTGGACGTACACCGGCAACCCGGGCAGCGAGGTCAGGATAGAGCTTCGAGACGGGTACAGTGAACCCGGGTACGCCGGCGGCATAGTTATCTACCTCGGAAAGACTTCCATAGGCCAGAACGGTGTAGGCAGTTACACCTTCACGGTTTCCCAAAACCTGCGTCCGGCATGTACTTACCAGGCACAGATATATGTTCCCAACACGAGATATAGTGATCGAAGCGACGATGATTTCAAAATCCTTCCCCCCGGTGGACAGCCGCCTATCACCCTTTTATCTCCCAACGGCGGTGAAGTCTGGGCACCCGGATCCACGCAGACCATCCGCTGGCGGTATACCGATGAACTCGCCGGGAAGACCGATAGCGTGGATATCTATTATTTCAAAACTACTAATGACCACTATAGTAAACTGGGTTCGGCTCCCCTCGGCCAGAACGGGACGGGCACCTACACGTGGGAAATATCGACAAAATCCGGCCCCGGGAAGTTCCCCGGGAGCGATTACAAGATAGCGGTAGTCGCCCATAACCAGAGATTCATCCGGGATACCAGCGACTCCTACTTCACTATCGGTTTCGCCCCGCCCCCACAGCAGGAACCGACTGTCCAGCCCCCGGTGGAACCCCAGCCACCGGCCGGGGGGACGGCCCTGACCTACAACCTTCCCAGCCAGTTCTCGGCAACCCAGGGGGGCAACAACTGGTACTACCTCTATGGGAACTTGCCAGCCGGGCCGAACCAGGCCGCCTGGGACAACCAGGTGCAACCCTGGGGAGTACTGGACCATTACGGCTGGAACGGCGGATCCGGCTATTCCGGCCCGCGCTATCTGGAGATCACCGGGCGCGACCCGGACGACTGGCGCAAACCGGGGCCGGGTGGATGGCTACAGCCGGGCGAAGGCGCCGACATCTCCTTCGGCTGGAAGGCGCCGCGGGCCGGGACGGTATACATCCGGGGCATGTTGAACACTTGCTGGACGGAGGCAACGGCCGGCGGATCCAATGACGACGGGGTCTGGTTCTCCATCTGGAAGGGCAACAGCCGCCTGACCCAGGAAGAAAGGGTTTTCCGCGGCAACAACGAGTGGAACAGAACCCCGTTCGTCACCCAAAAGACTACGGCCACGGTGGCCGCCGGAGACATGATTTACTTTTATGTCCGCCGGGGGAACTGGCAGGATTGTGACGGCATGTACTATAGCTTCACGGTTTCTTACGATCCCAACGGCGATTTGGATCCTCCCGCCTGCAACCACATGGTCAGCGGCGACACGGTAAGCCTGATTGCCACCGATACGGGCAGCGGTGTGGCCGCCATCGAATACGCCGTTCACGAACAAACATCGGGAAAATGGTCGGCGTGGAAGACCTACCAGGGGCCTTTTGCCCCGACCGGCATTGACAAATTAATGTACCGGGCGATAGACAACGCGGGTAACCTTGGGCCCTACCAGCTTGTCGGCGCGGAGCAACTACAGCCGCCTCCGCAACCCGCCGGTCAGGTGCTGATCAACGACCCGTCCTTCGTGACGCTGACGGCCATCCCCAACCCGTTCGGCCAGGCGGACATCGCCTACAACCTGCAGGTAAAGGCCAACAACCCGGCCTATCCGGTGGAGGTTTCCTACCTGCTGCTCAACCCCAACGGGACCCCGCAAAACCCGTCCACGAGTATTGAAGTGCACCCCGCCGGGGAGTTCGAGAGCACCTGGGGGAGCAAGGCGCAGTATTTCTACCACACCGAGGTCGGCGGCTGGGCGCAGCCCCAGTACAAGGTTAACCCGCAGGTTTTCGGCCTGCCCCACTACCGCACCGCCGTGATGATGCTGGCCCGCTACGACAAGATCTACCTTGTTTTCCTGCGGGAAAACGACGGCCGGCTGACCTGCCAGGTGTTTAAAGGAGGCGCCTTCAACGGCCTGGACGTGCCAGATTTGGGCAAAGTGACCCGCGCCGGCAACCAGCTCCAGATCCATTCTTACGGCGGCCCTGTCGAAGTGGGCATCTGGGACAAGGGGCAGTACCGGCACGACGAGGTGAGCGGCTGGGCGCAGCAAAGCTACGTGCCCAATGACAAGCTCTACGACATCCCCCGGTACGGCATGTTCATGCTCATGATCGCCCGCTACGACAAGCTGGGCCTCATCGTCGGCAACTTCAACGACGGGCAACTGGGGACCATCTGCTTCTCCGGTTCCCGGAATTTAAGCCTGGAAACCGTTCCCGGACTCTGCGAAATCCGGGACGGCGGCATTGTGGCCGGTCCCGGTATAACAGGTCCCATTCCCCAGATTGAGGTCCAAGCCACCGCGGGGAAACCGGTAGAGGTATCCCACTTCGCCTTCGACAACACCTGCTGGCAGTGGGAGGTAGGCGGCTGGGCGCGGGAGGAGTTCAGGGAGAACCAGCAGATCCTGCCGCTGCGGCACTACACCCCGGGGTTTATCATGGTGAGCCGCTACGACAAGGCGGGGATCTTCTTCTACAACGAGAACGACCTGCAGACCGGTATCCTTCCCCTGACGGCAGGGCAGGCGCCTCCGCCGGCGACTTCCGCCCCGGCCGGGCCGAGCCCGCAGGCGCCTGTATCGCCGCCCTCCGGCATCAGGGTCGTCGTCGACGGGCAGGCCCTGATCATGGACCAGAACCCGGTGGCGATCGGCGGCCGGACCCTGGTGCCCTTCCGGGCCATCGGCGAGGCCCTGGGGGCCAAGGTCAAATGGGATCAGCAGACGCGGACCGTCACCGCTATTAAGGGCGACACGGTCGTCGTTCTTTTCCTGGGGCAACCGACGGCGCTGCGTAACGGCGCGCGCCTGCCCCTCGACTGCCCGGCGCGGGCCGTCAACGGCCGCACCATGGTGCCCCTGCGTTTCCTGGGCGAGGCCCTGGGAGCGGACGTGCGCTGGGATCAGGCCACGGGGACGGTCAACATCACCACTATACCCCTGAACGAACTTCCCGCCGACCTGCTGCACTAGTCCGCGGAGAAAGCAAGGTCCTGCAATACCTTCCTGGTGGATCGGGCCCCGGCGGATCAACTGCCGGGGCCGGATTTTCTCGTTTTGACGTTTTTTTCACGATAGGTGAATAGTCTAGGAAATAATGGTTTGCCCAGAATGGAGGGAGGCCTGCGGATGAAAAAGCTGCTGTCGCTCCTTGTACTGCCGGTCTTTGTTCTGCTGTGCCTGACCCCGGCGGGCTGTCTTAAGTCCCCGGCGGATCTGCTCAAGGACGGAGGCAAAGAACCCGCCGGCCGGCAGGAGCAAACCCCGGGTGGAACCCAGCGCGCCGCCGACGAGCCGTCGGTGACACCGGACGCCTCCGGGGGAACGCCCGGCTCGCTCGAGGGGCTTACGGCCAGAGGCCGGGACGCCATGATGCGCCAGGGCGTGGCCTGCGACTATGTCATGAGCGGCCCCGGCGGGACGATGACGATGAAAATGTGGTTCCAGGGCTACAGGTTTAAGACCGAGGGCACCTTCTCCGGCCAGAAGATGATCAGCATTGTCGATCTTCAAGAAAAAACGGTCATCACCTATTACCCCGACCAAAACAAGGCCGTCAAACTCTCGGCCGATGCGCCTGAGGTGAAGGCCAAACCGCCGAGCGACTACCTTGAGACGCCCGACTTCGGGCGGGCGCAGGTCCTGGAGACCGTCGTGTACGACGGGGCGCGCTGCAAGGTCGTTCTGTTGCCGGAAGCCGGCGGCGGGCCAACGAAAATGTGGATCCGCGAGGACTGCGGGATTCCCGTCAGGGTCGAGACAACGGCGGCCGACGGTGCCAGGACGGTTATCGAGTACAAGAACCTGCGGATAGGCGTGCCGCCGGGCACCTTTGAACTCCCGCTCGGGGTGGAGGTCACCGACCTCAACCGGTTGCTTGACCAACTGCCGAAGATGCCCGGCTCGCCTCAGTAACGGGTGCGCCGGACCTGACGGTGAAAAGGATGACCCGTATGCCGGAATACAAAGAGTGCCCGTATTGCGGCGAGGAAATCCTGGCCAAGGCGATCAAATGTAAACATTGCCACTCCATGCTCGGCGCCCCGGCCCCGACGGCCCCCGCCCCGGCGGCGGCCCATGACTACCCGAAGGCCGGGCTGGGGCGGCGCATCCTGGCCTACATCCTGGACGGGTTTTTCGGCGCGATCCCCTTCTGTGCGGTTCTGTTCCTGGGCGGCCTGAGTTTATTTGCCGCCTTCGGGACAGGTCTCAACACCGACCTCCGGTCTGTTTTCGGCTCGGCCACCGCGATACTGGCGCTGCTGGGGTTGGTGGTCACTTTCCTCTGGGCGCTTTTCTACGGTCTCTTCCGGGACGGGTTTGGCGGCGGCCGGAGCTGGGGAAAAAGGATCTGCGGCCTGATGGTTGTCAGGCTGTCCGACAACAGGCCATGTACCCTTGGGCTTTCGTTTGTGCGCAACATTGTTGGAGTGGTGTTGGCTTTCGTTCTCTGCTTCGTCCCGATCGTCGGGTGGTTTGCCGGGTTTATCGAACCGATCGTGGCCGTCGCGCACGGCAAGGGCTTTCGCATCGGCGATATGCTGGCCAAGACTCAGGTGATCGATGCGAAGAACTACAGCGCCGGGTCCTGAACATTCCCACCGCGGTTAGATGGGGATTGCTCTCACAGAGGGGATGATACAATGCCACCGCAAGCTGCGCCTTCGACGGCGAACCTCTTTTTCCGGACGCTCCCTTACGTCTTTCTGCGCATGCTGGTTTACCTTTTGTTCGGCTTCGCGCTGACCCTCTTCCTGGGCCTGATGGGGGCCATCGGCTTTCTTGTCGCCCGCCTTTTCCAGGGTGCGGGACTGCCGCTGGTGGTGGTGGGGCTGATAGCTTTCATGGGTCTTATTTCCCTGTGGGTGCTGGCCCAGCGTTACGTCCTCTACCTGGTGAAAATCGGGCACGTGGCCGTCATCACCGAGGTCCTGCTGAAGGGGGACCTGCCGTCCGGCACAAACCAGGTGGCCTACGGCAAGGACAAGGTGATCAAGCACTTCGGCAGCGCCAGCGCCCTGTTCCTGGTGGACGGCCTGGTGGCGGGTACCGTGCGCCAGGTTATGAACTGGCTGTCGCGCATGGCCGGCTGCCTGGGCTCGATACCCGGCCTGGGCCTCATGGTTTCCATCGCGCGCCGCATCTTGAGCCTGGCCGCGAACTACATCGACGAGGCGGTCATGAGCTATATTCTGCGCCACGAGGGACGGGACGTGTGGCAGACGGCGGCCGACGGCGTGGTGCTTTACGCCCAGAGCTGGCGGAAGCTACTCGGCACGGCGGCCAGGTTCGTGGTTCTCGTAGCGGTCGGTTGGACGGCCGGCTTTATCGTCATCCTGGTATCGCTTCTCGGCGTGGCGCGCACGCTTACCCCGGACACCGCGCTCCAGGCGCTCTATGGCTTCATCGCCCTGGTCATCTCCTTCATCGCCGCCAACCTTATCCGATGGATGCTCGTTGACCCGCTGGCGACCGTGGCCATGGTCGCCTGCTTCAACAGGGCCATCGAAGGGGAGCAGCCTTCCTATGACCTGAAGGCGAAGATCGCCGCCGTCTCCGGCAAGTTCCGGCAGATCATGCAGAGAACCGGCCAAACCACGGCCCCCGCCGGGGGACCGCCGGTGGCCGGCTGATGTGGGAGGAGGATTCAGATGTCGGAATACAAAGAGTGTCCCTATTGCGGAGAACAAATCCTGGCCAAAGCCGTTAAGTGCAAACACTGCCAATCCATGCTTACCGATACCGTACCGTCCGCGCCCGCCATCGGAGCAGATGTCCCGTCCGCGGATGACTCCCGGATCGGGGCCCCCGCCGCCCCGGTCGCGGGGGGTGTTCCCGCCGCCGGGCAGGCTCCGGCCGACCAGGGGGCGACCCCAGCCGATACTACCTCCGGGCTACCAAAGAACGTCGCGGGCCTGTTGAGCTATGTCCTGGGATGGCTCACCGGGATCATCTTTTTCATCATCGAGAAAGACCCTTTCGTCCGCTTCCACGCCATGCAGTCCATCCTTACCTTCGGCGGCCTGACGTGTGTGAGCATCGTGCTCTGGATCGTGTTACCCCTGGGGCTCTGGCGGCTCTGGGCGGTCTTCCAGTTGCTCAATACCCTGGTCTGGCTGGCCTCTCTCGTCCTCTGGGTGCTCCTGATGGTCAAGGCCTACCAGGGCGAGCGCTTCAAGCTCCCCCTGGTGGGGGACATGGCCGAGCGGTACGCGGGGCAGTAGAAGGGAAGCGGCGCCGGCGGCAAAGGAGCCGCGGCCGGCTCCAGCCACCGGTCGCGGGCTGCTGACCCGCACCGCCGGCGCCTTTTCCCAATTTTACACCAAAAACTGAGAAAGGAGAAGCACAAATGTACAGACGTTTTTCACTTCTCGCCTCACTGGTCATTCTGGTCATCGTCGCCCTTGCCGGCTGCGGCGGTAGCAAAGGGGCGGATACTTCCGGCAGTACGCCTGCCCCGCCGGAACAAGCCAAGCCGGCTGAGCAGGGTGCGCCGCAACCTGCAACGGCCGCCTTTTTGACGGCGAAGGAGGCCTGCACGCAGCTTGCCGCGAGCGCCCGTCAGTGGGCGGATGACGCCCGACCCTACAAGTTGGAAGGTAAGGCCGATCAGGACGAGGCGGCCATAACGGACGGCAAGTGTTCGACCTGGAGGGTATGGTTCTCTTCGCCGGCCAAAAAGGAGATTCGGGTCTACTCGTTCAGGGACGGGCAACCTTACGGCTACCCGGAGGGCGGCGGCGGAAGCCTGCCGTATGACGTTGCCGACTGGAGCAATGATTGGCGGATCGACAGCGATAAGGCGGCGCAGGCTACCGCGGAAGCGGGGATCAAGGAGATCACCTCGATGAAGATGTACCTGCAGGGCGCATCATTCGTCACAACCCCGTCGGTAGTGCCCTCCTCCTGCAAGGTTTACTGGGATATCTTTGGCCGGGACCAGGCCGGCAACGGCAAACGCGTGTATCTGGACGCCTCGACGGGTGTGGTCCTGAAATAGGTACGCATGTCTGAGAAGGAGAGGAAAGCGATGCCACGTTACCTTACGGTGTTACTTGCGTTGTTACTGGTAGCGTCTTTTGCGGGTTGTGGCGGATCGCAGGCGCCGGCTCCGCCGGGCGATGGGAAGCAATCCGCCCAGGGTGAGGTGCAGCAGCGGGAAACTGACGAGCCCGCCGGGGGCGCCTGGCCGGAGTGGTCCGGCCCGAAGAGCCTCGGGCCGGCAAAGCCCCTGCCGGAGCTCTGGTGCGTTGAATTCACCTATTGCTACAAGCCCGGCTACGGCAAGGTGCTGGAAATTAACTCTGAGGGTGATTGGTCTGACGAAACGCCACGCAAGGAAACAGGGCCAAAAGGGAAGCTATCTGCGGAGGAATTTGCTGCGCTGAAGGAAGCCCTGTCCCAGATCAACTGGGAGCCGCTGCCGAAATCCAGCACCAAAGACTATGTTGCTTATCATCTCGAGGAGAAGGAGCAGTTGGGTCCGATAGGATTTGTAGGTTACAAGGTGAAGTACTGGGCCGGGCAGACCCATACTATCCCGCGGTATGAAGGGCGGGAAATCTATTACGACCTGAAAGCTCCCTGTGCGCCGGAAATGATAAAACTGACGGATATTCTGAAACAGTTGCTTGATAAATACATTCCGCCTACGGGTAATGAGTGAGCCATTGGCGATTGGGCCATCACCGGACGTCAGGGCGGCCCTGGCCAAGGTCGACTGGGAGCGTGTTCCGCAATGGAAGACCAAGGATTACACGGCCTATACCGCCACTCCTAAGTCCTGGCCGTTCCCGTGTGACGATCCTTACTACCAGGTAATGGTCTGGCTGGGCCAGACGCATTCCTCACCCCCCTACGACGGCCGGGCAATTGTGGCCGACTTCAAGGCCCCGTGCGCCCCAGAAATTAAGGAAATCATAGACGTCATGAAGCCGCTGCAGGAAAAATACCAGCCGCAGATCCATTAGGGTTTAGATTGGGTGGAAGAAAGATTTTATCGTTTTTGAAGCAAGGAGGGATTCCTGTGGGCTCAAACAGGTGGATGAGACGAGGCTTAGCGGTGCTGCTGTCATTGTCGCTTCTTTTTGCCTTTTTTCCTCTTGCCGGCACCGCTTTAGCCGAGGACAGTGCCGCGGAGGAGTTTCTTTTGATCACAGCTCCGCGAGGCGGGGAAACCTTGCTCGCTGGTCAGACGTACACCATCACCTGGACTTATAAAGGCGATGTGGGGCGTTACGTGCGGATTCAGCTTTGCAAAGGAGGCCAGTACAAGAGCGCCCTTGCCTCTTACGCTTCGGTAGGAACTGATGGTACAGGATCCTACTCCTGGAAAGTTTCATCGGGGTTGCCGGAAGGCGATGATTACCAGCTGAGATTATCGAGTGCATCTAATGGTTCAATATCTGCTATGTCTGGAGATTTCAGCATCAAGCGGGTTACTGTAACTGACGCATTAAGGCTTCCAACTTTGTCGAAGGAAAGCAAGGAGAGCGTCCCAACTCAGACCCAACAGAACCCTTCAACAACCCCGGCGACCACCCAGAGCGGACCCGACCTCACCATAACCGGGGTCAAGATGCAGCCGGATCCGGCCAATCTGGGGGCTAACGTTACCCTCTACGTAACCGTCAAGAACGCGGGTAGCACCGCCTGTCCTGCTGGCGGCCTGGTCAGGATAACGGCTGGGAGCCTCACCAAAACTAAGAACATGTCTTCCCTTAATGCCCAGGCCAGCTCCACCATCACCATAAGCGGGGTTACCCTGCCGCGGACCAGCAAGGCAGAAGTAACCATTCAGGTGGAACCGCCGGCCGGCACGGTTGATGTCAACCCGGACAACAACAGCCTGCAGTACAGCCCCAACACCATGCAACCTGATCTCACAGTGACGAAAATCGTGACCGTTCCCTCTATTGCCGCTCCCGGAGCACCGGTCAAAGTGACGGTCACGGTCAAGAACCTGGGACCCGGCACCTGCCCGGCAGAAGCCACGGTGAAGTTGACCGGAAGCTCTGGGACATCGGCGCTTCAAACCTTGTCCAGCACCATCGCAAAAGGTGCGGAACGGCAGTTCACTTTCAACAGCTTCCCGATGCCCTTGAACGCCACTGACAAGCTTACTGCCGAGGTTTTTGCTCCTCCTGATGTCAAAGAAGTTTCCGTCAACAACAACACCCTGAGCCTGCAGCCAACATTACCATCCGTTGACCTCACCATAACCGGGGTCAAGATGCAGCCAGAACCTGCCAGCCCGGGAGCTAACGTCACCTTCTACGTAACCGTGAAGAACGCGGGCAGCACCGCCTGTCCCGTTGGCGGTGTGGTCAGGATAACGGCTGGGAGCCTCACCAAAACTAAGAACATGTCTTCCCTTAATGCCCAGGCCAGCTCGACCATCACCGTAGCCGGGGTTACCCTGCCGCGGACCAGCAGCCCGGCCTTAACCATCCAGGTAGAGCCGCCGGCCGGCACGGCCGATGTTAACCCCAACAACAACAGCCAGCAGTACACCCCCAATATCATGAAACCGGATCTGACAGTGACCAAAATCGCGACTACTCCCGCCAAGGCCGCTCCCGGAGCACCGGTAAAGGTAGTGGTCACGGTCAAGAACCTGGGGCCAGGAACGTGCCCGGCGGGGGCTACGGTGAAGCTGACCGGAAGCCCGGGCACGCTGTCTCTACAGACCCTGTCCGGCACTATCGCAAAGAACTCGCAGCAGCAGATAATTTTTAACAGCTTCCCCATGCCCTCCAACACCACCGACAAGCTTACCGCCCAGGTTTCGGCTCCTCCTGGAGTAGCCGAGGTCTCTACTGCCAACAACACCCTGAGCCTGCAGCCCAGTCTTCTCTTGCCGACTGTGGAGTTCGTTTCCCTTACCTCCAGCGGTTACTGGTCGGCAGGCGGCGGCAAACCGGCCCTGGGTGACCCGATATTCTTCAAGGCCACCGTTAAAAACACCTCCACCTACCAGATAGCCAACCTTCCGGTGCAGCTCAGCTATCAGGGACAGGTGATTAAGACCAACTATATCAACATCGGGCCCAAAAGCTCGGCCAGCACCGAGTTCGACGTGGTTGTGCGTCCGGCGGCTCTACCTCCTGGACAGAACACGGTCACCTATACCGTAACCGTAAACCCGCCCGGACCGGGGAGCCTGCTCATTTCCCCCGCCACCTTGAGCAAAACCCTTACCCTAGAGATACTTAAAACCGGAACCGTTACGGTAGTAATCCGCCAGCCCGGCGACAGCACCTTCGACGAGGGCGGCTTCACCGTTACGTGCAGTGCGGATTCCTATTACAAGGAAGTAAACACGGGCGAAGCGAGCATTGCTGTCTTCCGCGACGTTCCCATTGGGGTTAACCTTCAGGTGAAAGCCAGAAAGACGGGATATATAGGCTACAACGGGCAGGATGTTTTCACCGGCATGCTGACCTCGAGCAGCATGGGCGTAAAACTCTACCTCACCAACATGGGCGGGGCTGCCGTCAGGGCCAAGAGCCAGGCCACGGGCAATTTCCTTTCTGGAGTAACCGTCGAGATAGTGGGAACCGGGCAGCAGGATATGACCACCCAGGTGGGCCCCGCCAGCTTCAGCCTGCCGGCCGGCACCTACACCTTCCGCCTCTCCAAGCGGGGTTTCGCCCCTACTACCGTAACCGCCACCGTCAGGGCGGGGCAGGTGACCGACGTGACCGCGACCATGAGCTATACCACCATAACCACGGTGAGCGGCAGAGTAGTGGATCAAAACGGGAATCCTCTCACCGGCCAGAAGGTAGACGTGATCAAGTGGATTAATAATAGCGTCGTGGCCTCTGCCACCACCGACAGCACCGGCAATTACTCTCTGACCTTCGATAACCACAATGTGGATTTCCTGTACCTTAAAGCGGCAAAGAACAACGCCACCGGCAGGTCGGAGCCAGAGGCCTTCTACCCCGGCCTGCGGTATCAGGTCGATTTGCTGGTGTCGCCGCCCCCGCCACCGCCTCCTGCTTCCGGCTGGCATGAAATCAAGAAGAAGGGATGCGCCCGGGCCATTGCCGCCAGCGTTCCCGACACCTTCTTCACCCAGGGGTGGGATGTCAGCACCACGTTAGGCGTCTTCGGCATCCGCTTGAAATACCGCAACGAGCAGTCGGAGATCGCGGAGGTCAAGGTCGAGTTGGCCAGCGGTCCGGCTGCCATCTACAATGTCAGCACCCAGTACAACCCGGGGACCGTGCTGGGAGAAACGGCTTCAGCGGCAGCCCAGTCTCTGATCCCGACCATGAGCGATACCTCGGCCGATCTCTTGTCGTTCCTGATCGAGGAGAGCGCCCCCGGGATCACCCTTACCGCCGAAGGCGGGGTGGGCCGGACCATTGTTTGTCTGGACCGGATCGAAATAATCGACCGCGACAGCGGCCAGGTCGTCTGGGCCAGCAACTCCGGTTTCAGCACTCTGGACAGCGGCTACTCCTGGACCAGCCGCTCTTACGCCACCGGCGGGGTCGAATGGGCCAATGCCGCCATCCGCGCTTACATCTACCTGGACGGCACTGATATGCTGGGCCCGCAGAATGACAGGTGCAAGATGATAAGCTGGGACCCGGGCAAGAAAATCGTCAGGTACTTCAACGCGCCTAGAAACCACCCGCGCTTTAATGTCGGAGACTGACGCATTTGGAGCTCTGGGCAAGGTGGGAGGTGAAAGGCGGGGGTAATGACGGATGGAACGGATCGGCCACCAGCGGCAACCAGGCCGCCCTGCCTTTCGGGTGCTGAAAGTACGGGCCCCGGGAGACCCCGGGGCCCGTTTGGTCGCGCCGGTGCCGGCCTACTTGGCGGTCAGAGCGCGGACCAGCATGGAGGCCGCCTCGCCCCTGGTAACCGTGCCCTCGGGGCCGAACCGGCCGCCGGCCTGCGGGCTCAGGTAGCCCATGGCCAGGGCGGCGGCCACATACCCGCGGTCGGCCTGGGAGACGGCCGCCGCGTCGCTAACCTTAAGGGCCTTGAGGTCGAAGATCCCGGCATGCCGCGCCAGCGGCCCGAAGCCCTGGCTGTTGACCAGCCAGCGCGCCGC
>DAIRSE010000027.1:0-29672 GCA_036804525.1 Bacillota bacterium | reverse complement strand
GAATTCGCTTTAGCGAATTCCTTCGAGTCCGACGGCTGACGGCTGACGACCGGCGACCGACTTAAGCCGCTTGATATTCCGGTGCATCTCCCGGACGGCCGCGATCCATTCCTTATAGCCCGCCGAGCCGATAATCTTCGACGCAAACCGCACGCTGTCTATTTCGACCATGGGCAGCATTTTCTCCCACATCGACATCCTCTTGGCCGTCAGGTCGTTGCCGTGGTGGTGGTGGCAGTTGTTGACCGGGCAGCGTCCCACGATCACCCCGTCGGCGCCCATGGCCAGGGCCATCAGCACGTGGACCGGGCTGACGCTGCCGCCGCACCTCACCCTGATAATACGCGTCCCTACGGGGTATTCCAGGCCGTTAATCCCCGCGAAATCGGCCCCGGAGTAGGAGCACCAGTAGCAGAGGTAACCCAGGATTTTCGGCTCCCCGGGCGGAACGTTGCGAAAAGCGACTCTCAGCTGTTCCTCCAGGTGTTTTTCTGTATAGTTGGTCAGTTGAATGGCGCCGCTGGGGCAGGCCGCGATGCAGAGGCCGCAAGCCTGGCAGAAAGCGGGGTCTGTGCTGTAGTAGCTGTCCTCGTCCTGCTGGATGGCTCCGTGCGGGCAGACGTTGCGGCAAAAGCCGCAGCCGCTGCACAGGTCCTTGTTGACGGTCGCGTAGTAATCGAGAAGCTCGGTATACCCCTTGTGGTGATAGGCCATGGCCCGGGCCACCGCCGAGCTGGCCGCCGCCGCGCTCTCGTGGACCGAAGCCGGCCCGGCGGCGCCTCCCACCACGTAGACGCGGTGCACCGTCGATTCCGTGGGCCGCAGGATGCGGCAGCCCGGCGAATCGCCGAAAGGCCCCTGATTCACAGCGGCGAAGCCGTACCGGTCGGGCTGCATGCCGAAAAGCATCCTCAGCTGCGAAGAGTCCCGTCGCGGGTTGAAGGCGGTCGCCAGCACAACCAGATCGGTTTCCAGGGCGGCGTCCGTCCCGGCGTCTTCACTTTCGTCGGCGAGTTCCTTCAAGTGTACCGTAATGCTCTCGCTGTCAGCGTTCTTGTGAATGGCGGTCAACCGTCCGCGGATGAAATTGACCCCTTTCTGCCGGGCTTCCCGGTAGTACTCCTCCGGGGCCCGGTCCACGGTACGGATGTCGGTGTAAATGATGTTGACCTTGATTTCGGGATGCGATTGGTGCAGCAGCAGCACCTGTTTCAAGGTATACTCGCAGCAGATTTTCGAGCAGTAGGCCTTGGGCCCGTCCAGCGGCTGGTATTTGCAGCTGCCGTTGGCGCACTCCGGGTCAATCTGGCCGTTGGCCTCCCGCGAACCGGCGCACAGTACGAAAGTGATGGAACGCGGCTTCTTGGCCGTCTTGCCCAAGTACTGGCAGTACTGTTCAAACTCCAGGCTGCTGACCACCTGGTCGAGCTGATAGCCGTATTCGGGCTTGACCTTCCGCACGTCCAGTTCTTCAAAACCGGTGGCGACTACGACGCTGCCCACCCGGATCTTCTTCGTCAGCGGGCCGGCTTCGAGCGATATGGCCCCTGCGGGGCAGGCCGGCACGCACTCGCCGCACCTGGTGCAGGCCGCCGCGTCGATAACGTAGGCGTTGGGATGGGTGAAACGGTAGGGCTTGTAGATGGCTTTTCGCGTCGACAGGCCGAAGTCAAACTCATTCGGAACGGTTACCGGGCAGGCTTCGGCGCATTTCCCGCACTCGACGCACTTCTTGCTGTCTACGAGCTGGGGTTTCTGGCTTAAGGTGACCTCAAAATTGCCGTCTACTTTGCGGATGCCGGTTACCTCGGTGGAGGTCATCAGCTCGATGGTCGATTGATGAAGGGCGATAAGCTTGGTGATGTTCGGGAGAATACAGGAAGTGGAGCAGGTCGACGGCCAGTTCGGGGTCTGGTACAGCTTTTGCACGCGCGCCATTTGCCCGCCCAGGTGGGTGCCTTTCTCCACCAGGGTTACTTTGACCCCGTTGCGGGCGTAATCCAGGGCGGCCTGCATACCGGCCGGGCCGCCGCCGATTACCAGGGCCCGGTCCGCCACCGGCAGGCGGGCGGGGTTGCGGTCCCGGTTCAGGAGCACGCGCGCGTGGGCCATGGCTACGATGTCTTCGGCTTTCCCGGTGGCCGCTTCCCGCATGCCCGGGTGCACCCAAGCGCATTGTTCGCGGATGTTGGCGATCTCCACGGCCGTTGTGTCAAGCCCCGTCTCTGCTGCCGCCCGTTTGAAGCGCTGTTCGGGTGCCGCCAGGCTCGTCCTCGGCGAGCACCCGACCACGATGATCCTGTTGAGCGATTGCTCTCTGATGTCGTTCTTAAAGACCTCCAGCCCTTCCTCGCACAGGATGTTATGTCTGCGGACGAATACGACGTGCGCCAGCGATCCCGCCCGTTCTTCCAGGTGTGACATGTCTATGGCGTCATTAAGGGTGGTCTGGCAGTCGCAGATGAAAACGCCGACCCTGAAGTTGTGAGAATCAGGCACGCCTAAAACCCCTTTCGTTTTATTGCTGACGGCCTTACGCCCCGTAAATAGACAGAAAACCGCGCTATTCTACCTGCTCATCATTGTACAGGGTCTGTGCCATTTCCGCCGTCGCGCCCGCGAATACATAGGTGTCGGCTTGCTGACACCGAGAACGATCAACGGGAGACGGCAGGCGAAGCGGCCAAAGAATGGCGCCGGCAGGAAATCACTCAACATCGAACGAATAAAACGTTAAAATAAAGTTAAGTTCCGAGATCAGCTTTCTGAAATATCAGGAGATGGTTTTAATGACCGAAAAGGTCTTTAAGATGAACGAAAAAGCCCTTGTCGTGAATGACCGTGAGCGCGCGGTGCTCTGCAAGACCGGCATCCGGGTGCGTTACCCCAAGGGGCAGATTATCTTTTCGGCTGAGGAGCCCGCCGACCGGGTTTATTTGCTTGAGGAGGGATACGTCAAGATCTACCGCATCAGCCCGTCCGGGCGTGAGTTTACGGTGGGAAGCATGCGGAACCCGGGCGAGATTATGGGTCTGGCCGAGGCCCTTTGCAATAGCAAGCGCACCTGTTTCGCCAAGGCTATTACCGACGTCACTATGGTGGTCCTGACCAGGGACCAGTTCCTGGACGTTTTGTCCGCCGAATACCGCCTGGCGCTGAAGGTGGCCTCGCTGCTCGGGGCGCGCATGCGGTTCGCCGAATCCCTGGTCTACGATTTGATGTGCTGGCAGGCCCCCGGCCGGCTCGCTCTGCTGCTCCTGAAGTTCAGCGAGCGCTGCGGAGTTCCGACGGACCGGGGCCTGGAGATCGGGTTCAAGCTCACTCACAGCGAGATCGCCTCCATGATTGGCTCCACCAGGCAGACGGTCACCTCGCTGATGAATACTTTCCGGGACGAAGGCTGCATCGGCGTGGATGGGGGGAAAATCGTGATCAAGGACGCCAAAAAGCTGGCCGAATGGGTGATGTGACTTCCCAAACAGGTAACAAGCAAAAAGGGGACAGGCTACTTTTGCGTTGTAGCCTGTCCCCTTTTTACTTTCTTGGGTGTCTTCTTTTTGTTAAGTTTTGGGCGTCGGAAACCCCGAGTGTGGTATACTACAAATCAGATTTCCATATCCCAATGCTCAACGCTCAGTGCTCAATGAGTAGGTGACAGGTTTGCTGCCATGCTGGTAGAAACGCAGTATTGGCGGGTTGATCCGGTAAACCCTGATCCCGCGATTATCGCTGCCGCGGCGCGGGTTCTGCGCCAGGGCGGGCTGGTGGCCTTCCCCACGGAGACCGTTTACGGTCTGGGAGCAAATGCCCTGGATAGCCGGGCGGTGAAGCGAATATTCATAGCCAAGGGAAGGCCCGCCGACAACCCCCTGATCGTCCACGTCAGCGACCTCAAGCAGGCCGCCGCCGTAACAGCCGGCCTGTCTCCCCTTGCCGAAAAGCTGGCCGGGGCTTTTTGGCCCGGCCCGCTGACCCTCGTACTGCCCAAAGCGAAGGCCGTTCCGCAGGAGGTCACCGCGGGCCTGGACACCGTTGCCGTGAGGATGCCCGACCACCAGGTGGCCCTGGCGTTGATCCGGGTTGCCGGCCTTCCCGTGGCCGCCCCGAGCGCCAACATTTCCGGGCGCCCCAGCCCGACGACGGGAGACCACGTCCGGCAAGACCTCGAGGGCAGGGTGGAAATCATCCTGGACGCCGGGCCCACGCCGCAGGGACTGGAGTCCACGATCCTGGACCTGTCGACGGATGTCCCCGTTGTCCTGCGCCCCGGAGGGGTGACGCGGGAGGCGTTGGCTCTGGTCATCGGCGCGGATGTCGCCATGGCCGGCCAAGGAGAACCTGATAGGCCCCGGGCTCCCGGTATGAAGTACCGGCACTACGCCCCGCGCGGCGAGCTCTACCTTGTAGAGGGCGACAGCCGGGAGGTCCCGCGGCGCATCGCGGAGCTGGCCGCGGAATTGGAATCCGCGGGTCACAGGGTCGCCGTTCTCTGCAGCGCCGAGAGCGCGCGGCTCGTCCGGTTCGGCCGCGTGTACGTGCTGGGTTCGCGCAGCGACCCTGCCCGGATGGGCACACGTTTATACGAATCGTTGCGGCGGTGCGACGAAGACGGGGTTACGGCCATCGTCGCCGAAGGCGTCGAACCCGCCGGCGTCGGCGAAGCGGTGATGAACCGGCTGCGTAAGGCGGCCGGTAAAGTGATCACGGCGGGGGATGCATAGATGAGTCCGGTAACGCTCTTTCTTCTGGCTGTAGCTCTCGGCACCGACGCCTTCTCTTTAAGCCTGGGACTGGCCCTTGCCGGGATCAGGCGCAGAGAGGCCCTGGCCCTGGTGCTGGTTGTGCTTGTCTTTCACATCGCTTTCCCCGTTCTCGGCTGGTGGGGCGGGGAGCTCCTGGGAACGATAGCGGGCCGGACGGCTGCTTACATTGGGGCGGCTATCCTCATCTACCTCGGATTGCGGATGACGATCGGGACCCTCCGGAGGCACCGCGAGGAGCCCATCAAAATAAACGGCGTCTGGAGTATCGTGGTTCTTGCCGCCAGCGTAAGCATGGATGCCTTGAGCGTGGGATTCACGCTGGGAGCGATCGGAGCGCGGTTGGCCCTGACGGCGGCGGTTATCGGTATGGTGGCCGGGACGATGACGGCCGCCGGCCTCTTCCTGGGGCGTTCAATTTACAGGTACGTGGGCGCCCGGGCCCAGTTGGCCGGGGGGCTGATCCTGCTGGGCGTGGGAGTCAAACTGGTGCTTTAAGCGGGAGGAGTGACGTTTTTGGCCAGGCCAAAGAAGATCTTGTTCGTGTGCACGGGAAACACCTGCCGTTCAAGCATGGCCGAGGGTATCGCCCGTCACTTGCTGGAGGGAGACCGGGGAATACGGGTTTTTTCAGCGGGCGTCTATGCCTTGCCCAATGTTCCTGCCACCCCCGAAGCCGTGGAAGCCCTGGCGGAAGAGGGCATCGACATCAGCGACCACCGGGCGACTTTGCTGACCCGCAAGCTTATTGAGGAAGCCGACCTGATCCTGACTATGACGGCCGGGCACCGGCGCCTGCTGCGGGAGGCTGCTCCTGATCAGGCAAACAAGGTTTTCACCCTGGCTGAGTATGCCGGGGTCGGGGGTGACGTGTCCGATCCTTTGGGACAACCCCTGCATGTTTACCGCCGTTACGCCGCCGAACTCCGCCGCCTTATCCGCATGGCCCTGGAGCGGTTCAAGGAGGAAGCCGGGCGCGTTGAAGGAAATCATTCTCCACCTGTAGAAGATGGTAGATAGTAAATATTTTGTCGATTTGTGCGGGAGGCAAGAACACCGTGCGCGTAGCCGTGGCCGCCGATCACGCGGGTTACCGGTTGAAAGAGGAAATCGTCGACTTTCTGCGCCAGTCAGGGATCGAATACAGGGATTTCGGCACACACTCCCCGGAACCGGTCGACTACCCGGATTTTGCCCTGGCCGTCGCCCGCGCCGTGCAGAGCGGCGAGTTTGACCGCGGGATTATCGTCTGCGGAACGGGCATCGGGGTAAGCATCTCGGCCAACAAGGTGCCCGGCATCCGGGCGGCCTTGTGCCACGACACCTTTTCGGCGCGCGCCTCCAGGGAGCACAACGACGCCAATGTCCTTACCCTCGGCGAAAGGGTTATCGGCCCCGGTCTGGCCAGGGATATCGTAGCGACCTGGCTTATGGCCGAGTTCCAGGGCGGACGCCACGCCCGCCGCGTACAGAAGATCGCCGATATTGAAGCGAACTTCGATATCGGCTAGCATTGAGCATTGTGCGTAATGCCCAGCGCTCAGTGCCCATATGATTCGGCGTTTTTCACCCGAAGTAATTGTAGGAGGAAGAACAGTTGAGTAAGATGATGACCCCGCTAGCTGAGGTGGACCCCGAAATTGCGCGGGCCATAGCCCTTGAGACCGAGCGTCAGCGTTCAAAGCTGGAGCTGATCGCTTCGGAGAACTTTGTCAGCAGGGCGGTCCTGGAGGCCCAGGGTTCGGTGCTGACCAACAAATACGCCGAGGGTTACCCGGGACGGCGCTACTACGGCGGCTGTGAATTCGTCGACATCGCCGAAAGCCTCGCCATTGAGCGGGCCAAGAAACTCTTCGGGGCGGACCATGCCAACGTCCAGCCGCATTCGGGTGCCCAGGCCAACATGGCCGCCTACTTTGCCGTCCTCCAGCCCGGTGACGTCATCCTGGGGATGAACCTGGCGCACGGAGGACACCTTACCCACGGTTCCAAAGTCAACTTCAGCGGCAAGCTCTATAACTTCGTTGCCTACGGGGTTGACGCCGAGACCGGGATGATCAACTATGACGAGGTAGAGCGCCTGGCTCAGGAGCACCGCCCCAAGCTGATCGTGGCGGGGGCCAGCGCCTATCCCCGCGCCATTGACTTCAAACGCCTGTCCGAAATCGCTAAGGCTGTTGGTGCCAAGCTGATGGTCGATATGGCGCACATCGCCGGGCTTTGCGCGGTAGGACTGCACCAGAACCCCGTGCCGTATTCGGATATCGTCACTTCCACCACGCACAAAACCTTGCGGGGTCCGCGCGGCGGCTTAATCCTGTGCACCGAAGAGTATGCGGCCGCCATCGACAAGTCGGTTTTCCCCGGCGTCCAGGGCGGGCCGCTGATGCACGTCATCGCCGCCAAGGCCGTAGCTTTCGGCGAGGCTCTGCAGCCCGAGTTCAAGGCTTACCAGGAAAGAATCGTCAAGAATGCCCAGACTCTGGCCGGGGCCTTGATGGAACGCGGATTCAATCTGGTTTCGGGCGGCACCGACAACCACCTGATGCTGGTCGACTTGCGGAGTAAGAACGTAACCGGAAGCGATGCCGAACGCAGGCTCGACGAGGTCGGCGTGACTGTGAACAAAAACATGATCCCGTTCGATCCCCAGCCCCCGCGGGTCACCAGCGGCATTCGCATCGGCACGCCGGCCGTCACCACGCGCGGAATGAAAGAGGACGACATGGTTAAGATCGCCGAGATCATCAGCATCGTCATCGACAACATGGACAGCGACGCGGCACTGGTTAAAGCCCGGGCCATGGTTAAGGAACTCTGCGACGCCCACCCGCTATACTGAGCGCTAAGCACCGGGCACTGAGCACTGAGATTAACGAGGAAGGGGTTCGGCTGAGCCGAATCCCTTCCTGCTGTATCCAACTGCCAAACGGCAGCTGCGAACTTAGTGCTGCTTGCCATTCCGACACCCATTTACGTTTGTGTTATGATTAATGATGTGGGTGACAGATCGAATTCGCGTTAGCGAATTCCTCGAGTCCCAATGCCCAATGCTCAGTGCTCAAAGCCTACCCTAACCGGTGGATAACAAACACCGGCTGACGATCATTCTGTGAGGCTGCTGATGAAGAAAATAGTAACGGTTTTCGGTACTCGTCCCGAAGCCATCAAAATGGCGCCCGTCGTGAAGGCCCTCGAAGCCTCGCCGCATTTTCAGTGCCTGGTCGCCGTGACCGCCCAGCACCGGGAAATGCTCGACCAGGTCCTGGACCTCTTCGACATCCGTCCTGCCTACGACCTGGATATCATGCAGCAGGGGCAGACCCTTTTCGACATCACCTGCCGTGCGCTGACAGGCCTGGAAGGCGTTCTGCGGAAAGAGCGTCCCGACATGGTGCTCGTGCACGGGGACACCACCACAACCTTCGCCGCGGCCCTGGCCGCCTTTTACCAAAAGACTCCCGTCGGGCACGTCGAGGCCGGCCTGCGGACGCGCAACAAGTATTCTCCCTTCCCCGAGGAAATGAACCGTCACCTGACCGGGGTCATCACCGACCTGCATTTTGCCCCCACCGCGGGAGCAAAAGCCAATCTCCTGGCCGAGGGCGTCGCACCGGAAAAAATCGTCGTTACGGGGAACACCGTGATCGACGCCTTCCTGAGCACCGTCCGGAAGGAATACGCGTTCGATGATCCTATCCTCAAGTCCGTGCAGGACGATAGGTACCGTGTAATTCTGGTGACCACCCACCGGCGCGAAAACCTGGGCGAGCCCCTGCGGCAGGTTTACCTGGCCCTGCGCGACCTCGTCGACCGCTACCCGGACGTGCAGGTCGTTTTTCCCGTACACAGGAACCCCGCCGTGCGTGAAGTAGTCCGCGAAGTGCTCGGTGACCTGGACCGCGTGCATCTTGTCGAGCCGCTGCCCTACCTGCCTTTTGCACACCTTATAAAACACAGCTACCTGGTCCTTACGGACTCGGGCGGCATTCAGGAGGAAGCTCCGTCGGTGGGTAAGCCCGTACTAGTCCTGCGCGACACCACCGAGCGTCCCGAGGCCGTGGACGCGGGGACCGTCCTGCTGGTGGGGACGGACCGGCGGAGGGTGTTTGCGGTTGCGGACACCCTTCTGTCCGACCCGGAAGCGTACCGCCGGATGGCTGAGGCCGTGAACCCTTACGGAGACGGGCAAGCGGCCGCGCGGATCGTGCAGACCCTGGCCCACAGGTTCGGCTTGTCACCGGTCGCGCCGCAGGAGTTTAATGTAATGAAGCAGCAGGAATTTGGTGTTGAACGCTGAAATGATCATTAATATCGCTCCTGATGGAACAAGCAAAAGGTAACATGGTTGCAGATTATGCTGTTGCAGCGCAAACATTTCTTGTCAAACAGTGCAACACCAATCCAGGAAATGAAAAAAAAATCTTTCACGAGCGGCCCAAAAAGTCGGCTTTGGGGAAGGAATAGAACCTCTGTCGTAGAAACTATATTTAAGAGCGCGGCCAGGTGTTGATCTGGTTTTTCTTTATGCCGCGCGGGCGGGGGAGCGGAGCGTGAAGGGGGCCGGGATCCCTGTGGCTGACGGCAAGAACGGCCTTTCCAGAGGCTTGAAAGCGTTTGCGCTCGGTTCCACAATCGCCGTCCAGTTTGCCGCAAGCATCCTGCTGGGCTTGTGGCTTGGCCGCTTTTTCGATGCCAGGCTGGGTACCGAGCCGTGGCTGATGCTGGCGGGGCTTCTCGCGGGGATGGGAGCGGGAGTCCTCGCCGTTTACCGCACGGTAACGCAAGTATTCAACGATCGAAGCAATAAGCCTTAACCGGGAAGCCGGAAGTGAGAATGCCGGCCGGGATTCGCTTCAGCAATTTCCTCGAGCCGGACTTCTGACTTCCGACCTCTGACTTCCGTTATAGGAGGGTGCTTGTGCAGGAACTAGACTTTGGCGTCCATGTCCGTGGTGCCGTGCGCAAGTCTTTCTTTGTTTTCTGTATCGCCCTGCTGGCTGTAGCGATCGACAGCGGCAATCCCCTGTTTGCGGGGTTCGCCTTCGGCGTCCTGGTGAGTATCGTCAGCGGTATCCTGCTGGCCGTGCGCATCGCCAAACTGGGCGAGATGAAGGAAGTATTGGAATCTGCGGCTGAAGAGCGGAGGAAGGCCAGGTGGGGCGTGCAGATGGTTATCGGCGCCTTGCGCTGGCTGTTTATTATTTCAATGTTGGTCTTTGCTGTCAAAACCGGCTGGTTTAACCTGCTGGCAGTGCTGGGCGGGTTGTTTGTCCTGCCCGCCTTTGCGGTCGGTGGGGGTTTAAAGGTCCTTCTTGGTTATCAAAAGGGCCTTCATAAATGCAACTCTTTTTAGCGAAAGGAGGTGAATATTGCGGTGTCGGCAAGCGGAGCGACACACGGAGCTGAAGGTGGTTTCAGTATCGAAAAGGTCCACCATGACCTGAATATCTGGAATCTGCCCACCGAGCCGGTGCATTTCGGGTCTATTGGCGGTTTTTCGATTGATCTGAACGTGACCACCATCGTATTTACCTGGGTGGCTATGGCCATCGTGCTCCTATTGGCGTTCTTGGCCGTACGTGGTGCCAGCGTGCGTCGGCCGACCAAAATGCAGGCGATGTTTGAAATGATGTTTGAATTCCTGCGTAACCTGATCAACGAGAATATGAGCCCCAAGAAGGGTGAGGGCATCTTCGCGCTGATCATTACGTACTTCCTGTTCATCGTGGTGTGCAACATTATCGGGCTTCTGCCCACGGGGGTAGCGCCCACGGCGGACCATCAGACGACCTTTGCCCTGGCCTTGATCACCTTCTTCATGATGTTCTACCTGGGGATCAAGTACAAGGGCCTCGGTTACTTCAAGCATTACCTGCAGCCCTTCCCGTTCTTCCTGCCCATTACGATTCTGGAAGATCTTGCGAAGCCCCTTACGCTGGCATTCCGACTCTTCGGCAATATGAAGGGTAAGGAAGTCATGATCCTGGCCCTGCTGGGCCTGATCACCGGTGTCGCGGAATGGGCCGGCGGTTTTATGGCCTCTGTGGTGTGGCTTGGATTCGGCCTTTTCGTGTCCTTTATCCAGGCCTTTGTCTTCACCATGCTGAGTATCGCCTACTTCGGCATGGCCGTCAGTGAAGAACACTGAGTTCACTTTTTAGTCTTTGATTAGTTTGATTAGTCTGCAACTGCTCAAAAACCATTTAAAGAGTTTTTTAGGAGGGAAACGACTAATGGATCTGAGTGCTGCTGCTGCTCTGGGTATGGCTTTTGCTGCCGGTCTCGGCGCTCTTGGCGCCGCCATCGGTGACGGTATCGTAACTGGTAAGCTTCTCGAAGGCGTCGCCCGCCAGCCTGAGGCGCGCGGTCCCCTGATGACCCTGATGTTCATCTCCGTCGGTCTGATCGAGTCCCTGCCGATTATCGCCATCGTTATCGGCTTCATCCTGATGGGCAAGATGTAAGCTTGGGTTACCTATGGTCATCTGGCAAATCAATACGAGGAAGGTGTAGCAGGTTTCCTGGACAGAAGTGGGAAACCTGCTCGAGACCTTCTTTGGCCCCAGGAAGGAGGAGAGTAAGTAGGTGGACCTGACCTTTAACGCTACACTGCTCGCCCAGATCTTCCACTTCGTCGTCCTGCTTGTGCTCCTCAGATTGTTTGCCTACAAGCCGCTGCTGAACATTCTCGAGCAGCGCCAGAAACTTGTAGCCAGCAGTATTGAGGCTGCCGAAGCGGAAAAGGCCCAGGCCGAGAAGATCCGGGCTCAATACGAGGCCGACCTGCGCAACGCCCGTGAAGAGGCGAAGGCCATCATCGAGCGGGCGACCAAGGCTGCGAACGAGCAGGCCCAGTCCATCGTGGACGCGGCCAAGACCGAGGCGGCCCGCGTTAAGGAAAGCGCCTTGCAGGACATCCAGCGCGAAAAGGACAAGGCCCTCGCGGAGCTGCGTAACGAAGTCGCTTCGCTGGCCGTCCTGGTTGCCGCCAAGGTTGTCAAGCAGGGTCTTGACGTGGATGCGCAAAGCAAGCTTGTGCAGGATGCCATAAATGAGGTGAATAACCTGCCATGCTAAAAGGTGCTGTTGCGCAGCGTTACGCCGAAGCCCTGTTCAATATCGCCCGCGACCAGAACCAGATCACCGCGATCGAGGGGGAGCTCAAGGTCGTTTTGGAGACCCTCGAGGGGTCGCGCGACCTGCAGCGCGTTCTCTATCACCCGCAGATCCCCCGCGACGCCAAGAAAGCGGTGCTGCGCGAGATTTTCGGCGGCAAAGTCTCGCCCGTGACGCTGAATTTCCTCAACGTCGTTCTCGACGCGCGGCGTGAATTCTACCTCAAGGCCATTGTCGAGGAGTATCTCCGTCAGGCCAACGAGACCCGCAACATCGCCGAGGTTACCGTGACCTCGTCGATGGAGATCCCGCTGGTCCAGAAGGTCAACCTGATGAACGCCCTCAGCAAGGCCACCGGCAAGGAGATCCGCGTCCACTACGAGATCGACCCCGAGATCCTCGGTGGTCTTATCGTGCGCATGGGCGACCGGATCCTGGACGCCAGCGTGAAGAGACAGCTTGAGAAGATCAAAGAGAGCATCCGCGAAATTCAAGTTGGATAGGGGTGACAGAGGGACATGAATCTGAGACCTGAAGAGATCAGTGCCATCATCAGGCAGCAGATCGAGAAGTACGAGGCGCAGGTCGAAGTCACCGACGTCGGCACGGTCATCCAGATCGGCGACGGCGTGGCGCGGGTGTACGGACTCGAAAACTGCATGTACTCGGAGCTGCTCGAGTTCCCGGGCGGCGTCCTGGGGATGGCGCTTAACCTGGAAGAGGATAACATCGGTTGCGTTATCCTCGGCCCGTATACACAGATCAAGGAAGGCGACGTCGTCAAGCGCACCGGACGTATCGCCTCCGTGCCGGTTGGCGACGCCCTTATCGGCCGCGTCATCAACCCCGTCGGCCTGCCGCTTGACGGCAAGGGCCCGCTCGGTACCGATAAGTACCGCGCGATCGAGAAAATCGCTCCCGGCGTCGTGTTCCGCAGCCCGGTTGATACCCCGCTGCAGACCGGTATCAAGGCCATCGACGGCATGATCCCCATCGGCCGCGGGCAGCGCGAGCTGATCCTCGGCGACCGCCAGACCGGTAAGACCGCGATCGCCGTCGACACCATCATCAACCAGAAGGGTCAGGACTGCATCTGCATCTACGTCGCGGTCGGCCAGAAGGCGTCCACCGTGGCGAACGTCATTCAGAAGCTCAAAGACTACGGCGCGATGGACTACACCATCGTGGTTGTGGCCAACGCCTCCGACCCCTCCCCGCTGCTCTACATCGCTCCGTTCGCCGGGGCGGCGATCGGCGAGGAGTTTATGGAGAACGGCAAGGACGTCCTGATCGTTTACGACGACCTGACCAAGCAGGCAGCCGCCTACCGCGAGCTGGCGCTGTTGCTCCGCCGCCCGCCCGGCCGCGAGGCCTTCCCGGGCGACATCTTCAACCTGCACTCCCGCCTGCTCGAGCGTGCGGCCAAGCTGCACCCGAAATACGGCGGCGGCTCCATGACCGCGCTGCCGGTCATCGAGACCCAGCAGGGCGACGTGTCGGCCTACATCCCGACCAACGTCATCTCCATCACCGACGGCCAGATCTACCTCGAGCCGGACCTGTTCTATGCCGGTATCCGCCCGGCCATCAACGTCGGTCTGTCGGTCTCCCGCGTCGGCGGCAAGGCGCAGCGCAAGTGCATGCGCCAGGTTGCCGGCCAGCTCAAACTCGACCTGGCGCAGTACCGCGAGCTGGCGGCCTTTGCGCAGTTCGGTTCCGACCTTGATAAGGCCACTCAGGCGCGCCTGACCCGCGGCGCCCGCATGGTCGAGCTCTTAAAGCAGGACCAGTATGCCCCCATGCCGCTGGAAGAAATGGTTATGTCGATTTACGCCGGTGTCAAAGGCTACCTGGATTCTCTCCCGGTGGACAAGGTCCGCGAATTTGAGGCTGAGTTCCTCAAGTTCATGCGTACCGAAAAGCCGGAAATCGGCAAGGCCATCGCCGATGCCAAGGAGATCACCAGCGACGTCGAGCCGAAGCTAAAGGCGGCTGTCGAGGAGTTCAAAGCGAACTTCGTCAAGCAGTACGGACTATAGGCGCGAAAGTGAGGTGTAAATATGCCTGCACTACGCGACTACCGGCGTCGCATCAACAGTGTTAAGAGTACGCAGAAGATCTGCAAGGCGATGAAGGCCGTGGCCACGGCCAAGATGGCCAAGGCCCAGGCGGCCGTCGTCGCAGCCCGTCCCTACGCCCGGCAGATGCACGAAGTGCTGGCCCGTGTCGCGTCCGCGGCTAAGAACGTCCAGCACCCGCTGCTCGCCAAGCGCGAACCGAACAGGGTCTGCTTTGTGATCATTTCGGCGGACCGCGGCCTGTGCGGCGGCTTCAACAGCAACATCCTGCGCACGGCCCAGAAGGAAATGGCCAGGGTGCCCAACGCCTCCATCGTGGCGGTGGGGCGCAAGAGCCGCAACTTCTTCCGCTTCCGGGGCGTCCAGATGGACAACTACTTCGTCAACCTGGGCGAGAACATCCGTGTCGACCAGGCCCGGGAGATCGCCCGGTTCGTTATCGAGAAGTACACGGCAGCCGAATACGACGAGGTCTACCTGATCTTCTCGAAGTTCGTCAACGTCCTGGTCCAGCAGCCCACCGTCACCAAGCTCCTGCCGGTCGAACCGCCGGAAGGGGCCGCCGCACAGAAGGAGGCCCACGGGCCTCAGGCCCAGTACATCTTCGAGCCCTCGGCCGAAGACGTCCTGGCCGACCTCCTGCCGCGGTACGTTGAGAACGCGATTTTTGCTGCGCTGCTTGAGTCCAAGGCCGGCGAGCAGAGCGCCCGCATGACGGCCATGGAAAACGCCAGCAAGAACGCCGGCGAGATGATCGATCGCCTCACACTCCAAATGAACCGCCTGCGCCAGGAAGGCATTACCAAGGAACTCCTTGATATCGTCGGCGGCGCTGCGGCTCTCGAATAAACTATGGAGGAGGGTTTGAGGAAGGCAATGAATGTTGGTAAAGTCGTCCAAATCATCGGCGTTGTTGTGGACATCAAGTTCAAGCCCGGCGAAGTCCCGCCGATTTACAACGCCGTGAAGATTAACACAGGCACCAAGGATGCTTTTGGCAAGGAGATCGGCCTGACCCTCGAGGTCGCCCAGCACCTGGGCAACAACGTTGCCCGCTGCATTGCCATGTCCACCACCGACGGTCTTGTGCGCGGGATGGAGGCCTACGATACCGGCGCCCCGATTTCGGTTCCGGTCGGCCGTCCCGTCCTCGGCCGTCTGCTCGACGTTCTCGGCAACCCCATTGACGGGCTCGGCGAGATCAAGAGCGACAAGTACTACCCGATTCACCGCCCGGCTCCGCCCCTGGTGGAACAGTCCACCCAGGTCGAGCAGCTGGAAACCGGCCTCAAGGTTATCGACCTGCTGGTTCCCTTCATGAAGGGCGGCAAGATCGGGATGTTCGGCGGCGCCGGCGTGGGCAAGACCGTTATCGTTATGGAGCTCATCAACAACATCGCCAAGCAGCACGGCGGTATCTCCGTGTTCTGCGGCGTCGGCGAGCGGACCCGTGAAGGTAACGAGCTGCTCCTGGAAATGACCGAAGCCGGCGTTCTGGATAAGACCATGATGGTCTTCGGCCAGATGAACGAGCCGCCGGGCTGCCGCCTGCGCATCGCGCTGACCGGACTGTGCCTGGCCGAGTACTTCCGCGATGAGGAAGGCGCCGACGTGCTGGTCTTCATCGACAACATCTTCCGTTTCGCCCAGGCCGGTTCCGAGGTTTCGGCTCTGCTGGGCCGCATGCCTTCGGCCGTGGGTTACCAGCCGACCCTCGCCACCGAGATGGGCCAGCTCCAGGAGCGCATCACCTCGACCACCAAGGGTTCGATCACCTCGGTGCAGGCCGTCTACGTGCCTGCCGACGACCTGACCGACCCGGCTCCGGCGAACACCTTCGCCCACCTCGACGGTACCGTCGTTCTGTCCCGGGCGCTCACCGAGCTCGGCATTTACCCGGCCGTGGACCCGCTCGACTCCGTCTCCCGTATCCTGGACCCGAACGTCGTCGGGCAGGAGCACTACCAGGTGGCCCGGGGTGTGCAGAAGGTTCTGCAGCGCTACAAGGAACTGCAGGACATCATCGCCATCCTCGGTATGGAAGAACTTTCCGAAGAGGATAAGCTCGTCGTGGCTCGCGCCCGCAGGCTGCAGCGCTTCCTGTCCCAGCCGTTCAACGTCGCCGAGGCCTTCACCGGCCGTCCGGGACGTTACGTCTCGCTGAAGGACACCATCCGCGGCTTCAAGGAAATCCTTGAGGGCAAGCACGACGACCTGCCGGAAGACGCCTTCTACATGGTCGGCACCATCGAGGAAGCCCGCGAGAAGGGCGAGGCCCTGAAGGCTTCCTAACTCAGTAAGCAGTAGGCGGTTGTCGGACGTCGGGAGCCGGTAATCGGTAAGGATTATGGCTGATCGCCATACCTGTGACGGCCGCTGCCTGACGACCGGGGACCGAAACAGGGGGTGCATCTCTTAAATGGCAGATAAGACTTCCAAAGTCTCGATCGTCACCCCGGAACGGGTAGTCTATTCCGACGAAGCGCGGTTGGTGATTGCCCGCGGCACCGACGGTGAACTGGGTATCCTGCCCGAGCACGCCCCGCTGATCACCAGCCTCGAGATTGGTGCCCTCCGTCTGCAGAAGGATGGCCATTGGAAGACGCTGGCGGTAAGCGGCGGCTTCATGGAAGTAAAGGACAGCCGCATTGTCATCCTTGCCAACGCCGCCGAACTGCCTGAGCAGATCGACGTCGAACGGGCCCGCCGGGCCAAGGAGCGCGCCGAGCAGCGCCTGGCCTCCAAAGCGCAGGAAGTTGACGTCCTGCGGGCGGAAGCCGCGCTCAAGCGCGCACTGCTCAGACTGCGCGTGGCGGAGCAGGGAGACAAGTACCACTAAACTTCCAGCTAGGGTAGCTGACCCCCGGAGAGCGACATCTCTTCGGGGGTTCTTCTTTTCTTGCACCCAACCACCTTGCCTTGTGCTTGGAACTCTATGTAATTGGCAACACTGCATATATATGGCAAACATTGCATAGGCATTGCACAGGGGAGGGAGCAGGTTGAGAAGGCTGATTATCGGATTGATCTTTCTCCTCGCCGCCCTGCTTCTGGCCAATCCGGCCTCCTTTCAAAAAAACTACAGGGACTTTGTCGGCGAGGTCACCAGGAAAGAGGCCGTGCCGGAGAAGGTGCGGCTCTACAGGCACGCGACCGGGGAAATCATTACCCTGCCGCTGGAGGAATACCTGGTGGGGGTGGTAGCCGCAGAGATGCCCGCCGCCTTTCCGTCTGAGGCCCTCAAGGCTCAGGCCGTCTGCGCGCGGACGTACATCCTCAAGAGACTGACTGTTGAAGGAGGGTCGGTAAACAATCCGCACCCCGGGGCGGACATCTGCGACGACCCCCGTCACGGCCAGGCCTGGCATTCGCGCGAAGACCTCAAGGAGCGCTGGGGGGCGCTGGACTACTACCGCTATTACTACAAGGTTTACCGGGCGGTGGCCTCCACCAGGGGTGTGGTCGCGGTCTACAAAGACGAGCTGATCGACCCGGTGTATCATTCGTCGTGCGCGGGCGCCACCGAGAGCGCGCACGACGTCTGGAAGTTCGACGTCCCGTACCTCAAGAGCGTTCCCTGCCCTTACGACCACGATCCCTACCCGGGGGAAACAAAGTCTTTCACGCTTGAAGAAGTTGACGCGGCCCTGGGGACACAGATCAGCGCCCTGCCGGTGGCTACTAACGTCGGCGACATCGTGCAGGTACTCGAGTACACCGGCACGGGACGGCCGAAGCTCTTGTCCTTCGGGGGTGCGAAGATTCCGGCGACGGTGGTGCGCGACCGTTTGGGCCTGCGTTCCACCAACTTCACCTTCGCCTATAGGAACGGGAAGCTGGTCTATACGACTTCCGGCAACGGTCACGGGGTCGGACTGTGCCAGTACGGAGCCAAGGGCCTGGCCGAGCACGGAAAAGACTACAGGGAGATCCTGCAGCACTATTACACCGGCGTGGAAATCCGGAAACTTGAGTAGGCGCTGCTAGCCGGAAATGCGAGGGTCAGACCCTCACACTTGCAGCCCTTCTCAATACTCCTTGGCATTCTTGCGAACATGGCGGTTAAAACCATATTCTGAACGCGTACCTGGCGTCCTGGCGGTTCAAGCGGCCGGGCGCTTTGCCCCTATTTGCCATGTCCGGGCCAAGCATTTGTCGAAGCTTATCCGCATATAAATCACCATACAGCCCATACAGCCTGGACCGGGAGGTAGGGTGATGCAGGAGCATATCCAAAAGCGGGTGCTCGACATCTGCGCCTATATACTGGACACCAACGCCACGGTACGGCAGGCCGCGATGGTTTACAAAGTAAGCAAGAGTACGGTGCATAAGGACATGACCGAACGTCTGCCTGCGCTGGATAAAAAGCTGGCACAGAAAGTGCGGCTGGTACTTGAGTTCAACAAAGCCGAGCGCCATCTGCGCGGCGGAGAAGCCACCCGGAGGAAATATAAAGAAACGGGCTAAACTTTTGTAAAAAGGAGAGGAAACCTTTCGAACTTTGTAGAATATACCTGCGAAGATTACGGCCGGCGACGTTCTCCTTTCTTATCATTTTATTGGTGCCCTGCCGGACAAGCCTGAGCGGAAACCTGTGCATCTTTGCCCGGCTTTACGCGCCTTCAGCCTGGCTGAGAACCCGGAATTCGCGCCTGCGGATTTCTTCGAGTCAGACTTCTGACTTCCGGCCTCTGACTTCTTTATCGAGGGGGAAGGCAATGTTTAATTGGGTACCCGACATCGGTATCGACCTCGGCACGGCGACCGTACTGGTTTACGTGAAGGGCAAGGGCATCGTGCTGCGCGAGCCTTCCGTAGTAGCCATCAATAAAGAGACGGGACAGATCATCGCCGTCGGCAAGGAAGCCAGGCGCATGCTCGGGAGGACGCCGGGGAACATCGTGGCCATACGCCCGCTTCGGGACGGCGTGATCGCCGATTTCGACGTTACCGAAAAAATGCTGCGATATTTCATCGAGAAGGCCGGAGTCCGCAGGTTCTTCTTCCGCCCGCGGGTGATGGTCTGCATCCCGGCCCAGGTGACCGGGGTGGAGGAGCGCGCCGTCAGGCAGGCCGCCATCCAGGCGGGGGCCCGTCAGGCTCACGTCATCGAGGAACCTATGGCGGCGGCGCTGGGCGCCGGAGTGGACATTTCCCAGGCCAGCGGGGCGATGGTGGTTGACATCGGCGGCGGCACCACCGACGTGGCCGTCCTCTCGCTGGGCGGCATCGTCTGCGCCACATCTATCAAGGTCGGGGGCGACAAGTTCGACGAGGCCATTGTGCGTTACGTGCGCAAGGAGTTCGGTCTCCTGATCGGGGACCGCACGGCCGAAGAACTCAAGATTGAGGTGGGCAGCGCCCTGCCCCTGCGCGGCAAGGACAGGTCGGCTTCGATTCGGGGCCGTGATGTCATGACCGGGCTGCCCAAGGCCGTAGAGGTGTCGACCACGCAGGTCTGGGAGGCTATTCAGGAACCGTTGCACAGCGTGATCTCGGCCGTCAAAGAGGTCCTTGAGAAAACGCCGCCCGAGTTGGCCGCCGACCTCGTCAACAAGGGCATCCTGATGACGGGCGGCGGGTCGCTGCTGGACAACCTCGACGCCCTGATCGCCAGGGAGACCGGCCTGCCCGCGGTCCTGGCCGACGACCCTGTGAGCTGCGTGGCTCTCGGTACCGGCAAGGCCCTGAGCATGCTCAACGTTCTCCCGAAACCGAAGTACGACAAGCTGTTCAGGAAGGTAGTCTAAGGTTGCGTGACAGGTAATGTTGCCCTCGATTTGTTACACCAGGCGTCCGTTGGACGCCTTCTCCGTTTCAACTCAAAGATTTCCCAAGCCTCTAGACGCGTGAATTAGGCGCTCAAGCTCGCTGTTCTGCAGTCTCTGTTGTGCTTAACATTGTTGAGGTATATGACCGGCAGGATAGTGCAGGGGAGTGCGCAGTGCGCAATGCTAATACACGAAAGGAGTGGTTTCATGTACTGGCCTGCCAAAGGCTCCGCCAACACGGAAGCGACGCTCGAGGCGGCCGTCAGGAGAGCGAAGGAGCTGGGTATCCCCCGCATCGTCGTGGCCTCGTGCTCGGGCAAGACGGCGCTCCTGGCCGCCGGCTGCGGCCTGGAAGTGGTCTGCGTCACCCACCAGGCCGGCTTCGAGAAGCCCGGCGAGGACGAGATGGGAGAGGAAATGCGCCGGGAACTTGCTTCCAGGGGCGTAAAGCTGCTTACGACCACCCACCTCATGGCGGGGCTCGACCGCGCCCTGCGCTTCAAGTTCGGCGGCGTCTATCCCGCCGAAATCATCGCCGCGACCCTGCGCATGTTCGGCCAGGGGCTCAAGGTCTGCGTGGAGATCAGCGGCATGGCCTGCGACGCCGGGCTCATCCCGCCGGGCGAGGACGTCGTCGCCGTGGCCGGCTCGGGGACGGGGGCCGACACCGCCGTCGTACTCAGCCCCGCCCACTCCCAGCATTTCTTCGACACTAAGATCCGCGAGATCATCTGCAAGCCCCGGGATTTCTAGCGCAGCCCGACCCGCTCCCGCCAGCCGTCTGCTTCACGGACAACGATCCCGCTTTCTGCGGCCTCCCGCGCCAGGGGATGCCCGGCGGCCAGGAGCCGCGCGAATTCCGCGTACGTATACCCTTTGGGTTCGATAGCGGGTTCCGCGTCCGCATAGAGGATCGCGCTCCGCATCAGCGGGCCGGCCGGGAGGTCGCCGGCGATCACCACGACGTCCACATCGCTCCAGAGGTTGAAGTCGCCCCGCGCCACCGACCCGATAACTATCGCCGTCAGCGGGCGGCATAAGCGGCCTTCAAGCCGGCGAGCGTAATCCCGGGCCAAAGCTATGTAGCGGGCTTGCTGTTGCCGGCGGGCCTCAAGAACTTTTTCCATCCACCCGCACTCCCTTGGCGAACTGCACGAGGCGCGAGGCGCATACAACAGCGCGTTCCGCCGTCTCGCGGTCATAGTATTCGAACGGGCTACCGGAAGGATAAGCGTCGGGGTAGCGAGGAGGGATGTAGTGCCGGTCAAGTTCCCGGCACCACTTTTCCGTATCGTCGGGCAGCGTAAAGCCGGCATCTCTGAGGATTCTTGCCACCCGCAAGGTCGAGTGGCCCGGCGCAAACATTCCCGCCGCGCGAGCGAGGGCCTTTAAGGCGTATTCGCCCGCCTGCTGCGCCTTAAAGCAGGCCCAGGCGTGATCGCCGGCAAACATATCCCTTTCAGCCGAAGACAGCGTATGTTCGGCCTGGGCAAGCCAGCGCCGGTATTCGTCCTGGTCAAGGAGATTCATCTTTGCGCCTCCTCTCCGCCTGGCCATATTATACCACCAAATCACCCGCCGGCGGTCGCCCTGTCACAACGGCGCCCGGCCGGGGGTTAATATTAATGAGCGGTTTCAAGCTTAAATTGCCATGAAGGTGAACGTTCCGGCTGCGGCCGAAGTGTGGTAAGATGTTAACTGACTGACAGGACTGTCATCCTTTGTCAAAAAGGTGACTCTATGCTTTTGCGAAATCTCTTGCTGACCCTGGGAGCCGCCGTGGTTGCGCTCGCTTTGGCGGGCTATGCGGCCTTTTATACCGGCGGTATAACGCCGCCGGGGACAGGCCCCGGGAGCGGAAACGAGCCGGCCGCGCAAAGCGCCGAAAACCTCTGCGTCGTCTGTATCGACCCCGGGACCGATCCCGACCGGCTTGCCGGGCGGCTCGAAGCCCTGGGGGCTAGGCTCGGGGACCCCGTGGGCGATTCCCGCTGGCTTTTGCGCGTGCCTCAAGGTGCCGAGGCCGAAGTCGGCCGTGTGCTGAAAGGGCGCGTCGAAACGCTGGAAGCGCAGAACCGCCTGAAGCTGGCGGCGGGCGGGAAGAGCGGCGAAGAACGCGAGTTAACCGTTTCTGCCTTCAGCCCCGGCGACAAGGAGGCTGTCGCCGCGAGAGTGAAGAAGCTCGGCGGCAAGGTGACCAGGGGCCTCGGCGAGAGCGGAACGACCCTGCGCGTCGTCGTCCCCGCCGCCGCCGTCAGCGACCTGGCTTCCCTGCCGCAGGTCGTCTTTGTGGAAGAGTACCGCCCTCCCGTCTTCCTCAACGACCGCGCCCGTGACATCACGGGCGTCTCACCCGTCGCCGTCCGCGACTTCATCACCGCGCGGGGACTCACCGGGGCGGGCCAGATCGTGGCCATCGCCGACAGCGGCCTGGGCACGGGCTCTTATGCCGATCTGCACCCCGACCTTGCCAACATCCCCGGGCAGATGCCCAAAGTCATCTACCTGGAGTCCCTGGCGGGGGGCGACAAGTCCGATCCCACCGGCCACGGCACGCACGTGGCCGGAACCGTGGCGGGCACCGGAGCCGCTTCGGGCGGCAAATTCAAGGGCGTGGCCCCCGGGGCCGGCATCTTCTTCCAGGCCATCCTGGGCAAAAACGGTAAGATCGACCCGCCCGCCGACCTCTACGCCCTCTTCGAGCCCGCCTACGCGGGCGGAGCGCGCATTCACGTCAACGGGTGGGGCGGGGAGACCAACGCCTACCTTTCTTCCTCTTCCCAGATCGACCGCTTCGTCCGCCGCCATCCCGACTTCACCGTCGTCTTCGGGGCCGGGAACAACGGCCCCGGACCGGGAAGCCTGACTCCCGAGGCCAACAGCAAAAACGCCCTCGTTTTCGGCGCCAGCCGGAACGCGCGCCCGGTCTTCGGCGAGCAGAGCGCCGACCCCCGTCTGATGGCCTCCTTTTCGAGCCGGGGGCCGGCGGCCGACGGCCGCATCAAGCCCGACCTGGTGGCGCCGGGGACGTCGATCGTTTCCGCCAAGTCCGGGCTGATCGAGGGCAACTTCCCGGCCAACAGCGCTTACACGCGCATGCAGGGGACCAGCATGGCCGCCGCCGTCGGGGGCGGGGCCGTGGCCCTGATGCGCGAATACTTCATCAAAGAAGAAGACACGGCTTCTCCGTCCGCCGCCCTGGTCAAGGCCGCGCTGATCAACGGCGCCCGGCCCCTTCCCGGCGTTGACCGGCAGGCTCAGGGCTTCGGGCTCCTGGACGTGGCCGGTACCGTGACCGCCTTCAAGGAGCGGCGCTTCACGGCCGCTGAGGAGACCGGCGGCGTGGCCCACGGGGCGTCCCGGACCTACCGCTGCCGGGTGACCGGTTCGGGCGCGCCGCTGAAAGTGACGCTGGCCTGGACGGACCCCCAGGCGGCGCCGGGGGCGCAAAAGGCGCTGGTCAACGACCTCGACCTGGTGGTGCGGGGGCCTTCCGGGATTTTCTACGGCAACGATTTCAGCCGCGAGGGCAAGAGGGACGCCCTCAACAACGTGGAACAGGTGGTCGTCGACAACCCGCAGCCGGGCGAATACCTCATTGAGGTTAAGGGTGCGGCGGTGGCCAAAAACGTCGTGCCGGGCGCGGCCAGGCCCGCTCAGGATTACGCCCTCGTCTTCGGCCAGCCTCTCGAAAGGCATATCGTGACTGCGGTTGACGGGGACAGGCTGGTGCTGGACGGCGGCGGGGAGATCGACCGCAAGAACGCCGCCCTCGCCGCGGCCGTCGACGGGAAGAGGGCCGGCCTCGCTGACGTCTTGCCCGGAGCCGACGTCTACTCCTTCACCGACGCCTCCGGCAAGCTGCGTGCCTGCATCTACGGCCGGACGTGGCGCGCCGGCGGCGTCAGGCTGCTCAAAGCCGGCGGCGCCCCGGTGCTGGTCAGGGTCAGCCGCGAGAGCCGCGAGGGGGGTTACCGCCTGGCAGGCGATTCCGTGCCGGTCAGCCTGAACGGGCGGCCCGTGACCGATTTGAGCCGGCTGCCCGTGGGCATGTCCGTAACGGCCTCGCTCAATCCTTCAACCCAGGAGATCTGGAGCGTGGAGGGGGAATACGAGGAGATCGAAGGCATCCTGGCCTCGGTTGACCCTCTAAACAGGAGCGTCAGGCTCCTCGACAGCCCCCGGACTTTCCGCCTGCACCCCGACGCGGCCATTTTTTTCAATGACACCGTCGTCGACGGGGACGGGGACAACCTGCCCTTCGGGGCTTCCCTGTCGGCGAGCGCCGAGCAGCTTGCCCCCGGCATGCCTGTCAGGCTGGGCGCTTCACCCTTTACCTCCGAGATCTCGTGCATCACCGCCAGGCGCAGCATCGCCGTGGGCTGCCTGACCCGGAGCGATGCCACCGGCCGGTTCGCGCTCGGGACGAACCTCACCTACACCCTGCTCGCCGGCGCCCCGGTTACCCGCGACGGCCGGCCCGCCTCGCCGCCGGCGCTGCAGCAGGGTGACCTGCTCATCGCCACCCTGATCCCGGACACGCGGACCTGCATCGGCATCACGGCCTTCTCGCAAGTGCTGTTCGGGCGCGTCATCTTCGCTACCGGTGACGCGCTCCACCTGTCCCTTTATGACGGGAGCGGCGTGTCCCTGCGGCTCGACAAAGACACCGAGGTTTACCGCTGGGGCCTGCTGGCCGGCTCCGACCAGCTCTATCCCGGTCAGTGGGTGCGGGTCGTCGGGGCCTCCGCGGCCGGGACGGCCCGGCGTATCGACATCGCCGAGGACGCCGCCGAGAGCGCCGGGCATTTCCTCTCCTACCGGAAGTCCGACGGCACGCTGCGCACCGCGGAGGGAGGCACCTACCTGCTCTCGAGCCGTGCCGCCGTCACCAAGAACGGTTTCGCCGTCGAGCCTTCGGACTTTGTCCCCGGCGAAGAGATCGACGTTACCGCCCTTAAAGGCCCCGGCGGGGAACAGGTCGCCGTTGCCGTCAGGGGCAGGGCGCCGTCCTCGGCCGAGCCTCCCGCCCTTACCGTCCTGACCCTGATGCCCGTGCGCGACGGTTATTTCGCCCGGGGCAAGACCTCGGCTTCCGCCCTGTACCTGCTGGTGCCGGGAGAGCCGCGCGTCCCGCTGGCCGTCTCCGCGCAGGGAGAGTTCGTCGCCTACATCCCCTTCCGGGACGGCGTGTCGCGCGTCCAGTTCATCGCGCTGGACGGCGCGACGGGGGCGATAGCGGGGCAGAGCGTCGATCTCCCCGTTCCGCCCAAGGGGCTCAAGCTGCGCGACCTGAGCGGCCACTGGGCCGAGCTGGAGATCCGCGCAATGGCCGACAGAGGGTTTATCGCCGGCTATCCCGACGGCACCTTCCGCCCCGACCGGCCCGTAACCCGTGCGGAGCTGACCGTGCTGATGGCCAGGGTGGCCGGCCTCGTGCCGGACGGGGAGCAACAGCCGCCGTATACCGACGCCGGCCGCATTCCCCCGTGGGCCAGGGGAACGGTCAGCGCCGCCCGGGAGCTCGGGTTGGTCATGGGGTACAGGGACGGGTCTTTCCGGCCCGCCGCGCTGGTCAGCCGCGCCGAAGGCGCCGCTATGACGGCCCGCATGTGCGCCTGGCTCGGCGTCCTGCCGTCCGGATCGGCCGAAAGCGCCCCGTATGCCGACTGGTACGACGTTCCCGCCTGGGCGCGCAGGGACGTCGCCGCCGTCTACGCCCTCGGCCTGCTGGGCGGCGATGACGCGACGGCCTTCCGGCCGCGCGATTACCTGACCAGGGCCGAAGCAGCGAGCATTCTTTATCGATTGTCCGATAGGATGGCAGGGTATGGAAGGAACTAGCTGGTGGGCGGCGAACTTCTTCCCGACAGGGGGGAGAGTGAAAGCGCGTGGCTGATGATCATCTTTTGAGAGAAGTCCTTGCCCAGTTGCAGTCCTTGACGGGGGAAGTGAGGGAGCTGCGGCAGGGCCAGCAAAGGCTTGAGCAGGGGCAGGAAGCCCTGGCGGTCGATGTCGGCGTGCTGAAGGCTGACGTCAGTGGATTGAAAGACGATGTCGGCGTGCTGAAGGCCGACGTCAGTGGATTGAAAGACGATGTCGGCGTGCTGAAGGTTGACGTCAGTGGATTGAAAGACGATGTCGGCGTGCTGAAGGCCGACATCAGTGGACTCAAGCAGGGGCAGGAAGCCCTGGTCCAAGGCCAACAGAGGCTTGAGCAGGGGCAGGAAGCCCTGGCGGAAGGATTAAAGGAGCATTCCCAACTGCTGAGGGCTCTGGAGGAACACGCCCGGGTTACTCGCGCCATGGTTACCCGGATGGATGAGACCCTGACCCATGTCCAGGGCGATGTCGAGCACCTCAAGAAGGACGTTGCCGGGATCCGCGACACGCTTTACGGGCTGGAGGAAAACGTTGACTACGCATTGCTTGAGCTGGGTAAGCAAGCTGCCCAGATTCATCGCCTCAAACAAGCCAAATGAGCCGTATGCCGCAAGTCGTAGGTCACAGGTAGAAACGGAGTCCTCGCAGAAAACAGGAAACCCGCCTTACCGGCGGGATTTATGTTTGCGGGGCCCGCATCTCTCCTGCGTCCATCACCCTGCGCCCGATACCTGATGCCCGATCCCCGTCCCTCTATTCCCCGAGGATCAGGACGAAGGTCTGGCGTTCGGCCTTCTGCGTCAGGTCGTCCAACTGCTTCTTGAGGGCCTGTATTTCGGCCTCCAGCAGGGCCTTCTGGCTTTCGTCCTCCGTCGCCTGCCACTCGGCCACCAGGCTGTTGTACCGCGCGGCCTTTTCGCTGTAAGCCGCCGAAACGTCCTTGTCTCCGGGTGTCTGCTCCAGGGTCCGGCCCAGGGCGACGAGCTTCGCCAAGGCCTCGGCGGCCTTGTCCGGCGGTACTTCGGCGGCCACGGTCTGCCGGCGCCCTTCGGCGCCGTCCTGCACCGCCAGGACTTGCGCCGATCCGCCGAGCTGCTGCGCTACGCCGGCCGCCTGCCGGTAGGCGGAAGAGACGTCTTCCACCTGCAGGCGCACCAGGGTGGTGCGGATGACCACCTTCCGGTCGGTGCTGAGGAAGGCGAACTTCTGGGGCGCCACGGCGTCACCGGGGGCGGTGTCTCCGCTCTTTTCGCCGTTGGACGGGGGATTCGCCGCGGGCGGAGTTACACCCTGCTTATGGGGTTTTGGCGGGCTGGTCGCATCGGATGTGACGGGACCGGCGACCGTGTCGTTCCCGGGGTTATTCTCTATTATCGCCATCTTGGGCGTGTCGCCGCTGTTATCGGCGACGGTCAGGTTGGGCAGCAGCCGGTAAGCTATACCCAGCGAACCGCATGCCAGTATGGCTACGGCGGCCGCGGCGGCTACCGCGCGCTTCCAGGTGTCCGACCAGCTAACCAGGATGCCTCTGCGCCCGGTGGAGAGCCTGGCCGTAACTCCGGCGGCGAAGCCCGCCGGGGCGGGGATTTCGGTGCTCATTTCGCGCAGGCCGCCGGCTATCCGCCGCCACAGGGCCGCTTCGGCCCGGCATTCCGGACATGAGGCAATATGGCTCTCGACCTCCGCCGAAACTGGGGCGGCGGTTTCACCCTCAAGCCACTCTGGCAGCAGTTGTCTTGCCTCGGCGCACCTCATCGTTATTACCTGCCTTATTCTCCCCGCACTTTCTCGCGTAACGCCTGCCTCGCCCGGTTGAGCCGGGACTTGACCGTGCCCAGCGAGCAGTTCAGCAGGCGGGCGATGTCCTCGTAGGCGTAACCCTGCATCTCGCGCAGCACCAGGATCACCCGGTGTTCCCGGGAAAGCTCGCGCATCGCCGCCCACAGCATGGAACGGAACTCCTTGGCTTCGAGCGCCTCTTCGGGCGACTCGCCGGCGGCGGCCACCAGCCGGGGAACCTCGCCGTTCTCGATCTGCACCGGCTCATCGAGCGATACCGCCGTCCTCTGCCGGCGCTTGAAGTTGATCCAGAGGTTCACCGTGATCCGGTGCATCCAGGTCCCGAAGTCGGCCTCGTTGCGGAAACCCCGTAAAGCGCTGAACGCCTTGACGAAGGCCTCCTGGGCCAGGTCCTGGGCGTCGGCATGGTTGCCGGTCAACTGGTAGCACAGCGTATAGACTTTATCCTGGTACAGCTCCACCAGTTCCTCGAAGGCTTTTGCGTCGCCTTTTTGGGACCTTTGAACGAGCAGTTTCACCTTGTCCAAAGGAGGGCATTCCTCCTCGGCCGCGGAACTGCCGGATTACCTTTTAGACATGATACGGGTCGCAAAAGTTCCGGGGTTCCGGGAAAAATTTTCTGCATTCTTTAATGCGCGCGGTAGGGAATTTCTGACGAAAAGGTTAATTCATCTAACAATTTACCTTATTAACCAACAATATGGAAGGAGTAATTAGTGGAAGGATTCTAGGAGAGTGCTGCAAAAAGCCAAGACACTGGTTTTGGCACGGACGTCTTTCAGGGTACGACCGTGCTTTGGAAGTCACCCTGAGACCGTTCAAAAAGAGGTCCGACGCAAGAGGTCAGAGGCCGGTTACGGGAAGCGATTGCCTCTTTCTCGGTTTTAAAGTCAGGAATCGTCTTTTTCTCTGGTATTGCTTTCTCCACCGGCCAGCGCAGGTTTTGAAGCCATGCGCGGGCCATTTCGGCGCCAAGCCGGGCCAGGACAAGGGCATGTGTTTCGGCCAAAATGAAGTTCGTCAGTAAAACGCCTTCCTTGTCCTTAGCCAGCCGCTGCAATATGCGGACAGCCTGCACATGATTACGGTCCGAGCGGTCTAGTAACGCAAAAATTGCGCTCGTATCGACCATTACCGCCGCCAACGTTTGATTTCCTCCTCCGCCAGGTAGCGGTCGTGGTTCTCGGCAACGTCTCCCAGTTTGCTTTCACCGGCGCCGATGAGCCCCCATATCGGGTCGTTTTCATCCAGGGGGCGGACCGGCTCCAGCTTTTGCAGGCGAATAGCATTGCCTTCGACGCTGACGATCAAACTGTCTCCATCCTTCAGATTCAGTCGGCGGCGGATGTGCACGGGAATGGTCATCTGACCTTTGGACGTCAGGCGCACAATTTCGTAACCCATAAGTGATGTCTCCTTAACGAAGCTCTCCAAGTCGATTTGCCCCCATTATACACCAGGCCTTATCAATTGCCATATCACCCCGGGCAATTCCTTCCTTTCCTGCGTTCTGATTATATCACAGGCGGCCTTTTCCGGACTGATTTCACGGTTAATGATTTTCTCGACCTCACCCAGCATCATCCTCAATTGAGGGACAGAGTACTCCGGGTTTGACGGTATGCTTAGCCTGTATTGCTCACGGATCATGAATTGGTGGCGAGTTCCGGCGAATGGTCCCCGGAATCCGAGTTTCCGGAGGCGGCTGATAAAATCGCGTCGCTTACAGGGCGCCCAACGACTCATGACGGGGCTCCTCGTTGAGATCAATGCCACCGAGTACCGGCAGAGAGTGTTTAAGTTTCAGCCCAAGGAGGATCCACTCTTCAAGAGTGGAACGCAACTCGTTTTCACATTCCCGCAACGTCTTCCCGAACGCAATGACACCGGGGCAAGGCGGGATGCGCCCGGCGAAGGTCCCATCCTCCAGCTTGTCGTAAACGGCCTCCGTTATCCCGTGCTCGATATAACCTGAAAGTATAGGAGAAGCCACAACAGCAAGCCTCCTTAAGTTTGCTTTGTTACCATACATTATAACACCATAGTGCCATAACGAACTTCTGTATCGTTTAGGTCCCGGGTCTTTCGGGAAAAACTTCCTCTATCGACAAAGCACGTCGGCCCGTCCGCTTCGCACAGATACCCACCGCACCAGATGACCGGAGGCTTAGCTTATTTGAGTATGGTGTCCCCCTTATTAAAACCAAAGTAAGACACGTTGACTTACCTTTGGGCATACTATATGATGTACACATAGC
>DAIRSE010000026.1:0-29904 GCA_036804525.1 Bacillota bacterium | reverse complement strand
CTGATGGCTATTTGCCAGGGGAGAGTTTTTTACACAGAATTCCGGACTTGATCCACCAGCCGCTGAACAAGTTTATCCATTCGTAATGTCCCTCCTTATAAGTATTTTCTTTTATCTTATAAGCTCAACACTTGTCCGCAATCGGCCGTCAGTCTCATCCTTGCGGCGCCGCGTGTCCGGTTCTGTCAAGGACGAAAGTCCCACCTGAACAACCTTATTAAAACAACGTAAGTTCTGGCTTACACTGTAAACTCGCAACACGAAACCGATTTCCACAGGTAACCGATAGTTTTAAACAAGGCGGGTCACCCCCGTATGTCTTTTATCTATCATCCTATGGCCGATATGCAGAAACAATCGGACTCACGGCCCAATAACGGCTGCAAAGTACTCAAATCGCAGGGACGCTAGTCCCAGTAATAAAAAAGGACCTTTTAAGGTCCTTCGGTGCTGTAACACTCAAACTTGTCTTAACCTATACCTGGGCCAACTTGTTCTTGATGGCGTAAAGCGCGGCCTGGGTACGGTCGGTGACGCCGATTTTCTGAAAGATGTTCGTGAGGTGGTTTTTGACTGTTTTTTCGCTGATATAGAGGCGGTTGGCTATAGCCCGGTTGGATTCGCCCTGGGCTACCAGTTGGAGTACCTCTACCTCCCTCTCGGTCAAGTTGTCAGGATAACCGTACCGGGCGACAGGTTGGTAGAGCCTGTTGAACTCCTGAAAGACTTTGCTTACCAGTGCGGGGGGAATAAAGGACTCGCCTTCGGCCACACGGAGGATGGTCTCGATCAGGAGGTCAGGGCTGATATCCTTAAGGACGTAACCGGAAACCCCAGCCCTGATCATTTCAAAAAGATACTCTTCCTGGTCATGAATGGTCAGGGCGATTACTCCGACGTTAGGCTTCAGCTCCTTAATAATGCGGCACGTTTCAATGCCGTTTCTGCCAGGCATATTGACATCCAGGAGAGCAACATCAACATCCTGGTTCTTAACCAGACTGATGGCTTGATCCCCATCGGCGGCCTCACCAACCACCCTGATCCTTGGCTCGGTTGATAGAACCTTGCGCAGGCCCTCGCGGATCAAAGCGTGGTCATCGGCCATTATAAGCCTAACGACCCGCGGCAATGTTTTCCCTCCTGCTCGTCTATCGGTTTTGGACGGGCACAACAACCTTGATGGTTGTCCCATGACCCGGCTTGGAAATGACGCTGAGGTGTCCCTGAAGGATTTGCACCCGTTCGCGGATTCCCACAAGTCCGTAACCCCCCTTGTCTCCCGGCCTAATTTTGTCTACGTCAAACCCCTTCCCGTCATCCTTAACCATCACACTGATCTTCTCCGGCGATACCTCAACCTTGACGAGAACGTGCGTCGCTCTGGCATGCTTCGCGACATTGTTCAGCGCCTCCTGGATTATCCGAAAAAGCGCCACTTCCACGATTTGGCCCAGCCTCTCGTTTTTCCCGTGGAAAGCCAGATCGGTCTTGATGTCGTACTGCTTGGAGTATTGCTCAATAAAACGCTTGAGCGCCGGAGCCAAGCCCAGGTCATCGAGAACCATGGGCCTGAGATCAAAAATGATCTTCCTGACATCATCCAGGCTGGCGCGGACTAAATCCTGCAGACCTTTAAGCTCGCTCCTCAGTTGACTGGGGTCCTTGTCGATAAGCCTGGCGCAGTAGTCAGCGCGCATCACGATGTTGGCCATGGATTGCGCAGGCCCGTCGTGGATCTCCCTTGCCACCCGCTTCCGCTCTTCCTCCTGTGCCTCGATAACCTTGAGGCGCAACTTCTGAAATTGGTTTACCTCGTCAAGCCGGTCGCTCAAGTCCTGAAACTCGTTATTCATATAGTTCAGGACCACTCCGACTTGCGACATCAATCGCTCCGCCTTTTCCTGCGATTCCTTTACCCGTTCGATGCCCTTGAGCAGTTCCTCGTAGCGGTAAGACGTAACCTGGTAATTAGCCCGGAGCTCAATCAACTCGATCTGCAGCTTCTGAGCTTGCTCATAGGCCCGCCTAATATCTTCTTCGCTATAATGTCTAAAATCTTTACTGACTTCCATCAACATAAGGCGCGCTTCGTAGTCTTTTTCAGCAAGCTCGTCGATCTTGTGCCTTAACGCGGCTTTCTCTTCAGCAATGGCGTTGAGCTTGGCCTTTAGTTCCTGGGTCTCGGCCTGCGCGCGCGCCACAATGGCAAAAATCTCTTTCTTGCTGTCCTCTATGGCCTGCAGGGTCCGGCTGACGATTGAATCAAGGTTATCCTGAACCATTCCCCGGAATTACCCTCCCCGGACCATTTTCTGGTGTAGGTGACCGGTAAGAAGTTCCTGGTAGACATTGATCAATTGTACGGCCATTGCTCCAGACGAAATGTTCTCGGCGTTCACAAGGGCCTTCCGGCAGAAACGCTCGTATAAATCTTTATCAGTAAGAAGCTGGAGGAGACGGCTGACGAAGATGTTCTCGTTCGGAGGGGTTAGAAACCCGTCCTGGCCGTCCTCGATCATCTCCCCTACGCCAAAAGCGTTTATAGCCACTGCCGGCAGGCCGGCTGCCTTGGCTTCCCCTATCACCAGGCCCTGGGTTTCTGTCAGAGACGAAAAGACAAAGATGTGGGATCCTGCATAGCAGTGCGCTACGTCTTCCATCGCCAGCGGTCCTGTAAAAACCACCTTGTCCTTGATACCTTTCTCAGCAGCCAGTTCCTTCAATTGCTGGGTTTGCGGGCCGCCGCCCACCAGGACAAGCCGCACCGGGTAGCGGTATTCCTGCAGCAGCTTGCCAAAAGCCCTGAGCAAAAACTCGACGTTCTTTTCCAGACCCAGGCGGCCGACAAAAAGAAGAACTTTCTCGTCAGCCCCGATGCCGTATCTCTCGCCAAGCCAAGCCGGATCACCGTGCCTGAAGTCATCCAGTTTGATACCCGTAGGCAATTTTCTGACCGGAACTTTAACGCCCAAATCACGTATATAGTCGCCGATCACGTTGCTCGGAACGAGGACCAAATCGCACCGGTTGCAGAAGCCGCAGGCGAGATGCCGGGTTATTTTCTTGGTCAGGTTATGCGCCAGGGGTACGTAATGCACGTAGTGGTCGTACATAGTGTGGTAGGTGAAGACAACGGGAACACCGATTTCCCGGGCGCATCTCAGCCCTAACCTGCCCAGCAGGAACGGAGAGTGGACATGTACCAGGTCTACCCTCAAGCGCCGCAGGGTTGTCTTAAGCCTGATGGAAAAAGGAATGGCAATGTTGAATCCCGGGTTGGTCGGCGACGGGAGGGAACAAAAGCGAAAAACCTTCCCGTGTTCTTCCTTCTGGGTGCCGCCGTACCGGGGCGCAAAAATATAAACGTTGTGTCCCCTGGCAGATATCTCTTCGGCAAATGTATCAATGGACCGCACTACGCCGCTCGTCCAGGGGCGATAACTGTCCGTGAAAACGGCGATGTTCACAAAGTCCACTCCTTCCATCGCCTATGTAATCATTTCGACATTTTAACTGTTTATTCCTGTTTTTGCATTACCCGTTAACATATTCTATGCGTACAAGCCCCGGTTTAAGCTTTGAGCAAAGATGCTACGCACTCGACATGCCCGGTATGGGGGAACATGTCAACGGGCTGAACACAAGTTACCGTATACCCCGACCTGCTGAAGTCCCCCAGGTCCCTGGCCAGGGTTGCCGGATCGCACGAGACGTAGACCATCTGGCGGGGTTTAAGATCGATAAGTGCCTCTCTCACCCTCGGAGAAAGGCCGCTCCTCGGCGGGTCAACGATTACGGCTTCAACACCTGCATTCAGCGCTTCATCGCTTGTAAGATAGTCTTCGGCGCGCGAGCTGACGAACCGGGCATTAAATATGCCGTTCAAGACAGCGTTTTCCCTCGCCAACGTGACAGCCCTTTCATCGCATTCGACGCCGGTCACCGCGCCCGCCGTCCCGGCAACGGCGATGGAGAAAAGCCCTACGCCGCAATAGATATCAAACACGTGAGATATCTTATCCCGACCCAGGTATTCCCTGACCAGATCCACCAGCGTCCCTGCCTGGACGGTGTTGACCTGAAAAAACGAGTGTGGGCCCACACGGAACCGGAAACCTCTCACTATCTCGACGAAGTCTTCCTCAACGCCCGGCGGGTTAAGAAGCAGCGTATCAGCTTCAATGAAACCGATTCGCCACCCGGGGTATCGGCTCCGCAGCGCGGTCTTAACAGCGCTTCCCGCAGAACCCCACCCCGGTTCCGCGCTGACCATCAACTGCCCCGTGGCCGTGCCGGCGCGAAAGGTCAGGCTTTCGGGAACCACGGCCCTGGCAGACAGCTCCTGCAAACCTCGTCTCACGGAAGACATTAGAATATTGATCCGGCTGTTAACCAGGAGGCACTCTTCAACAGGGACCACTTTTTGCGTGCGAGCCTCCAGCAAGCCCAGCGTCCAGCGTCCGCCCCGGCAAGACGTCCTCACCCGGAGCTTGTTGCGGTAACCCCGAGGATCGGCCATCCCTATCACGGGCCGTACCAGACCGGGATTTAACTTACCTATCCGCTGTAAGGTATCGGCTACAATTTGCCGTTTCCACTGCAGTTGGGCCTCATAGTTTAAATGGCTCCAGGGGCATCCCCCGCACAGGCCGTGGCCGGCGCACCCTATCCTGGTGCGCTGAGCCGATGGAAGCCGCAGTTTCTCAAGCTCTGCACGCCCAAAACGCTTGCCGCTCTCCTTGATACGGACCAGGGCTTTCTCGCCGGGCAAGAGACCGTGCACAAACACGACAAGCCCGTCAAGACGGGCCACCCCTTCCCCGGCCGCCGTTAAGCCGGTGGCTTCCAACTCGACGAGGCGTCCATCCGTACGGGCTTGTTTTTCTTTTTTCGGTATGCTTTTACTCGTCGCCATCTTACTTATTGTATGCAAAAACGAAAATTACCCTTACAGAGCAGAACGCTGAGCATGTTGAAAAAATGGGGGCTGTTCAAAAACGAGCATGGCGCGAAAGGCGAAGCCGGCCAGCGCAGAGCGTACTGGGTGGTACGTGAGCACTGGGCGGCGAGCCTGACAAAGCCAGGCGCAGTTTTTCAACAGCCCCATGCTCAATCCGTTAGGATTGAGCGTTAGGGTCGGCAAAACAGGACGGGCACACGATCTTTCCTGCTTGCACCCTGGCCCGCGTTTCCATTACGCCTTCGCCGCACCGGGCACAGACTACGGTAGGCACTACTTTCGCTCTTGGCGGCACTTCGCCGGTGCCCCTGCGGATAGACAAAAGCTCTTCTTCCGGCATCTCAAGCAGACGGTCGGCTTCCTGTTCACGCAGCCCGTGCATCCGGCGCTGTTCCTCTGCCGTCAACGCGGCGTTCTCCGCCTTTTCCCTTAAAGCGCGCAGTTCTGCCGGGGCAGACATTGCAGCAGGCTTAATAGCTACCCTGACAAATTCGCCGGTGTCCCTCCGGATCAGCGTGTAAACGTGCTTGCCGTAATCACGGAGGAAAAGGTTGCCCTTGCCCAGCGTGCATCCAGTCACCACCTGAACGGCGTCAACGCCGCAGGCATCATTTTCAACAACGGCTACGAGATTATCGTCGCCCGGAGTCAGACCTATCTCGCGCATCGCGGCCTCGGCGGCGCGGAAACCCACAACCAGGCCCGGACAAACGTGGCCGTGAAAGTCAAGCGTCTTTTCCCATGGTGTTTGCATACACATTAAGCATCACCTTCCAAGGAAATCGTCATCGGCCATCCCATCTACTAAGGTACCATAGCAGCGGAGATCAAACAACTTCTTGATAGCAGCTGTCCCACGCCCGGCATCATATGCACAGGTCCCAAAAGAAAACGGCATTCCTGCGCAGGAATGCCTTCGACTCCAGCTGCTTACTAATATCGCGGTCCGGTCAACCAGCCTTTATACGGGCTGGTCCTCCCGAAAGTGCGTAACTTTTTTGTAGGACGGCTGCGCGTGCCGTTCAAACATCACTACCGCACAGCACGGGCACATTTCGACGCACTTTCCGCAGTAAATACAAGCAAATGGATTGTAGCCCAGGGTGATGTCGCCATGCTTACGTGAACCTCGCATGGTGATTGCGTTGGCAGGGCAACCGCGGGCACACATCCCGCAATAGCAGCATTTGTCCTCGTAGAACACTACCTCTCCCCTGGTGCCGGGAAAATTCTTGGGCTCTTGAAAGGGATAAGGGCGGGTCGCCGGCTTAGTAAACAAGTTGCGCATAACGTTAGGCACCATAAAAGGCATTATCCAAGGTCCCCCGTTCAATAAAGAGGTCAGAGGCCGGATATCTAGGCACGAATAATAAGGATAACCTTGACCTCAAAATCTTTTTCCAGACCCTTCTGGAGCTGGCTCTAGCGCTCGGTGCAGGCAATACAGGGGTCGATGGACAGGACTATAACCGGAACGTCCGCCACCTCGCACCCGGGAAGCATCGCCAACAGTGGAGGTATATTCGAAAAGGTAGGCGTCCTTACCTTCAATCGCTCAAGAAAGGCGCTGCCATTCCCCTTGCCAAATTCAAAAAGTTCCCCTCTCGGCTGTTCAACGCGCATGACAGCCTCGCCGCTGGGGAAGCCCTTAACCTTAACAGCTAACTCGCTGTCGGGAAGGTTTTGAATACATTTAACAACCAGTTCGGCTGACTGGTAAACTTCGCGTGCCCGCACCAGAGTCCGGGCATAAGAATCGCACCCGTTCTCGACAATCGGCTCAAAACCCAGCTCGCCGTAAGCAGCATATCCCGTCTGGCGCACATCCCAGGCCCACCCGCTGGCACGGAGAGTAGGTCCTACAGCGCCGAGGCTCCAGGCTTGATCCTTAGGCAGCACGCCTTTCCCCACCGTCCGGGACTTAATGGTGTAATCCTTGACGAAGACGGGATAAATGGCATCGTATTGACGCTTGAAATCGTTCATCTTCTCAAGGACCGTTTTGGCCATGTCCTCGTCGATATTTCGTCGGACGCCGCCGATTACGCAAGAAGATTGGATAATCCTTTGCCCAGTGGTCATCTCCATAATATCGAGGATAACCTCGCGTGCCCTCCAGCACTGCATGAAAAGGCTTTCAAATCCGAACCCGTCTGCGAACAGGCCCAGCCAGAGCATATGGCTGTGAATACGCGAAAGCTCGCTCCAGGCCGTCCGTAAGTACTTGGCCCGCGGCGGCACTTCAACCTTCATGATCTCTTCAATCAGTTGGCAATAACACAAAGCATGGATGAAACTGCAAATACCGCAGATGCGCTCGCACAAAAAAACATTGTTGCCGAAAGGATTTTTCTCAGCACCCTTCTCAATTCCCCGGTGCATAAAGCCGATCACGGGGACAGCCTCGACGACCCGCTCGTCCTCGCAGGTCAGCTGCAATTGAATAGGTTCAGGTAATACGGGGTGCTGGGGACCAAAGGGAAAGGTAACTCGAGCCATGCTTTCTCCCCCCAACCGCCATCCCAGGCGCTAAGATTTGCAGAGCGGTGTCTCGGGACTGTTTTCGGACAGGATCATCCGGTTTTTGAAGTCGATCACCAGACCAACTATATTCAGTCCAAAAAACTCCCGCATTTCATTTTCGATGAGCGCCGCGGTCAGCGTAATTTCGGAAATGCTGGGTATCTCCTCGTCCTTATCGACCTTAAGCCTGACATTAATGATGTCGTGCTCCTTTTGGAAGTGATAAATTACTTGAAATTTATCCTTTTCATCCAGACAGGTCGCCGTGGCCAGCCGTGCGCCTTCGTCGACAAGCCTTTGCGCCGTAACAAGGAGATCGTCTTTACCGATGAGTATGTCCTCCATCAAAATCACCTCAAACCCTTACTTAGTCTTCTTTAACTTCTCCAGGGCCAACACGACGCCGTCGATGATGGCCTCCGGGCGAGGAGGACATCCCGGCACATAAACATCAACGGGAATGACTTTATCGATCCCACCCAAGACATTGTAGCAGTTATGGAAAACGCCTCCTGTAGCCGCACAGGAACCGATAGCCAGGACAATCTTGGGATCCGGAATCTGATCGTAAAGGTTGGTCAGCACCCGCTGATTCCGCTTATTGACCGGCCCTGTCACAGCCAGGATATCGGCATGCTTCGGGTTGCCGATGTTCAAAATCCCAAACCGTTCCACGTCGTAGAGCGGCGTCAGGCAAGCCAGCAATTCAATGTCACAGCCGTTACAGCCGCCACAACAGAAATGGACAATCCAGGGCGACTTAACCCGTGATTTAGTGATTAGCCCCATACCTACACTCCTCCCCCAGGGAACCGCTCAATACTTACACTTGACAGTCCCTGGCTTTTGCAACCTCTCTACTGACTCAACCCTTGACCAGCGAATTGAATGACCAGGATGTTGATGACGATAAGTCCTACACCAACCACCCAACTGGCCGCCACCATCCAGGACCAGCGCAACCTGGCCGCAACGTTATCAAGCAAAAGCTCCAGCAAAAAGCAACCCAGGGCCAGCAAAACTCCGGCCCAAAGCGGATGCGCCCAGAACAGGGCCAGAAACCCAAGGATGAGGACCAGTTCATACCAGTGCGTAAGTTCGATCAAAGCCAGGAAAGGACCGGAATACTCCGTATAAACCCCCCTTACCAGCTCTTGGTGGGCGTGCTCCGACGCCGCAATATCGAACGGCGATTTGCGCATCTTGATGCCGAGTGCAATCAACACGGCCAGGAAGGCCAGCGGAAGACTCGGGAGCAACGGTTCGCCGAGGGCGAAAACCCCCGAGGCCATAAAAGTCCCCGTCTTTAAGAACACCACCACCACAGCCAGCAACAGGATCGGTTCATAAGACAGCATCTGGATGATTTCCCGGGATGCTCCGAGGTGGGCATACGGCGACTTGACGCTGAAAGCGCCGAAAGCCAGGGAAGCGCCGGCAAAAGCCAGTACGAAGAACATGACCAGCAGGTCCTGTCCGAGGAAGAGCATGAGCACGGCGGTAACGGTAAGGATCAGGTACGCCCAGGCCCAAATCAGGCTCTCGCGCGAGGTCACTACACGCGATTTGCCCAAGAGCTTAAAGAAATCATAGAACGGCTGAAGAATTGGCGGGCCCATGCGGCCCTGCATGCGAGCCGTGATCCTCCGGTCGATCCCTCTCAGCAAACCGCCCACGACGGGGGCCACAAACAGCGCCAGGGCAACGGCAATCAGGTCGTAGACCATTACATGATCACCCCCGCAAAGAGTAGTGCAAGCAGGACAACCCCGGCGACGTTAATCCATGTGTTCAACGCCTTTTCACCAAAAGCCTTTTCCCAATATAGCCCTCCCGTCGCCGCGGGCACGACGGCTTCAGCGACCGAGGAAAAAGCAGCGGCGTCGGATTCCACATTTGCGCCGCAAAGGTACACGGGGCGGAATTCCTCCCGCCGGACCTTGATCAGCAGAAGAGGCACGACGAGAGCCACAATGACTGAGAGGAACAAAGGCAGGGGCATAAGTAACCCGAAGCCCGATTTCAGGCTGCTTCCCACTGTGTCAAAGGCCTCCTTGTAGCCCATCCCCACCTCAGCCGGGTTAATCAACTGGGCTACTAACGGGCCAATGAACACGCTGAGGACAACGACAGCGGCAATCAACAGGGTTACCGTGCCATACGCCAAGAAGTCGCGGCGTTCGGCAGGACTTGGAGCCGCCTTCCCGAAGTCGAAGTGACTCATCATCCGGCCAATCCACTTGGTCCAGAAGACGAGGGAAGCAGCGCTCCCAATCACGAGCATCGTCACAATCAAGGAGAACCAGGGTGAGTTCGGCACAGCCGCCGCTTCAATACCGGCCCACTTGGCAACAACCACGCCGAAGGGCATAAACAGCATTGAAATCATGCCTATGATCGCCGTTCCGGAAATCACCGGGAGGCGCGCCAGCAGGCCTTCCATATCTTCGATGTCGCGACTGCCGATCTGCTGTTCAATAATTCCTACGGCCATAAAGAGCATGCCTTTGGAAATGGCGTGGAAGATAATCATCAGGATCGCTGCCGCGATAGCCAGGTTCGTGTTGATGCCTGCACAGCACACGATTAATCCCAGGTTCGAGATAGTTGAGTAGGCCAGCACGCGTTTGGAAACGCGCTGGCTGATAGCAACCATGGCTGTAACCATGAAGACAAAGGCACCAAAGATGGCGATGGCGACAGAAAGCTGGGTGCCCTCATACCCGGGCGCCAGGCGTAAGACGAGGTACACGCCGGCTTTAACCATCGTGCTCGAGTGCAGAAGAGCAGACACAGGTGTCGGAGCGACCATAGCCCCCAGGAGCCAGCTCTGCCACGGAACTTGCGCGGCCTTCGTAAAACCGGTGAAGCAGAACAGGGCCAGCGGCAGCAATACAGCCGGGCCAACCACGCCAAATTTCAGGACTTCGTCGACAAGCAAGGTCCCCGTAGCCTGAAAACACAAGATCATCCCGGCCAGGAACGATACCCCGCCCACCATATTCATCCATAAGGCGCGTTCGGCTGAAACCCTGGCTTCGTCCGTGAGATCGTGTCCGATTAACTGGAAACAGCAGAGGGTCGTGATTTCCCAGAAGAAAAAGAGCAGCAACAAGTCGTTGGCAAAGACAAGACCGTTCATTGCGCCCAGGAGTCCGATCAGGAAGAGGAAGAAGACGGGCTGTCTTGTCTTAGCCGGTTTGAGATGTTCTTCATGATGGCGCATGTAGTCTATGGCATAAATAGCAATCAAGGCGCCGACGACCGAGATGACAAGCGCCATTATGACCGCAAGAAGATCGACGTAGAACGCCCTTTCTACTGCGAACCCAGCCGGCAAAACGCCAAACCGGAGATATGTCAGCAGAATCAACTGGAGCAGGCCCAGTCCCCCAATGAGGGTGTTCTTCCGCACGTACCCGACATACAAAAAATAGGCTACCAGAGCAAAATCACCGATAAGAGCAAGCACATCCCAGACGGAGCTGGGCGAAAAGATGATCGGGCCTTGATCGAGCACGCTGAACAATAGCATAAAGGAAGCTCCGATCAATACCAGCAACGGAACAATGATCAAAGGCCTACGCACACTTCCATCCCTTACAGCCAAGCCCACTAACCCCGTGGCAAATGGCAGCAGTATCAGGATGGCTATAAGGACCTCTCCAGGCATAGAGCTTTACCTCCCACTAGAATCCTACAATTGCCGCAAAAACAAAAACGAAACCCCTTCTCTTCCCCCCCCCGTTACTAGATGATGAAGACATTTTCTCCAGTACGTAAAATAAGCAGCCTTTTCACTAAAATAAAGTGACGCTTTCTTTAAGGAAAGGAGAAACCACAGAACACTGTTTACAACCTGCATGGCCGGAGCATTGTGAAAAATGATGCAAGACGGTGATTTAGCTAGCTAGTGAACAAAACTACAAGAACAAACTACTTTTCGAAATTGTTAGCATAATTCTAACTTTTCGCTAATTACCAGTCAAGCTTTTTGCAATTGTATACCGCATACTGCATAGGTTGCTAAATCTTAGCCTACCTTAATTAATTCATATTCTCTTGACCCCATTCCAATCAGCTCAGCGTAAGCCAACTGCCGTGTCCAGTCAATACCCGGGTAAAGTACCCTGAACTTATCCTCCTCGTGCGCCCTTAGAGCCAGCTTCGAGGTTTCCTCCCCCCTGGTGCGGTTAACAAGATCCACGCAGGCTTGGTCCAGAGCCACGGGGTCAAAAGAGGCCAGGATGCCGATGTCGCGCACGATCGGTACATCGCTCCAATTGCAACAGTCGCAATCCGGGGTAACGTTGTTCAGAAAGGTAATAAAGCCGACTTTTCCCTGCTTCTCCTTTAATACCCCCCAGGCATACTCCACGATCTTTTCTTGGATGATATCGGGCTCCGTTTTCCAGTTGATGGCAATGGCTCCTTCTGGACAGGTCACGGTGCATTCGCCGCACCCGATGCAGAGTTCCTCGTTGATCCTGGCGCGTCCAAGCGCCGGCCCGTCAGGAGCGCCATGGCTCTCCCCGCCGGCTTTCTCGATGGCAATAGCCCCGGCCGGACACCACTTGATGCACTTCCCACACGCCTTGCATTTCTCTCCGACTGCAGGCAGGATATCGGAGTGCATCATCTGCTTTCCGCTGCGTGAACCGAGTCCCATCCCCACGTTCTTAAACACACCGCCGAACCCTGTCGCCTCATGGCCCTTAAAATGCGTTACGACCAGCAAGGCATCAGCATGCATGACTGCACTCCCGATCTTGACCGTTTTAAAGTGCTTCAGGTTAACCTCGACAATTAAGTAATCTTTGCCGGTAAGGCCGTCAGCAATGATGAGCGGCGCCCCGGTAACAGCGTAATCAAAACCGTGCAGGATGGCCGTTTCCAGGTGGTCTACGGCATTTGACCGGTACTTGACGTAGAGCGTGTTGGCGTCGGTAAGAAACGGCTTCCCGCCCACTTTCTTAACCATGTCCACCAGTTTGCGGACAAACTGCGGGCGGATAAAGGTCGTGTTGCCCCGCTCGCCAAAGTGCACCTTGAGTGCTACGAGATCCCTTGGGCTGACTATCTGCATGATCCTGGCCCTGCGGCACAGAAGCTCAAGTTTGTCTAGCATGTTACGCTTAGGGCTAGTGCGCATATCTACAAAGTATACTGGTGATGCCAAACCAGCCACACCTCCGCAGTTATTATGATAGGCATGTTACGTTGTACCATTCGCCGTCCTTGGCGGAATACCTACTTAGCTGTAAACACTAAGCATTACGCGCTAGAATTGGGATACAAAAAGGAAGCCGGGTTCAAACCCGGCCTCCTTAATTCTCGATACCCGGCACCCGACGACCATTGAACTATTCGGAATCGGCGTCGCCAATTCCTACGAGTCCGACAACCGACGACTGATGACCGATCAGGCGAAATGGAAGGCGCCCATGACCAGCTTAAGCGGAAGACTGTGCAAAAACCTATTTTTCACCCAGGGTTCAAAGAAGTACAGCGCCCCACCGGTGGGGTCCCAACCGTTAAGGGCGTCTCTGGCCGCCCTGATGGCTTCCGGCGATGCCGGGCGGTTGATCCACCCGTTAAGAACAGGCTCGAACTGGACCTTGCCGTGCGACCAGTCATAGATTACCCCGGCGATAGTATTAGGAAACTTGGGGCTGGCCACCCGGTTCAAGACAACAGCCCCCACAGCAACCTTGACTAAGTAAGGCTGGTCGTCAGCCTCTGCGGTAATCAGGCGAGCGAGCAGATCAAGATCTGCTCTGCTGACGTTAAACCCGCGCGACGCCACATTATTCGGAACAGCGGTCGGAATGGTAAGGACTTGTCCGGGGTACAGGACTGTAGTCTTTAACCCGTTGGCCCGCATAAGCGCTGTCGGGGTCAGCCCGAACTTTCTGCCGATCGTCGTGAGGTTGTCACCGCGGCGAACAACATACCTTATCGAACGGTCGGGAACTTCAAGCTTTTGGCCGGGGTGAATGATGTTACCGCGCAGGCCGTTTAAAGACTTTATCTCGGTTACGGTGGTGCCGTAAAGTCTGCTGATGCTGTACAGGGATTCGCCGCTGGAAACGGTATGCGTGGCAGCAAAAGCGGAACTGGCGGAAAACAGCAGGATGAAAAAGGCGACCCATACGGAAAAGAGTCTTGGCAAGCTATTCCCTCCTCCAGCCTCCGGGGTTAGTTGACGGGTTCGGGTAGAGGGCACCCTACCGGATTGGTCAATTCACCTCCCTGGTCCGGACTCACCCCAGAATATCTCCCCCGTACCCCCTAATGCAGGGGATTCGGCCTATATCAGGACAATTATACCTGGTATGGCTGGAGTTGTGGGAATGTAATACATGGGCGTTGTGCAAAGCCTAACCCTTTTTGCCCAGGGTTTCCAGGAGTTTGTCCACTCCCTGCCAGGTGTTGGCGATCAGAAGCTCGATGTCGCGGTCAGTCGCCGCATCCACGTGGAGGCCGGCGACAACGACGGACACCTGCCCGGTGTGCCGCGCAAGCTTTTCGGCGACCGGCCTCGCAATTTCGTCGTCTTTATGCCCTACCACGGGCAGAACGGCAATGTTGCAGCTCAGCCGGGCGGGGTCGTTGAGACTGGGACGGGGCAGCCCGACACATATGGCGCCGACGTGCGGACGCTCCCCTCCCACAATCGTTACCACCAGCCCGTCACCTGTCAGGCTGGCCGCCACCTCGACACGATGTCTGCCTTCCCCTGTGAGAAAAGACAACTGCCGCATAACGGACCTCAACTTCTGGCCAGTTTGCGCAGGTCGCCGACCCGCTTTGTAAAACGAATCTGATCCAGGTATTCGAGAAGGGGGAGAGCATATTTACGAGAGGTTTGGAGGAGATCGCGCACCTCGCCCAGGGAGATTTCACCATGGGCTTTGATATGCTCGGCAATGGCCTCCTTGGCCCGTTCCAGCGTCTCCTTGTGGATAATAATGTCCCCGGGCAGTTTAATCAGCCAGCCCCGCTGGAGAATGTAGTGGAGGTACTCCGGCACATCCTTCTCGGACACCCCTGCCTTGGCACAGGCCTCGGCCCAGGTCGGCGTCTGAATACCGGCATCAAGGAACTCCTTGAGTAAGAAATCTATCTTTTCCTGGTATTGCCCCGGTATAACCCAATCTCCATAGGGACGCACATATTTGTCCAGTACGGTAATCATTTCACGGTCAGCCAAGGCGTGTAGAAAGCAGTTGAAAACCTTGCTGTTGATAGCGGCAAACAGTCGGGAACGGAGTTCCTCTTTGGGAAACCCATCTCTTAACGGATAAGTACGGCAGTAAGCGGAAACCGTCTCCACGACTCTTTCTTGCCAGCTGTCAGCCACTTCCCGGTCAAGGAAGAGGACGTGCCCTTCGCAGGGAAACGAAAACACAAGGTCCTGCACATCTAATTCTGCAAGGATTCCGTCTACAGTTTCGCCATCAAGGCCCGTGGCTTCTTCTACGTCATGAGAACGCAATGGTACGGCTCGTAGCCGAAGAGTCTGCCTTACGACGTCTTCAGGGCTTCCCTTCTCAAGAGTCTCCAAAGCCTCAATGATATCTTGGCGGTGTCTACGGTGACGCTTGGGATTGGGGTCAATGACGGTACCGCCCCCGATGGTGTACATCGGCGAATAGGAGCGTAACACAAACCTATCTCCCTTGGCAGCCACGGAGGGTTCTTCAAACACTAGCTGGACGTAAGCTTCTTCCCCCGGACCAATCTCATCACGGTCAAGAACGATGAGCCGTCCCAAAATCTCAGCAGCCCCGAGATAGAAGCGTATCCTTGATCGATTTTTAAGAGGTCGCGGTGCATCGGCAAGAACTTCCACTCTGGCGTCGACACGGTACGAAGCCTGTAGACTGCCTGGTGTCACCAGGACCTGCCCGCGCCTGACCTCGTTGACTTCCACACCAACCAGGTTAACAGCCACCCGGTGGCCGGGTCCGGTCTGGTCAACCTTTTGCTTATGGACCTGGAGAGAGCGGATGCGCGCCTGAAGACCCTCGGGCAGGATTTCAACGGTCTCGCCCACGCGCAGTGTCCCCGTAATCAGGGTTCCGGTAACCACAGTGCCGAAACCTGTCACCGAAAAAGCCCGGTCAATAGGCAGGCGGGCCGAACCCGCGGGGTTCTTTTCGGGAACCTCGCCGGCCAGCTTGTCGATGGTCGCAATCAGTTCCGGGAAGCCCTCCCTGGTTACCGAGGATACGGCAACTATCGGCGCTTTTTCTAGAACGGTCCCGCGCAAGGTCTCGCTCACATCCTCGCGGACGAGCATCAACCATTCCCCGTCTACGAGGTCGACCTTGGTCAGTACGACAATACCCCTCTGAATCCGGAGCAGCTCGATGATTTCCAGGTGCTCCTTCGTCTGCGGCATAACGCCCTCGTCGGCGGCGATAACGAGAAGGACGATATCGATGCCGCCCACCCCAGCAAGCATGTTCTTGATAAACCGCTCGTGCCCAGGAACGTCTACGATACCGGCCCTTGTCCCGCTGGGCAGATCGAGATAGGCGAAGCCCAGCTCGATGGATATTCCCCGTTCCTTTTCCTCGCGCAGGCGGTCAGTGTCGATCCCGGTAAGGGTCTTGATCAGCAGGGTCTTCCCATGGTCCACATGCCCCGCCGTTCCAACGATGACGTAGCGCATCCTAGACCCCCTCGCGTAGAACTGTTCTCACAGCAGCAGCCAGTTCAGGAATTTCGTCGTCGGCGACCGTCCGCACGTCAAGAAGCAGCGCGTCGTCCTGGACACGCCCGATCACCGGCGGCTCTGCATCTCGCAGGAGGGTGACCATTTTATCCACCGAAAAACCATAGGGCTGCACTGAGACGACGAAGGTCGGAAGTTCGGCCGTAGGCATCGACCCGCCCCCCACCTGGGAAAAGCCCGGGGCGACCTGGATTTGAGCAAGCTCCTTAACTGCCGAACCTAGCTCGTTTAAAAGAGCGCACGCCCGTTCCAGGAGGTCCTCCCTGCGGCTTGTGAGCATGCGCAGGGTCGGGATTGACTCCAAGGCCCGCTCAGGATCGAGGTAGGCCCTTAACGTGGCTTCCAGTCCGGCCAGCGTCAGTTTATCGGGACGGATGGCCCGCGTGAGGGGGCTCTTCTTCATCTGAGCAATGATGGCGCGCGTGCCTACGATAATCCCGGCCTGGGGACCTCCCAGGAGCTTGTCCCCGCTGAAGGTCACCACGTCGGCCCCCGCCTTGACCGTTTCCTGAACAGTTGGCTCGTAGGGCAACCCAAAACGACTCAGGTCGACAAGGAAGCCGCTTCCCAAATCGGACATTACCGGTAAGCCCGTCTCTCGCCCGAGTTCGACCAGCTCCCCCACACTTGTTTCCCTGGTAAAGCCCACGATGCGGTAGTTTGACGTATGGACGTGCAGGAGAAGGGCCGTGTCAAGCGTAATGGCCCGGCGATAGTCCGCGACGTAGGTCTTGTTCGTGGTGCCGACCTCCACCAGCCGCGCGCCGCTTTGCGCCATGACCTCGGGAATACGGAATGAACCGCCGATCTCAACAAGCTGGCCGCGCGAAACGATAACCTCTTTACCCTTCGCCAGGGTGCTGAGCGCCAGCAACACGGCGGCAGCGTTATTGTTAACGACCATTGCGGCCTCGGCGCCGGTCAATTGCAGGAGAAGTTCCTCAACGAGGAAATAGCGGGAACCCCGCTTCCCGGTCGCAAGGTCAAACTCGAGGTTGGTATAATGGGCAGCGGCATCCTGAACTGCTTGGCGTGCTTCGCCGCTGAGGATCGCCCGGCCGAGGTTGGTATGCAGGACTACGCCGGTTGCATTGATGACCCGGCGAAGTTTGGGTCGGCTAGCGAGCATAATCTCCCGCATGGCATCCTTGGTTATGCGTTCAAGCATCTCGCTCTTGGCAGGCAACGACATGTCGCCGGCGTCCAATGACTCAAGGATCGAACGCCGAGCCCGCTCCAGGGTTTGACGGATCGCGCCGACAACCAGCTGCCGCGGTTGATCCCCGACCTGGGGCCCCAGTTCTTTAAGAATCTCGTCTACCGACGGCAGCTGCCTTAGGTAATCCTGGCGTTCCAAGGTCATTCTACAAACCTCCGTTATCGCATCCATACGTTCAAATTATAGGATGCTTTAGCCAGACAAGACAAGCCGCTGGCAAAAGCGCGGAATCAACCCGCGACATCCAGAACAAGAACAGCCTGCAAGGAGCGCGTCACTTCAGGCTCCGCTAACGGACGCTCGTGGTTTACAACAATCATCCATCTCCCGGGAGCCAGGGTCATTGTGACCGTTCCGTCCTCTCCCGTTGCGGCGAGGCGTGATATCGGGCGGCCCTCAGCCCGGCCAAAAACCTTGCAGCCATTCAGGGAATGCCCGTTATACTGGACTAGGAGTTCGGCTTCGCCGTTGGCCAGCACAAGCGGGACAACCTCCAGTTCCATGCCGAAGGAACCCGGCCACATGTTGATTTCCCCGCAGACAATCACGGATTTGGCGAACTTGACGTAATGGACGACACGCTCGATATCCACATCGGGGTTGTCGTCTTTCCTGCCCCGGTGCAACCGGCCTTCCCTGTCAACCGACCAGACGCCATTGTCGTACTCGGCCATCAAGACGTACACCCCCGGCTGGTCGGCCTTGAAACTGGCGTGTATCTCCTCGTTGGCCACGACAGGGTCAAGGCTGATTATGTCTCTTTCCGGTACTGCCAGCTGCATTTTCAAGCGTCCCGGGTCTACCGTCCCGTCGCGGTCAAAATAGTGGCCGTAAACCACCGTACAGTTGACGGTTTCCCCGGGTTCCACCCTGGCCGGGCACCGGATGTATATGTTATGTGGGGCCATGGTCCGATACCTCCAAACTAGAGTCTTATATGTAAGTCTTTCTTTTCCCTGAAACCTCTAAGAACAAACCCTTTGAACCTTACACCCTATACCCAGCATTACGCCGAGCGAATTACAGAGACGGACTGGTGCCTAATCACAGGCATGTAGCTAAAACGTCCTAAGTATCTTGTAGTTCGTCGTGCGTTGAGCCGGGATGAAACCAGCGTCCTTGATGACCCGGACAATCTCGCTCATCGGTACACGGTAGCTTGCTCCCGCAGCCCTTACGACGTTCTCTTCCAGCATCGTTCCCCCGAAGTCGTTGGCGCCGAAGGCCAGGGCGACCTGGGCTATCTTTGCTCCCTGGGTGACCCAGGAAGCCTGAATGTTGGCGAAGTTGTCCAGCACCAGGCGGGCAACGGCAAGCGTCATCAAGTAGTCGACGGTCGTGGCCGAAGTTACGCCCAGCTCGGTGTTGGCCGCCTGGAAGCTCCATGGGATGAAGGCGGTAAACCCCCCGGTTTCATCCTGTAGTTCCCGTAAGCGAACCATGTGCTTAACCCGCTCGGCGGGCGTCTCGACAGTGCCGAACATCATGGTGGCGGTGGTGCGCATCCCGATTTCGTGGGCCTCGCGCATGACGTTCATCCAATCCCGCCAGGAGTATTTGCGCGGGCTGACCTGGGAACGCACCCGATCCACGAGGATCTCGGCCCCGCCCCCGGGAAGAGTATCAAGCCCGGCATCCCTCAGGATTTCGAGCATTTCCCTGATCGAGTAGCCGAACTTGCGCGACAGGTGCACGATTTCGGGCGGAGAAAAGGAGTGGATCTGGACATTGTACTTCTGCTTGATGGCCCGCAGCATCCCGGTATAGTAATCGAGGTCGAGGTCGGGGTGCAAACCGCCCTGAATCAGTACCTGCGTGCCGCCCAAATCAACCAGTTCCTGGATTTTGGCCAGGATCTCTTCGTAGGTCAGAACATAGGCTTCCGGGTCGTCCTGCTCCCGGAAGAAGGCGCAGAAACGGCAGCGCGACTGGCAGACATTTGTATAGTTGATGTTACGGTCGATAACAAAAGTAATCAACCCGCCGGGATGTTTGCGCTCGCGGATGATGCCCGCGGCCTTGCCGATGGGAATCAGCTGGTCCCGGGCTTCAATAAGCGCTACCCCTTCGTCCTCGCTAAGCCGCTCTCCGGCAAGAACCTTATCCAAAATACCATCCACATCGGGCAAACTGTTCCCCCCATATCTCCAATTTAACCCGTTCATCAATCAGGCCGCTCTTATAGGCGTAATCATAGAAGAGAAGCAGCCCTCGCTGGTAGTCGCGGTCGAAGTCGTGGCGGATCAGGCAAAAGTAGTCTTCCAGCACGGTCCGGTCAATACCGGTCCGGCGATGAGCCACGTCCAAAAGCGTTTCGGTCTGCTGCAGGCCGAGGTCCCTGGCTTCCAGCAAGGCCTGGCAGACCGCCTGTGTTTCCTCAGGCCTTTCCTCCGCAAACTTGCGCCGGACCATCCAGGTGGCATAGACCATCCTCTCGCCTGTGAACTCCTTCCAGACCTCGCCCAGGTCGGCAACATACAGGGGCAGGCGCTGGGCCAGAACACGCTGGCGGGCGATAATGGCGTTATCCCCGATGATCAACGCCGCGTCGGCCTCGCTGAGCATACTGTCAAGATTATCGGGTTTGGTCTCAAAACTGGCTTCAACGTGGTAGTAGTGCTGGAACAATATCTTCAGCAAGACCACTGAGGTTGCCGACGTATCGGGAAGGCAGACCTTCTTCCCGTCAAGCTCTGTCACCGGAACACGGCTGAAGAGAAAGATGCTCCCCACCCTGCCGTCCGAACTGACCGAGAGGGGTAGCAGAATCATCTCTCCCGGGTGCCGCGCATACTCAATCGACGAGCCCGAAGTTATATCCAGCCCGCCATCCAGAAAAAGCTTGTTCAGTCTCGAAGGGACACCCTTGACAAGCTCTACGTCAGCCTTGACCTGACCGGTTTCCAGCGGGTAATACACAGGAAGGCAGTTCAGGTAATCCACCCGGCCCAACCTGACCCTTGTCACTAAAAGCCCTCCCCGATAACGTTGTACAGCGTGTCACGCTCAACCGGGATACGTCCCGCCGCCTTGATCTGGTTGATGATCTCGTTTTTGGCCATTGCCTGGGCTGTTTCCGCCCCGGCCGAGTGAGTGATCTTTTCTTCTATAATTGTCCCGTCAAAATCGTTAACCCCGAAACTCAAGGATATCTGGGCCATTTTGGGCCCGATCATGATCCAGAAGGCCTTGATGTGGTCGAAATTGTCAAGCATCAGGCGGGAGACCGCAAGAACCTTCAGGTCGTCATAGCCCGTAGTCCTAGTCGTGACCACCTGTTCGAGCTGGGTATGCTGGGGATGAAAGGCCAAGGGAATAAAGGCCATAAATCCTTTTGTGCGATCCTGGAGTTCCCGCAGGGCAATCAGGTGGTCGACCCGCTCCTCGATAGTCTCGACGTGCCCGTACAGCATGGTGGCGTTGGTGCGCATGCCGATCCGGTGCGCCGTCTCATGCACCTCCAGCCACCGTTCGCCGCTGATCTTCTTGGGGCAGACCAGTTCCCTTACCCGCGGCGAAAAGATTTCCGCCCCGCCGCCGGGCAGCGAATCCAGCCCGGCCTGGCGCAGGGCCAGCAAGACATCTTCGACGCTCATAGAGTGTCGCTGCGCCAGGTAGTCTACCTCAACGGCGGTCAGGGCCTGGATAATCACCCCGGGAAGCGCCTCTCTCAACCGACGCATCATTTCGAGATAGTAGTCCAGGGTCAGGTCGGGATGAAGCCCCCCGACAATGTGCACCTCGGTGATGCCGAGCGGATAGGCTTCCCGGGCCGCAGCTTCGATTTCGTCAAGGGTTAGAGTGTAAGCGCCTTCAGCCCCCTTTTCCTTGCCGAAAGCGCAAAACTTGCACAAGTTTACACAGATATTGGTCTGGTTGATATGTCTGTTGACAATAAAAAAGACCCGGTCGCGGTGTTTGCGGCGGCGGACCATGTCGGCAAGGTAACCGATGGTAAGCAGGTCGTTGCTATTAAATAAACGTATCCCGTCATCGCGGCTCAACCGTTCCCCGGCCACGACCTTTCCCACGATGTCCTTAAGGTCTCCCCGCGTGAACAAGTGATGCATTTTGTCGTTACACCTGCCCTATAAAGTACCGCTAGGAAAATTTTAAGTACTTTACCCTGCAACCGTTCTAGGCATTAGGCATTAGGCATTAGGCATTAGGCATTAGGAAAGGAAAGAATCGGCTCCCCCATTTCCCCATCCCAGCTTAAAGCCTACAGCCACTAAAGTACTGCGAACAGCGTGAAAAAGAACAGGGCCAGACTCAACCCGGCATTCATATGGAAGAAGGCCACATTGACCCGCGAAAGGTCCGCAGGGTTAACAATAGCATGCTCGTAAAAAAGGATCACAACCGCCAAAGCAATGCCTACAAAGTAAAGGACGCTCATATTCAGGACGATTCCGGCCAACAGGAACAGAAGCGCCGCCAGGATATGGAACACCCTGGAAATCTTCAGGGCTGAACCGATACCGTAACGCGCCGGAATGGATTTAAGGTTGCTCTTCCGGTCAAAATCAGTATCCATGCACGCGTAAATGATGTCGAAACCGGCCACCCAGAAAAGTACGCCGCCCGCCAGCAGCACCGGGGCCAGATCCACCCTGTTGGCAATAGCAATCCAGCTGCCCAGGGGTGCAAACCCCAGGGCTGCGCCGAGCCAGATATGGCACGCCCAGGTGAAACGTTTGGTATATGAATACCCAACCAGGATGGCCACCACGAGCGGGAAAAACTTAACAGCCAGCGGGCTCAACTGGTAAGCAGCCGCCAAAAGAAGCGCCAGTGAAATCACAGCGTAAACCCACACCTCACCCACCGAGATCAGGCCGGCCGGCAGGGCGCGATTCCTCGTCCGGGGGTTCAGAGCGTCAATATGTCGGTCAATCAGTCGGTTAAGGGACATCGCGGCCGTCCGTGCGCCCACCATGGCCACGGTAATCCAGATCAGGTCATGCGCCGAAGGGATGTGCTTCTCCGTTAGCAAGGCCCCCATGTAGGCAAACGGCAGCGCAAAGATAGTGTGCTCAAACTTTATCATTTCCAAAAAGATGCGCACTTTTCTGAAGACTTTTCTAAAGAGCTCAGAGACCATAACTCGACCACTTCCTGTCTACAAGCGCCTTTGTTGCAGCATCCATCACGATATCCCGCGGCCACTCGCGCGTGTGACCGTCCAGCGGGCCTTTCCGTGTCGCGTCAATACCCATTTTGGAACCGAACACCGGGTGAGGGGACGCATGATCAAGCACGTCCAGCGGCCCGTCCGAGAAAACCAGGTCCCGCCGGGGATCAATGTTGTTAAAGACGCGCCACCACACCTCGGACATGTCCTGTACATTGACGTCCTCATCAACAACGATGATGAGCTTGGTGAACATCATCTGGCCCATACCCCACAGCGCGTTCATTACCTTGCGCGCCTGACCGGGAAAGTGCTTCCTGATAGAAACCACGACGCAGTTGTGGAAGACGCCTTCGAGCGGGAAATTCATATCGACGACCTCCGGAAGCACCATCTGGATGAGCGGCAGGAAAACACGCTCGGTAACCTTGCCCAGGTAGGTATCTTCCATCGGCGGCCGCCCGACCACAATGGTCGGATAGATCGGCTTGCGGCGGTGCGTGATACAGGTAATATGAAAGACCGGATAATCGTCAGCCAGCGAATAATACCCGGTATGATCGCCGAACGGGCCCTCGCGGCGGCGCTCGCCAAGGTCAACGTAGCCCTCCAGGACAATCTCCGCGTGCGCTGGAACCTCGATATCGACCGTCTCGCACTTGACCAGCTCGACAGGCTGCTTACGGATAAATCCGGCCAGCAGGAATTCGTCCAGGCCCTTTGGCATAGGCGCTGTCGCGGCATAGATTACAGCAGGGTCGGCCCCGAGCGCCACGGCCACTTCGAGGCGCTGTCCTTTCCTCTCGGCCGTCCGGTAGTGGTCAGCCCCGTCCTTGTGGATGTGCCAGTGCATCCCGGTCGTCCGGTCGTCGAAGACTTGCATGCGGTACATGCCGACATTTCTCTGCCCCGTTTCGGGGTCGCGGGTACAGACCAAGGGCAGGGTAATAAAACGTCCCGCGTCTTCAGGCCAGCATTTAAGAATCGGGAACTTTGCCAGGCTGGGCTTATCCTTGATGATCACTTCCTTGCAAGGGCCTGTACGCACCGTCTTGGGAAGAAAAGACGACAGTTCGGCCAGCTTGGGCAGAGCCTTCAGCTTATCGAGAAAAGTTACGGGAAGATCGGTTGGCTGAAGGATACGTACCAGGTCGCGGCCGATGCCATCCGGGCTGTCAACCCCGAGGGCTATCCGGACCCGTTCCTCGGACCCGAAGGCATTGATCAACACGGGAATGTCATATCCCTTTACATTCTCAAACAGGAGCGCCGGCCCCCCCGACTTAACCACCCGGTCGGTGATCTCGGTAATTTCCAGCTCGGGATCGACTTCTACCGTAATCCTTTTAAGGAGCCCCTTCCTCTCCAGGGCGTCGATGAATTCCCGCAGATCCTTAAAGGCCACCCTCATTCTCCTCTCCAAAGAAACGTTTGTGTTTGGCGACATCTGGTCTCCGCTTAGATTACATTAACAGAACCTACTGGCATTATGGGCATTAGGCATTAGGCATTAGGCATTAGGCACTCAGTGCCTGGAGTAGAAAACCGGGGAACCAGGGATTGACCCCATTTGAATGCTGAATGCTATGCTTTGGTGCCCACATGGACAGCCACCACGCCGCCGGTTAAGTTATAGTATGCGACGTCGACAAGCCCGATCTCCTCAAACAGCTCCTTAAACTCTTCCTGGCTTAAAAAATCAACCTGGGACTTGGCAAGCCAGCTGTACGGTCCGTCCTGCCCGACCCCCAGTTTTCCGATCAGTGGAATCAAACGGTGGAGATAAAAGTTATACGCCTGTTTCAGCCCGAACATGGTCGGCCTGGAGAAATCCAGGTTAACAACCTTTCCGCCGGGCCGTACCACCCTGGCCATTTCCTTAAAAACCTTGCGGAGATCAGGCATATTCCGCGAGGCAACACCCATGACAGCGCAGTCAAAGGTATTGTCCGCAAAGGGAAGATCCATGGCGTTCGCCCATTTGAACTCCACGACACCTTTGTAGGGGGTTTTACGCAAGTTCTCCTCGGCTTTCTGGAGCATATTCTCACAAAAGTCGACGCCAATAACCTTACCGGTAGGACCCACGATCCTCGCCAGTTCGAAGGACAGCATCCCTGTCCCGCAAGCCACATCGAGGGCCGTCCCGCCTTCTTTCAGCCCGGCTTTCCTGGCGGTGAAACGGCGCCAGTATTTGTCCTGGTTAAAGCTCAAGACGGTATTGAGCAGATCGTACCGGTGCGCGATAGCCGTGAAGGTGCGGTGCACAAACTCCTCTTTCTGGCGGATATCCTTAAACTCCACTTGCTTTACCCCTTTACTCCGGTGTGCGTTTCGACGAACCTCACGCAACCATTATATAAAACAAAAAGCATTCCAAGATATGCTAACGGTACCGGTAGGCCCGGCAGTTCAGCACAAGGTTCAACCCAAAAACGACAGATTTTGTGTATATTCGCGATTGCCGACCCGCTTCCCTTTTGCCGCCAGTCTTAAATACCAGGATTGCCGTCCATAAACAAAAGACCCTGCAGATACCCACCCGTGTGCGTTCTGCAGGGTCCTCACTTCATGCTAAAATCCTTTGCAGGATTAGTACTAATAAATATCCCCCCTATTGATTTACTGCCTTCAGTTCTATACTGTCGGGCAGAATTCCCCGGACAGTCTCCTGGGCTTTGACGTGGCTGGCCTTAAAATGCTGCGTCAGGTAATTGCACGCGTCCCAAGGATTAACCTTGTCGCCGCAAGTAAAGACGTCGACTGCCGCGTAGCCAAGCTCCGGCCAGGTATGGATGGTTAGATGAGATTCCGAGATAACTACTACACCGCTGACCCCCTGGGGGCTGAACTTGTGGAAGACATATTCCCGAACCTCAGCTCCGGCTGCCAGAGCAGCCTGAACCATTGTCGTTTCCACATTCTTCACATCATTCAGAGCATCAAAATCACAACCGTAAATTTCGGCCAGGATGTGGCGCCCCAAAGGCTTCATTGACATTATCTCCCCCTTTTTGACTCGTACTGCCCGGCGAAACAGATTGCCAGGATTGGCTAATTCCAGCCAAATTCAATTGTAGCATAACTCTTTGCAATGTCAACAAAATTTTAGGTCTTAAGCTTAACGGGCAACCATATTCATTAAGTTGCCAATGCTTTCGATTTCTACCTCTATTTTGTCCCCAGGCTGCATTGGCCCTACGCCGCTAGGGGTACCGGTGAGGATAATGTCCCCGGGCAATAAGGTCATTATCCTGGAGATAAAGCTCACCAGATAAAACGGGTTGAACAGCATCCTGCCGGTCGAGGAACACTGTCTGGTCCGGCCGTTTAAGCGGGCCTCGATTCTCAGCTGGCCGGGGTCCGGTTTTGAAACAATGTATGGCCCCAGGGGGCAGAAAGTGTCAAAAGACTTCGCCCTGGTCCACTGCCCGTCTTTCCGTTGTAAATCGCGGGCGGTAACATCGTTGGCACAGGTATACCCGAAGATGTAATCCCGCGATTCCTTCTCGCCAACCATCCTGGCTTTACGACCGACGATCACGGCCAGCTCGGCTTCGAAATCCAGGCGGTTAACACCCTCGGGAAAAACGATGTTCTCACCGGGCCCGATAACCGCGGTGGGCGGCTTTAAAAAGATGACCGGCTCAGACGGAGCCTCGTTGTTAAACTCGGCTATGTGATCCAGGTAGTTCAAGCCCACGCAGACAATCTTGGTAGGCTCCGAGGGCGCCATCAGCCGCAACCCGGCCATGGGAACAGCCGCCCCTGTAAGTTCACCCCCCAGCCACGGCTCCTTTGTCAGGGGCCAGGCATTCTCGCCATCCACTGCCGCGTAAAAGATATTCCCCTTGTCATCCTTGAAACGTCCATACCTATCCATCGTTGTCCTCCAAAAAGTAGTACAGGAGCGGGGGAGCGCCGAAAATCATGGTTGTTGCCGCAGCAACAATACCGGAATCATTGGCAATAAGTGCAACAATACTGCCCAGTACAATCCCCACCGAGCCCTTGAAAAGCAGCGGGTGGTTCCTCTGCAGGTCCTGCATCCTCCCTAGCGGCCTGAAAAACAGGAAGACAAAAGCCGCCAGGCTGGCCAGGAATACCCGGGACCAAAAGGTATAGCGGAAAAGCTTGTAATTCATGCTGATCTTCCGGGCGATCAAGTCGGAACTCTGCCGGAGCACCTCGGCTACACCGCCGTCAAAAATCAGCCGCGCTGCCCTCCCAATGTGCGATTGCTGCTCTACTGGGCGGAAAGCGTCAAAAGCAGCCGTGGCCACCAGCAGGATGAAAAGGACGGCCAGGCCGCCGAGAACGATCCGGGCGGTGAAACGCACGCTGAGAAACAGCAAAAAAGCAACCAGGAAAGCCGCCGCTGCGGTGATCGTACCTCCCCAGTTAGCGCCAAGACCCGGATGAGCGTTGACAAAGAGGGTCAGCGCGAAAAACAGGGCCACTAGCAATAACCCGACCGGATGTTGCCGGCTCAAAGTAAGAAAAGAGGCAGCGGCAAGGATCGTGCTGCCGGTGAGGATGCCCATGTATTCGTTACCCAATCCATAGTACCTGGCCCCGCCACTGGGATCGTAACTAAGGAGGGCAAACTTTTGCAGCACCGAGCCCGACAACAGGTCCCCGATGATTACCCCTGCCGTCAGCAAAGATATAAATAGGAAGCCTTTAATCGGGTTGCGCTGCCCCAACAAGATGGTGGTTCCGGCGATGACAGCCATAGCTAGAATCAGTATTGCAATCATGGACACGGCTGACCGGTACGGGAAGGCCGCTGTCAACAGGACGGCTACCGGGAAAGCCATGATCGCCAGAAGTACGGGGCGGAGGAAAAACCTGTCGGCGATACGCAGGCCCCGAGCAAGGATGCTCAGAATAAACAAGGAAACAATGATGATCTGAAGCACCATATAGGTCTTGATCATCGGAACTCTTATGCGGTGGTTCAAAACAATCCGGTCGTTAAGGCGTTCAAGGTGTTCAAAAGCATTCGGCTGCTCGATGGATAACATCGCCCGCCCGTACATTTCACGCGAAGGGGTTAATCCAAGATAGGCCAGAACTGTAGGAGCAAGGTCGATGTTTTGCACGACCCCCTCCCGGCGTGTCGCCGGCGAGGTAAGCAGGCCTTCACCGAAACCCGGGCCGGCAACGACCACCGGGGTTAACGTTTTGTCGTCGATAATCGCTTCGGTTGAAGGCGTAGGCGTCACAACAATCAGCAGGTCTTTCTCCGGTTTCAGCTCTTTATAGATAGCAGCAACTAAACCGTCCACCCTGGCCAGCGCAGCTTTTTTCTGCTGCTGGAGCACCGAGGGCAGTACGTCCTTCCGCGCCTCATCGAGACGGGACAAATCGCCCGTTTCAATAACAACCAGGCTACTGTCGGTAAACCGGCGGAAGGAGTTAAGGATAGCGTCATAGTCCGTGCGGTAAGCCCCCGGAAAGGACGTATCAAACACCAGCATATCGCGGCTGACATCGCCGCAATCAACAATGCCCCGACTGTCCATCGCCATTGTCACGGCATGCCGTCGGTACACCCCATTCCAGTCGGCGTTACCGAGTACACAGGTAGTCAGACCGTTTTGGTGTAATGCCGAGCCGAGGGCGCCGGGGAGGGCGTCGTAACGAAGCTTCTCGGTTTCCCTAATGATCCTGGCGATGCCCAGGTGGAGGACATTCTTCGACTCGGCTTCAAAGCCTGTAAGCCGCTTGAATCCTTCCAGAGCAGGCTCATCGCCCCACCGCTCAAGGGCGTTAAAAGCCCTGAACCCTCCCTCTGTGGCGATGATCCTGCTGCCTGCTCCGATAGTGGCATGGGTGTTCTCAACGTTGCGGATCCCCCCAGTGTTGGTGTTTAGCAAACCCCACGAGGCAGGAATTTCTTGCAGGGTGTGAAGTTGTTTATAGTCCTCAAGAGTGGCGCGATCAAGAACGACTATCACGACCCTGCCCCTTTCGCCGGCCGCAGTGGCCTGAGGGAAGAACATGCCAGTAACGGCGGCTAAAACCAGGAGCGGAACCACCAGGAAACGTATGACGGACAATGAGGAAACCTCCCTGACTGGCACTAAGGACTTAAGCATTAAGGCTTTAAGATTAAGATATTGAACTCTGACTACTGACTACCGACTACCTACCGTTGAGCGCTTAACAATTCGTTATATACGCTGATTGTACAGGTCAACATCCGCTCCTCGCTAAACTCGCGGGTAACCCTGTCCCGGCCTGCGGCGCCGAATCTCTTTGCCGTTTCGGGATATTGCAGGAGCATAGCCATGCCTCTGGCCAGCGCTCCGGCGTCGCCCGGCGGAACCAGGAGACCGGTCGTCCCATGGGCTACGGCCTCAGGTACCCCGCCCACTGACGTCGCCACCACGGGAAGCCCCGTAGCCATGGCTTCGAGGACAATCAGCGGCAGTCCTTCAGTGACCGAAGGCAAGGCAAACAGGTCAAAAGCCGACAGCACAGCGGGGATATCATTGCGGTACCCCGGCATGATCGCCCTGACTCCGCACCGTGCGGCTTCCTCTTCCAGTTCGGAGCGCAGGGGCCCGTCCCCCACAATTACCAGGCGCGTGCGGGTAAATCCTTCTTCGCCAAGCATAGCCACCGCCTGAATCAGGTACTTCAATCCCTTCTGCACCGCGAACCGGGCTACGGTGCCGATGATAATTTCTTCATCAGCTATCCCGAGTTCGGACCTGACCTTATGGCGAGCCTCGCTGTCAGGTTTAAAGGAGGAAAGCTTTATTCCATTATGGATGACGGTCATCTTGTCTGCAGGAATGCCTTGAACCTCCGCCAATTCCTTCCTTAAGGCGTCCGATACAGTAATAATCCTGTCGGTATACCCGGCCAGCCACCTTTCGATGCGGGCAAAGAACCGGTTTTTCCATACCGGCCAGTGGTCGTAAAAAATAGAATTATGCACCGTAAACACGCAGCGGGTTTTTGTCCGGCGGGCGGCTATTCTCCCCACAAGGCCCGCCTTCGAGCCGTGTGCGTGCACGAGGTTTATGCCGTGCTCCCGGATAAAGGCTGACAACATCCCGATGCAACACCAGTCAGCGGCAGGCGACAGCTCTCCAGCAAGCGGAACCGTAAAGGTAGCCGCTCCCGCCCGCTTGAGCAGATGGGCCATCTCATCTGTGGGGCACGCCGCATAAACCCTGAAGCCTTTTCGGGAAACAAATTCCACCAGCGCCAGAACATGGATTTTCATCCCCCCGGCAGCCGGACGGACGATGTATAAAATCGAAGGTTGCATTTCTCTCACCAAGTGTATGTTTCGAAAATGAAGA
>DAIRSE010000025.1:0-32059 GCA_036804525.1 Bacillota bacterium | reverse complement strand
CGGCGGCTTAGCCTGCTCCCTCAGGGTTGCGCTGTTTTTCAGGGTAGCGAAAACATCTATTGATCATCCGGTGCTGGCTGTTGCTGGCAATAAAAGTAGTGATTTGGTAAAATCATTTTAGGCTGCTCTGTGCGCGACGGTGGGAGTTTGTTGGGGATCGGCTACCGGAGGGACCGTTCCGGCGTCGGCCCGGGTGGGACAGGTTCTCGGCGGCGGAGCGACCTTTATTGTAAGGAGAGTGAGCATGTTGGACGACACATCCGTGGACAAGAGGCTGGCCGAGGAAATGGAAAAGGGCTATCTCGTTTGTGCGGAGATAAACCTTAGGGATGCCGAATTCTTCTTGCCGGCGCAGGCCGAGGTGGTGCTGGCCGATGAAAACGACTCCTGACGTACCAGACGGGAATAACCCTCCCAGAAGCGCTGCTGAACCTCGCCCGGACAATAGGCCGTGTTACATCGATCCGTGCTGTCCAATTGCGGTGCGTCGCTGGTTCTGCTTGACCTTCTGAAAAACCCCGAAACACCCGAGAATGAAATCTGGTACGACGAATTCATCTGCCCACAATGCCGGGACGGAATCCACCTTGACCGGCCGGAATCCGAGTTAGAGGGGTTTTTGACGGAGGAGTGATTCAATGGACCGGATTGAAAAAGCGTTAGACGAGTTTAATACCGAAATCCGGAAGGCACTGAGGAAGTTCGAGAGGGACCTGATCAAATGGATGTTTATCTTTTCGGTCAGCTACGTGGCAGTGCTTGCGGCGATGTTAAAGGCTTTTTGACCTCCTACAGAAGCCGTAGGAGGTCATTTTTGTTTCATCGGCACCATTTGAGCAGTTGAAGACGCGGATACGGCGAGGCTTGCTGAAGGGTAAGCAGGTTGACTGGGGAGCGTGGGTAGCCGTTGCAACAACAGGCCAGATCCGTGACTTCATTAGTGAGAACTACCCTGATGGTTGGTATCAAAAACATGAGAACTTTCCTTGGATTCTGAACGGATGTAAGAGCTCAAGGGTTTTTTGGAGTTTCTGGATCCTGATAGGCAGTACGCCCTAGAGGCTAGCGAGCTATAGATGTCTTTTAACCTATACGCGTCGGACGATGGCTAAGAGCAGGAACTAGAGGTGGATTAGGTGAGAAAACCGGAGTATCTGTCCGACCCGACGGTATCCTCGTTCATGGTTTGGATGCAAGAACGGCTAGATAAGCCTGGCTCTTTTGTACACCAGTACGTGGACGCTCGGACGAAAACTCTTTGGTCGTGCACGTCCCTGTATTCGGCCTTCGAGTCGTACGAATGGAAGTTCGATGCCTACCTGCCGGTGTCCAGACAGAGAGTCTCCGGGCGGACCTTTGCGGATACCCACACTTTCTTTAATCGGCTGGCAACCGAGCTTACTGAGAGCATTGGCCAAGGTAACAACGAAAAGTGTAAGGAATGCTGCCTGTCTGTCCTAGCTTGGGGCGGTGTTCTATCACGGAATGCAGGCGTGATTAAAGACCTGGCTGAGTCCGGTGAGCTTTGCAGTGAGCTTCAGAAGACAAGAGAACTGCTGAACTTAGAGACTTACGATACGTCAAAGCACAATGGCATCCTGATTAACTCTGGCTTCACGAAGATATACTCGTTGCTATCCGACGGCTTTATCATGTACGACGGCCGTGTAGGTGCTGCTCTTGGCCTACTGGTTAGGAAGTTCTGTGAGGACCAAGCATTGGATGCCGTACCCGAACTGTTACGCTTTGGCTATAAGCGAGGGCGGGAAGCTAACTACTCAGCATTAAACAGAAGAAACCCCAGCACAGAAATCTATAGGTTTCCTGAGATCTCAAACAACCCAGGCAAACACCTTAACGACAATGTCAAGGCGAGCTGGTTGCTGGGTGAGATCATCCGGAGGAGTGACTCGCTTTTTAGCCAACTAGATTCGAGTCAACAGGTTATGGCTTTACAGGCAGCTCTGTTTATGATTGGCTATGATGTCCAGCATCGATGGGATTCGAGTTTCTAAGAACTACCTGAGCCCCAATGTTCTTTGACGTGTCCAAAGACCGGTCACGAGGTCTACCGCAGTTTGTAGCGTTCCCGGCCACGTTTGGTCATAAGCTCTCTCTTCACAGCCGAAGGCGATTGTGCTCCCATCTGTGCTAGATACTGGGTGAAGACACTGTGCCCCTGTTTGCAAATTCTTCTTGACGGCTGTCATCCTCTCTCCGGGTAACCCGGTCGGATGCGTTCCACGGCCTGTCGCAGCCGCTGGCTGCTGCAGTGGGCGTAGATCCGGGTCGAGGCGAGGTCGGCGTGGCCCAACAGTTCCTGGATGGTGAACACGTCCGCCCCCTTCTCCAGAAGCAGCGTCGCGAAGGAGTGCCGGAGCTTGTGCGGGGTGATCACCGCCGCGTCCAGGCCCGCCATCCGGACGTACCTCTTGAAGAGCCGCGTCAGGGCGTCCTTGTTCATGCGTTTGCCCTCCCGGCCGAGGATAAGGGCGCGGTTCTCGAGGGGGAGGCGCGTCTGCAGGTATTCCCACAGAAGGCGCTGCAGTTCCGGAATGATGGGGATCATGCGCTCCCGCTTCCCCTTGCCGCGCACGCGCAGCGTGCCGGCGCCGAGGTCCACGTCGTCCCAGTCCAGGCGCAGGAGCTCGCTCCGCCGCAGGCCGCAGTAAGCCAAAAGGTGGAGGATGAGCTTGTCCCGCAAGTGGTAAGGCCCGCCGAGGTGCTCCGGGGCGGCGAGCAGCCTTTGCAGTTCCGCTTGCTTCAGGTAAATCGGGATGCGTTCCGGTTCTTTCGGCGGCCTTATTTTCCGCATCGGGTCCTGAGGGATGTATTCCTGCTCCACCAGGTAGCGGAAGAAGGAGCGAAAGCAGTGGATCTTCCGCCGCAGGGAGGCGGCGGAAAGCCGCCGCTCGTCGTGCACCCAGATGAAGTACCGCCGCAGGACCGGCGTTGTAAGGTTGGCGAGTTCCGGGGCGATCCGCTCCCGCAGCAGAAAATCCTCCAGGGGCTTGAGGTCCGAGCGGTAGGCAGCCAGGGTTTGCAGAGAGGCGTCCTTCTCGGTGCGCATGTACCGCAGGAACTCCCGGATAACCTCCTGTAAGTGCGACATAACACCCCTCCGTAACTTGAATTACGTGTATTGCTCCCGACCGGGTCGCGGTGCGAACCCGGAACCCCTTGATATCCCTTGAAGACAGCAGGAAGGCACCCAAGGGTGCCTTCTCCATGTGAACTCGGCTTACAGGCCTGCTCACCCGCGCCAAACTGCGGCATCCGTGGTTTGGCCTTTTATTTTCCCCTTCGGAGAAAGGTTACAGCGGAGTTCGAACCAAGGGAATGTGCAGGAGTTATGTTGCAATTATTTGTGGTCAGGTATTCTACGTTGTACAAGGTATTCCTGTAGGGCACCCGGAGATTTTTGTGTCTGGGTTTGACGCCTTAACTAGCAAGGTGTCCAATCTATTTGGAGAAGTGTTTCACCCCGCCGGCTTGATCGGCGGGGTGCAGATTGGTAAGTAGGAACGGGCTTTTCGGCATGATCGAAAGGCCGCAGCATCGGGCTCCCACCCGTTATATGACGCGACCTTGCTCGGCCGCAATGCCTGGCACCTATTCGTTTGGCGGGTTTAAATATCGCATGTTATGCGATAAAACTTCCCTTGCCCAAACGGCGCTCCGCCGCCTGGCCGCAAGGGGTTATTACCCGTGCCTACCATGTTCTCCTAGAGACAGGGTCAAGGGAGTTAACGGCGATGGTCCTGGAGCAAGCCCATATGCAGGCTCAGAGAATTCTGGAGCCGGTATTCACCGAAATCCTCGACGAGCTCGGCAAGACCGTCCACATGAGGAATATCCTCTGTAGGCTGGCGCTCGATGGGCGGCCCTACAAGGATACCCCAGCACACCCGAGCGGCGTGGCGCGAACCATTGACAAGCTGCTTGAGAAAGGCATCGTGGAAAAAGTCACCAGAGGGCAGTACCGTGTCTAAATTCGTGGGTCCACTATAGGGAAGAACTGGCTCCCGGCGAAACGCGGCATAAACTCGGCGTTGACGTTCAGTTCGCAGTAAGTGACGCGGCGGCAGATCGCACCGAGTTCGCGCCTTGCCTCTTCGGATACGAGTGACCTTCGGGCTCCTTCCAGGGAAGAGTTTCCGAGAACGACGATCCGTTCGCGCGGCAGGTCGGGATAGAGCCCGGTAGCCACGGCGGCTTTCACGTCGAGATGTTCGCCAAATGCGCCGGCGGCGTAAAACCAGCCGATCTCATGCGGCAGTAGACCTACGCTTGCGAGGATAGTTTCTACGGCCGCGCTGACCGCTCCTTTGCTTCTAAGAAAGTTCTTGATATCCTGTTGTGTAATCGCAATATCTGTTCCTGCCGCCGCTTCGCCTGCCGGCACGATAACAAAAGCTTCGCGCCCGTCGCGAAATGTCCCAGCGCTGTCGATTATCCCGGCTTTCAGCATCCCCGCCATGGCGTCGACCACTGCGGATCCGCACAGGCCGCGCGCTTTTTCTCCGCCGATCACGGTGTAGGTCACCCTGTGGGTAAGGGGGTCGATTCGTACCCGTGCTACCGCTCCGGGGACCGCGCGCATGCCCTGTTTGACGATCCCGCCTTCCAGTGCTGGGCCTGCTGCTCCCGCAGCCGCCACCAGCCATTCGGCATTGCCGATGACTATTTCCATGTTGGTTCCAATGTCTACAAAGAGCGCCACTTCGTTTTGCCGGTGCATGCCGCTGACCAGGATGCCGGCCACGGCGTCACCCCCGATATAACTGCCCACTCCGGGCATGCAATAGACTGCGGCTTCGGGATGGACGTCCAGTCCCACATCGGTTGCCCGGAAAAGTCCCGGGGCGTTGACTGCCGGAATATACGGTTCGCGGTAAAGGTAGCGGGGATCAAGCCCGAGGAGGAAGTGAATCATTGCAGTGTTGGCGCCTACTGCCACCGCTGTTATTTCCACTGGGTTGACGCCAGCTTCCGCCGCTGCTTTGGCAGCAGTGCGGTTTACGCTCTCAACCAGCAGGCTACGCAGCTTTTCCAGGCCACCCGGCTCCTCCGCGCTTTGGAGGCGCGTCAATATGTCCTTGCCCACGGCCGCCTGGGCATTCTCCCCGCTCGTTACGGCAACGATGTTTCCCGAAATGAGGTTAACGACTGCCGCCGCGATTGTCGTCGTGCCGGCATCCACCGCCAGGCCGAAGTGGCGTTTTGTCTTATCCCCCGGCTCCACGTCCTGCAGCCGCCAGCCTCCCGCGGCGCGTCCGACTGCCGCCGTCACCCGCCAGTCGGCTGTACGCAGCGATTCGGGAAGCCGGCGCATCACCAAGAGCGGGACTTCGATGTCTTCCGGGACTATGCCCCTCGCCGTGTGCAGCGCGGCCAACAGCCGATCCGTATCGGCCTGGTTATCGCTAAGGTGCGGGGCGAAAAGTTTAAGAAAAATCTTCCTGCTGAGCAAGGCTTTCCCTCCGAGTGAATTTGCGAAGTTTAACACAAATTTTAGCTTTCGGTGCCAGAATCCAGTGCATGAGTGTATAATACTACAGTAGGTGAAAACCGAATAGTCAAACAGGTGCCCCGTAAGGGGAGAATAGGGAAGTCCGGACGCCCGGTACTCATGGTAAGGGCTGGAGTGGGCCTGCAGTTACGGGAGGAAATTTTCGCAACCTCACCGCGTAAGAGATTGCCGGTACCAGAGCATAAAACCTCCAGTGCCAGGCGGAAACGGCGCGGTCCCGCCACTGTAGTCGGGGAGCTTATCCCGGTCACTGGGGTTTGCCCGGGAAGGCCGGGATAAAAGCGATGATCCGTTAGCCAGGAGACCTGCCTGTTTGAGAGGATGGCTGCTCTCGCGCGTAAGGGCGGCCGTGCGCGGAGGATGATGGTAAAGTCCTCAGCCAGGTTGAGTTTTGGCTGGGGACTTTTTATTTTACTTCCATGGAGGTGGGTCGAAAATGCCGACGCAAATGGCCAGGGCCCTGGCCGGGGAGATTACGCCAGAGATGAAAAGGGTGGCCGGGCGGGAGGGGGTGGACCCGGAGTTCGTCCGCCGGGGAGTGGCGGCCGGGACCATCGTCATACCCCGCAACCGCAGGAGAAAGAACATCGATCCCGTGGGCATCGGAACGGGCCTTGCCGTAAAGGTGAGCGCCAGTGTGGGCCTGGCGGGGGAAGGGGACACCATCGAGGGCGAGGTGGCCAAGGTGCGTGCCGCCGTGGAAGCCGGCAGCGGTGCCATTATGGATTTGAGCGTGTGCGGGGATATTGACGGCGCCCGGCGGGCCGTGCTGGCGGCAACCACCACGCCCGTGGGCACCCTGCCCGTGTACCAGGCCCTGGCCGAAGCCCGGGAGAAGTACGGGGCGGCGGTAAAAATGAAGGTGGACGAAGTGTTCGAAGTCATCGAGCGGCAGGCCGCCGACGGGGTGGATTTTCTGGCCCTGCACTGCGCCACCACCTGGCAGACCCTGCGGGCGGCCAGAAAGCACCGCCGCATCGATTACCTGGTCAGTCACGGGGGCAGCCACTTGATGGGCTGGATGATCTACAACCAGCAGGAGAACCCCCTTTACGAGCATTTCGACCGGCTGCTGGAGATCAGCCGCCGCTACGATGTTACCCTGAGCCTGGCTGACGGCTGGCGCCCGGGCTGCCTGGCCGACTCCCTGGACGCGGCCCAGATGCAGGAACTGGTGGTGCTGGGGGAACTGGTGGCCCGGGCCCGGCGACGGCAGGTGCAGGTGATGGTCAAAGGGCCGGGGCACGTCCCCCTGGGGCACCTGAAGGCTACCGTGCAGCTGGAAAAGCAGCTCTGCCACGGCGCGCCCTATTTTGTCTTCGGCCCGGTGGTTACGGACATCGCTCCGGGATACGACCACATTACGGCGGCCATCGGCGGGGCCCTTTCGGCCTGGGCCGGGGCGGAGTTTCTCTGTTATGTCACCGCCGCGGAGCACCTGGGACTGCCCGGTGTGGAGCAGGTGCGGGAAGGGGTCGTTGCCGCTCGCATTGCTGCCCACGCTGCCGACGTGGCCAGGGAGTCCCGGGCGGTGCAGTGGGACCTGGAAATGTCCCGGGCGCGCAAGGCCCTGGACTGGGACAGGCAAATCGAACTGGCCCTCGATCCCGTTCGGGCCGGTGCCCTTCGCCGGGAACGCAGCCGCGGTTCTCACCAGGCCTGCGCCATGTGCGGCAAATATTGTGCCATGAAGGTAGTAGGGGAATATCTGGGCAAAGAGCAGGGGGTGTGTTAGGTTATGACCCAGTTGTTGGCGGCCAGGGAGGGCCGCATCACGCCGGAGATGGAGGAGGCGGCCCGGCGGGAGGGAGTAGATCCGGAATTTATCCGCGCCGGGGTGGCCGCCGGTACCATCGTCATCCCGAAGAACAGGTTGCGGAAAGGAGTCCGGACCTGCGCCATCGGGCGGGGCCTGCGGACCAAGGTGAATGCCCTCATCGGCACCTCCAGCGACCGGGACGACCCGGAAATGGAGGCCCGCAAGATCGAGGTGGCCATTTCCGCCGGGGCCGATGCCATTATGGACCTCTCCACCGGGGGGGACATCGACGGCATGCGCTTCTTAAGCCTGGAAAGGGCTACGGTTCCCGTGGGGAGCGTGCCCATCTACCAGGCGGGCATTGAGGCCATCGAGAAGAGGGGCGGCATTGTGGCCATGACCCCGGAGGACATGTTTGAAGCCATAGAAAAGCAGGCCGCCGCGGGCATTGATTTTATGGCCATTCACTGCGCCCTGAATTTTGAGGTGGTAGAGCGTCTTCAGAAAACCGGCCGGGTGACGGATATTGTCAGCCGGGGCGGCGCCTTCCTCACCGGCTGGATGCTGCACAACAGGAAGGAAAATCCCCTCTACGAGGAGTTCGACCGGGTGCTGGACATCCTGCGGGAATATGATGTCACTTTAAGCCTGGGCGATGCCATCCGCCCCGGGTGCATTGCCGATTCCCTGGATGGCTCCCAGATCCAGGGCCTGCTGGTGGCCGGGGAACTGGTGGCCCGGGCCAGGGAAAGGGGGGTGCAGGTGATGGTGGAAGGGCCGGGGCACGTGCCCATCCACCACGTGGAAACCACCATGCTCTTGCAAAAGCAGCTCTGCCACCAGGCACCGTATTTTGTCCTGGGCACCCTGGCCATTGATGTGGCTCCGGGGTACGATCATATCACCGCGGCCATCGGCGGGGCCCTGGCCGGGGCTTCCGGGGCCGACTTCATCTGCTACGTCACCCCGGCGGAGCACCTGGGCCTGCCCACGGAAGAAGACGTGCGGGTTGGGGTGATGGCCGCCCGCATTGCCGCCCATGCCGCCGACATTGCCAAAGGCGTCAAGGGGGCCTGGGAGTGGGATTTAAAAATGGCCCGGGCCCGGGCTTCCCTGGACCGGGCGGCAATAGCCGGCCTGGCCATCGACCCGGCCCTGGTGCGCTGTTACCTTGAGAAAGAAAAAGGGGAACTGTGCAGCGCCTGCGGCGACGAATGCGCCCTGCGGCTGGTGTCGGAGTATTTTCAGCAGTGACGTGCTTTAAAGGTGATTGGTGGGAAGTCCGAAGTCCGGGTCCAGCAGGTCCCCGCTCCGGAATAGAAATCTCCGAAAAACGCTTAAAAAACCCCAAGGCCGGGATATAATCCGGATGGGAATAAAGCTATTTCTTTTATTTATTATCTTAAAGATTTAATTTTATTATCTTAGAGAATGGAGAGGAAGTTCCCCTGAAAGCGATAGTAGCACACATTATTTGTTATAGGTGATAATAACGTCTGACAAGCAAGCTCTTCAAACAGTCAATTAAGACGTGGACTACAGCCGCTGCGGCGGAAAAGCCAAGCGTAAGTTTTTCACCCTCTGTAAGGTGAAGAACGGAGTGCGTATGTTTCAAGCTTTTTCAGCATCTTTTCCGCTTCTTTAAGTTAATGCCAGTCTGCTGCGCGGCAACGCTTTTGGACATTCTGGAAGGTTATCTTCAGGCGCCGGGTAGCCCCTTCATAAGTCTGGCTTTCCTCGAAGGCTTGCACCGCTTCCCGCTGCTTGTCCGTCCACTTCGCATGATGTCGATTAAGCCTCAGAGGCAGTTGACAATCTCGTCTGGTGCCGGATTGCCGGTCTTGATGACCGTAATGAACGGACCGGCTTTTTACCTGGCCAGACAGGACTGGAAAACTTTGAAAAACTCGCGGAAGAAAAGGGCTCCCTGGACGGGCGCCGTTGCTGGCGGAGGGTGTAGCCTGTAGCAGGGATTGCGGTCTGGCGCCGAGAAATCATCATCTAGAACAGCGTTAATGGAGGGTAGAAACATGGCTGATGTGATCGACTACAAGATTTACGGCGACGACATGCAGATGGTGGAGATAGAACTGGATCCCGGCGAAGGGGTGCGGGCCGAGGCCGGCGCGATGATGTTCATGGAGGACGGCATCGTGATGCAGACCGGGACCGGGGGAGGCTTGTTCAAGGGCTTTAAGCGGATGCTTACAGGCGAGAGTTTCTTTATCACGACTTTCCTGAACAACGGGCGGAGCCGGGCGCGGGTTGCCTTCGCGGCGCCATACCCCGGGAAGGTGATTCCGCTGGATCTTCTTAAACTAGGGGGCAGCTTTATGTGCCAGAAGGACGGTTTCCTGTGCGCCGCCCAGGGGGTGGACATCGACATCGCCTTTACGCGGAAACTGGGCGCCGGGCTGTTCGGCGGCGAGGGCTTCATCCTCCAGCGTCTTTCCGGGGACGGAATGGCCTTTGTCCACGCCGGGGGCACGGTGATTCAGAAAGAGCTTGGCAGCGGGGAAACGCTGCGGGTCGACACGGGGTGCCTGGTCGCTTTTGAGCCGAGGGTAACCTACGACATCCAGTTTGTCGGCGGCTTTAAGAACGTCCTGTTCGGGGGCGAGGGCATGTTCCTGGCCACCCTGACCGGTCCCGGGCTCGTTTACCTCCAGACCCTGCCGTTCTCGCGCCTGGCGGACCGCATTCTGGCCGCCAGCAAGACGCAAATCGGCGAACAGAAGGGTATCGCCGGCATGGGCGGTGACTTGCTTGGGGGCATATTCGGCGGCAACAGGTAACAAAGAGTTACTGAGAAGGCCTAAAAGACACCCCCGGCAGTTGGGGTTTGCCGGGGGTGTCCTTGTTAGTGGCGAGTAATAGCCTAATGGCCCATACTCCGGAAGGCGGGCGGTTGTTCACGGAAGAAATTAGTCTTATAGGCTCCGTAAAGTAGGCCGACTGCCAGCCAGATAAAGCCGAGGGTTTTGGCCTCGGGCTGGAGGCTGATCCAGACGTAGAAAATGATCGAGAACCCAAGCCCGGGGGCCGCCAGGTATTTCAGGATAGAAGCAAGGTCGGTTTGCTTCTGCCTGATGATGTAGTGGCTGACGACGGAGACATGCAGGAACATAAAGCCGGTCAGCGCGCCGAAATTAACCATCGAGGTAAGCTTGTCAATCGGGATGAGCGCGCCGACGGTAATGGCCAGCAAGGCAACGAAGATCGTACTCACATAAGGGGTCTTAAATGTCGGGTGCACCTTAGCCAAGGCGCCTGGCATTATTTTGTCCCGGGCCATGCTGAACAGCAGGCGGGAAATGGCGGCCTGAGCCACGAGCCCGTCGCCGATGCCCCAGGCAATGGCGGTCGCCAGGGCGCACAGGTAACGCAGCCAGTCGCCTCCGGCCGCCTGGGCCACGGCGTAGAAGGCGGTGTCAAGGTTGTCGAACGTAGTGTGATCGGGAATGATGAGGCCGGCCAGGTAGGTCTGGGCGATGAACAGGCTGCCGACAAGGATCAGCGCCACGACGGTGGCCCTGGGGACTATTTTCCGAGGATTCTTGGCTTCCTCGGAGAGCGTGCTGATAGCGTCAAACCCCAGGAAGCTCAGCACAGCCAGCGAAGTGGCCGCCATGACCATGTTGATGCTGAAGCCTTCGGGTTTCCAGATGGGGTCAATGGTAAAAGCGCCTGCGCCCACGCCCTTCATGACCGCGATGAAGGCGACGACGATAAAAGCGACCAGGGTGAAGAGTTCAAAGATCAAGAGGCCGATGTTGGTGCGAGCCGTCATCTCGATGCCCCGGAGGTTGACCGCCGTGTTGACGACCACAAAGACCGCGATCCAGCCCCAGAAGGGCAGGATGGGGAGCATCTCCTGCAAAGCGTAACCGGCTACCAGGTAAACCAGGGCCGGGGTAAGGATGTAGTCCAGAAGAATGGCCCATCCGGCGAAGAAGCCCACGGAGGGGTGGATGCCCCGGGAAGCGTAGGAGTATACTGAGCCGGCGATAGGAAAGGCGTGTGACATCCTGGCATAGCTCCAGGCAGTGAAGATCATCGCCACCACGCCGATGGCATAAGCCAAAGGTGCCATGCCGTTGGAAACATCAGCAACGTAACCGTAGATGCCCATAGGCGCGATAGGGACCATGAAGACCATGCCGTAGATCAACAGGTCACTGAAAGACAGCGCCCGCTTCAGTTCTTGTTTATACCCAAACTCCTCCAGGTTATGGCTTTTGTCGTTTGACATTTCAACCCCCGCTTTCTAAGATTCGGAACTGTTTGACCCGCAACGCTGATCAAAAGGCTAGCGGCACACCCAGTTTTTTCAAGATCGTCCTTGGGATTGCCATCCGCGCTGTTTTCAGGGGGTCAACAACCTGTGACACCTGCACGTGGCCGCAGGCGCTCAGGAACATCCCGGCTGCGTTAAGAGAAAAGCCTGTCCATTTCTGCAGCAAGCCGGCCATTTGGAAGGTAGCCGTTCGCACAGCCTCATCCAATGTGAGCGCCGAGGCGATGACGGCTATCCAGTCGGGCGTGACCACAAGCGGGTTGTCCAGCTGTACCCCTGCCGCTTTGGTTACGGTCACGTCAACTTCACCGGCGACTTCGACGCCGCTGACCATGATTTCGCCGTCGCCCATCAGGGCGTGCAGGTCTCCCATGGCGAGCAGGGCGCCATCGACCTGGACAGGCAGGTAGACCGTGCTGCCGGCCGTAATCAGGCCGGTGTCCATGTTGCCGCCGTGTGGGCCCGGGGTGCCGCAGGGGATTGCTTCCCCGGCCGGGGCCACGCCGATGACGCCGATCATGGGCGCCGCGGGCAAGGCAAGCCCCAACAGGTGAACGAACCCATTAGAAATCTCCACCATCATCGTTTTTGGTTCAGCGACAGCTTCACCCAACACTCCAGCGCCCGGGGCGGCAACCATGATCCCCGGTGACGCTACCCGGATGGCGCTGATGTGCACGGCCAGCACATCTCCGGGCCGTACATCCTCAAGGTAGACCGGCCCGGTCGCCGGGTTCACGCGTGAAAAGTCCAGGGTTGCCACCGTATCGGCGGGAGACTTCACCTGACCGCAAAAGCAGTCGTGGGTCTCGAAGGTGAGCCTGGCGGGGAGAACTGTCCGGAAGACCGGCACATTGTCGGCTGACATGCTGTAGACGACCTTATCGCGCGTTATCTTCATGCATCCACCTCCTTTCTCAGCCTGATATGTAACTGTTCCACCGCCTCTTGACGGTGAAAGTTTTAGAGCAGCTTTTGGTACTCATTAAGTTCCCAGTCCGTGACGTGGGCGGAGAACCGTTCCCACTCGGCCAGGCGTAGGGAGATAAAGTTACGGCAGAACTCTTCGCCCAAATACCCTCGGATTACAGTGTCCTGTTCCAGTGCAGCTATCGCCGCAGGCAGGCTGTCCGGAAGAGGGGGCAGGTCATCGGCTGTGTACGGGTTGCGACCTGATACCGGAGGGGGTGGCGTGAGCCTTTTCTCCATCCCGTCCAGCCCGGCGGCGACAGAGCCGGCCAGCGCCAGATACGGGTTGGTGTCTGCTGCCGGGAGCCTGTTCTCCAGGCGTGTCTGCTCACCCCTCGAGAAAGGAACACGGAGCATGGTGCACCGGTGCTCGTGGCCCCATGAGGCGTTCACCGGGGCGAACTGGTGGGGCCGTAAGCGCTTGTAGCTGTTGATGGTGCTGTTGGCCAGGGCGCACAGCGCCCCGGCGTGCGCCAGCTGGCCCGCGATAACCTGCCGGCAGAGGTCCGACAAGCCGTCGGGGCTGCCGGGATCATAGAAGTTGTTGCGCCCTTCTTTGTCGAGCCAGGAGAAGTGAAGATGTCCTCCGCTCCCGCTAACCGATGCGGAGGGTTTGGCCATAAAGGTCGCCGTATAGCCCAGCTGGTGCAGGATTTCCTTGATCGACGCCCGGTAATACACGGCCATATCCGCGGCCGCAAGTCCTGTAAAGGGTGAGTTGGTGATCTCAAACTGGCCTGGCCCGTATTCGGTGTTGGCTACTCCAGGCCCGGCGCCGATACCTTCGAGGCCTTTGATGATAGCGTCGAAGATATCGGCACAGTTCACCTGGTTGGTATCGGCGAAGCAGTTAAGTCCTTGCCACACCGGTTCCTGGCATTTGTCGCCGTTTCTATAAACGTAGAACTCAAACTCAAAGGCGCCCTTCAAGGTGTATCCGGTTTCCTGCAGGCGCTTTAAAACACGGCGCAACACTTGCCGCGGGGACGCTTCCCAGGGTTCGCCGTTGGGCCAGGCGAGGTCGGCGATCACTCTTGCTGTTCCGGGAGCCCAGGGTAAGACGACAAAGGTGCTGAGGTCGGGGACCAGCAGCATGCTGGGGAAGCCGCCTTCCCAACCATTTCCTGCTTCCGGCACCAGGAGCGCAGATGAGTCCATCGACAGTAACGCCGAGGGATACTGGATGCCAGTTCCCCTTACTTGAAGCGATGAAGGCCCGGGCAGGCACGAAGCGTGAGCGGGTAATGTTGGTGTTATCGGTAACAGTTACCCGTACCGTATGAATCTGGTACTCCTGGATAAGATTCTGCACGTGCTGGATAAGCGGTTCTTGCATATTTTCAACCTCCGCTTGCATATCTACAATCTACAATAAACTAGCAATTTGCGTGCCAACTGATCATGGCACTTGAACAGGCGCCGATTAAGCCTGTTTGAGCCCTATGCCAGGAAGTGGCAGAGGATTAATTTGCAACTGCGCCTTGTAGAATAGTGCCCTGAGGCATATAATTGTGGCCGGTATTACCTAAAAGTCGGACTTGCAACATTGCACGACGAATTGCATAACTGTGCAGGAGAGGTGGGAGAAGATGGATAATCAGGGGTTGGTTTTTTGAACGACAGCAGGAGGCGACCGCCGGTGTTTTTGAACCGGTCATTTCCAGCCCGGTTACGAGGGCGATCTTTGAGCTGGCCCTGCGCGTGGCGCCTTACCCCACCACCGTGTTAATTACGGGTGAGACCGGCACCGGCAAGGAAGTGCTGGCTTCCTACATTCACCGGCAGAGCCCCCGGGCCAAGCACCCTTTTATCAAGGTCAACTGCGGGGCTATCCCGGAATCCCTGCTCGAATCCGAGCTTTTCGGCTACGAAAGAGGGGCCTTCACCGGGGCCCGCAAGGAGGGGGCGATTGGACTTTTTGAGGCCGCTCACCCTGGCACCTTGCTGCTCGACGAGATCAGCGAACTGCCCATCATGGCCCAGGCTAAACTGCTGCGCGCGCTGCAGGAAAGAGAAATCCGGCGGGTGGGGGGTACCTGGTCCCGCAACGTCGACGTCCGGGTGATTGTTTGCACCAATCAGAACCTTGATGAACTGGTTAACCAGGGACTGTTCCGCAGTGATCTGTACTACCGCCTCAACGTGGTACACTTCCACATTCCGGCCCTGCGTGAGAGGATGGACGAAATTGAGCTCCTCTGCGAGCACTTCTGCAAGCTGGTCAACAAAGCGTACGGTTTGTATAAGCGGTTCAGCCCCGAGGCGATAGAGAAACTCAAGGCCTACCACTGGCCCGGCAATATCCGAGAACTGCGGAACCTGGTGGAACGTATGTTTGTTACCTCACCTCGGGAAGTTATTGGGCCGACCGATCTTCCCCAGAGATACCTGTGTCCTCCGGCGGTCCGGCGGGAGACAAGGACGCTAAAAGAAATCGTGGCGGACGCCGAAAGGAAAGCCATCCTTGAAGCGTTGAGCCGATCCCCGGACAGGCAATCGGCGGCGCGGAGTCTGGGGATCGACTACAGCACCCTGAGCAGGAAGATGAACCGGCTGGGTATTAGGTAAAGGGACTGTCCCACGTGGGAGTTATCCCTTCAGTCTTCGACTTTCTGGACGTGGTTCAGACCGTCGTGTTTCAGGTCTATGAAAAGGTTGCCGCTGGTGTCCAGGGTGGCATAGAAGACGTCGGAGACGTTTTCGATGCCCCTTCGTTTAAGTTCGGTCATCAGCCAGTCTTCGGTCAGGTTGTTCCGGCGGAGGTTCCGCTCCATAACAACTCCGTCTTTGACCAGGACGGTAGCAAGCCCCTGGTACGCCATGGACATCTTCAGGTCGGCGGGGGTTAGAGGCTGGTACTGCGCCTTCGGCAGGACGGAGAGTTTCCCGTCGGGTTCCAGAATGGCGAATTCTACCTGGGCCGGGTCAAAGATGTTCTTGGACCGCAGCTGTGTCATCAAGTCGTCGAGGTTGTACCTGTTGCGGCGCATATTCCAGTCCAGGATCTTGCCGTTCTGGATGACGATCGTCGGTTCGCCGTCAATGATTTTGCGAGCGGGCAGGCTCTTGAGCACGAGAAGGTCGATGAGCAGGGTCAGCCCGCTCCACGCGATAAGGCTCACGATGCCGATGACGAGCGGAACCCGGCCGGTCAAGGTGTTGGCCGTGACCGAGCCCAGGGTTATGCCGGCGACGAAGTCAAAGAAGGTTAGCTGGCTGATCAGTTTCTTGCCCAGAAGCCTGGTGAGGTACAGGAGCAGGAAAAAAAGCGGGACAGCCTTTAACAATACAACCGCAATGTCGCCAAGCAAGGTTTCTACCTCTTGTTTTACCGGAGTAGAAGAGGAGTTAAGGCTATGATTCCCTTAAACTGGGGGGATTAAACGAAAGAAAACCACCCTCGATGGGGTGGCTAGCCCAGCCTGCCTTCGAAAAACTCGCGGTTGATGAAATCGGCGACCTCGGCGCATATTTTACGGGGCCGGGAACCCTTACCGATCTCGCGCTCGTCAGGCCAGCACTCGTTTTTGAAAGGGCACTCCCAGGGACACTGGGTGATCACCTTGTTCTGTTTGGCGGCGTGGTTGCTTAAGGCGTAGAACATCATCCAGTAGCGGTTGTCGATCTTTTTGATGTTGCTGAACTTGATATCCACTTCGTCTCATGCCTCTCCCCGGGCCTTGATGCAAGGGCCGTTTTTCATCCATTATAACACCCGGGGCATTAATGCAAGGCTTTCCAAAGCCGATTTTGAGCTATGATCTATCAAGTTATTCTCAAGTTATTTCTAACAAGGATATTGCCTTAATTGGATGAATATTGTGAGGGAAAACGGAGTACCCCGAGCCGTTAAGTCCATGACAAAAGGAGGTACGGAAGACGCTTGGATTGGGAAGAGATCAGGAGCGCTGCCAAAGATAAACTAAAAGGCTACTGCCGGGTCTGTCCGGTATGTGACGGACGGGCCTGTGCCGGTGAGGTCCCGGGCATGGGGGGGGCCGGTACGGGAGCGGCCTTTCGGGCCAACCTGGAGGCGCTGGCCCGTTACCGGTTAAACATGCGCACCATCCACGGGGCAAAGAACCCTGATACATCCACAAACCTTTTCGGCTGTGAGCTCGGCACCCCGATTCTGGCTGCTCCAATCACCGGGACACCCTACAACATGGGCGGGACCTTAACGGAACGGGAGTTCATCGGCGCGGTGATTTCCGGGAGCCGCCTGGCGGGAACCATCGGCTGTTCGGGGGATGGGGCCGATCCCGCGATGTTCGATGCCGGCCTGGAGGCGATCACCGTTGAGCGCGGGTGGGGCATCCCGTTCATCAAGCCCCGGGCGTACGAGGAAATCGTCAGGCGGGTAAGGATGGCCGAAGAAGCCGGAGCCCGGGCGGTGGGCATAGACGTCGACGGTGCGGGCCTGGTAACCATGGCCTTAAAGGGCCAGCCGGTCGGACCCAAGACAGTAACCGAACTGCAGAAGATCATTTCCGCTACAACGCTGCCGTTCATCCTCAAGGGGATCATGACCCCCGACGAGGCCCTGCTGGCCGTGGAGGCGGGAGCGAAGGCCATCGTCGTTTCCAACCACGGCGGGCGGATCCTGGACCACACCCCCGGCGCGGCTGATGTTCTCCCGGCCATTGTCCAAGCCGTCGGGGGATCTGTTGTCGTCCTTGCCGACGGCGGGATCCGCAACGGTGCAGACGTGCTGAAGCTTCTTGCCCTGGGAGCCAGGGCTGTCCTTGTTGGCAGACCGCTCGTGATCGGAGCCTTCGGCGGCGGGGCCGAGGGCGTCCGCCAGGTGTTGACCCGTTTGACGGCGGAACTCCGGCAGGTCATGATTCTTACCGGCTGCCAGAGCATCAAGTCTGTCGATTCGCGCATTCTGTACCAAGGCTGAAACAGGCCGTGTACAGCAGTCTTCGAAAAAACGAAGATTAATGCATGTTCTATTTAAAACGTGTGCTATAATCACGGTAAGATAGTGCAACTATTCACAACCGGCCGGGCTGGAGAGGGGACCGATCCCTTGCGCATCAGACAAAAGATTTTAGTAGGCTACCTGCTTGTCTATCTCGTTTTCAGTGTAACGGCGATAGCGGCGCTGTACAACCTTCACCAGGTGCAGTTGTCATATATCGACCTCATCGACCACCGGGTGGGATTGGTCAACGATACGCAGGAACTGCTGCTGGCCTTTGAGTTCGAGGCCCTGATGATGCGTTCTTACTTGCTGACCGGCAAGGAAGAGTACAAACAGGAATTCATGGCGCAGCAGGAGAGGGCTGAGGCCGACCTGGTGGCCATCGAATCGCGCCTTTCATCCAAAGAGGAGCGGGCCAAATTTGCCAAAGTCTCCGGTCTCATCCGTTCCTTCCAGATCCACTACGCGGCGGCCGCCATAGCGATCAGAGACCGGACCGATCTTACCGACGACCAGAAGCTCGACCTGGCCATCGCCTGGACTCTTCAGCAGAAAGGCACCGTTCGCGGGGTTATCGCTGCAGGAAACGATTTTATCAACTACCAGCGCGACCTTTTAAACGGGGCTGTTGAAACCAACGAACAATGGGTGCAACACGTCATCGAAACCTCTGTCGTGCTCGGTCTTTTTGCTATGATTTTGGGCGTTGCGGCTGCCGTTTATATCTCAAACACTATTGCCCAACCTGTAAAAATCCTCGAGTACCAGGCCAATAAAATCGCCACGGGCGATTGGCGCTTTGAGGACTTCGGCATTGAGTCCCAGGACGAGGTAGGCAGCCTGGCGCGCTCGTTCCAGAGGATGGTGGGGCAGCTTCGCCAGTTTGCCGAGCGTGTCCTGAATGCCGCCGACAGCACGCGCCGCCTCGCCGCTGATCTGCAGGCCAGCGCCAGGAATGCCGCCGCGGTCGTGGCCTCCACCACGGAGAGAATCACCCAGGTGGCCGGAACCATCGGCCTGTTGGCCCAGCGGGCGCGCGACATCGCCGGGGTTTCCTCCAAGGCCTCCACGCAGGCTGAGAACCTTGAAGGCCAGGCAAACCGCATTCTGGAGCAGATGGAACGGAGCGCCCGCATCGCTTCGCGGGCCAGCGGGGCGGCGAAGGAGACCATCAACCGGCTGCAGGATGTTCACAGGGTCATCGAATATCTCACCTTAACGGCGGACCAGGCGCGCCTCCTGGCGCAGCGGGCGAGCGCCGAGGCCAGAACGCGGGATGGGGGTACCGATTTTGCCAGCCTTGCCGTGGAGATGGAGCGTCGCGCCAGACAAGCCGTCGAGGCTGCAGGCGATATCTCCCAGCATATTCAGAAGGCTGTTGAAGAAGCGCAAAAGGCTGTTTCTTCAGTCGAAGAGGATTGCCGCCTGGTGGCCGAGGGAAGAAAAATTGCCAAAGAATCTCTGGCGGCGATTACCGAAATGGTCAACCAGGTGCATACCTTAACCCAGCACATCGAAGACGCGGTGGTGGCGACGGAGAGGTTTACGGCGCTGATGGGCGATGTGACGCTGGCCTCCGAAGAACAGACCCGCCTGGTGGACGGTATTGCCAAGGCCACTGAAACACTGAACGAGATCTGCCAAGACTTGCAGGCCGCATTGGGGGATCTCAAGGTTTAGAGGACCCGCCGGCGTGTTGTACATTCAGAGTTATACAGCGTGTCAGGGGTCATAGGTGACAATGTGACCCTAGCCTTTTACGTTTTCGGAACCAGCAAAGGCTGATGAACATTGCGAGATACGGGAGGATGGGGGTTGGAAAACAACAGGGTTAACGATAAGCGGGGGATCATCTGGTTTCTTGTTCTGACCTTCGGCTTGACCTGGGCCGTCGAGTTCGGCGTCTTTTACTCGGGCTTGAACCCCGGTCAGGCCGGAGGCATTGCCGTATTAACACTGGTTATGTTTTTTCCGGCCCTGTCGGCTTTTATCGTCCGCAAATTCGTCACCAGGGAAGGCTTTGGCGATGCCGGCCTGCGGGTGGGCATCAAGAAGTACTACCTGGCGGCCTGGTTCGGCATGCCGTTGATGACCCTGGTCTCGCTCGGCCTGGCCTTGGCCCTGGGATTAGCCCAGTGGGATCTGTCGCTGAGCGGGATGGCCAAGTTTTTGGGCAGCGAACAACCTGTTCCCCCATCGCCGATTGATCCCCGGCTGATGATCCTGGCGAATGCGGTCGGGGCCATCCTCATCGCGCCATGGATCAATATTATCCCTTCGTTCGGCGAGGAGTTCGGCTGGCGGGGTTTCCTGCAGGTCAAGCTGGCACACCTGGGGCGATTTAGGGCTTACCTGTATACCGGGTTGATCTGGGGGGTGTGGCACGCTCCGATTATCGCCAAAGGGCACAACTATCCTGATCATCCTTACCTCGGGATCGGCGCGATGATCATCTTCTGCGTACTGCTGGCCTTTATTTTCGGCTGGCTGCGGGACGCTTCGGGGAGCGTCTGGGTAGCGGCCCTGGCGCATGGTTCCCTGAATGCCAGTGCCGGCCTGCCCTATATGGTCACCAGGGACTTTAACACCCTCCTGGGGCCCGCTCTGACGGGGCTCACCGGCTGGATCGTGATGACGCTGGCCGTCGCCTGGCTGGCCCGGCGGGGAGCCTTTGGCAGAGCCGAGCGTTGAGCATTGAGTACCATGGACCGGGTTAAGCCTGTTAAAACGCCAAAAAGAGGTGCTTGATTGCACCTCTTGGAAACGAGATGGCTTAACCAGATGCTGAATCAGGGAGAGCCGGACAAGAGGACCAGGGCTGCGTAGCCGACCACGTAAAGAAGCCAGGCGCCGAAAACGCCGGCGGCCACGGTGCGCGCGCCGGCCTTTATCGCCAGGCTCCCGCCGAGGGTAAGCAGGGCCAGCGTCCACAGCGTGAACGGATCGATGCGCGACAGGAGCAGGTACAGCAAGCCCGGCTGCTGGGGGTTGGCCGGAGCCGGTAGAAAGAAGGCCAGGCTGGTGTTTACGAAAGCGAACTTTTCCACGGGAACGACCCAGCGCAGGACCGTACGCACTGCTTCGCCCACCAGGGTCGGAACGTAGGTAAAGACAGCGACAGAATAGAGTATCTCAAAGGGGACGCGTTCTCCTGCAAACAAATTGATGGCCTTCAACAGGAAGGCGTACACCAGCCAGACGGCAAACAGGCCGATCAGGGGAACGAAGACGGCGCCGATGATCGCACCTTGCAGCAGCATAGCCGCCTGGTCCGGGGGAAGGTGTGTATCGGCGATCTGATGACGGACAAAAGCCTGCAGCCGGGGAATGGTCAGCAGGTTCAGGCCCAGGGTCACCCCGAGGGAGATAAGGGCGCCGCCCCAGAACCGCGGGTGTTTTACAACATCTTCGAAAACAGCGCGGGGATCCAGGATTGCTCCGATAAAACGCTGCCACGCGGTTAGCCCCGGTTTTTCAGCGGTATCCGGTTTGTCCATAAAACCTGCTCCTTTCAAGGCCCCCATATTGGGGCTGTTGAAAAACTTCGCCTGGCTTTGTCAGGCTTGCCGGCCAGTGCTCACGTACCACCCCAGTACGCTCCGCGCCATGCTTGTTTTTGAACAGCCCTCGGTTTTTCAACAGGCCGTATTTAAGGGACACTCATTTATGGTAATAACTTTCAATTATCATGCCTTGTTTCCTGCCAGGTCATCAATAAAAAAGAAGGAACCCCTGATATTTCGGCAAGGGTTCCTAAGCAAGGTTAGGGCGTGCCTTTTAAGGTAGCGTCAGGCTCCTTTTTTCGGCCAGGGTCTTGATATCGTTGGCCTTGAGAAGGCTGCTCGACAGGGTGTAGAGGGTATCACCGATATACAGGACGCGGCGTACGTCCCGCTCGCTGTTGCACCAGTCATAGCCGGCTTTAAGGTAATCTTCCCTTGTGCGGTGCGTGCTCCGCTCTTTGAGGACAAAGCCCTTGTCCAGGGTCAGCTCGTAGACGTAAGCTCCCTGGAAGGTAAAGGCTCCGTGCTCCCACGGGGGCGTGGAGGCGGTCTTGTTCCTGATTTCGGCAACCGCGACGGGGAAGGCCAGGAGGTTTTTCTCCCGGCTGAACAGTAGCGCCTTGTGATTGTCCAGAACCTCGGAGTGGGTACCCCTATCCCCGATGCGCACGGCGAATTTCTCCCGGGGGGTGGTGACGTCCGTGATGTCGAATAGGGCAACCTTTATACCCTGCTCGTAGGCGGGACCCTCCGCCTCGACGTTGCCATAGCGGTCTTTCTCAAATACCTGCAAGGTGTCCTTGCCGATGCCAATGACATGGTTTTCGTCGTAGGGGTGCAGGTAGTTGCTGAACCCGGGGATCTTCAACGCCCCGAGGACGGCCGGATGAAGAGGATCAGCCAGGTCTAAAACGAACAGGGGATCGGTGTTTTTAAAGGTTACCATGTAGGCTTTCTTGCCCATAAACCGTACCGCGTAAATCCGTTCACCGGGAGCGGTATCCTCGATTTTACCCACAATTTGCATCGCGCCGTCCAGAACGTAAAGGTTGTTGCTCAAGTTCTCGGACGAATTCCCAGCAGGCACGGCGGCAGGCGCTCCCTTAGCCGTCTCGGTGCCCTGCAGCAGCCTGCCCCTGTAAAAGTGTGTCCGGGAGCTTTGCTCCAGGAACCTGACGAGTTCCTCGCAGGACTGTATCCTGGGGAGCCCGGGGATGTCCTCGTTTGCCTGGGCTGCCGGATCGACCTGCGTGCCGCCGGGCGCTTGTGCCGCGGCGACGGCAAAGAACAAAACAAGAGTAGCCAGAATCCCGATCAACCTGTACACCTGGACTCACACTCCTTCGGGGCGCCCTTGCGCCGTCTTCAAGCAGGCTGGTTCCCGCCAACGGCTGTCACCTACAGCCGGTTACTCTGCTCTTGCTGTTTTTTAGAAGCGCTTCTGTTGCATTAATCCTTTTAAAAGCCGGAATGTTACAGTGAAATCTCTTGCCTGCGATAGATTTACAGAGGGATTGGTTGGAACGTAGCCTGAAAGGGACTGTTCGATAAGGGTACAAGGTGTTAAGATAGTTGCAGTTGCTGATTGACCGGAAGGTGAAACGAGATGCTTTTGCGCAAAGCCAGGATTACCGACGTAGAGGCTATCCACGCCTTAATTACGCACTACGCCAACAAGGGCCTGATGCTTGCCCGGTCGCGTTCGATGCTCTACGAGGGTATCCGGGAATTCACCGTTGCCGAGAAGGACGGACGCGTTGTCGGCGCAGGCGGCCTACACATCATCTGGGAGGACCTCGCGGAAATCCGCGCCCTGGCCGTTGAAGAATCAATGATCGGGCAAGGCATCGGGAGCCTCATCGTTCAGGCTTTGCTGGCCGAGGCCCGGGAACTGCACATTCCCAGGATCTTTACGCTGACTTTCCAGGCCGGATTTTTTCAGAAGCTGGGCTTTAGGCTGGTGCCCAAGGAAGAGATGCCGCAGAAGGTCTGGAAGGAGTGCATCAACTGTCCGCACTTCCCCAACTGCAATGAGGAAGCCCTGGTCATTGACCTTGTCTAATTACTTTAACCAGCTAACTGGTTTCCACTAATGATTTGCGAAGGCTCACAAAAGTCAATTATCGCTTGGGATGCGCGTCGCACACTTAGGAGGTTGGAGGATGGGGGAAGCGGTATTTGTGCAGAAGAACGGCCTGATGGCTGTGGTCGCCGTAGGCAGATGCGGGCTGATGACCGTTGACGAGTTCAAAGGCGTGGCCGCTAACCTGGAGAAGTGGGAGGCTGCGGCCGTCAAGTTGTCGTCCAGGCAAACCCTTGTCATCCTGGTGCCCGAGGGCAAAGCTGCTCTGGTAAAAGAAGACCTTATCAACCTGGGGCTGAAGGTGAATACTTTCGGCGAGGCCATTCGCAACGTAAAAGCTTGTTGCGGCGACGCCGGGCTGTGCAAGTGGACACACGCCGAGGCGCTGAAGCTGGGGATGGCCATTGAGGAGAAGTTCTGGGGCCGCGCCACCCCCGACGACTTTAAGATCGCCCTGTCTGGCTGCGGGCGCGGGTGCACGGACCCGCTTTGCGCCGACTTCGGCGCGATGGGCACGAGACCGGGGGCCTTTGACGTCTTTATCGGGGGAAGGGGAAGCACCCAGAGGCCTATCCACGGGCAGCGTATCGCCGAGGCTGTCAGCGCGGAGGGGGTTATCGAGGTGCTGGAGTGGGTCCTGGCGCGTTACGCTGCACTGGCCAAGTCCAAGGAACGCCTTTGGACCACCATTAAAAGAGTAGGCATTGAGGAGTTTACGCCCCCGCCTGAAATGCTGGAAAGGTACCAGGTAAAACAAGGTAAACACTAGTGGCAGGGACCTGATAAGTTCCTGCCGCTTTTACTAAGCGCCGACAAAGTAAATTGGAAAAGGCATTCCCGAACGGGAATGCCTTCCAGCCTTACGACTTACAACTACCGAATCGCGGCCGAACAGGCCGCTATTCGGTAAACTGGATTTCGCCGCCGGCACCGAGGACAGCCTTGTATTTCTTGCCCGGAACGATACGCCCTTGCAGGATTTCCTTGGCGATCGGGTTCTCCAGGCGGCGCTGGATGACCCGCTTCAACGGCCTGGCGCCGAAAACCGGATCGTAGCCCTCGCGGCCCAGCATTTCCAGTACCGCTTGGTCGATCTCCAGGGTGATGTTCTGCTTCGCCAGGCGCTGCGCCAGCCTGCCGGCCTGGATTTTGACGATCGAGGCCAGGTGCGCGGGCGCCAGTGGCTCGAACACCAGGATTTCGTCGATCCTGTTTAGGAACTCCGGCCGGAAGTAGTGCTTCAGAGTCTCGAAAACCTTGGCGTTGATTTCCTCCTGCGGCCGGCCGGCCATTTCCCGGAAGTACTGGCTGCCGAGGTTGGACGTCATGATCACCACGGTGTTGGTGAAGTCCACGGTCCGGCCGTGGCCGTCGGTGAGGCGCCCGTCGTCCAGCAACTGCAGCAGGATGTTGAACACGTCGGGATGGGCCTTTTCCACTTCGTCAAAGAGCAGCACGGCGTAAGGACGGCGGCGGACCGTTTCGGTCAGCTGGCCGCCCTCCTCGTAGCCCACATAGCCCGGCGGGGCGCCGATCAGGCGGGCCACGGCGTGCTTCTCCATGTACTCGCTCATGTCGAAGCGCTGCATCGCCCGCTCGTCGTTGAAGAGGAACTCGGCCAGGGCCTTGGCCAGCTCGGTCTTGCCGACGCCGGTGGGCCCCAGGAAGAGGAACGAGCCCATCGGGCGGTTGGGGTCGCCGATGCCGGCCCGCGAGCGCCTGATGGCGTTGGCCACGGCCGTAACGGCGTGGTCTTGGCCGACGACCCGGCGGTGCAGGTTTTCCTCGAGTTTGATAAGTTTCTCGGTCTCGCCCTCCAGCATCCGGGCTACGGGAATGCCGGTCCACTTGGCCACCACTTCGGCGATGTCCTGCTCGTCGACTTCTTCCTTAAGCAGGCGGTGTCCGTAAAAATTGGCCAGCCGTTCCTTAATCGCGACCAGTTCTTTCTGCAGGCCGGGGATAATCCCGTAGCGGATCTCGGCCACGCGGTTGTAGTCGGCGTTGCGCTCGGCGGCCTGTTCGTCCAGCTTGGCCTGCTCAATGCGCTCCTTGATGCCCCGGCCCTGGTTGATAAGGTTCTTCTCCTGCTCCCACTGGGCCTGGAGCTTGGCGAGGCGCTCCTCCAGCGCCGCCTTTTCCTCGTCGAGTTTGGCCAGCCTCTTCTTGGTTCCTTCGTCGTCGTCCCGGGTCAGGGCCTGGCGCTCGACCGCCAACTGCCTGATCCGCCGGTCGACCTCGTCGATTTCGGCCGGGCGGGAATCCAGCTCGGTGCGCAGCTTGGAGGCCGCCTCGTCGATCAGGTCGATGGCCTTGTCGGGCAGGAAGCGGTCCGAGATGTAACGGCTGGAAAGGGTGGCCGCGGCCACAAGCGCCGTGTCCTTGATGCGCACCCCGTGGTGGATTTCGTAACGCTCCTTCAGACCGCGCAGGATGGCGATGGTGTCCTCGACAGTGGGTTCCTTGACGTAGACCGGCTGGAACCTCCTTTCGAGGGCTGCGTCCTTTTCGATGTACTTGCGGTACTCGTCCAGCGTGGTGGCGCCGACGCAGCGCAGTTCGCCCCGGGCCAGAGCGGGTTTGAGCATGTTGGCGGCGTCCACGGCGCCCTCGGCTTTGCCGGCACCGACCAGGGTGTGCAGCTCGTCGATAAACAGGATGATCTGCCCCTGGCTTTCGGTGATTTCCTTCAGGACGGCCTTCAAGCGGTCTTCGAATTCGCCGCGGTATTTCGCCCCGGCGATGAGCAAGCCCATATCGAGTGCCAGCAGCCGCTTGTCTTTGAGGGTGTCTGGCACGTCGCCGCCGGCGATCCGCTGGGCCAGGCCTTCGACGATGGCCGTTTTGCCGACGCCGGGCTCGCCGATCAGGACCGGGTTGTTCTTGGTCCGCCGCGACAGGACCTGCACCACGCGCCGAATTTCCTCGTCCCTGCCGATGACCGGGTCGAGCTTGTTCCGCCGGGCCGCCTCAGTCAAGTCCTGGGTGAAACGGGCCAGCGCCTGGTACTTGTCCTCGGGGTTTTGGTCCGTAACCCGGTGGCTGCCGCGGATTTCCTTAAGGGCCTGGTAAACCCTGTCCGCTGTAATACCGAAGTTCTTCAGCAGTTGCGCGGTTTCGCCGGCTTCTTTGGCGGTCAGGGCGATGAAAAGGTGTTCGGTGCTCAGGTACTCGTCCTTGAACTTCGCCGCCTCTTTCCAGGCCCGGTCGACAACGCCCTGCAGTTCCGGGGCGGCGTAAAGCTGGCCGCCGGAAACCCTGGGCCGGCGCTGCAGCGCTTCTTTTACGCGCTGCAGGATGGCGGCCGGTTTTACCTCGAGGCGGTCGAGGATAAGCTTCACCGTTCCCTCTTCCTGTTGCAAAAGGCCGTAAAGGAGATGCATGTCGTCGAGAGCCTGGTGGCCGAACTCGCCGGCGATTCCCTGGGCGTTCTCGAAAGCTTCCTGGGCCTTGATGGTCAACTTGTCTAGGCGCACGTTTCAACCCTCCCTTTGTTAATTGAAAGCCAGGCCCTGGCGCGGGTTAAAGGAAGACACGCGTCCGAGTTCCTGAAGGGCTTTCTTCTCCGCTCCCGTGAGGCGCTCCGGGATTCTGAGGTCCAGATGGACCAGCAGGTTCCCGGGTTTTTCGCCTTTCATACCCGGCAGTCCCAACCCCCTGAGGCGGAGCACCGTGCCGTTCTGGCTGCCCGGGGGGATGGTGAGCTTTACCGTCCCCTTCAGGTACGGAAACTCAATCGTTGTTCCCAGGGCAGCCTCAACGACTGAAACGGGCATGTCGCATTCGATATCCCGGCCCGTAACACGGTAGAAGGGGTGCGGCTTGACCCGCAGGGTGACGTAAAGGTCGGCGGACTGGCTCCCTCCCGTGTCCATGACGCCCGGCATGCGTAAACGCAAACCGTCCGACGCGCCCGCCGGGACCTTCAGGGTGATCTGCTTGCCATTGACGCGCAGCTTCTTTTCGGTTCCGGTGTAAGCCTCCTGCAAGGTAATCTCCAGGGTCGTTTCGTAATTCGCCTGCCGGGGCTCGGCATCCCAGCCTTTGAAGATGTCCTGGTCGGCGAAAAGGTCGCCGAGGCTGCCGCTGAAGATCGTTTTAAAGAAGTCGCTGAACCCGTCGGTATCCCGGGTACCGAAGGTGAACCTGATGCCCTGGCTGCGGCCTCCCCTGGTCCAGGGTCCCGCGAAGCGAAAACCTTCGTGGCCCTGGCCGAAGTCCTGCCCTGTCCAGCCGTACGGAATTGAATCGTAAGTGGCCCGTTTTTCCGGATCACTGAGCACCTCGTAAGCTTCGTTGATTTCCTTGAACTTCTCGGCCGAGCCCGGCTCCTTGTTCTGGTCAGGGTGGTACTTGCGGGCTAGTTTCCGGTACGCTTCCTTAATCTGTTTGGCGTCTGCATTCTTGTCAACACCTAAAATGGCGTAGTAGTCTTTATACTGCAAAAGATCACACCCCCCACCACGCTATTCATCCTGGCTTGTTTCACGCTCAAAGACGACGTTGGTTACCACCTGTCCGAACATCTCCTCCAGCTCGAGGATAATCTTTACTCCTGCCAGGTTGACCCCGCGTTCCTGGGTCAGGTAGCGGATACGGGCAATAAGGTCCAGGTCAGCCTGGGAGTATAGGCGATTGTTGCCTGCCGTGCGCGCCGGGCATACAAGTTTACATTCTTCGTAGATGCGCAGCGTCCGGGGATGGATTTTCATCAGCTCGGCGACAACGCCTATAGGATAGACAGCGGTTCGATCGGGCACCTTAACCATTGTTACCAGCATCACCTTTAAATATCCTCTTAATATTTATATATAACCTAACAGTATCATTGTCAAATAATTTATCAATATTACTAGTTAATATATGAAGGGAGGTTCGCGGCGTTCGCCACTGTAAAAGCGGGAAGACTAATTCTGCAAGTTGTTGGGCAGAAACGGCCGGAAACAAAAAAAGGAGGAATCGGCAAGTCGATTCCACGAAATACGGGGAGTGGTCGGCGGTCAATTGTCAGCTGTCAATTAAAGATCATTGATCAGGGAAGCCGAATTTCGGGCCATCGCCTGTTACAGTGTTACAGCAATTTTCTTGGCTTTTCCATCCCAGTCGACCTTGGCCCCGAAGGCTTCGGCGATGAAACGCAGGGGGACCATGGTGCGGCCGTCCTTGACGACCGGAATGGTATCCATTTCGTGATAGCCGTTGTTGAGCCTGTAACCCTTGGTCCCAAGCCACAATTGTATCGTATCGTTCCCTCTGGTTACTGTCACGCAGCCCTTGGCGGCGTCCCACTGGACCTGCGCGCCCAGGGCCTCGGCAATGAAGCGCAAGGGAACCATCGTGCGGTTGTTGCGGTCTACGTAGCAGGCCGCATCCGAATTAACGGATTTTCCGTTGACAGTGATGGTTATGGCGTGAGGCTGGAACTTACGGGCGATCAGCTCCCAGGTGCCGGGATCCTCCATCCCCAGGCGCCATAGGGCGATACCCCGCAGGTTGTAGCGGTTGACCAGGTCCAGTTTTCCCGCGAGGCTGCCGGCGTTTTCAAAGTAGACGGTATGGCTGGAACCGCTCCTGTCCGCATACTCAAAATAGGGAGCATGGTTCCTTTCATCCCATTGTACGCTTCTGTTGTACCGACGGGCTGTTGCCATAGCCAGCTCGTGAGAAAGGTAGGTCGCCCCGCCGCGGTCAAGGTTCCAGTCGAAGCCGTAGCCGGGTATGCCCAGCAGCACCTTTTCCGCCGGCAGTTTGGAAAGGGTGTATTTTACAACCTTTTCAACAAATCCCTGCGAAGCTATAGGGCCGGCACCGGTCACGGTGGTGTGTTCGTCATAGGCCATTACAGCCACCATATCCGCATACTTTCCGACTTTGGCGTAATCAAAGTTGTCTCCCCAGCCGCCTGACCGGCTGTCGGATACTTTGGGCGGCACGCAGACAATAATCGCGTATCCGGCAGGTTTAAGCTGGGCCGAGAGCTCGGCTAAGAACTGGTTGTACAGGTCCCGGTCAGCGGAATAAATATTCTCGATGTCGATGCATACGCCGTCAAACCCCTTGCTTTTCAGCAGGTTGAAAATATTCATCACCAGCGCCCAGCGTTTTTGGGGATCGGACAGCGCCGTGCGGACCACGTCCTTGCCGGTGGTTGAACTGTTGTAGAGCAGGTTGTGGACCAGCGCATAGTTCTTAATATTATTGTCCTTGCAGAAACGGATAACCCGGTCGATTTCTTCGCGGGTGGCGTTACCCTGGATTTCAAGCTTTGTGGGGTTATTACTATCCAGGCGGTACCAAAAGGGGGCGATGGAGGTTATTTTGTCCTTCTGTGCGGCCAAGGTGCCGAAGGAAGAAGGAATGCGCGGCTCGTCACAGACGTAAAATCCCAAAACCTCTTTGCGGGTGGTTTTGGCGGACGTCAATAACCGGTTGATCAGTTGATTGGTTCGCAAGTCGGCAACGCCGTTGGCGGCCAGATTATAGTCCTTTTGCAACTGCGCAACCGCTGCGGTCGTTTTCGGCCCGTAATAGCCGTTGGGGGTTGCATTCAAATAACCGAGTTGCCGCAGTTGCTGCTGTAATGCAAACACATCGGACCCGCTGTCGCCGGGTTTCAATAAAGCGGCCCCGCATGCCGCCGAAGCAGCAATCGTAAAAACACAAAAAAATAAGGCCACAGCCACAAAATTCAACCATTTTTTATTGCGGGACATTGTAACCTCCAGGGCCGGAAGTATGCACCAGGGCCTGCAACTAAGTCTATTAATGATAAAAGTTTACATTAAAAAAAATAATCCCTTCATGAAAATAATGGGATTTATAGCGGGTTGTGTCATTGCGCAATCAAACAGAGGGAAGGGCAAACGGGGGTAAAGTATTAGAATCCGAGGTTTTCGCCGATAAGGATAATGGTGTAATCGGGTATCCCGTCGGGCCGGGCCTCGATAATTGATGTTACCCGGCACATTCGTGCGGAACCCGCGCAGTCGGTGCAGTAACCCGTCTTGCCGCAGGGCGACGGGTAGTTAAGGCGCACGGCGTTCAAGGGCGCGGCCTGGTTCTTGATCCGGTCCAGGGCGGCGTGCAGATCCTTGACCACCTTGTTGACGCCGGCGACGAGGATAACCTTCCGGGGTCCAAAGATCATCGGCGCCACCCGGTTGCCGATACCGTCGATGTTTACCAGATGGCCGTCAAGGGTGATGGCGTTGCAGCCGGCCAGGAAAACGTCTGCGGTCAACTGCGCGCGGCGCACCTCCGCTCGCTGTTCGTCGTTCAGGCCGGGGACCCAATGATCGAAGACGGTTTGCCCGCGCTTGCGCAGGGCGTCGGCGATGCCGAGGCTGCGGATAGTTACGGAGCCGCCGATGCCGACGTTGTTTCCCGGCGGAATCTGGGTCAGCACTTCCCGTACGGCGTCATCTTTGCCGGGGAAATAGAGAGCCTTAAAACCGTTGCGCTGTAAAGCGCTTAGAACTTTCTTGGCCCGCTGCTCCGCGTAAGTGGCATAGATGTTCATTTGACCGAATCAACCTTTTATAGTCAATATCCCTAACACTTGCTGTAGCCGCAGTTCTGGCAGACGAAGCAGCCTTCGGCGCGGCGCATCTTGGTCTTGCACCCGGGGCAGATGTCCCTGGCTTCTTCTACCTCTTCGTCATCCCCGTTGAGCTGCTTGGTAAGCTTGCCCTGCTGGCTTTTAATGGCCAACTGGTCCCTGATCTCCACCAGTTTCCTGGCGATGGCCGAGGCGCAGGACTTGCCGGGCGAGACCGGCTTGCCGCGCCCGCGGGCGAACTGGTACGAGGGACAGGCGTGGGTGCTCATGAGCTGCCCGACGATCTCGTCAATACTGATGCCGCCGCGGATGGCCAGGGAGATCAGGCGGGAGGTTGCTTCGGTATAGATCAGGCAGCCCCCGTCGGAGCCGGTGGTAATAAAGGTTTCGATGATCTCCCCGGTTTCGGGGATGTAGTTGACCGTCAGGTAGATCTTCCCGCACCCGGAGTCAAGGCGGTGGGTCACACCTTGGGCGTTGGCCGGGCGCGGCCTGATTTCACCGCGCTCCAGTTCTCCCGGCGGCTTCTGGCGTTCCTTCCCTTTGCCGACGGTGACGACGCCTTCCTTGCAGCCGTCGCGGAAGACGGTGATGCCTTTGAGGTTGCCGGCGTAAGCCATCTCGTAAGCCTGTTCGATGTCGTAGATGGTCGCCGAGTTGGGCAGGTTGATGGTCTTGGAGATGGCGTTGTCGACGTACTTCTGCAGTTCGATCTGCATCAGGATGTGGTCCTCGGGGGCGATGTCCTGGGCGCCCTTGAAGACGGCGGCAATTTCTTCGGGGATGCCTTCAACACCTACACAGGAGCCTCTTCTGGCGACCTCGGACATAACCTCGCGGGGTACGCCGTGCCGTTCGCAGGCTTTGCGGAAGAGGGGAGAAAAGACCTCGAAAATTCCGGCCACGTCAGTCGCCTTGGAATAGGCCACGGCGAAGATGGGCTCGATACCGTATCCTTCACACCCGGCCATCGTCGTTACCGAGCCCGTGGGGGCGATGGTGATGCATGCCGCGTTGCGCCGCTTACTGTGGGGGAAGAAGATGCTTTGTTCCCAATCCGGGAACGGGCCTTTTTCGGCGCCAAGCTCTTCGGAGTACCGGTGGGCGGTCTCCTGGATGAAACGCATGACCTCCCCGGCGGCCTTCCGTCCCTCCTCGCTGTCGTAGGGAAGTCCCAGCATAATCAGCAAATCGTGCAGCCCGGTGATCCCCAGGCCGATCTTGCGGGTCGCCCGCGTCGCCTCGGCGATGAAATCGAGCGGGTACTCGGCCACATCGATGATGTCGTCAAGGAAACGCACGCCGATGATGGTCGCCTCCCGCAGCTTGTCCCAGTCAATAACGTAGCCGTTCTTGGTTTGGCGCAGCATCTTATCAAGGCTGATGCTGCCCAGCAGGCAGGATTCGCCCGGATACAGGGGCTGCTCCCC
>DAIRSE010000024.1:0-33283 GCA_036804525.1 Bacillota bacterium | reverse complement strand
GTCTCCTCGGGCTCAGCAAGTCTTAATATAGCATGCCCCCTCTAAAAGTGTCAACTTACGCTATCGACAAAAAGCCAACAATAAGGTGCTGATGCGCGTTCCCTTTAATTAGTCCGTACAATTGGTCTCTGGCACGGGGCACACTAATCTACCGCCGTTACCCGGGTCCCGGGCGAGAGGTCCGGGTTCAAAAAGTCCGTAGGATTGGTACTTAATACCCGGTCGATAATGGCGATGTCGGTACCGTGACGTTTAACAAGCACCGGAACGGAATCGACCAGTACCTCTTCGTATTGGGGCACTTCCTCTTTTTCGTCGCGGAGGCAGCTTTCTACATCTAAAACGGTATAGAGAATCACTGAATAGGAACCCCTTTCTCCATCCTTTTCTTGGCTTTCTGTTCATCAATCAGGCTCCTCAGTTTAGCAAGGGCATCCGATATGCCGCCGACCTGGTCGATAATCCCCTGATCTACTGCTTCTCTCCCGATCAACACGGTACCGATATCACGTGCCAGCTCGCCGGTACGGAACATCAGTTCCCGGAAGCGTCCTTCCGAAATGTTGGAGTGTTTCACGACAAAACGCACAACCCTATCCTGCATTTTTTCCAGGTACTCAAAGGTTTGCGGAACGGTCAGGATCTGGCCCGTGATACGGATGGGGTGAATGGTCATACTTGCCGTCTCGGCGATGAAGGAATAATTTGCAGCCACTGCGACCGGTACACCGATGGAGTGCCCGCCGCCTAAAACGAGGGAGACTGTCGGTTTAGAAAGCGACGAAATCATTTCAGCCATCGCCAGGCCTGCTTCGACGTCACCCCCAACCGTATTGAGAACAATTAAGACTCCTTCGATCTGTGGCGTTTGTTCTATAGCCACTAATTGGGGGAGTATATGCTCATATTTGGTCGTCTTGTTCTGCTGCGGCAGGACGATGTGGCCTTCGACTTGGCCGACGATTACCAGCGTATGGATGTTGGTTTTCGCCCCCGGGACTGCCGTTACGCCAAGTTCCTTGATGGCCCGCATGCGCCGGCGGGTCGGCGATTCGGCGGGAGCGGCGGGTTCAGGCTGGGGTTCCGGTTCAGTAGCAGGCTCGTCCGGCATCTCGTTTCCGTTCAAAGGCGAATAATAGTCCGGATAGCTATAGTAGTCATCAGGCACAAGTATTCCTCCCCATGAATTCGTTGTTTCTAGTATGCTTTCGTCTCTAGTATGCTTTCGTCCGGCTTGATCTAACCAATTTGTGCCCTTACCCCGATGCATCCCGGCAACAAAGCTGCTTAGACTTCTTGCATTTTGAACGTGCCTTGGCGGAAGGTGCTTCTTGTGTTAGCCTATGAATGAGGGTAATGGAGTAATGCCCTGGCGGTTAGTCCCTCAAACGTTAAGGAGGGATATTCGTGGAAGGTCATGAAATAAGGAAAGGATTCCTCTTGGCTCTTACGGTATTTACGCTGGCCATTATCGGAGGCGCAATTTTCGCTGACGAGGTCGGGCCCTACCTCCAGCCATCGGTTGAAGGCCTTAAATCGATGGTCGTCCAAAGCAAAGAGCTAGCTCCTAAAGCTCAGAACGTTGCACTTGCCGTAACAATCTTCCTTAAAAATACCTCGGTAGCTTTGATCCTTATCGCCGGGGGCCATCTCTTACTGGGCATCCCGGCCTTCTTTATCCTGCTCAGCAATGGACTCCTGATAGGATTTTTTGCAACAGCTCTAAGCTCAAGAGGCGTCAGCCCCCTGGTTTTTGCCACCGGGCTTCTGCCGCACGGCATCTTCGAGCTGCCGGCCCTTTTATTGGCGGCAGGCTATGCGTTGGCAGTGGTCTTGCGGCGTTTCAGGTTTCGACCAGGCCCGCCCTTCGGCCTAAAGATGCGCTACCTAATGAGGGTAATTATTCCCTTGTTGGCTGTGGCCGCCGTTATCGAGGTCTACATTTCACCGCAGGTCATGGGCCTGTTCCTGTCGCCCTCGCCTTAAACGACATTACCGAACAACCCGGCACTCAACACGAAAATCTATTACCATTATAAAGTCGTTATCGGTATAAAGCTCGTTGTCAGTCTTCGAAACGCAGATTTGGATCCATCTGTAACTAGCTGCCTTCAGCTCTGCGCCGAAGAGTCCTGCTACCGACCACTACATCCGAAATAGGGCCTGAAGGCCCTAGGAGACCACTGAAAAACTTCGCCTGGCTTTGTCAGGCTTGCCGGCCAGTGCTCACAACTATAGCACTAGGCGTTAGGCATTAAGCATTAGGATTCAGGGTTCGGATTCGGCAAAGCCGAATCCGTTCAACGATGTCCTACAGCCTATTGCTTGGCGCTTACAGCTATTAGGCCTTCCGCGCCATGCTCGTTTTTGAACAGCCCCGGTTTTTCAACAGGCTGCTATTTCGTTATCGGCATATTTCCCGCTGCCCCGATCCATGCTAGGGCTGAGGTGATGGATTGATGAGCTGCAAAAAAGACAACGAAGCGCTTCGCACCGTGCGCCAGCTGGATGAAGTGCGCTGGGAATCGAACAAGGAACTGGGGATTACGGACGCCAACCGGTACGTTGACGGTGTGGCCCTACGGCCCGATACGGTCTTGGAAGGCGACGATTCGAAGGATCTAGTCAAAGCGGGAGAGGAAACCATCCGGAAAGAAGGATTGAGAAAAACCCTGGCCAACCTTGAAAAGGACATCCGAAACCGGAAGTCAGAAGTTTGACAAGGGAACACTCCTAATGCCTACGCCTGATGCCTAATCTTGGAGCCAAACGGGGCCCTTTTGGCCTGCTTCGGCCTGTTCCAGTTCAATAGTTTTATAACCGTCGGGGACGCGGACCCTCACGGGCCGGCCATGCTCGTAATAGACTCTGGGCACATGCGCAGGTACCGCCGTGACGCGGCACTCAACGCTTGCCACGTCACCGGCCTTCACATCAAGGTTGCTGACGTCAACCGCGCAGTGCTGCATGCCGACACGCCCCACAAGCGGAGCGGAATGCTCGCCAAAGCGCACCCTGGCATCTCCGGTCAATGATCTTATACCCTGGAGCACCACCCGGGCAGACTTACGCAGCGCGTCCCCGACACCCGACACCGGGCGCGAAGGATACATCATCATGCCGTCGGCAAAACCCAGAGGCAGGACCGCAATCGTCATGTCCCGCCGTGCTGTAAAATCGCTGCCGTAACCTACGCTCTCGCCCCGCCGTACACGCCGCACCATCTTGACGGTGGACATCACCTGCCAGGCCGGTTTCAGTAGAAGGTGGCGCGGGCCCCATCCGTACAGCAGGTTGCCGACGCGAACCATTCCAAGGTGGGACTCAGGCAGTAAAACCGTTCCGGCGCTGTTCGCAGCATGGACGTAAGGAGGTTTCAGACCCATGGTTTCCAACCGGTCAACCAGCTGGAGAAACCGGCTTAACTGCTTTCTCATCGCCGGCTTCTCGTGAACCGCAAAATGGGTGTAAATGCCTTCAATAACCAGCCCCCTGATATCCTGAAGCCGGGAGAGAAAATCCGGTATGTCCGCTACATGCAACCCAAAGCGGTGGAACCCTGTGTCTACTTTAATGTGAGTTCTTACCAGCACCCCGCTCTTGTACGCGTATTCCCCTATCTCCCGTGCAACCTCGAGGCTGTTCAGCGTTACGTCAACGCCCAGACGCACGACCTCCTCAGCCTGTCCGGGGTCGGGGGGGCAAAAAACCAGGATCGGAACATTCAGTCCGGCCTTGCGCAGGATTAATGCTTCGGTCAGATCGAAGACGCCAAGCCGATCAGCTCCGTTCGCCAAAACAGTCTTTGCCGTCTCGACAGCGCCGTGGCCGTAACCGTCGGCCTTTACAACGGCGAGCAATTGCACGGCCGGACCGATCAATTCGCGAACCTTCATCGTGTTGTGGGCAAGGCTGTCCAGGTGTACGGCAACCCAGTTCGGGCCGAAGTCCTGCATCAACGTTTTGCACCCCCGGCACCCGACAGCAGCTCCTTGGCCCTGGCCAGCCTGCTCCTCCACTCCCGGTAGCGCGGCTCTCCCCAGTTCCAGAGACGGTAGGCGGTAACGGCAAACGGATAGTCAAATTCACCGACAAACTCCACGAGTTCGCCGTTGAATCCTTTCTTGAACCGGTACAAGCCATAGAGAGGGTTATTGGGGTTCATATCCCCGGAAACCCCGCGGAAATCGTACAGCTTACATCCCAAGGACTTGGCCCAGCAGATCATCCTCCATTGCAGGAGATAGTTGGGCATAACGTTCCGATGCTCGTTGCCCGAGGCGCCGTATACATACCAGGCTTTGTCCCCAAAAGTAAAGGCCAGGGTCCCGGCGATGGGCTGTCCCTGGTAATAGGCCATGAAAAGCCTGGCATAATCTCTTTCCACCAGGTGGTCCCAGATAACGTCGTAGTACTCGGGCCCCCGGATCAAGAACTTGTCGCGGGCGGCTGTCTCCTGGAGGAGCCTGTAAAAGTCGGGCAGGTCGGCCCTGGAACAGTCCTCCTTTACGATGACGCCTTTTCGCTGCGCGAGCCGGATGTTGTAGCGCGTCTTTTGATGGAAACTGGCCAGGATCTCATCAAGATCCCTGTCGATGGAGAGACGATAGACGAACCTGGGCTGGAGCCCCTCAAAGTTGGGGCCCCTGGAATGATGACGGAAACCCAGTTCGGTAAGGAGAGAAGAGATCGTCCCGTCCTCAACGACATCCGGGTCGATTTTGAAAAGAATGGCCCCCCGTTCCCGGCCAAGTTGCTTAACGCCCTGCATCAAGGCTTCCCAGACAGCTCTATCGCCAAAATTAAGGACCGGCCCCCGGGGCGCATAAAGAATCGGCCTGCGCAAGACCGGAAGTTCGCGTTCGAGTATGCTGACCGCGCCCCTAATCGTACCTTCCGTGTCTTCCACAACCAGTCGGTGGGCGCGCCACCCGGTAGCGGCTTTGACCTCGCCCCACTCGTATGACTGCAGGATCTCTCCCTTAGGATGGCCTTCCATAAAGGCGTTGAACTTGTCCCTTTCACTCGCGCCGATCAACCGTACCTGCAAATTCATCAACCTACCTCCCGCCCCGGTCACAAAAAGGCGCGGATCAAAAAGACTCTGTCAATCTTCCGCGCCTGTCAGCTGTCCAGCACCCTGGCTTTGACACCATTCCTGTTTTGCCGCGATTCGAAAAGAATTTCTCTAACTCGACAGCAAATCCTGCAACCAAGTTGTACTTGCCGTTCTTCTTCCCAACAAAAAAGGAAATCCCGGTCCAGTTCTACCAGACCGGGTTTCTTCAAACGCACTGCGCCGGACGTCTGCCGAAGGCGGTAGAGACCTACGCCGGGCAGTTGTATATCGCGTCGGCAAGGCGGAGCGACTGGGCACGGACGCCGGCAATGTGATGCAAGTCGTCTTTAAATTTGCTGACCTCCGGCTCATCAGCCTGCATGGTTACGGTGATGATGCCCCGTTTCTTTGAAGGGTCAGGGATTCCGGTGCGGCACAGGATTTTAGACCCGTAGCGCGTTAATACCTCCTGTACTTCCGGCCCGTGAGAGGCCCTCTCCTGAACCAAAATACCTACTACGTAAATGCCCTCGGCCAAACGCCTCAACCCCCGTTAAAGAGATTGCTACTGTTAAATTCTGCCCGGTGAAGCAGTTAATGATTCGGGGATAGGGCCTGTTGAAAAATGGGGGCTGTTCAAAAACGAGCATGGCGCGGAAGGCGAAGCCGGCCAGCGCAGAGCGTACTGGGTGGTACGTGAGCACTGGGCGGCGAGCGTAACAAAGCCAGGCGAAGTTTTTCAACAGCCCCGAATATCCGATCATATGCAGGCTTTAGCTAATCCTTGTGCTCCCAAAGAGGCGAGCCGGGGTCTACATCATTGCCATAGACAAGGTGCGGCCGGCGTTCCAACAAAGCCAGCAGTTCCTTGACACCGCCTACGGGCGGGAGGCAGCGCTTCCCTATACAAATAAAGGCCTGGGCTTTGCCCTTCAGGCTATACCCCGCCTGCAGAATCTCCTCGTCATTCCGCCCCCTGACCAGCAGCCGCACCAGTTTTGCAGGCCGGTAGACGCGTAGGGCAGCCCTGTGAAGATCGGCTGTCGCCTGGTCGCCCGGTCCCACTACAGTGACGACAGTCACCGGTGTCAAGAGTTCGAAAACGGCCAGGGCCATCCCGGAGGCAAGCGTTCCGTACCGCCGGTACCCCGCGAGAACGGCCTGCAGGGCTTTCCGCGCAAGACTTGCATATCTTTCTTCCCCTTGAATCAAGGCATCCAAACCAGCCAACCACCGCGCCGCCCGGGCGTTTACCTGCGGATCCTTGAGCCCGACCGCGAGCGCTCCCGGGGCACCGGGGTCGGGAACGATGTCGTAAAATCCCCCATCCGGCACAGCCAGCTTACTGATGACAAAGTCGGCCAGAGTCCTGGATTTGTCCAGCCATTTGGCCTCGCCGCTGCTCTGGTAGGCCGCCAGACAGGCGCAGCCCACTTCAACTTGGTCGTCTAGCCGGCCGAAAAGACTGGCTATGCCATCAGGATCAACGACGTGGGCCATTCCCTGGCCCTCCCGGTAGGCTCGCCGCCACAAGTTATCAAGGGTTTTGAGCGCGAGCCTTTCCCAGTATTGTTCGCCGGTCACCCAGGCAGCCAGGAACAGGTTCTTGGCCGTCAGCCCGTTCCAGTCCACGTAAATGTGGCGGTCAATGTATGGCGGGCGTACCTTCCTGCGTTCCGGCATGTCCAGCCGGTAATATTCTTCATCGGCGTCCTGGGTCCCCGACCAGCACCCGGTCTCCTCTTGATAGAGGCTGTTCTCCAGGTAACGCAGGACATCGCGCGCGACATCCAGGTACCGGTCCTGCCCGGTGATCTGGAAGGCCTGCAGCAATACGCCCAGAAGACCGGCGTTATCTTCGAGCATCTTTTCAAAGTGGGGAATAAGCCAGTCCCGTGTGGTGCTGTAGCGAAAGAATCCGCCCTCAATCGCGTCATACATGCCGCCGCCTGACATCCCGTCAAGGCTTGTCAAGGCAACGTGCAGGAACTCCTCGTTACCGGTGGTAAAGTAAACGTTAAGAGCCAGCTCTATAGCCTCGACCATAGGGAACTTCGGCGCATCGCCAAAACCGCCGTACACGGGGTCAAAGTCCTTGAGAAGCCCCTGTGCGGTTTCCTCATAAGGCTCAAGCGTCAATTCATCAAGGAGCTCCATCCTTGGTTCCGTGGCCACCGGCCCGTCAACTTTAAAGGACTCAGGCTCGCGCTGGAAGAGTTCGGCGGCCCGTTCCAGGAGCGGTTTCAGCTGTTCCGGGGGCATGTAGGTGCCGCCCGTGACCAGGCGCCCTTCAGGGGTAAGGATAGCCGTCGTAGGCCACCCGCCCATATTGTAGCGTGCATTGATGTCGGGTCTTTGATCGGTATCCACGCGGATGGGGATGTATTTTTCATTTAACAGGCGGATGATCTCGGGATCCGAATATGTCTTCTCATCCATCACGTGGCACCAATGGCACCAGACCCCGCTGATGGCCAGCAACACGAGTTTTCTGTCGACCAGGGCCTCTGCAAAGGCCTTATCCCCCCACTCACGCCACTTAATCTCATGGGCGCGGTTAGGTCGTGGGGAAAAATGAAACTTAGCAGGCATCTGTTATCTCCCCCCTGCTCCAGCCAAAACTGTCTGGAGCCCTCATCCAGTACTTCTTAGTGTTCCCCCGTATTTGCCTCAGCATCAGTTATCCACGTTTACACAAACTTCCTGCATTAAGAAATGAGATGGGCAACACGCTAAAATAAAGCAGGATATCGCTTTCGAGCCTACCTTAATCTACCTAAAACAGAGTAATCATCTCGACAGGAGGGAACAAAAATGGAACACCAGCTCGAGAACTTCCCCAGGGAACTTGCACATAAGATTCAGGAGGGTCGCAGGGCCGGCCTGACCGACGATCAACTGCGCGAAGGAATTGTGCACCTGACGGATATGCTGTCTAAATTTATCAAACCGGACTCCCCCGAAGAGGCGCTGATTAAAGCTATGTGGCGGGTCAGCACCGAGGAAGAAAAGCGTACCATTGCCAACATTATGCTTAGACTCGGTGATCAGTGGGCTCCCCCGAAGAACGTTCAATAACTACGCCGAACACTCTTCTTGAGCGGAGGCACGCCAAGATTACTCTCTCCGGGCGGATGTCAGGGACATTCGCCTTCTTTGTTCTTGCCCAACATTATCCAAACGTGCTACCCTATGAATGACGAAACCAAAACGTAAGGTGGGAGCTAATCATCCCTCTGGCAGCCATAAACCGGTGCGACCACTCCCGCCACGGCCAGCCCGATCAGGACGAGGCCCAGGACCCCCCGGATCAGGCGGTCAACAAGTCCGGTATTAACCCTGAATATTAGAGCCATCGGACAACCCCCTTTCAGCGATCGTGCAACGGGCGGCGCCTGTACCCCCACGTCGACCAACCAGCCAGGTCAAAGAGGAGGCAGTAGCGTGTTACTGCTGTCAGCAACTGGTAAAAACCAAGGACGGCGAAGGCCGCTGACCATCCATGGTTCAGGATACCGCTCGCCGACAAGACGAGCAGGCCCGCGCCGAAAAGAACCCTCACGACCTGGTCCCTCATTCCGACGTTCTGACTAAAATCAAGCCGCATCCTCTCATCTCCGGCATTGTATTGGTTAGGATTAACTTCGCCCGTGCCGGGACGAACTATGCGAAAACGGCATTTAAATCTTGCGAAGGGGAACCTTATATTTAGGATTTGGCAAGGAGGAAGAGCAGTGGCACCAAAAAAGGTCCTCATTATCGGCGGAGTTACCGCCGGCCCGAAAGCCGCCGCTCGGGCCCGACGGGTCGACCCGGATTTGGAAATAACCATTCTGGAACAGGGTGAGTACCTGTCCTTCGGCGCCTGCGGGCTCCCTTACTATATCGGGGGCATAACGCAAAGGATCGAGGAATTGACCCAGACCCCGGTCGGCATAGTGCGCGACAGCGACTTTTTCCGACGGGTCAAGGGCACGACCGTGCATACCCGCACGCGCGCCGAAGCGATTGACCGTCACAAGAAAGAAGTGCGCGCCGTCAACCTTGAAACGGGCGAAACAGCCTTTTTCCCCTATGACAAGCTGGTGATCGCCACCGGAAGCAGCCCCGTCAGACTTCCTATTCCCGGCGCCGACCTCCCCAACGTCTTTCATGTCTGGACAATTAAAGACGCCGTCGCCATACGAGAGCGCCTGGAAGCAGGTGATGTGAAAGACGTCGTCGTGATAGGGGCGGGGCTCATCGGCCTTGAAGTGGCCGAATCCATGGCCAAAGCCAAAGGCCTTCCGGGCGAACCGCCGAGGGTGACCGTCATCGAGGCGATGGCGCACATTACCCCCAATCTGCTTGATCCCGAAATCGCGGCCCTTGTGACCAAGACTCTCCGCCTGAATCAGCTCGAAGTGCGCACCGGAGAAATGGTCCGGCGGATCGAGGAAACCCCCGAGGGCCGGATGATGGTGACCACGGACAAAGGCACGCTGGCCGCCGACCTGGTTATCGTGGCCATTGGGGCAAGGCCCAACGTCAGTCTGGCTAAAGATGCAGACCTGGAAATAGGCGTAACCGGCGGTATTAAGGTGAACGACAGGATGCAAACCAGCGACCCCGACATTTACGCCGGCGGAGACTGCGTAGAAAACATCAATATTATTACCGGACAGCCCATTTACACGCCCCTGGGTTCGGTTGCCAACAAGCACGGCCGGGTCATTGGCACAAACGTAGCCGGGGGCCGCGAGACCTTCCCCGGTGTACTGGGAACAGCTATCTACAAAGTATTTGACTTTGCCGTAGCCCGGACCGGGCTCACCGAGAAGCAGGCCAGGGACTTCGGCTACCCTGTTGAGTCAGTGATTGTTGTGGGCGGGGACCGTGCCCATTTTTACCCGGGGTCGCGGGCCGTTCACATTAAGCTTATTGTCGACAAGAACACCCGGCGTATTCTTGGTACGCAAATCGTCGGGCCAGGCAACTGCGACAAGCGCCTGGACGTGGTTGTTACCGCGATCTCGATGGGCGCCACGGTAGACCAACTGGCCGGCTTTGACCTGGGCTACTCCCCGCCGTACAATACGGCGATGGACGTTCTCCACCACGCGGCCAACACGATGCGCAACAAGCTCGACGGCTTGGCCCAGACGCTGGCGCCTGCCGAGGTCAAAAAGATGATGGACCAGGGCCGGGATTTCGTCCTGGTCGATGTCCGGACCAACCGGGAGTTTTCGAACATCCCGCCGCTCCGGGATAAGGTCTCTTTTATGCCGCTCGCCAAGGTCAGAGAAATGCACGAAAAGCTGCCCAAAGACAAGCCTATCGTGGTTTACTGCGCTGTCAGCATGCGGGCCTGGGATGCCCAGCGCATTCTCAACGGGCTGGGCTTCAAAGACGTGCGCTTCCTGGAGGGGGGCCTGGCGGCCTGGCCTTATTAGCCGCTTCTCACTTCTCAAAGACTTTGACCAACATCTTGCGGCGCCTTGGCCCGTCAAACTCGGCGAAGAAAATGCCCTGCCAGGTTCCCAGGGCAAGGCGCCCGTCCTGCACCGGGATAGCCTTCGCGGACCCGACCAGCACCGACTTGATATGGGCGTCCGAATTGCCCTCCGTATGTTTGTAGTCTTCGGTCGCCGGGACGAGCCTTGCCAGGAAAGCCAGGATATCCTGGGCCACAGAAGGATCGGCGTGCTCGTTGATCAGAACGCCGGCGGTGGTATGGGCAACGTAAATGTGGCAGACGCCTTCCTTGACTCCGCTTTCGGCCACTATCCGTGCGACCTCGGCCGTCACGTCAACCAGCTCGTTACGCAACCGGGTTTTAACCTCGACGGTTTGCCATGCCACCTGTCATCTCTCCTTTGATCCATTCAAAGAGGGCGGGAAGCAAGACCCGGAGGTCGTCTCCTTCCAGCGCGAGATGCGCCTCCGAGGCGACATCGGGAGCGGCGTTGAATGCCACGCCCAGGCCCACCATTCCGAACAGGGGCGCATCGCCGACCCCGTCTCCTACCACAGCCACCTCAGAAGGATGGACACCCCAAGCGCGGCAAAGCGGAAGCAAATGTTCGGGTTTGCCGTCCCAGCCCACGTTGATGGTAACCCGTCCATCCGCCACGCCTGCCGTAAAGCCGAGTTCGTTAGCGATATAGCGCTCCACCCCGAGGATGCCCGCGACCCGTCGCACCAGAACGCCCAAACCGGATGAAAGGATGGCCATCTCTATGCCTACAGCACGGAGCGTCCTGGCAACTTCCTTTGCGCCATTACGGAGCGGGATTTCGTTCACTATCGATTCAATAGTAGTGTATGGCGTCCCCCGCCAGGCATCGACATCACGCTCGGCGAATTCCTTATAGGTTATCTTACCCGCAAGGAAGGCGTTAAGCGATCGCAGGCCCTGGCTTTCCCAGGTCCCAAGCCGCTCGTGAATATACTGCCAGACGCTCCGTATGGGTGTAAGGGTTCCGTCCAGATCAAAGATAACGGCCTTCAGCGGTTTATTAGCGTAGGAATAGCCGGGGCTTGACAACGCGGAAACCAACCGTTTCACCTCGCCGGGATAGCTCTGTCGCCGTTCCGGAACCCATTTTACCAGATAGCCATCTGAAACCCAAGTCAAAAAGAACTTGGATGTGAGACTGGATGTCAGACTTAAAGAAATCCGTTAAGCGGATTGCTGCAAATTGCGTTTTAAACACGCCCCTGTGGTATATTATTGTTACTATTGATGACAGACACAGGGAGGTAAGAAGATGGACGCCATTGCCGCACTTAAGGAAAGACGCAGCGTACGAAAGTACTCACCGCGCGCGGTACCCCGCGAGCTGGTGGAGGAGGTCGTCAACTGCGGCAGGCTTGCCGCCACAGCGAACAACAAGCAGCCGTGGCTCTTCATTGCGGTTACCGACAGCGAGACACGGAAGCGGATAGCCGAACTTACAGACTACGGCAAGTTCATCGCCGAAGCCCCCGTATGCATCGCGGTATTCTGCAAACATGCCGAAAAGTACTACCTGGAAGACGGATCGGCCGCGACGCAGAACATGCTCGTCGCGGCCACCGCCCTCGGGCTGGGATCGTGCTGGGTAGCCGGTGACAAAAAGGCCTATGCTCCCGATGTTCGTACCCTTCTCGGCGTTCCCCAGGAATTCACTCTCGTGTCGCTGGTGTCCTTAGGCTATCCCGCCGATTCCGGGGGGCGTGCCAGTAAACGCTTGCTGGCTGAAGTCATGCGTTGGGAACGCTATTAAGCTATTAAACTGATATGGCCTGGGTTATACCACGCCCGAAAGCTGCAGGGCGGTAATCCCAGGCCATCTTAATTATCTGACGTGATGGGGCATTTCGTGAGGAACTTCAATGACCACCTCGACAAACCCCATGTACTCGGCGTCCTTGTACCAAGGAGCCTGGTAGACCAGTTTCTTGACCCCGTTTTTTTCAATGGTGTAGCAGTTAACCTTCCGGGTTTGTAACATCTCTTGCAGCTTGCTCCTGGCGGGCTCAGGGTGACAATCCAAAACGTTCCTGCCGATCAGCGCTTTACCGCCGTACTTAGCAAAAACCTCGCAGGCCTTGTCGTTCATTTCAAGGATGATCCCGTCGACATCGCAAACGGTAATCGCTGCCGAAAATCCTTTGACCCATGAGGAATTAGGCATTTAAGAGCCACCTTTTGCTATAGACTTGCGTTTAAAAATGACCGGTTCTCTTCGGCCTGGATTAAGCCCAGTATTTTCTGTCCAGCGTGCGGTACTGGACGGCCTCGGCGATATGTCCCGCCTCGATCAGCTCGCATCCTTCAAGGTCGGCAATGGTTCGGGCCACCTTCAGAATGCGGTCGTGGGCCCGGGCGCTAAGGTCCAGCTGGTCGAAGGCCGCCTTGAGGATACCGGCCGCATCCGGAGTAAGGCGACAGAACTGGCGGATCTGTCGTACCGTCATCCGCGCGTTGCAGTCCGCGCCCGTGCCGGCCAGCCGCTCCCGCTGTTTAGCCCGTGCAGCCTCGACCCTCGCCCGTATGACGCTCGAGCGTTCTCCGGGAGTCGGCCCGGTCAGCTCACTGTAATTGAGACGCCCCACCTCGATCTGAATGTCGATCCGGTCGAGCAGCGGCCCAGACACGCGCCTAACGTAGCGCTGAATCTGCAAGGGGCTGCAGCGGCACTCCTTCTGCGGGTCGCCGTAATACCCGCACGGGCAAGGGTTCATTGAAGCCACGAGCATGATCTCGGCCGGGTAGGTAACAGCCGCGGAAACTCGGGAAATACTGATCGTCCCGTCCTCCAGGGGCTGGCGCAGCGCCTCCAGGGCGTCCCGCGGGAACTCCGGGAGCTCGTCGAGGAATAGCACGCCCTTATTGGCGAGACTTATCTCTCCCGGCCTAGGGACCTTTCCCCCGCCGGCTAGGGCCACGCTGGAGCAGGTATGGTGCGGGGCCCGGAAGGGCCGCCTTGTAACCAGGTGCTGTCCGGGCGCGAGCAGACCGCAGAGACTGAACAGCTTGGTGCATTCGATGGCCTCTTCCAGGGTCAACGACGGAAGGATGCCAGGGACTCTTCTCGCCAGCATCGTCTTCCCGGATCCAGGAGGCCCCAGCATCAAGACGTTATGGCCGCCCGCAGCCGCCACTTCGAGCGCTCTCTTCGCAGCAGGGTGGCCCTTCACGTCCGCCATATCCAGTTCATCGCCGGCGTCGTTCCTGAGTAAGGCCGCCGGATCAACGGCAAAGGGTACGAGTTCCTCTTCCCCGCTCAAAAACCTTGTCAACTGGGAAAGGTTTTCGGTACCGTAGATCTCCATATCGGGGACCAGTGCCGCCTCCCCCGCGTTTTCCAGCGGAACGACGGCCTTGCGGAAGCCATCCCCCGACACGGCCGCAATGGCCGGCAGCACCCCGCTGACAGGGCGGACACTGCCGTCCAGGGAGAGCTCGCCGAGGAAGACAAACTCAGAAAGCCTTTCCGCGGAAAGCTGCTGCGTAGCCGCAAGGATGCCTAAAGCGATAGGCAAATCGTAAGCCGAGCCCTCCTTTTTGATGTCGGCCGGGGCCAGGTTTACCGTAATCTTGCGCGAGGGGAAGTCGAAGCCGGCGTTCCTGATCGCCGCTTTAACGCGGTCCTTTGCTTCCCTTACAGCCGTGTCGGGTAGCCCGACGATCTCCCATGCCGGTAGCCCACCCGCAACGTCGACCTCGACTCTCAGCACATACCCTTCAAGACCGATCAGGGCAATCGAATGGACAATGGCGAGCATTACCGAACCTCCAGTCCTGACTGCCCTAATTCATCCTCACTCCCGGAAACTCCTGCCAGAAAATGTTTGCATGTGTTGATTGATGTTAAGAAAGGGTCAGCCCCAAGGCTAACCCCCCGTGCTTTCCGATTCGTATGCGTGCACTGGAACTTGCCTGTCGCAATCTGCGGTGATGGCTTGTCAGCTCCGATCAGCTTTATCCGGCTCCGAGGACCGATTAGACGATGGCGAAAGATTGGCCTCGCTTGTAGTCTAAACCCTCATTTTTCCAGCCATGGAAATCCTGGAGACTGGCTTTGACGATGCCGCGGCGGTCTTGGAACCGCCAGAAACGCTATCGGAAACGCCTGCACACCACCAACGGAGTAAAACGGCTCAACGAGGAGAATCATTGCCGTGAGCGAGTCATCCGGACTTTCCCGGGCCGCCTATTCCTTATGTTTACTATTTCAGATTGCTGACGGCCGTGCGGGTAAAGTAGCTCAAAAAAAGGCATTATAACGTCAGACCCTGGAGCTTCAAAGTAAAGCCGGAAGGGATGCCGTCAGGTTTTTCTGGAGAAAGAGGTGGTTGCTTTGGCGAAAAACAGGCGTAAGACCTTAGCTCCCGACTCTGAAGCGGCACAAATGGGAATGGAGGTCTCCGAAGGCCTTTCACCCGAAAGTAAGGGCGGCTGCAGCGAACAAGAAGGTCTGGAGCTAAGTCCGAAACCCGTAGGCCTGCAGTCGACAGGCCAAAGCGTCTGTAACGAGGAGCACCTGGAGTTGCCGCCCGAGCCCGAAGGCCTTTCCCGCACCCGCTAGGCACGGGAACGCTTTCGCAACGATGGACGAAACAGTCTGCTACCGTTCAATCCGAAGGATTGAGCTCTCCCGCCATCCTTTCCCCGACCAGAAAGCGTGCCATAAATAAACCAGGATTTGCTGCATTCGCGAAGGCGACGGCGTGTCCGACGCCTCTTCATCGTTTATCCCCGGTATGAAATCCCGCAGGATAATGTTGTGGCCGCAGTTCTTGCAGCACACCTCCTGCCCCCCGTCAAAGGAACCGAAGACCAACATGCCGCAACGCGGACAGATCAACTCCAACACCTCCGAAGGACTTCCTTCGCCTTCGCAGGGATTTATCCTTGAAGTATATAATGACAGGGTTGAGCGCCGTTGCCTGTCCTGCCAGTCGGCGCCGTTTCTTACAGGCTGTGCTCAATGAAAGCCCGGGAGCATAATCTTAAGTAGCTCGCGAAAGGACTTAAAGGGAATGATTTTTCGCTTGCCGGAACGCGAGGGTGACAGTCTGCGCGGACAAAGCCAGGCCCGGCGGCAGCCGGCCTTTGCGCGCCGGCGAAGATGTGTTAAGATATGAACAGCTTTTCCTGGGGGGAGGCACTGCAATGGGCTGCGCATTCCCGGTTATAATGCTGATCCTCTTTGTGCCCGTGCTCTTACTGGTGTTTTACTTCCACATCGCCACCTTCTCCTTCACCAAGCTGGGCCTTTCCCCGGAAGCGGCACTGTGGCTGCTGATCCTGGTCCTGATCGGCGGCATGATCAACATCCCCGTATCCCGCGAGCGCTTCGTAGTGGGGGACCGGCCCCAGACAGAAATCTTCCCGTTTCTGTATTATCTCCCCCCTCAAATCCAGGAACGGGTCATCGCGGTGAACGTGGGCGGGGCCCTCATTCCGACCCTGCTCAGCCTTTACCTGCTGGGGCGGGCTCCCCTGTTGCCCGCTGTTATAGCCACCTGCATAGTAACCTTCGTCGCCTATAAACTGGCCCGTCCCGTCCCTGGTGTGGGTATTGCCTTACCCGCCTTCATCCCGCCCATCGTCGCCGCCATCCTCGCTCTTCTCCTGGCCCCGCAAAACGCGGCGCCGGTCGCCTACATCGCCGGGGTATGGGGGACGCTGATCGGAGCTGACATCCTAAACCTTCCCCGCTTCCGGCAACTCGGCGCCAACGTCCTGAGCATCGGCGGCGCCGGCGTCTTCGACGGTATCTTCCTGGTCGGCATCGTCGCGGCGTTACTCGCATAACCTGTAGACTCATACAAACGAAACCCCGCGGGCAAAGTAATCTGCGGGGTGCAAGCGTGGTTTTTATTCCCGAGCGGGTCTTCATCCGCGAAAAAGCCCTGGACTATCCTCTCGGCCGTCAACTCAAGGAACGTTTTACCAAAGAGGGATTTCCGGTCACCGTATTAAAGCCGCGGCAGCCCATCGAAACCCGTCCTTCTCCAAGCGTGAGACAGGGCTACATCGCGGCCAAAAAGACCCTGGTCGTGACCGTGGCGGGGACCGATTCCTTCCTTCCGTCCAAGCCGTCCGCCGACTACCAGCTGCCCCTGGCTTCGGGCTGCACGGGCTTCTGCGAGTACTGCTACCTGCAGACCACCCTCGGCAAGCATCCCTATGTCCAGGTGTACGTCAACGTCGACGAAATCCTGGAGCGTGCCAAGCGATACATTGAAGAAAGCGACACCGTCGTCTCTTTTGAAGGCTCCTGCACGTCAGACCCGCTCCCGACCGAGCCGTACACCGGGGCGTTGCGGAGGAGCATCCTTTTCTTCGCCGCGCAGCCGCGCGGCCGCTTTCGTTTCGTAACCAAGTACACAGAGGTCGAACCCCTGCTGTCTTTGCAACACAACGGCCACACGCGCTTCCGCTTCAGCATCAACAGCAGACGCATCATCAAGAATTACGAGCACGCCACTCCGCCGCTGGGTGACCGCTTAAAGGCGGCGCTTAAGGTCCTGGATGCCGGGTACCCTTCGGGCTTCATCGTCGCTCCGATCATCCTCGACGGCGACTGGCGCGCCGATTACCGGGACCTCTTTGAACAGGTGCGCCGGACCTGCGGCGACTTAAAAGAAAAAGACGTAACCTTTGAATTGATCACCCACCGTTACACCGATCGGGCGAAAAGCACCATCCTCGAGGTCTTCCCGAAAACAACCCTGCCCATGGACCCTGCGGAACGCCAGTACAAACGCGGGCAATTTGGATACGGTAAATACGTGTATCCCCGCGAACTGATGCAGGAGGCCAGGGAGTTCTTTACCCAAACCCTTAACAAAATGTTTCCGGGGGCCGAAGTCCAGTATTTCGTGTAGCTTATTCAAAAGCGTTCTTGATGTGTTCGATCCTGACGACGCGCCCCGGCTCGTCGAGCACCACCCCGATCACGTCGAAACGGCATGGGGGCTGCCCCTGGCGGCGGGACAGAAGGTAGCACTCGGCGGCGCGGCGCAGGCGCATCTGCTTGCGGGCATCCACCGTCTCCTCAGGCGAACCGAACCCAAGGGGCATGCGCGCCCTCACCTCGACAAAGACAAGTTCGCCTTTCCCGTCGGCGGCGACTATGTCGATCTCCCCCGCCCGGCAGCGGAAATTCCGGGCCAGCAGCACGTATCCCTGTTTCCGCAGGTAGCCGGCCGCAGCGTCCTCGGCCGTTTTTCCCCTCTCTCCGGTGTCGGTCATTGCACCTCACCGTCACCCTCAAATAGCCGCGGAACAGGTAAGAAAGCCAGGCGGTGCAGGCGGCACGGCCCGTGACGACGTAGAGCCTCGCAGTGGGCGCGGGTAGCATACCCCTTATGTGAAGGAAAATCGTACAAAGGGTACTGCCAGTGGCAGGCGCTCATCAGCTCGTCCCGAAAGACCTTGGCGAGAATCGAAGCCGCGGCAACCGAGGCGCTTTTGTCGTCGCCCTTAACCAGCGCACGCTGAGGGATACCGACGCCCGGGATTTTCTGATTGCCGTCCACCAAGACCCAGTCCGGCCTTACGCCCATAGCCGCGAGCGCCCGCCTCATGGCCAGCAGGCTCGCCTGCAGGATATTAAACTCATTGATCTCCTCGACGCTGGCCAGCCCGATACCCCACGCCACGGCCAGCCTCCGTATCTCGTCCGCCGCCCGCGCGCGCTGGGCAGGGGTAAGACGCTTGGAATCCTTAAGGTTCATAATCACACAGGGTACCGGCAGCACCACCGCCGCAGCCACCACCGGCCCCGCCAGCGGGCCCCGTCCCGCCTCGTCGACGCCGGCGACGGTCTCGTAGCCTTCTCGGACGAGCTGAAACTCGTAACGGAACATCTCCTCGATGCGTCCCGCTTCTTTGACCTGCCGTGCCAGCCGCCGGGCCCATTGCCGGTACAGCGCTCGGGCACTCTGGCGCGAGTCCCGTGCCAGCGCGTCCAGGACAGTCCGGTCGGGCCCCCGCGTTTCCAGGAGTTCTTTTATTTCCTGCAGGCTTAAACGCGATAAGTCCACCCAATCACCAACCAACTAAATCAGCGCTGTTATAAGGGGCTTAGTGCTTACAGCCGCTTTTGCCCGCTTTGTACCGTGTACTAGTTTTCACCATTGCCCTTATACATCGCCGGATCGTCAAGCGTGAAACGTCCCAGGCGCCCCTCGCGAAAATCTTTGATGATCAGCGCGGCCGCCCTCTCAAGGTCGACCTTGCCTCCAGGGAGGAGGACACCTCTCCTCAGGCCTACGGCATTCAATATTTCAGCAGCTTCGGGAGGCACAGGTGCCAGGTCATAGCGCTGCGCCAGTACGGCCGGGGCTTTTTCGCAAAGCCATCCGAGCAGCCAGCCCGCGATCTCCTCGCTCGAGAAAACCTCCTCTTTAACAGCCCCGGTAGCCGCGAGCTTCAGCCCGACCACCGGGTCATCAAACTTGGGCCATAAGATCCCCGGAGTATCGAGAAGCTCCACGTCCCCGCTGATGCGGATCCACTGCGGACCGCGCGTCAGGCCCGGGCGGCGGCCGGTCCGGGCCGCCCTCTGGCCGACCAGGCGGTTGATAAACGAGGATTTACCCACATTCGGAATACCGATGACCATCGCCCGGAGGGATCCGCCGGGGCGACGCTTGAGCTTTTCCTTTGGGATAGACTGAATAGCCTCGATAACGCGCCGGATACCCACGCCCCTTACCGAGTCAGCCCGAATGACGGCATTACCCCCCGCCTCCAGGATCTTCTCCCATCGGCGCGTCATCGCGGCGTCGGCTAGATCAGCCTTATTCAAGACGACAACGCGCGGCTTGGCCCCCAGCAGTTCATCGATACTCGGATTGCGACTGCTCTGGGGGATCCGCGCGTCAAGCAGCTCGATAGCCAAATCGCAAATTTTAAGCTGGGACTTGATTTGCCGCCTGGCTTTTGCCATATGGCCAGGAAACCACTGCACCGGCATCTTTGGTCACCATCCGACCGGGTACCGTCCCTTAAGCGTTAGAGGATGCCTCAAAGCTTACCTGATCAGGCCTATCTGGGTTAAAGGCCAGTAAACAAAGACGGCTTTACCTATGAGGTTGTCGCGGGGCAGATAGCCCCAAACCCTGCTGTCGTCGCTGTTGTTGCGGTTATCGCCAAGGACGAAGAGCATATCCCGGGGAACGGTCTGCGGGCCGAAATCGCTGAACTCCAGGCCCGGCGGCAGATAGTCTTCCGGTATGACCCGGCCGTCGACGATCAGTTTGCTGTCTTTAAGCTGCACCGTTTCGCCCGGAAGGCCTATCACCCGTTTAACAAAGGCCCTTTTCGGATCCTTGGGGTACTTAAAGACGATGACGTCGCCCCGTTTAGGCTCGCTGAAGTAGTAGCTGAACTTGGAAACGATGATCCGGTCGCCCGTCATCAGTGTCGGCTCCATAGACCCGGAAGGAATAAAAAACGGCTGAAAGATAAACAGGCGGATAATGACGGCCAGGACTACGGCAATGGCTAAAGACTCAAACAGTTCACCAAGAACCGAACCGCGCTGGCGATCGACTTTAAGCAACATTACTCCTCCCAGTCGCAATGTCAAAAAGGGACTGCCCGGCAGTCCCCCTGTGTCTAGTATCTGTCTTTCTCTTTGATGCGTGCTGCTTTTCCGCGCAATCCCCGCAAGTAGTAAAGCCTAGCCCTACGGACGCGGCCTTTCCGTACCACCTCGATGCGGTCTATACGCGGCGAGTGAAGCAGGAAAGTACGCTCCACGCCAACACCGTAAGAAACCCGGCGAACCGTAAAGGTCTCGTCCAGGCCCCCACCGCGGCGCCGGATAACTACCCCTTCAAAAACCTGGATCCTCTCGCGGCTACCTTCAACAACTTTAACGTGAACGCGTACCGTATCGCCAGGACGGAACGGAGGAATGTCTTTCTTCATCTGTTCCTCAGCCACGGATCGCAGAAGACTCATCGGTGTTGCCTCCTTGTTTCTCAATCACAACTATCAGGTATTTTACCACACGTTTCCGAGAGATTGCAAGGTTTTCCCACCTTACTCCGGCAACTGCTCCAGCAACAGGGCGTCAATCTTTTTCTTCAGCTTTTTTAGAAAATCTCTGTCCTCGGTGCTCATTCCGTCTTGCAACAGGTCCGGCCGCCGGGCCAGCGTCCGCAGAAGTGCCTCTTCCCGCCGCCACCTGGCGATAGCCCTGTGATTCCCGCTGACGAGCACATCGGGCACGTCCAGTCCGGCATAAGAACGCGGTCTTGTGTATTGCGGATACTCGAGAAGGCCGCTGGCGAAGGAATCATCCTCAGCCCCGCCGGGCTCGCCGAGTACCCCCGGGATCAGACGGGCGACAGCATCCACGATGACCATGGCCGGAAGTTCACCCCCGGTCAAAACGAAATCGCCTAGCGATATTTCGTCGTCAATAACCAGTTCCCTGACCCGCTCGTCAATCCCCTCGTAGTGCCCGCAGACCAGGATCAGGTGACCGTGAGCGGCAAGTTCACGCGCTACGCCCTGGGTAAAGCGCCTTCCCTGCGGGCACATCAGGATGACCGGCCCGCACGTTTCCCCGCGCAGGAAACGGACGTGTTCGACCGCCCGGCAAATCGGTTCGGGGTTCATCACCATCCCGCCGCCCCCGCCGAAAGGTGTATCGTCAACGGTACGGTGTTTGGTGTGGGAGTAGTCGCGGATGTCGAAGAGGTTTATCTGGAGGAGCCCCCGCTCCCGCGCCCTCTTCAGAATGCTGGTCTGGAACGGGCCTTCAAACATCTCCGGAAACAGGGTCAGCACGTCAAAGATCATCAGTCCAGCAGCCCCTCAGGAGGATCGACCCGCATGCGCCTGCCCTTGATATCAATTTCCCGCACTACGTGCTTCAAAGCCGGAATAAGAACTTCTTTGCCATCGGCCCCATCGACGACATAAACATCATTAGCTCCTGTCTGGAGGACATCCTTAACTCTCCCCACGGGTTTGCCATCGACGGTAAATACCTCAAGCCCCACGATATCAAAGATGTAATACCGGCCATCGGGCAGGGGAACCAGTTTCTCGCGCGGAAGCTTTAGAAGCGCCCCCTTGATGGCCTCGGCCGCGTTCATGTCTTCGATTTCTTTAAACTTGAGGATCACAAAAGCCTTGTGAAAGCTTACCGTCTCAACATGCATTACCGTTTGCCGTTCTCCCTGAACGAGGATTACGGAATCGAGTTCCAAAAAACGTTCCGGGGAATCGGTAAAGGGCAGAACGCGCACCGCGCCGCGATGGCCCTGAGTGTTTACCACTTCGCCGATGACAATTAACTCCTTGCTCATTGCGGAGGGGATTCCCCCCATTGTCCCTCTCGGATTTCGACAACCTTGCCGTCCTTTACAATAACCTCAACCATGGCGAGTTTGCGCCAATCGTCGCCTACCCGTACTTCGACCATGCTCTCGACGCGCCCCTGGATCAGCTCTGTTCCCAGAGGCAGGTCTTTAAGTGCCTGCACCTGCTCGGCAATCTTCTGCTTGTTTTCGATACGTTTCTTCTTCTCAAGATCAAACTGGTGCCGGATATGGGCCACCTGAGCGGGTTCGGCTTCGCTAAGGGCTTTCTTCAGCTGAAATTCCAGCCGCTGGATCTCAATGTCGTTCTTCCTGATCGTAATATCACACTGCTTCAGCAGGTCGTTGCGGTAATCCTCGGTCAAAATCACTTTGACCGTAACCGGGCGTGTAATAACAATGCTGTCCAAAATTTAAACCTCCCTAACCGCGGGTTAAGGGGGCGCCGGCCCCCTTAAACAATTTCCACGGTTACCCTTTTGCGCTGCCTGGTTGCTGATGCCTTGACAAGGGTTCTGATGGCTTTGGCAATCCGGCCCTGTTTACCGATTACCTTGCCCATATCCTCGGGAGCTACGCGAAGTTCAATGACCATCCCATCCTCGTCTTCGACAACCCGCACATTGACTTCATCGGGCTTATCTACAAGGGCCCTGGCTAGGATTTCGACTAGTCTTTCCACGGCTTATCCCCTTTCCCGGGCTGCTTTACTTGAGGCCGGCCTTCTTAAAGAGCGATTTCACCGTATCAGTCAGCTGGGCGCCCTGTGCCATCCAGGCCTTGGCTTTCTCCTCATTAATCTTGAGCTGCTCATTCTTGCTCAGAGGATCGTAATAACCGATCTCTTCGATAAAGCGACCGTCACGAGGGGACCGGGCGTCGGCCACAACAATACGGTAGTAAGGGTCGTGCTTGGCACCCATGCGCTTCAGCCTAATCTTGACTGCCAACCATCAGTCACCTCCTTTCCTGTCTCATGCTTTTTATTACCATTCAGAGTATGGGGGAAAACCCAAATCTATATTACATAAACGGCAGTTTCGGAAACTTCCTCCTGCCGCCCCTCTTAGCGGACTTTTCCCAGTCACTGAACTGCTTAAGCATCTTTTTAGTCTGTTCAAACTGCTTCAAAAGCCTGTTTACGTCCTGCACCGAAGTCCCGCTGCCGCGGGCCACGCGCCGTCGCCGGCTGCCGTCAATGCGGTCCGGGTTCCGTCGCTCGTAGGGGGTCATGGAGTTGATAATCGCCTCGGCCATCACCAGCTCTTTTTCGTCAAACTGCAGGTCCTTGAGCTTCCTGGTTACGGAAGAGAAGCCCGGGATCATTCCCAGTACCTGGTCGAGCGGACCCAGCTTTTTGAACTGGTGCAGATGATCCAGGAAGTCCTCCAGGTTAAAATCGGCGCTCCGCATCTTCTGCTGGAGCCGGGCCGCTTCCTCGGCATCGAAGGCGGCCTGCGCCTTCTCGATAAGGGTCATCACGTCACCCATGCCCAGGATGCGGTCAGCCATCCGGTCAGGATGGAACGGCTCAAGGGCGTCGAGTTTCTCCCCGATGCCGGCAAACTTGATGGGGCAGCCGGTGACGGCACGGACCGAAAGCGCCGCGCCGCCGCGGGTGTCGCCGTCCAGCTTGGTCAAAACCACACCGTCCAATCCGAGACGCTGGTGGAAACTTTCGGCTACCGTGACAGCATCCTGGCCGGTCATGGCATCGACCACGAGCAGAATCTCGTGCGGCTTGATGCGCTGCTTGATCTGCTCCAGCTCCTGCATCAGCTCTTCGTTGATATGCAACCGTCCGGCGGTATCGACAATCACAAAGTCGAAACCGCCTTTCCTCGCGCTCTCGACGGCCGCCTCGGCGATGACCGGCGCGCTGTCGCTGCCCAGCGTGAATACCGGAATGTCAAGCTGGCTCCCAAGCACCTGCAGCTGCTTGATGGCGGCAGGCCTGTAGATGTCACAGGCCACCAGCAGGCTCCGCCGCCCCTGTTTCTTAAGCAGGTTGGCAAGTTTAGCGCAGGTGGTCGTCTTGCCGGAACCCTGGAGCCCTACGAGCATGACCACGGTAGGAGGCTTGGGCGCCAGGCTGAGGCGCGCGTTCTGGCCTCCCATAAGGCGAGCCAGCTCGTCGTGAACAATCTTGATCACGTGCTGCGCCGGCGTCAGGCTGGACATGACGTTCTGGCCGATAGCCTGCTGCCGGACAGTGTTGACAAAATCCTTAACGACCTTAAAGTTTACGTCGGCCTCGAGCAAGGCCACGCGAACTTCGCGTAGGGCATCGTTGACGTCGGCCTCGGTCAGCTTGCCTTTATCCTTTAACTTCTTAAAGGCACCCTGCAGTCGATCCGCCAGGCTGGCAAATACCAAAGGCACCTCACCTCGCTTAATCTTCTCTGAGCACTTCTTCCAAAATCTCGCGCACCCGGACGGACTGTTCTTGATTGCTTCCTGCCAGCAGATCCAGCGCCTTTCTGAGAGCGGCCCGCCGTTCGAGGTGCCGGGCCACGAGACCGAGCTTTTGCTCATACTCCTCTAAAACCTCGCCCGACCGCCGCAGGATATCGTGCACGGCCTGACGGGTAACCCCGAATTGCTCGGCGATCTCCCCCAACGAAAAGTCGTGCTCATAATACAGCTCAAACACCGCTCGCTGCCGATCGGTCAGCAGGGGTCCGTAATAATCGTACAAAAGGTTGATACGAATTCTCTCGTCCAACATAAGCCATCAAGTAATTCTACTTTACAGGCTGATTTTATGTAATCTGATCCAGTCTGTCAAGCTTTTGGTCCGCTGCCAAAGAGACGCATAGAACCCGCAGGCCGCGAAGCATGGTGAAACTGTTTGCCGTACGGCGGCTGAAGAGTTAGAATATGCTTATAATTCCGGGAGCCGCAAAGCAAATTAATTGATCTGTCAATACAGGCATATTGAGAATTATGGAGGTATCGTCCATGCAGCTGATCAGATTGGAACAGGCCCTGCAGCTGAGCAGGAACGAGGTCATCGAAAAGTCGAAGGCCTACCTCAGCGGTTCGATGGCCGCCACCGAGGCGGCCTTGCGGTTCGATCGCCAGTACGTCCGCGCCGAGGGCTGCGTTCTTTACGACGCCGATGACAATGAATACCTTGACTTCGTGGGCGGCTACGGGTCGGTGAGCGTAGGACACAATCACCCCCGGCTCCTGGAAGCCATACGGCGTATCGAGCACTATCCCAAGATAATGCAGACGGCCATGCAGCACCTCCCGGCCGCTCTAGCTGACAACCTGGCCAGGGTCACCCCCGGCAACCTCTGCCGTACTTTCTTCTGCAACAGCGGAGCGGAGGCCATCGAGGGCGCCCTCAAGCTGGCCCGGGCCGTAACAGGCCGTCCCAAGTTCGTCTACTGCCACGGGGCGTTTCACGGCAAGACTTTCGGGGCCCTTTCCGTGATGGGGCGGGCAAAGTACCGCGAGCCCTTCGAGCCCCTTCTTCAGCCGACCGCCGCTATACCCTACGGAGACCTTGCCGCCCTGGAAAAAGAACTCGCCGGCGGCGACGTTGCCGCCTTCATCGTTGAACCCGTTCAGGGCGAGGCCGGCGTTATTGTTCCCCCGCCCGGGTTCCTGGCCGGCGCCCGGGAGCTCTGCACCAAATACGGTACGCTGTTGATCGCCGACGAAGTGCAGACCGGTCTGGGACGGACCGGCAAGATGTTTGCCTGCGAGTGGGAAGAAGTTGTGCCCGACGTCCTTTGCCTGGCCAAGGCCCTGGGCGGCGGCATGGTGGCCGCCGGCGCTTACGTCACTCTCGATCAACATTGGCGCAAGGCCTACGGTTCTCTCGACAAGGCCGTTCTGCACAGCTCCACCTTCGGCGGCTACTGGGGCAACGCCATTGCCTGCGCGGTAGGCATAACCACCCTTGAGATCATCCAGGACGAAAAACTGGTTGAACAGGCCCGCGAAAAGGGCGAGTACCTGCTTTCACGGCTACGCGCTCTTAAGGAAAAGTACCCGGTAATCAAGGACGTGCGCGGCCGCGGGCTGTTGATCGGGCTCGAGTTGAGCGATAAGGGCACCGGCCTGGTGAGCAAGCTCTCCTTCGGAGTGCTCGACAAGCTTGCCGAGGAATACATGGGTACCCTGATGGCCGTGGAACTCATCAACAGGCACCGCATCGCTACGGTATATACCCTGAACAACCCCAACGTGATCCGCCTCGAGCCGCCGCTTACGGTCTCCAAAGAGCAAATCGACCGCGCAGTGGACGCGATCGACGACGTCCTGTCCCGGAGCAAGGGTTTTCTCAGCCTGGCCGCCAAGGGCCTCGGAGCCGTCTTCAGCCGTCGGCAACACTAGAAGACTTGAAAGATCCCGCACTTGAGGTAATAGGTTTCGGGGGTTGACAGCAGCATCGGGTGATCCTTGGCCTGCCTGCGGAACTCAACCAGGCGCAGCTGTCGCCCCGCATCCATGGCGGCCTCGGCGACAACGGCGGTGAACAGGTCCTCGGTCACGTGGTAGGAGCAGGAACAAGTTACGAGAAACCCTCCCGGCGGGATAAGTTTCAGGGCCCGCAGGTTGATTTCCTTATAACCGCGTAGAGCGCCCTCGACGGCGCTTTTCGACTTGGTGAAAGACGGGGGATCGAGGATCACCACGTCGAACCGCTCCCCTTCGGCGGCGAGGTCGCGCAGGATATCGAAACCGTTCCCTTCCCGGAAAGCCATCCGTTCCTCGACGTTGTTGATCCGCCCGTGTTCCCTGGCCAGGGCCAGCGCCTGGGCGGAAATGTCCACGCAGACCACTTCCCGGGCCCCGGCCACGGCGGCATTGACGGCGAACCCCCCGGCATAGCAGAAGCAGTCCAGCACACGGGCGCCCTTTACCAGGCTGCGGATGGCCATGCGGTTCTCGCGATGGTCCAGGAAAAAGCCCGTCTTCTGCCCGTCCTCGATGTCAATGACCAGCTTGATGCCGTTCTCTTCTACGACGACAGGCTTTTCCAGCGTGCCCCGCAGCAGGCCCTTGACCTGTTCCAGCCCTTCGAGGCTCCGGACGCTGACGTCGTTGCGCTCGTAGATCCCTTTCGGCCGTAGGAGTTCTTCCAGCAGGTCCACCAGGAGGTCCTGGCAGCGGGCGATGCCCAGCGCCAGCGTTTGCACGACCAGGTAGTCCCCGTAACGGTCAACGATCAGCCCGGGCAAAAAGTCGGCCTCGGCGTTCACCAGACGGTAGGCCGTGGTGTCACGGACGAACATCTCCCGGTAGGCGATGGCCGTTTCAAGCCGCCTGCGAAAAAAGGTCCTGTCCACCTTCTCGTCCTTAACCCGGGTAAGGATGCGGACAAAAATCTGCGATGCGGGATTGGCGTAACCGCGCCCGACGAAACGGCCCCGGTCGTCGAGTACGTCGACGATGGCGCCGGATTTCAGATCCCTGGGGATCTCGGTCACCTCGGTCCGGTAGACCCAGGGGTGACCAGCCAAGACCCGGTGGGGCCGGCCGGCGGTCAGTCTGACTTCTTGCATACGACTCATCCTTGCCTGGTGGCAGCCCAAACCGTTCTATGACAGCCACCCTGTCACGTTTTGACAAAAATGAACTTGTTATTCTCTGATCGGATTATACCCTTTGACAAAACAGGCCCCCACGAGTCTTCGGCAGAACGTGGAGGCCGGCTTGCCGCAACACCATCCAGGTGCCGCTACTACCTGCATCACCCGCCGCCCCTGAACACGCGCAAGAGTATGACGACGGCGATACCTATGCCGACGATGTACAAGAGATCGTTTTCGCCCATCCTATCGCCCCCTCTGCTAAGCTTACCTCAAGCCCGCGCGCCGCGCAATCAACTAAGACGCGGCTTCCGCAACGGCCCTGACAAGCCGGCGGGCGCACTGCCCCGCCCGCTCGATGATGGCACCCTCGTCCACGGTCAGGATCCGGCGGTCGCGCATCACCACCCGCCCGTCGATGATGACGGTATGGGCGTCGCCGGCGTGGGCGGCGTAAACGAAGTGGGCGAAGACGTCATGCTGCGGCGCAAGGTGCACCGCGCTCCAATCCCACAGGACGACATCGGCCTTCTTGCCTGGCTCCAGGGTGCCGATCTCCTTTTCCAGGTGCAGCGCCCGCGCCCCTCCCAGGGTGGCCATCGCCGCCACCTGGGGCGCGGGAAGAACGGTGGGGTCTTCAAGAGCGACCTTTTGCAGGAATGACGCCGTGCGCATCTCTTCAACCATATCCAGGTCGTTGTTGCTCGAAGCCCCGTCGGTGCCGATCCCCACGCGTGCACCGGCAGCGAGCAGGCGGGCGACGGGGGCGATACCGCTGGCCAGTTTCATGTTGCTCTGGGGGTTGTGGGCGATACCGACCCGGCAGGAAACCAGGACCTCGATGTCCTGCTCGTCCAGGTGCACACAGTGCGCGGCCAGCACCGGAACTGCGAACAATCCTGTTTCCGCCAGGTAGGCGGTGGGCGATTTACCGTACTGCTTAGCGATCTCCCCGGCTTCAGCCTTGGTTTCGGCCAGGTGAATGTGGACGCCCACGCCGAGTTCCTCCGCCTTAGCCACGACCTTCCGCAAATAGTCGGGGGGGCAGGTGTACGGCGCGTGCGGACCCAGCATGGCCGTAATCCTGCCGCCTGCAGCATTGTGCCATTCACGGACGAAGGAAATGTTTTCTTCCAGAGCCTCTGCCCCATTGGGCGCGATGCCGATCAGCCCCCTGGCCAGGGAGGCACGCATGCCGGTCTCCTCGACAGCCTTGGCCACCTGGTCCATATAGAAATACATGTCCGCAAACGTCGTGGTGCCGGAACGGATCATCTCCACGCAGGCCAACTGGGTTCCCCAGTAGATATCCTCGGCCACAAGCTTGGCCTCGATGGGCCAAATCTTTTCATTAAGCCAGGGCATCAACGGCATGTCGTCGGCGTAACCGCGAAAGAGGACCATCGCCGCATGGGTGTGGCAGTTAACCAAGCCGGGGGTGGCGACCATCCCCCGGGCGTCGATAACCTCGTCGGCGAAGAAGTTTTCGGATACAGGACCCTGCCGGTCCACAAATACGATCTTGCCGTCTTCGATCCCGATTGCACCGTTTTCAACGACCTCCGCCCCGGTCATGGGCAGGATGGTCATTCCTTGCAGCAGCAGTCTCATCAGCTTTCCTCCCCCGATTTCTGCCCGTAGGCCGTTACAAAAAAGGAACGCAGGGCCTGCACGTCCGTGTCGCCCAAGATACCCGGCTTCCCGGCCTGACAGGCCAACAGGTAGATCTGGGCGCCCTTTTCCACCGTCAGGCAGGCCTGCAGGGCTTCCTCAAGGCTCCGGCCGACGCCGACAACCCCATGATTGGCCAGGAGAACGGCATTGACCTTTCCCAAGGCCCGCACCGCCGAGAAGGCCAGTTCGCGCGTCCCTGCCATGGCATAGCTCGCCACCCGCACCGTCCCCCCGATTACCTGCGCCAGCTCCTCAAGGATGACGGGAAGTTTCACCCCCGCCACGGCAAGGGCGGTTGCGTACGTCGAATGAGTGTGCACCACTGCCCGGACGTCATCGCGGGCACGGTATATTTCCAGGTGCAGGGCTAACTCCGTTGAAGGCTTCAGCGCGCCGTCCAGAACCCGCCCGTCCGGATCGACCACCACCATGTCCGCCGGGCTGAGGCGGTCGTAGCCCAGCCCGCTGGGGGTGACGACTACCGCATCCTCTTCAAGGACGCGTACGGAAAGGTTACCCCACGTCCCGGTCACCAGACCGGCCTCGGCGATCCGGCGCCCCACCCGGACCAGGCTCTCCCTGGCTTTCTCTATCGACAGCCCCAACGCCTACTCCTCCCCGGCTGTACCGCTAAGGTATGCAACCTGTTCCTCGGTCAGCCGGTCAATGGTGATGCCCATGGAGGCCAGTTTCAGCTCGGCGACCCGGCGGTCCAGTTCGGCGGGAACGGTATAAACCCGCGGTTCAAGTTCACGCGCGTGCTCCCGCATGTATCTTGCAGACAAGGCCTGGAGGGCGAAGGACATATCCATGATTTCCGCCGGATGCCCGTCGCCGGCTGCCAGGTTTACCAGCCGGCCTTCAGCCAGGAGATAAAGCCGGCGCCCGTCAGCCAGGAGGAATTCCTCGATGTTCCGCCGTACCGTCCTCCTGGTCACGCTTAACTCCGCAAGATCCGGTTGTGAAATCTCGACGTTGAAATGCCCGGCGTTGGCAAGAATGGCCTTGTCTTTCATGACCATGAAGTGGTCGTGGCGCAAAACATCCTTACAGCCGGTGACGGTAATAAAGATGTCGCCTTCCTTGGCCGCCTCCAGGCTGTGCATTACCCGGTAACCGTCCATTACCGCTTCGATAGCCCGGACGGGATTCACTTCGCAAACAATGACATTGGCCCCCAGGCCTTTGGCGCGCATAGCTACCCCCCGACCGCACCAGCCGTAGCCCAACACCACGACGGTCTTGCCGGCGACCAGCAGGTTGGTGGTTCTCAGAATGCCTGACCACACAGATTCCCCGGTACCATAGCGGTTATCAAAAAGATATTTACAGTGGGCGTCGTTGACGGCCAGCATCGGGAAAGCCAGACGCTTCTCGCGCTCAAGGGCGTGAAGACGGAGCACGCCGGTCGTCGTCTCTTCGCAGCCCCCCCATACCCCCGAAGCGAGATCCTGGCGGGCACCGTGGAGCATGGCCACCAGGTCTCCCCCGTCGTCGATAACAATTTGGGGACCGAAAGAAAGGGTGCGCTCTATGTGCCGGTTGTACTCCTCGGGCGAAGCGTCGTACCAAGCGTATACGCTGATCCCCGCTTTGACCAGGGCTGCCGCGACGTCATCTTGGGTGGAAAGCGGATTGGAACCTGTCACGGCGAGCACGGCACCGCCCGCCTGCAACACTTCGGCCAGGTAAGCCGTTTTGGCCTCAAGATGGATGCTCAAGGCTATCTTGACGCCTTCAAGCGGCCGGTCCCGTTCAAATTCTACCCGGATGGCGTTAAGGACGGGCATGTGGTTTTTTACCCAGTCAATCTTCATCTGGCCTTCGGAAGCAAGTTCCGAATCGCGAATCTCGTAGTGCACGATTTACCTCCTGTCCATTCGGTCGCAGGTCGTCCGCCCGGTACTCAGCCCCCAGCCCGCAATAGGAATTTAATGTCTAGCGCTTGGTCTGGGGAAAACACGTCACTTTTCCTAAGTTAAGTGCTGGGCCGACATCCGACGACTGCCTGCTGCTAACCGAGTTGGGCCAGCCCTTCCTTGAAGGGTGGGCGGACGACCCCCGTATCGGTGATGATCGCCGTAATCAGCCGGTGAGGGGTAACGTCAAATGCCGGGTTCCACACCCTGACGCCCTCCGGCGCCACGCGCTGCCCCCTGAAGTGGGTGATCTCTTCCTCTGCCCTCTCTTCTATAGGAATGTCCTCCCCGCTCTCAAGGCGGAAGTCCACCGTTGAGAGAGGAGCAGCCACATAGAAAGGAATACCGTGCGCATGGGCAAGAACGGCCAGGCCATACGTCCCGATCTTGTTGGCCGTGTCTCCGTTGGCCGCAATGCGGTCGGCACCCACGATAACCAGATCGACGCCTTCCCTGCTCATCAGATAACCGGCCATGCTGTCTGTAATCAGGACGACGTCGATGCCGTCCCTCATCAATTCAAAGGTGGTAAGGCGGGCTCCTTGCAGGAAAGGCCGCGTTTCATCGGCAAAGACGGTGATCTTCTTGCCGGCCTGCTTGGCTGCCCGGATCACCCCAAGGGCCGTCCCGTAACCAGCGGTAGCCAGAGCGCCCGCATTGCAGTGCGTTAAAATCCGCGCCTCGTCCGGAACGAGTTCCAGCCCGTATATGCCGATACGTTCGTTGCAGGTTACGTCTTCCCTGAATATCGTTTCGGCTTCCGACAGGAGGGCTCCAGCCAGTTCCTGCGGGGAGCCGGCAGAGCCGGCAGAAGCTTTGGCTTTCTCCAGCATCCGTTCAACCGCCCACCGCAGGTTGACGGCTGTTGGGCGCGTGGCCAGCAGTTCCTCGCCAGCCCGTTCAAGAACCGCCATATGCTCATCCTTGTCAGCGCTTTTGTTCACCAGGACGGCAAGCGCCATGCCGTAAGCCGCAGCGGCCCCGATAGCCGGGGCACCCCTGACCTTCATGTCCCGGATGCACCTGGCAACATCCTGGTAGGTTGCACAAACCTCGTATGTCACTTCCCCCGGCAGCCTGGTCTGGTCAAGCAGGAAGAGCTTGCCGTCCCTAAAGTACATTGTCTCCACAAAGACACACTCCTCAATGCATCAGCGTTTGCCAACCGGCCCGCCGCTGACCGCCCAACGACAGGCGCAACTGCGCTCAGGGTCGATGGCCATCACGGCATACATGATAAGCTTGCGCAAGTTTTCGGCGTTAACCTCCATCACTTCAACCACCTCCCGGTGGGTCAAGCGGGCCGGGGAAATCCCCGCAGCAAAATTAGTAACCATGGCTATTGTTGCGTAACAGATCTCGGCTTCCCGCGCCAGGACTACCTCAGGTACCCCGGTCATCCCAACCAGGTCGCCACCGAGCTGGCGAATCATGTTGATCTCGGCGGGCGTCTCGAAGCGCGGCCCTTCGGTACAGGCGTACGTGCCCCCCGAGTGGGCCAAAAGTCTCAGCGTCCATGCCGAACGGGCCAGCACGTCCCTTAGCTCAGGGCAGTAAGGCTCGGTCAGGTCGACGTGGACCACACCGTCCTCCCCGCCCTCGAAAAAGGTCTGGGGTCGGGATTTTGTGAAGTCCAAAAACTGGTCCACAAAAACCATATCGCCCGGCTTCATCGCCGGGTTCAGCGAACCAACCGCGGCAGTGGCGAGGATACACTGCACGCCCAGCTTTTTCAGGGCCAAGATATTGGCACGGTAGTTGACCAGGTGGGGCGGCACAGTGTGCCCGCTGCCGTGCCGGGCCAGGAAAGCCACTTCGCGGTCCTTAAACCTACCGACCTTCAAGGTTACGTGACCGTATTTCGTCTCAACCGTCTGGTCGCGGACGTCGCTTAGAATATCGGGGCTGTAAACCCCGGTTCCCCCAATCACAGCGATATGTACCGGCACCTTGGCGTCCTCCTTCTACACGTTAACGTTAGGGTGTTTTGAGCTATTTGCTAGTATTCGTTTCTTTACCCTATATTTCCTCCAAAAACAGTGTTCACTAATACTTTCAGAAGTTTGAGTGAAAATTGTTAGAGGGTAGGCGGTCTCCGATCAGCGATTTGCATGGCCTTGGCAACAACGCTTGACGAAGGAGAGGTATCCCTTTCAGCCCGGCGAGTACGCTGAATTCGGTCGTTAGTAAGCGGTCCTCGGTCGCTAATCGAGTAGAGTAACGCCGCGGTGATCAACTGCGGCGTTAGCCCTCTCACAGAA
>DAIRSE010000023.1:0-34458 GCA_036804525.1 Bacillota bacterium | reverse complement strand
GGTGACAGGGTTTCTCTCAACCCATCGGCCCGGCAGACATGCCCGGCAAACAAAAAACGCCCGCCGGACGCACGGCGGGCCGCTATAAAGGACCAGGGCGCGAGTCACAACGTCACTCAATACGGTACATCCGCACCTTGAGCTTGATGTCGTCCGCCAGTTTGGCCAGCGTGTTGGCCGCCGCCGAAACCTCTTCGGTGGACGCGCTTTGCTCCTGAGCTGTCGCCGCAATACGCGCCATCCCGTTTGCTATCTCCTGCGAAGCCTTCGAGGCGGACTGCAGGCGCACGGTCAGCTCCTTGACCCGGGAAATAATCTCGCCGAAAGCTTCGTTGACCGCTCCGACGACGGACACGCCGGATTTGACCTCATCCCTGCTGCTCGACATCGCTTCAGTGGCCTTGGCCGTCGTCGCCTGAATAGAGGCGATTAACTGACGGATGCGGTCGGCAGCGCTCCCGGACTGCTCCGCCAGCTTACGGACCTCTTCGGCCACAACGGCAAAACCCCGGCCCTGATCGCCCGCGCGCGCCGCTTCAATAGCGGCGTTAAGGGCCAGGAGGTTGGTCTGGTCGGCTATCTGGGTAATGAGATCGGTGATCTGACCGATCTCGACCGACTTCTGCCTGAGGTCGTCCACCGCCGAAGTAGCGCTTTGGGTTACCGACTGGATGGACTGCATGCGGTCCTTCAGTTCGTCCACGCTGCGGCTGCCCTCGGCGGCGTGCTGCTCGGCCGTAACGGCGGCGGTGGTGACATCCTTGACAGCTTCGCTGACGTGCTCCACATTGGTCGCCATCTGGCCCATCGTCTCGGCCACGTGGCCGGCGCCGGCCGCTGTTTCCTCCGCCCCGGCCACGAGCTGGCTCGCCGAGTTTTCCAAAACCTCGGCGTTACCGGCCATACCCTGAATCGTGGCCCGCAGAACTTCCTTCAGGTCGTTGACGGCCACGGCCAGGAGCATAAACTCGTCCCGCCGGGGCATGACCGCTTCGTCGGCGGCCAGGTTGCCCGTGCCGATCTCCCTCAACTTTTCCCTGAGGATGTTGATGGGTTTGCACATCTGGTAGGCGGGCGCGATGGTCAGCGCGCCGATAATCGCCATCGTGCCGAGCACGGTCAGGACGTAGAGCTGCTGGCCGGCTCCGGACAGAAATGACCTGCTCAGAACGGCAAAAGCCAGGAATACCGTCAATACGGGAGCCGCAACGAGCGCAGCGAAGCGAAAATAAGTCGTCTGGTACCAGGCGATGCTGTTAATCGTCCGGTAGGCGCTGCACTGCAGGCATTCCGCCAGCTTTTCGTCAACCGAGGTATTGAGTTTGCCTTTGCAGTAGGTCCCTCCGAGGCGCCAGCAACGCCGGCCGAGCCCCTTCACGTAAGCCGAGCATTGCTTCTTGTGGTCTTCGGGGCAGTTCAGTATCTCCCAGCAGTTTAGTTTGGCCATCGGTCTCCCTCCATCGGGCACATAACCCGTCTCTTAGTGCAATCATCTAGCATAATTATCGACGAGGGAGACCAAAAATTGATCCGTCTTTTTAAACCGCCCCGCACAAATGCGAAGCCTCCGGCCACAGAGGGGCTGTCGAAAATCGATTCCGCGGACCGGTGGAATTCGCTTTAGCGGATTCCTTCAAGTCCGACCTCTGACGTCCGACGACTGACGTCCTAACTTACAGGTCTTCTATCTCGACCAGCACGGCGTCGACGCCGATTTTCTTGACCTGCGGCCAGGGCACGACGATATCTTTGTCGCGCAGCATGCCCATAAGCCTTTTCCGGCCGCGGAGCACGATGGCTTCAACCCCGCCCGCGTCGTTCATGATCATGTCCTTGACCGGGCCGATCCGCCTGCCGTCGGCAAGGTTGATGATCAGCCGCGAGCTCAGGTCCGTGGCCTTGAACATAGGAGCCCACCCCCCGTACGCCAACCATCATATGCCGGGCCGGCCGAAACGGTTACCTAGAGGCATCCTTGCCTTTGTGCCGGGCTTCTGGAGCCTTCTTATTCACGATCAGACGTCCGGACCCGGTGACTTCCCAATCATGACCCACTGAGTCGCTAATCACCCGGATAATCAGCCCGGTCCGATTCCGCACGGAAAACTTTGAATAAAGGCGTCCGCAATATTCTTTAACAGTTGAGACGGATAGGTTAAGGGTGTCGGCAATCTCCCGGTTACTTTTCCCCTGTATGAGAAGCTTAAGAATTTGCCTTTCACGTTCGGTAATACGCATAAAAACCCCCCTTAACTACATGTCAGTTAAGGGGAGCTTTTGGATTTCGCCAGGCAGAATTTTCTTTAACGGGGGTGACTCAAACCAGCGAAAGATAATAGCTACCTGTATTTCTTTAACCCTTTAAAATGGTGCGTTTCGCTACAACTTAGCATTTTTTTCCAGTGGTTTCCTAAAGGCTACGCCTGCGCAGATGACCCACCAGCTGTCGCGACGAGCTCCGCAACATCTGGATTTCCTCAAAGCCCAGGGCGCAGCAGGCCATGAGGTAAGCAACAACCCCCGTAGCTATTCCGGCGCCGACCCGCAGAGCCACTCCCGCCGTCCCCGCAGGGAGGCCTGAAGCAGCCAGGGTCTGGTCGACGGCGTAACTCGCAAAAGCAAGCACCGCAGAAGCCACCGCAACCTTGGCCCCGAACAGCAGCCATGAATAGTGCCACAGGCCCGGCAGCCGGCGATCCAGGCAGTAGACGAGGAGGACGGTTTGCAAAAAGGCCGACAGCGAAGCCGCAAGGGCCAGCCCGCCGTGCAGGAGCGGTCTCATCAAAAGCAGGCTGAGGACGATATTGGCGACGATGTTCACAGCCAGCAGCTTGACAGGGGTCTTTGTATCCTGGAAGGCGTAAAAGGCCCGCGTCAAAAGGATGTTGGTGGCGAACCCGACGAGCCCCACGGCGTAGAAAAGCACAGCTGCGGCCGTCATAAGGGTGGCCCTTTCGTCGAAAGCCCCTCTTTCAAAAAGGAGCTGGACGATGGGCGTGCGCAACACCATCAAGCCGGCGCTCGCCGGAACGATCATCAGGACAATGACGCGCAGGGAACGGCGCACACCGTCGAAAACCTCGCTGATTCTGCCCTCGGCGACCCATTGCGTAAGCATCGGGAAGACGGCCGTGCTGACGGCAAGGACAAACAGACTCACCGGAAGCTGGATCAGTTTGTAGGCAAAATTAAGAGCGGAAATGCTCCCTTCAGGGAGCAATGAAGCCAGGACTCTGTCAATAATGAAGTATGCCTGGGTGACGGAGATGCCCAGCGTTACCGGAACAACCAGCCGCACGATCTTGCGCACGCCCGGATGCGACCAGTCGAGGCTCAAGCTGAAGCGAAACCCGGAGCGCAGAAGCGGCGGCAACTGAATTAGCGCCGACAGGGCCATGCCGGCCACCGTGCCCCAGGCCAGGCCCTGGATGCCGAAGATCCCGCCCAGCAACGCCGCCGATGCAATGATGACGATGTTATTGAGCGCCCCGCTGAAAGCCGGGATGCCGAAGATTTTGTTGGCGTTGAGGAAGGCCGAAAACAGCGTGGCCAGTCCGGAAAAGACCAGCATCGGGAAGACGATCCGCGTCAGCTGGGACGCCAGCCGGCTGGTTTCGGGCGCCAGGCCCGGCGCGATCACCTTGACGACAAAAGGAGCCACAACTACGCCGGCCAGGGTAACGACGGCCAGGAGCAGAAAGAGCAGGTTGACGACGGTGGCTGTCAACCTCCAGGCTTCTCTGGTCTCACCTTTGGCCCGGTATTCGGTGAATACGGGGATGACCACGGCCGCCAGGGCCTGAGAAAGAATGGCGAAAACGATTGTGGGAATAGTCAGGGCCACCAGGTAGGCGTCGGTAGCCGAAGTCGCCCCAAACTGCCTGGCAATAACCATCTCCCGTACAAAACCCAGAAGACGCGAGAGCAGGTTGAAGGCGGCGATAACCAAAGTTGCCTGAACAATTAACCGACCGGACAACCGGTTTCACATCCCGTCGTTTCTTTCCCGTTAGTTGCAGTATTACCAATATAACCGCCAATTCTCCGTCCCTTAGCGTTCTTAGCGTACTTGGCGGTTATTTTTAATCTCCGTCTTGGCGGTGAACCGTGTCCTGTGTGCCCGGCGCCCGTTAAAGCCCCGCAAATTCCCTCATCGCCTGCTGGATACGCGCAAGCTCCTCCGGAGAGCCGGCTTCGGCGTAAATGCGGAAAACCGGTTCGGTTCCCGAGGGCCGGATCAGAACCCAGGCTCCGTCGTCAAACAACAGCTTGACGCCGTCTACCGTCCGGCAATCAATGACAGCCTTGCCCCCTAGCCGCCGGGGAGGCTCACCCCTGAGTCTCTCCAGAACCTCGGCCTTTTTTGACGGCGTGGTGTGGATGTCGATGCGCCCGCTGTACGCCGGGCCGAAACGCCCGGCCACTTCCGCCAGCAGCCGGCGGAGGCTTTTCCCGTGCACCGCGACGATCTCCGCGGCCAGGAGGCCGGCCATGATCCCGTCTTTTTCCGGAACGTGACCTCTTATGGACATACCCCCGCTCTCCTCGCCGCCCATAACGCACCCGTCCATCAAGCACTGACCGATATACTTGAAACCGACCGGCGTCTCCCTTATCTGGTAACCGTACGCCCGCGCGATCCGGTCCAGCATATGGGTGGTGGCCACCGTCCGCGCCGCGGGACCGGCCATGTTGCGTACCGTCAACAGGTGGTAGTAGACCAGCGTCAGTAGCTCATTGGGTGAAACATAGCTCCCGTCGGCGTCGATAACTCCAAGGCGGTCGGCATCCCCGTCAAGGCCGAGGCCGATATCGAATCGGCCGGCAAGCACGCGTTCACGCAAAAATCCCAGCTTCTCCTCGCTGGGGTCGGGCAGCCTGCCACCGAACAAGGTGTCACGGCAGTCGTGCAAGGTCTCCACAGCCACGTCCAGCCGGCGGAGGATTGTGTCCATGTAACCGCAGCCCGCACCGTACAGCGGATCCACCGCGACCCTAAGCCGGGCCTCGCGTATCGCTTCCCCGTCGATCAGGGTCATAACGTGACTGATGTAATCGTCCCGGGGGTCGATAAACCGCAAGAGGCGCTGGTAACCCTCTGTCTGCCTCAACTCATCCAGGCGCCAGGGCTCGTTCGGCGGCACGGCATCCCCTTGCTCGTAACGGCGAATATTGGCTTCAATTTGCCGGGTGACTTCGGGCAGGGCCGGGCCTCCGTACTCCGGAATAAACTTGATGCCGTTGTACTCCGGCGGGTTATGGCTCGCCGTCAGCATGACGGCGCCTGCCGCGCGGTAATGGATAACAGCAAAAGCCGTAACGGGGGTGGGCATCGACCTGATTCCCAGCAGCGCCGGGATCCCCCGGGCCAGGAAAACTCCGGCCGCAGCCGCCGCAAAGTGCTCGGAAAGAAACCGGTTGTCGTACCCGATAACGATGCCCCGCGGGCTTAGCCCCTGATCCTGTAGATAGTCGGCGATGGCTGCCGCCACGATACGCACGTTCGCAAAGGTAAAGTCCTCGGCGATTATGCTCCGCCAGCCGTCAGTGCCAAACGATATTTTGGCCAATCAAAAACCCTCCTCACAGAGACTTTTCTAATTTTTACCCCGAATGGGAAGGCTTATGCGTTTGGGCGGCGCGCTATTTGGCAATAAATGGTTTAAAACGCTTCAGGCAACGTCTTCGAAAGGAGTTAAAACATGAAATCCGAAGCCCTGCATCGGCTGAACAAACGCAAGAAGATGCTTGAAGAATATCTCAAAACGCTTAAGCAGGAAAGGCAAGCACGTGTTCAGACCGGCGCCGAACGCGCCCAAAAGCATCCTGAGACGATCAAGTCGCATTAGGTATTAGGCATTAAATGTTAGGAAATTAATCCCGATGCTTATCGCCGGTTCAGAGGCCGATAGCGCGCAATGTCTGTTTTAGGCCCGTTTCGAGATCATACTGGGGGGTCCAGTCCAGCTCGGAGCGGGCTTTGCTGTTGTCCAGGTAACTGTGGCGGATATCGCCCGGGCGCTCGGCCGCAAATGTTACGCTTAGAGCGCGGCGCGTCAGACGTTTGAACAAGGCCACCAGCTTGTTGACGCTGGTGGCCTGACCCGTGCTGATGTTGAGTACCCGGCCCCCGGCGGAAGAGACAGCGGCCAGGTTGGCCCTGGCGACGTCGTGCACGTGGATGAAGTCGCGCGTTTGCTCCCCGTCGCCGAAAACGGTCAGTTGCTCACAGCGGCGGATCCGGTCGGCGAAGACGGCCACCACGCCCCCCTCTCCCAGGGCATCCTGGCGGGGTCCGTAAACGTTGGCATAGCGCAAAACGGTGAAGTCCAGGCCCCATTGGCGCCGGAAAACGGACAGATACATCTCGGCGGCGAACTTAGAAATGCCGTAAGGCGACAGGGGGTAAACGGGATGGTTCTCGTCGATAGGCAGGTAGCAGGGTGTACCGTAAACGGCGGCCGACGAAGCGTAAATCACTTTGCGGACGCCGGCCGCCAGGCACATTTCCAACAGGCGGATCGTCCCGATAATGTTCACCCGGGCATCGTGCACCGGGCGCTGCAGGGAAACAGGCACGCTGGCCTGGGCGGCCTGGTGAAACACGACTTCCGGGCGGAAAGCTTTGAGTTCCCGCCGGACGTCACCGGCGGCTATGTCGAGGGGCACCAGCCGGGCCTTAGGGTTAACCACATCGGGCCGGCCGCGCGAAAGGTCGTCAATGACCATGACGTCGGCCCCCGCAGCCACCAGGGCGTCAACGATGTGCGAGCCGATGAAACCGGCCCCGCCGGTCACAAGCGCCCGCACTAGCGCCCGCCCCCGCAAACAATTGACTGTAAATATTCAAGGAACGGCTCTTGCAGGTCCGGACGGCTGAGGGCCATCTCCACGGTGGCCTTAAGATAGCCGAGGTTTGACCCCACGTCGTAGCGCCGGCCGGAGAAAGCGTAACCGTACAGCGCCTGTTCCCGGACAAGCTTGCGCAGGGCGTCGGTAAGTTGGATCTCTCCGCCCGCCCCCGGCTCGGTAAGGGCCAGGAGGCTGAAAATGCGGGGCGGCAGGATATACCTGCCTATCACGGCCAGCCGGGAAGGAGCTTCTTCGACCGGCGGCTTTTCCACCAGGTCCTCGATTGCATACACCCCGGGCCGCAGGGTCCTGCCCTTAATAACCCCGTACTTGCTGACGTCGGCTTCGGGGACCTCTTCGACGGCGATAACGCTTCCCCGAACATCTTCATAAAGGTCGAGCATCTGCTTGAGGCAAGGCACCTCGCTGACAACCACGTCGTCCCCCAACAGGACGGCGAAGGGTTCGCCGCCGACAAAGGCTTCCGCACAGGCCACGGCGTGCCCAAGCCCCCGGGGCTCCTTCTGCCTGACGTAATAGATGTTGGCCAGCGAACTGATCGCCCTGACCGTTTCCAGGGCTTCGACCTTGCCCTTTTCTTCGAGAAAATGCTCCAGTTCCGGGGCATGGTCAAAATGGTCCTCGATGGCCCTTTTGCCGCGGCCCGTGATAATGAGGATATCCGTAATCCCCGAGGCCACAGCCTCCTCGATAATGTACTGGATGGTAGGTTTATCGATGAGCGGGATCATTTCTTTCGGCTGCGCCTTCGTAGCCGGAAGGAAACGGACCCCCAGGCCCGCAGCCGGAATCACGGCTTTCCTGACCTTCATTTAAGGCACCTCCCGTACACAATGCCGGGCTGACATATAAAAAACGCTCTGGCGAGCGTCACACGAGGTTTGCTTTTGTTCTCCGCCTACAGTTCGGTTTGCTTTTGTACGGGTTTTGTCCTGCGGGCCCAACCCTCGCCCAGGATGCCGGCCTTGTTGGCGAGGCCGATCAGCAGGGTGGCCACCACCAGAAGCAACAGCATGCCCTGATCGGTACTGAGCAGGGTCAGCAGGACGGCGCTGGCGCCAAGGACAAGGTTAACCCCGTAGACGGTGAGCACGGCCCACCGGTGCGACAGTCCCGCCTCAAGCAAGCGGTGATGCAGGTGCTGTTTGTCGGGGTAGAAAATGGGCTGGCGGTTGCGGTACCGGCGAAAGACGGCAAAGGCGGTGTCAAACAGGGGAATACCCAGGATAACGATCGGAATCAAAACTGAAACAGCCGTGGCGCTCTTGGTAAGGCCGATGATCGCCGTTGCCGCCAAGGTAAAACCAAGGAACATCGACCCCGTATCACCCAGGAAAATGCGCGCGGGGTGGAAGTTGTAGGGCAGAAAGCCCAGGACGGAGGCGAGCAGGATGAGACTGATCACCATTGCCGCCGTCTGGCCCTGGGTCCAGGAGATGATCGACATGGTGAGCGCGGCGATAGCCGCAATGCCGGCAGCCAGGCCGTCAAGCCCGTCAATAAGGTTCACGGCATTGGTCACCGCCACCAGCCAAAAGACCGTTAACGGGATTCCCCACCACCCGAGGGCTATCACGCCGCTGTGTACCGGGTTTGTAACAAATTCCACCTGAAGCCCGAAGGGGATCACACTGAGAGCAACCACGATCTGCCCCAACAGTTTAACCTTGGGTGTTACGCCCCGGGTGTCGTCAAGGATGCCAAGGGCTACGATCAGGGTGGAGCCCACAAGCAAGCCCAGCACTTCGCCGGTCAACTGCTGAGTGACAAGGATCACGAAAACAAAAGCTAAATAAACAGCCAGGCCGCCAAGGCGGGGCATCGGGCTTGAGTGCATTTTGCGCTGGTCGGGCAGGTCAATAGCGCCCACACGCCTGGCCAAACGTATCACCAGCGGCGTGCACGCCAGACTTAAGGTCCCGGCTATTAGTAGAGGGACCAGGAGACCGTCCACTAACTCCCCTCCTTGTAGACCGTTGAAAAACGAACATCCCCGCACTCAAGCCATGGTTTGAGTGTCCGGGACAAGCAGAACAATCTGCACACAGTTTACCGGAATACCGAGAAATTGACAATCGTCGCAGGTACGCGCATGAAGGCTTAAAAGGGACGAATCATCGATTATGGGGCAGATATTCACACCTAGACGCCCGCTGAGGCGGCGGCAAACAGTAATTCAGCCTCTGCCGCCATTTCTTCACCTACAAAGGCCTTGCCCCGGCACTTGCCGATTTTACCCCGCAGCTTTAAAATCTCTACTTCCAGGCGAAGCTCGTCTCCCGGAACAACCTGGCGCCGGAACCTGGCCTGGTCAATCCCGGCAAACAGGGGCAGCTTGTCGCGGTAGTCGGGCAGCCGCAGCACGCAGACGGCGGCAACCTGGGCCAGGGCCTCGATGATCAGGACGCCCGGCATCACCGGATAGCCGGGGAAATGGCCCTGGAAGAACGGCTCGTTAACGGTAACGTTCTTTATGCCTACCGCCCTTTTGCCGTCCTCGATATCGATAATACGGTCGACGAGCAAAAAGGGGGAACGGTGAGGAATGACGGCCTGGATGGCCCGTATATCAAGCATACTTATCCCTCCAAGACTAACGGTTGCCGCTGGCATTATTATTATTTGCCTTTATTTGCCGCCGGCCTTCTTGACCACCTTCCAGCCCGGCGGCTCCACTGCGGGACGTCGGGCAGAAGCCGTTATCCTTTCAAACAAACACCAGGCGGCAATCAAGACAAGGCCGATTAAGGCGCCCAGCCAGAGCCCGTTGAACACCCGGATCAGGGAAATCTCCAGGGGCGTATGCAGGTGGGCAAAGGTCATTACGGCCGAGATCTGCCCGATAGCGGCGAGTAATACCAGGACCAGGTAACGTGCGTTGCGATAACCGGTGTAAAACAGCAGCAGCAGAAGCGGGTGGCCGATGAGGAATTCTTTTGTCCGGGGCCTTACCGCCAGGGTCTGGTCGAGAAAAGCCCTTACTTTCAGCTCCAGCGGCAGGACCAACGTTCCGGCGTCGTTCCCCGTTCTCAGAAGGTAAACGAGGCCGAAAGCGGCCAGGACCGCGCAGGCAACCGCAAACTTCACCAGGATCGGCTGGTTGAGCATCGACTCGACTTGTTTCTTAAGGTCTGCAAGCCGCCGGCCGGAAGGCAGCAGAAAGGCAAAATAGAAAGCGATAAGCGCAAGCGGCAGCAGGTGGGCCAGTTTGACGCCCGAAAAGGCGTCAAGCTTCAGCATGTAGCGCGTTCCCGCCAGGGTGCCTACCAGCAGTACAGCCCCTACCAGTGAGAGCCCCGTGGCCGCTGCTAAGCGGAGCAGGCCCTGCCAGGGAGACGCACCCCCCTGCCGGACAAAGGTGATTACACTTAGAGTCGGAAAAATGGTTACCGCACCCAGGGCCATCACCTTGGCGCCGGCCGGCACGCCTTTGTAGCTCATCGCCAACCACCCCATCGCGGCGACCGCTCCCAGGACCAGTCCCATGCGCCGGAAACCGAGGCGGTCCAGGAGCAACACCCCGCCGGCGACGACGCCCAGGCCGACCACGAAAGTCAGCCACAGCGGGTAGTTCCAGCCGGGCATCCGGGAGGCGGCCCCCAGGGTCAGGCCCTCGGCCTTGAGCCGGGCGGCGATACCGGAAAGGAAAGCCGTATTTTCCGCCAGCACCCCGGTCCCGGAGGCAGCCGGGTCGAAGAAGAGGCGCACAACCAGGAGCCTGACGTTGCGTTCGGTAGCCGCCAGAACGTAGCGGTCGGCGGCCCGCTTGACGTCGTACTTGGCCATTTCCTCGACGGCGATGGTATGCGTCAGGACGGTACGCTGGGTGAGGCGGCCGCCGAGATTCTTCAGCCCCACCTGGGGGTAGAACTCGATGTCGGCGACCGGAACGCCGAGCCCCTCGACGGCTCCGGCCAGTTCCTCGATATGCGCCGGGAATCCCGGGACGGCAAGGTCGTTGAAGGCAACTGCCGAAAGCCCGGGTATGGTCTTAAGGTATTCCCCCAGAGCGGCGATGCTTTCAGGGGTGGCGCTTCTCCACGATCTGACTTGAACTACCGTCCTCAACCCCGCGTCGGCAACCTCCCGGAGCTGCTCACGGGGGAAACCGGTGCCCATGTCCTTGACCTGGACAAACGGGACCGGCAGGACAGCGAGGTAGGGCCCGCCGGTATCCTCGATAAACACGGTTCCCGGTAGCCTCGTGCGCATGAGTTCCTGCATCTGACTGAACGTGTCCCTGTTCCAGATCACCAGGCAGGTACTGCCGGGAGGCACCTGCTTGACGGCCGGGCCGATGGAAGGATAACGGATGAGTTCGCTGCCCCGGCAGACTTCGAAAAGACCCCCCACACGCCCCTCCTCAAGAGACGGTTCCTTGAAAAAGACGGTGGTGACACCGGCATCCGCGAGCTCCCCCAGCACCTCGCCAAAAGGCTTGCCTTCGGCCGCAGCGATGAAGGCCGCCTCGTCATAGAACACGGCGACCTCAACCCGGTTAAAGCCCCGTTCGATCTTGATCCTGTCCCAGGCCAGCCAGCAGCCGGCCGCGACAGCCGCCAGGATCACTGCTGTGGCAAGTGCGTAAAACAGGCGCATTTGCATTTCGGTTTATTCCTCCTAATTGCCGACGGGGGGCAGCGTACCCCAGTCAGGGACACCGCCGCCGTTGCCCGTCTGTCCGTCCCCGCCGGCGGAACCGCCGGACGGCGGAGGTTCCTGGGACTGACTGCCGTTGTCGGGCACGATAACCACCGGGACCTGATCGGCTAAAGGCGCAGGTTCATTGCCGGGATGCTGCTCAGGTGCCGGGGGCTCGGGGTCCTTGACCGGCTCCTTTGGTGCCGGCGGCGCAACAGTGCTGGGCGGCGGCGGGGGGTTGATGTCGGCCAACTGCTCTCCATTGATAAGCCGGGCCGCCACATCCTTGGCCAGCGCGGGATCGACGTACCAGTAACTGCCGCCCTTGATGTTGGCAGGGTACCCCGGAAGGGTGGCCGAGACCATTTCCAGCCCTTCCATCTGGCGGGCCACTCCCGCCCAGCGGGCCATTTCGCGAACGCTCATATTCGTCTGGATGCATTTGCGGAGCTCGGGCACCAGCTTGGGCAGCTTGGCAATCGTTTTCGTCTGCATCATTTCCTGGGCCAGCGCCTTAAGGAACTTCTGCTGTTTTTCGGTACGGGTGATGTCGCCCATCGGGTAATCCCTGTAACGGACGTACATCAAGGCCTTCTTTCCGTCGAGGCGCTGCACGCCCTTTTGCAGGTTGATGGAGTACCCGTCGCTTTCGCGGTGGCGCATGTCCTGCTCGACGTCGATGGTCACGCCGCCCAGGATGTCAACGATCCTTTCGAAGCCCTGAAAGTCGGTGACCATGTAATAGTCAATGGGCTGGCCGATCAGCTCCGTAACCGTGCGCTCGGCCAGTTCGGGTCCGCCGAGAGCCGTGGCGGCGTTGATCTTATCGGTGCCGTGACCGGGTATGTCCACTCTTGTATCGCGCGGGATGGACAGCAAGGCCACGCGCTGCTTCTCGGGGTCGGCGCTGACGAAAAGAATGGTGTCGCTGCGGGCCATTTTCTCCCCTTCCCGGCTGTCAACTCCCAGGACGAGCAGGTTCATCCGGCCCTTAACGACGTCGCTTCCGTCGTCGCCGTCGTGCATTGCCCAATCAGGAAAAAGGTAAGGGATGATGACGTTGGCCGCAACCCAGTAGACTCCCGCAAATACCAGCAGCATGGCCGCCAGGATGGCCGCCAGGCGTTTAGTGTTCCTTAGTTTACGCACGTTTCTCTCACGCTTCCGAGTCGTTTTCTATTGCTTCAATTCAATAGAGCCCCTGTACATGACTACAACGGCGGTAGAGGCCTTGAGCCCGCGGCCGTCCTTGGGGACCAGCAGCAGGTGGTTGGCCGCCGCCGCTTGGCCGGCTGCAAGGTTTGTTCCCGAGGTCAGGTCGGCGATGCCGTTCCGGCTGGGGTCCGATACCACAGCCTTGCCCGCCCGGACAATGAGCTCGGTCCCGGCCTTCGCTTCCACCGTCTGCCCCGGCGCAACATTTTCAATTGTCCAGCCGCCGCCCTGCTGTCCCAGGAGCTTATTCACATATTCTTCAACAAAGCTTTTGGTCACCAAGGGGTCCTGCGCGCTGCCCGGACCCGAAAGCGCGGCGGCAGCCTTGTAACCCCCGAAGAACAGGCCGCCTCCGGCGATGACTCCGATTACCGCCAGTGCCAGAGTTCGACGCATAGAAAAGCCCTCCTTATTCGATCAGGTCCAGCGCCAGTTCCGCAGTCAAGCGGGACTCCCTGCGCAGGACTTCCACCCGTTGCGCAACCTGCTCCCTGAGCGCCTCCAGGTTGTTAATCACGTATTCCACCTTGCCTTGCAGTCCTCTTAGCGTGAGCCCCTCCACCGGAAGGGCCGTCTGCAGCCCCAGACGCTCAAGGAACCGCTCAACCTTGGGGTCGTAAGCAATGGCGACAGGGGGTACCCCGGCCAGGGAGGCGAAGACAAGAAAGTGCAGCCGCATCCCGACCGCCAGGCCGAGATGGGCGCACACCCCGGCTAGCTCCCCTACTGACATTTCGTCGTTAACCACCGTCACCCCTGCCGTCGTCCGGGCGGCAACTTGCAGGCAGGCTTCCCGGTCAACCCTGCGGTGGAACGGCAGAAGCACCACGCGCCAACCCCGAGAATCCAACCACTCGGCTAAACCGGCGATCCGGGAAATAACCGTCTCCTGTCCGGGCCACGGGCGGACGGAAACGCCCGCGAGCTTTCCGGGCTCAAGACCCAGCCCGGCCAGGATCCGCCTGCCTTTTTCCACCCACTCCCGTTTGAGTTCCAGGCCCAGCACGGGGTCGGCCGTAACCTTAACCGGCGGTTTGCTCACCCCGATGGCCTCCAACAGTCCCCCGGATTCCTCATCGCGGACGGTAATCATATTTACGCGGTTCAAAACCGCACTGGTCAACACTCTGCCAACCCTGCTCCGCAGAGGACCGATGCCCTGGGCGTAAAGAAAAACCTTGCGCCCCATAAGGCGCGCCAGGACAATTAAGCCAAGGTAATACTGCAGGCTGGCAAGGCTCGTCGTATCCTGAAGGAGCCCTCCCCCGCCGCTGATGAACAGATCGGTCTTACGCATGGCGCCGGCGACGGCCTTCAGGTCGGCGCGGCGGACAGCCGCTACGCCGTAAGTTCGGGCGGTATGCGCCGGGTCCTGGGACAGGACCGTGATCTCCACATCCGGGCGCAGGGAACGAAGCCCGTCGACCAGCGCGTAGAGGATGGCCTCATCGCCGGCGTTGTGAAAGCCGTAGTATCCCGAAACTAGCACTTTGGGCGGCAAGTCAGCTATCATTCCTTCTTCGTTGCTCCAAACCGCTGCCCGCCCCGCAGGGGCATTCGACAGCAAGCGCCGAGTGTTGAGCGCCAACCACCCGGCCACGAGGCTTATCTCAATCATACTTGCGCTGGAAACGGTAACGCCACAGTACCATCAGCATAAACTTCGGGAGCACCGTCTGCCGGCGCCAGCGCCGTGGTTCACGCAAAAGCCTCCCCAGCCACTCAAGGTGGAGCTTGCGGAGCCAGGCCGGGGCCCTTTTGACCTTGCCGGCCAGGACGTCGAAGCTCCCGCCCACGCCCATCACCACCGGCACGCCGAGATCCTGGAGGTATCTGGCCCCCCACAGCTCCTGTTTCGGGGCTCCCATGCCCAAAAAAAGCAGATCCGGGGCGGCGGCCCGCACCTTTTCGATAATCTTTGCGTCTTCCCCGGCCTCAAAATAGCCGTGGTGCGTGCCGCAGACGACCAGAGACGGCCAGCACTCCCTGGCCTTTTCGGCGGCCTTCTCGGCCACGCCCGGGGCGGCTCCGAGCAAGAAGACACGCCATCCTCTCTCGCCCGCCCTTTCCAGCAGGGCGAGCATCAGGTCGATCCCCGTGACGCGTTCGGGCACGGGCCGGCCGGCCATCCGGGCGGCCCAGACGATACCGACCCCGTCCGCGGTGACCAGGGCGGCTCGATTGGCGATGTCCAGGAGCAGGGGCTCCTTCTGCGCCCGGTAGAGATACTCCGGGTTCATGGTTATAACCTGGCTGGGACGCCCTTTTGTGACAAGACCCGTTACCATTTCCACGGCTTCGTGCATGCCAAGAGCATCAATGCGCGCGCCCAGCAGGAACGTCGTCTGCATTCAGGCCTCCGTAGATTGTCTCGCGGCAGTATTCTGGACTTCTTTCGACCAGAAGCCGGACTTCCCTGCCGACAATTAATGACAGAGCGGAGAATCAGAACGATTAAAATTCGGCTGCCGCCGGAGAGCGCCCCGGCTCGCCGGAGGGATGAGGGGTGTGCCCCATTCGGGATTCGGCAACCCGCCGGGCGGCTTCAACCCTGCCCTTCGTCAAAACGAGGACCGTAGGAACAGCCAATACGGCAAAGAGAACGGAGAAGACAAAGGTATCGTTGATGGCCAGGACCGCGGCCTTCTTCTGCAGCATTCCCCACAACACCTGCGGGGCGATCAGCTGTGCTGTCCCGCCAAGGCCGGCACTTGCGAAATGTGCAGCCATCTGCTGCTGAGCGATGAAGTTGCCGGGCAGCGCCGGGTCCGTGGTTTCCGCCAGCCGCACGGTGTGGAAGACCTGGCGGTTCGTCATCACGTAGGTAAGAATCGCGATGCCGAAAGAGGCCGAAATCTGGCGGAAGACGTTGCTGATTGCCGAAGCTCTCCCCACCATTATGTGCGGGACGGCGTTCATCCCGGCCGTCATCACGGGCATCATCGTCAGTCCCAGGCCGGCACCGCGCAAAATCAGCCAGGACTGAAGCTCGCGGATCGACGAGTTGAGGTCCAAATGGCCCAGCTCATAAGTGGTCCAGGCCAGGATAATGACCCCCACCAAGGCCAGAGGCGCGGCGCCGATTTTGTCAAACAGCCGTCCGGTCACCGGCATGATAAACCCGCTGACCAGGGCCATGGGCATGATGATCAGGCCGGTCTGCATCGGGGTATAGCCCTGTACCGACTGGGCGAAGATGGGCACGAGAAAGACGGTGGAAAACATGACGATCGACAAGAGACAGGTACCCAGAATACTGGTGGCGAAGACCCCGCCGCGCAAGAGCCTGATGTCCAGCATGGGCTGGGGCGTGATCAGTTCCCACATGGCAAACAGGGCCAGGGCAAAGAAGGAAACGGTAAATAGAGTAACGATGTACTGGGACCCCCAGCCCTTGTCGGGCCCCTCGCTCAAGCCGAGAAGAATGCAGAAACAGCCCACGCCGCAAAGGACGAACCCCAGGAAATCAAACTTCAGTCCCTGCACCCGTTCCGACTCCGCGACAAAAAAGTAGCTGAGGTAGACCGCAAGGATGCCGATAGGAAGGTTGATGTAAAAAATCAGGCGCCATGAGAAATTGTCGACCAGGTAGCCGCCGAGGGTGGGGCCGATGGCCGGGGCTACGGTCATGGTCAAGCCCCAGATGCCTAAAGCCATGCCGATTTTGTCCCGCGGCACAATCTTGTAGATAATCGCCATCGAAAGGGGAATAACCATTCCGCCTCCGATAGCCTGAAATCCTCTGGCCACGATCAGGGAATCCGCGTTCCAGGAAAAGCCGCAAAACCCGGAAGTAATCGTAAAGAAGGCCAGGGCGAGGACGTAGACGATTTTGTACCCGTACTTGTCGCCCAGGTAGCCCGTGATGGGAATAACTACCCCGCCAACCAGGAGGTAGATGGTCACGACCCACTGGATTTCGTCGAAACTGCTGTTAAAGACGGCCATAATCCGCGGCAAGGCCACATTCACGATGCTGGCGTCAAGGATGGCCATAAAGGTCCCAAGGACCAGGATCAGCAAGGACCCCCAGGGGACAGAGGATACCGCTGGGGGGAAGCTGCCCGGGACCGGCCCGGGAGTTCCCGAGGGTGAGGACATTCAATAATTACTCCTTCCTGTCACAAATCGGACAGTACATCTCGAAGCCATTATCGCTTAACCCGTTTGCGTTACGGCCATAAATTCGCCCGGGACCGGGATGCTTAGAGACAGCCGCGGAATATGCGCTTGTTACCGCACGGCCATCTTCTTTACCCCCGGAGGTGGATACGCACAGAGGCGCTCATGCCCACAGTAAGTTCGGTGTCCGCGGGGACCGGAAAAACGACCTTCACCGGCACCCGCTGAACGACCTTTACAAAGGTCCCGCTGGTGCTGCGCGTAGGCAGGAGGGAAAACGTGGACGTGGTAGCCCGGCCGACGCTGTCCACCGTCCCCCAGAAGGTCTTGCCCGGCAATCCGTCCAGGGTGAAATCGACCCGCTGTCCCGGATGCACGCGGTTAAGTTTTTTCTCCTCCACGTTCACCGTCAGGTAGACGTTGTCCAAGTCGGCGACCATGAACAGCGCCTGACCGGGGGCGGTCATCTCCCCCGGGTTGGCCATCTTTTTGACCACCGTTCCGGCCACCGGGGTGCGCACGATTGTCAGGTCAGGGTTGGTCCCCTGCGGCAGCACCGCGTCATCCAACCTGGCTACCGCCTGGCCGGCCGCTACCTTTTCGCCCTCGTTGGCGTAGAGCTCCAAGACCCTTCCCGTAACCTCGGGGCCGACTTTGATGAGGGCGGCGTCCACATAAGCGTCCTCCGTCTTAACGTAGTAGCGGTTCTCGTGCCAGTAGTAATAGGTGATTCCGCCGAGAGCCGCCAGCATCAGAACCAGGACGGCTCCCATAATGGCTTTCATCTTGTTGCCCTTGGACATAGGTGACCGCCTCCTACAAATCAGCCAGGAGACCGCTGAAAAACTGCGCCTGGCTTTGTCAGGCTCGCCGCCCGGTGCTCACGTACGACCCAGTACGCTCCGCGCCGGCCGGCTTCGCCTTCCGCGCCATGCTTGCTTTTGAGCGGTCTTAAGGGTAACTTCCGAAGCACGGCTGTACCCTGAAAGACGCCTGTGTCAAAACCAGTGTCTTGGCTTTTTGCAGCACTCTGCTAGTTAGCGCTTGCCGGGGGCAACCCGGAGTCAGCCGACCGGGCGGCGAGTCCCAGGCGGCGCATGACCCAGCCGCCAAAGTCATCAAGGATGCTGTACATCACGGGAACCAACAGCAGGCTGACCAGGGTGGAGAAGATCAGTCCGCCGATAACCACTACCGCCAGCGGCGAGTGGGCCTCACCGCCCTCGCCCAGCCCGAGAGCCAACGGCAGCATAGCGAACACCGTCGCGAAGGCCGTCATCAAGATCGGCCGCAGACGGACCGGGCCGGCGGCCCGGATGGCATCGTCCCGGGACATCCCCCTGGACCGCAGGATGTTGATGTAGTCCACCAGAACGATAGCGTTTTTCACCACGACGCCCACACATACGATCACGCCGATGAACGCCGGCACCGAGAAGTGCTTGCCGGTCAGCAGAAGCCCCCCCACCACCCCGGTCAGGGACACGGGAACCGAGAACATGATCGCCAACGGGGAAACCAGTGACTCGAACTGGACGGCCAGGACCATGTACACCAGGATGACGGCCAGGATCAGCGCCACGCTGAGGTTACCGAAAGTCTCCATCATTTCCTCGGCCTCGCCGCCGTACTCGACCGTGTAGCCCGGCGGCAGCGGCAAACCGGCCAGCTTGGCCCGGGCATCCTTGACCACGCTGCCGAGGTCCCGGCCCACCAGCTTACCGCTGATGGTCACCGTCCGCGCCTGGTTTTCACGGTTGATGGTCGTCGGGCCTTCACCCATTCGCAGCTGGGCAACGTCGCGAATACTTACCTGCTCCCCGGTCGGAGAGGTGATCACCAGATTCTCGAGGTCGGCGAAGTTCCGACGCGCGTCCTCGGCCAGACGTACGCGGACGTCGATCTCGTCGCCGCCGACGCGGTAGCGGGTGGCCACCTCGCCGTCCACGGCGGCCTTAACCGACGAGGCGATGTGAGCCACACTAAGGCCGTACGCCCCGGCACGGTCGCGGTCCACAACGACTTCTATTTCCGGGCGGCCTTTAGAAAGGCTGGACTCTACCTCGCGGGTGCCCGGAACCTGGCTTACCAGGCGCACCGCCTGATCGGCCAGCCGCTCCAGGACAGCCAGGTCGTCGCCCTTGAGTTTGATCTGCAGTCCGCCCCCGCCGCCCATGCTGTACATGCCGGTCTCAGTGGAGACGTTATATTCGACGCCGGGGATCTTGGACAATTCCTTCCGGAATTCGTCGGCCACTTCTTCGGCCGAACGCTGCCGCTCGCTGCGGGGTTTCAGCCGGAGATCGATCAACGCCTTGTCGGAGCTGGTCGCGCCAAAACCGCCCCGCTCGTCCTGGTTGCCCACCCCGAGGGTGATCATCGCGGTCTCCACCTCGGGAACGGAACGGGCCATCTTTTCGATGCGGGAAACCACCTTGTCGGTCGCCTCAAGACTTGACCCGAGGGGCATACGGACCGTGATGCTGACCTGCCCCTCATCCATTTTAGGCATAAACTCCGTCCCCACGACCGGGACCAGGAACAGGCTGCCGAAGAAAAGAGCGGCAGCAATACCCACCACCCGGCGGCGGCGGTTCATGCCCCACTCCAGGAGGCGGCCGTAGCGCGCGTTCAAGCCGTCAAGCCAGCCGCCGAAACGCTCAAGTAACCGCCGCACCGGACCTTGCCGCGTACCGGCCTCGCCCTTCCCGTCGAGATACAGGATGCGGGAGGAGAGAACGGGAATCAAGGTCAGGGCCACCAGCAGGGAAGCCGCAAGCGCGAAAGAAACAGTGAGAGCCAGCGGACCGAAGAGCTCGGAAGCCAATCCCTGGACAAAGATGATGGGCACGAAGACGGCGATACCCGTCGTCGTCGCCCCCAGGACGGCCCCGCCGACTTCATCGGCGCCGCAAGTGGCAGCGTCGATAAGCCCTTTTCCGGCCTGCCGGTGACGGTAGATGTTTTCCAACACGACGATGGCGTCGTCGACGATCATCCCGATGCCGAGGGCCAAACCGCCCATGGTCAGCATATTGAGCGTACCCCCGGTAAAATAGATCAGGGTGAAAGCGCCGATCACCGCCACCGGGATAGAGGTGGCGATAATCAGCGTCGAACGAGCATTGCGCAGGAAGAGAAAGATAGCCAGAACGGCGAGAAAGCCCCCGAGGAAGACGTCCTTAACCAGGCCGCTGATCGAAGACTCGATGAACTTCGCCTGGTCAAAGGCCGGGGTGAAAGTCAGATCTCCGGGAATCTCTTTCTCCAGCTTTTCAATAGCGGCCCGTGCCTGGCGCACAACGCTGACCGTATTTGCGGTCGGCTGTTTCATGATGGTGATAGCCAGGCTGGGCTCTCCGTTCATCCGGCTGATCGTAGTCTGGTCCTTGTAACCGTCACGGACCTCGGCGACATCCATCAGCAATACACAAGCGCCGGTCGGGGTGTTGATCACCGTGTTCTGAATATCCTTAAGGTCCCGAAACTCGCCGGGAACACGAATGAGGAAGTCCTTGCTGCCTTCCTGAACGGTGCCTCCCGACTGGTTCAGATTGGCCGTCCCCAGGGCCTGCGTGATCTGCGCCAGGGAAAGCCCGTAGCCTTGCAGTTTCGCGGGGTCCACCAGAACCTGGATCTCCCGCTCCTCACCGCCCTGGATCGAAACAGAAGCCACGCCGTCCAGCCGCTCGAGGCGGGGCTTGACCACCTCTTCCAGGGTCCGCTTCAAGGTGGCCAAATCCTGGTTGCCGGTAACGCCGTAAACGGCTGCCGGCATCATTGTCACGTCGGCTTTCATCACCGTGGGCGACTTGACGTCCTTGGGAAGGAAGCCCTTGTAAAGGTCTATCTTCTCGCGCATCTGCAGGGTGGCGAAGTCCATGTCGGTTCCCCAGTCGAAGCCGACAAGAACCATCGATGTCCCCGCATAGGAAACGGACTGGATGTCTTTCACATTCTCCACGCTGCCGACAGCTTGTTCCAGCGGTTCAGAAACCATCTGCTCGACTTCCCGGGGGCCGGCCCCGGGATAGGACGTAATGACCGCGGCATACGGGAGATTCATTCGCGGAAACAGATCGATCGACAGCCGCCCCAAGGAGACCAGCCCGAGAATGATGATGGCCAGCATGACCATCATTACCGTTACCGGGCGCCGGACTGAGATCTCGGCGATTTTCATTACTTCACGGCCTCCTGGTCAGCCACCAAAATCTTCGCTCCGTCGGTCAACACGCTCTGGCCGGAGACGACAACCCGCTCACCTTCCTTGAGGCCTGAAGTGACAGCGATGTTCTTACCGTCCGACTCGCCTACGGTCACCTCGCGCACGCGCGCGACGTCTCCCTCAACGACAAAGACAATCCGCTGGCCGTTGCGGAACACGACGGCGTCACGCGGGACCACAAGGGTCTCACCGTCTTCGCTGCCCAGATCAATGGTGGCAAACATCCCCGGCTTGAGCAAGCCGTCAGGGTTGGCCAGCTGGACCTTTACGGGGTAGACCTTGGTGCGCGGGTCGGCAGACAGGCCGATGTGAGTAATCTTGCCGGTCAGAGGCTTTGCCGAAACAGCGTCGACCTTGACCTGAACCTCCTGCCCGACCTTAAACTTATTGATCTGCTTTTCGGAGGCGCCGCACTCCACGTAGACGCTGTCCAGGTCAACAATGGTGACGACGGGAACCCCGGTCATCGCCATCTCGCCCGCATCAACGGTCCGCGCGGTGACCACCCCCGCGGCGGGGGCGGTGAGGATGGTGTTCTCGTAATTGGCCCTGGCCTGGGCCAGCTGGGCCGGCGCCGTCCGTTCATAAGCTTCCTTCGCCAGCTCGTAAGGTTTCTCGTACATGTTTTCAAACTCGGCCTGCGAGATGGCTTCCTGCTGCAGCAGGAGCTTACCGCGCTCGTAATTCGCCTTGGCCGACTTGTAGTTGATCTCGGCGGTCTTGAGCCCGGATTCGGCCAGAGTCACGGCGGCAGCCATTTCCGGAGCATCGAGCCTTAAGACCACCTGGCCGGCCTTGACGCGGTCGCCCACGTCGACGAGGACCTCGGCGATCTTGCCGGGGACCTTCGGAACCAGGTTGATTTCCGTTTTCGCCGCGACCTTGCCGGTCAGGACGTCGCCCCTGGTCAACCGTCCTTTTTCCGCTGTGGCGACCACGACCGGGGTGACGGCGCTGTCCGCCGTCTGCTGCTCTTTTTTCCCGCAGCCTCCCAGGATCAGGGCCGCCAGACCCAGGATCACCAAAACCGCCAGTGCTCCTTTGCCTTTCACTGCAACCTCTCCCCGTATAAAATACAAAATTTCTGTTCCCGGTTTCAGCGCCCCGGGGACGACGGCTCTTTCGCGCCGATGATCTGAAGAAGCCGCTCGTAGATGTCGACCAGTTTCTCCAGGTCCTCGATCGGCAGGGCCCCGAAATAGGCGCGCATCGTCTCAAACCACTGTTCCCGCGCGCCCCGGACCATCTCTTCGCCCCGGGGCGTCAGGGCCAGCCAGACGAGGCGGCGGTCCTGCTCGTCACGGCGGCGCTCCAGAAGGCCCATGTCTGCAAGGCGGTCGGCGGCGGCCGTCACGGCGCTTAAGGAAACACCGAGATCGTCGGCCAGGTCTGAGACCTTAACCCGGCCGTACACGTCGACCCGCTTGCAAACTATGAACTGGCTCATCGTAATGCCCTCCGGGACGTGCTTTCCCAGCTTGAAATGCAGGTGCCGCATCAGCCGCCCCATTATCTCGTCAATCCTCTGCAAGCACGCATCCAGGCGGGTGTCCTTCAAGAATCTGCCTCCCAACGGATATAGTTAATAAACTGAACTATTCACTGAATTAATAGTATGCCAGGCCCACCCTCCCGTCAACAAAAAAAATTCATCCCCAAACCCTTGGGGTCAAACTTATCGATACTTATCGATATGCGATAATTTGGTGCCAAAAAAGAAAACGAGGCGAATAATCGCCCCGCTTCGAGGTCAGGCCCTCGGATAACTTAAAGCCAAGCATCAATCATCATGGCCAGGAAGAGGACACCGAGGTAGGGACTTGAGAACTTGAAAAGCACCCAGGCCTTCTTGGGTACCGGGTCGAGGTAAACGTTCACTGAAAGGGCCAGGGCAACCAGGCCGAGGATTGCGGCCGTGACCAGGTACAGCGGCCCCCAGCCGCCGGCGAAGTAGATACCCACCGATACCAGGGCCATCAGGATAACGGTCACCAGCAGGCAGTGCAGCGCCTTCTTCGGCTCGGCAACGACAGGGAGCATGGGAACCTTGACCTTGGCGTACTCGTCGCGGTAAAAGAAGGCCAGGCTCCAGATGTGATTCGGGATCCAGAGCACGACGAGCGCAGCGCTAAGCAGGGCCGTGAGACTCACCTCTCCCGTCACGGCCGCCCAGCCGAACAGCACCGGAAGACCGCCGCTCAAGCCTCCCAGGATGATGTTCCATGTGCTGCGGCGCTTCAGCCACAGGCTGTAAATCCCCACGTAACCCAGCATTCCGCCCCACAGGCAGAGCCAGGCCACAACATTGAGGCTCCAGGCAAACAGCAATGACGCCGCAAAAAGGCCGAGCCCCCAGTAAAGAGCCCGTACGGGAGGGTAGATCCGGCCGGAAGGGATCGGCCTGCGGCTCGTCCGCCCCATAATCGCGTCGATGTCGCGGTCGACGTAACAGCTCACGGCGTTGGCTCCGGCGCAGGCCAGGGTTACAGCCAGGGTCGCGACCAGGAACTGGCCCCATGTGAAGGGGTGACCGGCCCAGGCCACGACCATCATCGCCACGGCTGTGAAGACAAGCAGGGCCACGGATATCGGTTTGGTTACCTGAATGTAAGCCATAATAACTTGACCGGTGCTCAGTCCCGCCGCCGGTGTAATAATCGGGGAAGCGGCGCTGCAGCCAACCGCTGCCTTCTTTTCCAACATCAGCCCCTCCTCAGGGAAAGCCGTACTTAAGCAACACCTGGTTAGATTCGATATTGGGCGCCATTATTCCTGTTGTTTGCCGGTCCCCTGTCCTGTCATATTCTGTACCGGATTTTCAGGGTCAAACCGCCTGCCAGAGATAAGACACCGTCCTTGCCGCCTGTCAGGTAAAGAGAAGGCAAGAAGGCTTGATAACCTGGCCGCATGACCGGCCAAGTGCCAAAAGAGATTTCGTATCCCGCAAGGACATGGTGATATACGGGTCTGAACAGTTCTTCCAAAGCGATGGCCGGCAGACGACTCGTCCCGGAGCTGTTCCTGGATGAAGATTTCGAGCTAGCGCGAGGAACCGCTGTCACCGGCCCCGAGAGGCCCGATTCAAAACCCAAAGCATCAACCGCCGACACCTGAAAGCGGTAGGTCACACCGTTGGTCAGGCCGGTCACGGTGCAGCCGGTCCCGGTTACCGGCTCATCGTTCCATCGCACAACCGCCTCCCCCTCTCGGCCGCAGTAAACGTTGTAGCCCGCAGCACCCGCGACAGCATCCCAACTCAGGATTACGCTGCCGTTACCCGGCGTTGCGGTAAGTCCCTCCGGCGGCCGCAGCACCGGGGTGAAGCTGGTCGCCGTACTCCAATCCGACCAGGCTCCCCGGCTGTCCAGATACCTGACGCGCCACCAGTAAGTCTTGCCGTATTGCAGCCCGGCGGCGGAAGGAACGGCAAAGCTGGCATAAGGGCCAACCTCCGCCGAATCGTAAACGACCTCCGTGCAAGTCGCATCGGCGCACACCTGCCAGTGCGCGGCCGCCAGGGCGTCACCGTAGACGCCGTCGGCGTCATGGAAAGCGGAGGCCTGCAAAACCGGGGTCAGCGTGGCTACTTCAACGCCGCCGGCGGGCGAAGAGTTGACCGGCTTGTCGGGAGCGTGGTTCAGGCGGAGGATTTTCAGTCCTCCCGTGCCGTCCGCAAGATAGATGTATCCGTCAGCGAAACGCACCCTGAGCGCTGTCCCGTCGGTGTCGCAGGAGGCCACCGCTGTTGGTGAAGCGGGGACTGAAACATCGACAACCGTTAACCCTTTATCACCGTCAGCGATATATGCATAGTTGCCGTAAACATCAACCCCGTTGGCAATATGGTTCGTCTTAAACACCACCGGCAAAGGAGACGGATTGGCCGGGTCCGAAATATCAATCACCCGCAGGCCGTTCGTACCGTTGGCCAGGTAAGCATAATTGCCTACCACGTCAATGTCCGAGATCGCGCCGAGGTTCTCGCACCTTCCCCTGAGCGCGACAGTACCTGGCACCGACACATCAAGAATCCGCAGCCCGAAATCCCCGACGATATAAACAAGGTCACCGGCGGCGTCAATGCCGGTAATGGAACCGGAGACAGTGTAGGACCCCAAAGGGTTTTGCCCAAACCCGCTCTCGCCGTGATACACGACCTCCAGGGTGCTTCCCCGCGCTGCATATACCTTGTTGTCCGGCCCGCAGCAAACGCGGGAATAGTTCGCGCCCGCACCGAACCGGTGATACCTGAAAGGCGGTGCGGTCACCGTCGTGTCCAGCGCGTAAAGCCCGCTGTTGCTGGAGCCATCACTTGCAGCTATGTAACACCAATTGCCGGCGAGGTCCGCATCCAAAAATTTTGCACCTTTTATCCAGGACCATTCCCTGGCGGGATCCGAAGGGCTACTGATGTTGATAATGTGCAGCCCCCAGCCCTGCGCGGCCAGGTAGGCATACCCGTCCTTGACAACAAGGTCCACCACTGTTCCCATCTCTGTTGACACGGGCAGCGTTCCAACCTGCTGCACTTCAACGTGATCATCTGCGTAAGCTGTGGATATCTCTACGAAGACCATAGTAACGAAGAACAGCAAGACTACGATTGTTTGTAATTTCCTTTTCTTGAAGCTGTAATCCAAGACTACGCCCTCCCTGCCGGCTTTCTGCCGCACTTTTCTCCTTATTTTGACATAATGCTACTTTTTTCCTTTTTTAAGCTGTACTTTACTTTATTACTGCATTACTCTGCTGACTTTACCAAAGCCCCCGACGGAATGCTTTGTCACCTCAAATGCGAGGGTCAGGCCCTCACATTTGAGCGACAGCCCGGGAAACAATGGCGAGTGCAAGGAAAACGCCGGCGAATGGCGAAGTCAAGATACAGGCGTCTACCGGCGCCCGACACCATATGCGGCCCCCGACAAGGGAGTATCAGATTGCCGAGGCGAGTGTTTTTGTCGACTATACTCCTCTCGATTTGCCTGTTTGTTATGATGACTGTTCCGGGAGCGTTGAGCGAACCCCCCGCCGAAACGCTCGAGGCCGATGTCGTCATCTACGGCGGGAGCTTCGCTTCCTGCGCGGCTGCTGTCCAAGCCGCCCCGCTTCTGCCGCCCGGCCGGTCCATTCTGGTGATCGTCCCGGAGAGCCGTCTGGGCTCGGTCGGGACCGCGGGCGGGCAGAACTTCTTCGACATCCGCCGCTGGAACGGCGAAATCGTCACGCGGGGCAGCTTCATTAAGTGGTTCAACGCCTACGGCCAGGGTTACCCCCCCGAGGCCATGGCCCAAGCCTTACAGGCAGCCGTTGCCGCAGGCGATAAAGTTAAGGTCCTTTTTAACTGCGAGATCGAGGAAGTGTCGAAAAGCGCCGGCGGCCGGATCGCATCACTGTCTGTGCGCCCGGTGATGCGCAACCCTGAAACCCTCAAGGTCTTATGGGCCGGCCGGGCCTTTACCGTCAAGGGCGGCATCTTCATCGACGGGTCCGAAACGGGGCGGCTGGCGCGCCTGGCAGGCGCCGGGCATACCGTCGGGCGGCAGGACGCCGGCGGCGACATGCACCAGCAGGCCGCCACCCTCATGTTCCAGGTTCGGGGCATTAACCCCGCCGCCGCGAGCGCCTACCGGAACGCCGCGGGGCAGGCGGAGTTCTTCTTTTACAAAGATATCGATGGGAGCGGGCTGGGCTGGGGCGGCAGGGAGTTCGTCACGCGCGACCCCGTGATCGCCGCCTACAACAGCGGCGGCCACCGCTTTCGCATCAAGGGCTACAACGTCGCCGAGGACAGTGAAAAAGGCGTGTGGTGGGTCAACACCCTGCTCATCCACGAAGTGGACGCCAGGAAGCAGGAAATCGACCGTAACACACCCCGTTGGCCCTCCCCCGACATCCCCGGCACGCTGAGCGTCGACCAGGCGCTGGCAGAAGCCCGGCAGGAGATAACCAGCGAAAGGTTCCTTACGGCCCTGCACCGTTTCCCCGGATTCGAAAAGGTTGAGCTTGTCAAAGACGTCAACGGCCGCCCCGTCACCGGCAAAATCCTCTACCTGCGTGAATCCATCCACAGCCTGGCTGAGGGCGGCTCATACGCCCTGACCGGAGAAGAAGTGCGCGGCGCCGGCAACGCCACCCTGGAGGGTACCGACCGGGAAAACTACGCGACCCGCGTGGGGCTGGGCTGCTACTACATCGACGTCAACGCCTACCTGAAGTCGGAACCGGCGCAGATCCTCGAAACGCCTCACAACCCGGTCTATATCCCGGGCGAAGCGGTGCTGACGCAGGACGTACCCAATCTCCTGGTACCGGGCTACGCGCAGAGCACCGACTCCGCTGCCTGGGCGGCGATGCGCGTCATCCCGAACCTTAGCGTCTGCGGCGACGCCGCCGGGGTCATCGCCGCCCTGTGCGTCAGCCATTCCGAAACACCGGCCGAGGTGCTGGCGAACCGCATCCAGGCCGTCCGGCAGGCCATCCTGAATCTGGGCGGGCGGATCGACAAGTAGCAAAGGCACGAAGGGCCCCTCCTCAATCAAATATGCGTCCGGCGGGTTAAGTCGCCCGAACATGGAGCCGATAGATAGATTCAAGAAGGCGAAACAAGCCCGCCGGCGGCGCAAAGGTCTCGGCCCGCCGGGACGCGGGACACTCAGGAGGGAAAGAGGATGATTCGTTGGCGATTTCCGGTTAGGACTGGCGCGTGGCCGAAAGCGGCCCTCATCGCCGTCCTGTGCGTTCTTGCGGTAATGACCGCCGCCGGCACGGCCTTCGCAGGGGTCATCACCGGCATCAAAATCAACGGCAGTTCCGCCACCCAGTACGTTTCGGCAAGCAACACGGTTGGACTGGAGATCACCACCTCCGGCGACGGCGACGTGAAAGTCGGGTCGGTGGTGACTTTCATCTACGGCAGCACCGTGCCGGACATCAAGGTCGCCGGCGTCACGGCCAGAAAGAGCGGGACCACCTGCACCGTCGACAACTACCCCCTGAAACCCGGCGCCAACTCCATCACCATCACCGCCAAGGTCGACGGCGCGAGCGAAACCAAAAAACTGACCGTCACCTTCCCCAATGCACCGACTGAAGGAGCATCCTTCTCTGTTGGAGATATTACCACGCAAACAAAGATCGCGGCATTTAGCGGGAATATTACTCTGGATCTCGGAAAGGGCAATTACTTGGTGGACTTTGGAAGTCTGGCCGGCGATCAAAGCCTGGTCATAAGAGTTGACGACCTCGACCTTCCGAAGTCCGACTCCCCCAGCGGCTTCGTCTGCATCAGTCCCGTATATGAAATAGACTCTAATGGAAACACCCTCGGTGCCCCCGCCAAGCTGACCATCAAGTACACCGGCATCGGCGCCGATCCCGACCGGATCACCGTCTTCCGGAGCGATGACTACGACTTCGGTGACAGCACCGATATAAATTTGGGCGGCCTGGTTAACAAGACGGCGCGAACAGTGACCATCCCGTTGGAAGGGACGGTCGACGGGTACTACGCCGTGTTTACCTCGGTCGTTGGAGCCCAAAACTATACTGACTTACCGGCCGACGGCTGGTACTACCACCCGGTTTCGGCTCTCTTCGCCAAGGGGGTTATGAAACCGGCGAATTCAATAAACAATCCCTGGAACTACTCCGGCGTGGGAGGATCCGATACCTTTGGTTTAAGTTCCAGCCTTAACATTTGCCGGGGCGAGTTTGCGTACATAATCGTTAAAGCTCTGGGGCTTCCGCTTATTGACGTAAGCACCTCGACTTTTCCCGACGTCGACAGCGGCCTGAGCGGGGAGTACGAAGACGCCATCGAAACGGCCGCCCGTAACGGCCTGATCGCCGGCCTGCCCAACGGCAACTTCGGGTGGAGTCAAACTCTGACCCGCGAACAGGCGGCGGCCATCATCGCCCGCGCCGCCAGGTTGACCCTGACCACCGACGAGCAGGCCGTCGATGCCGTGCTGAAGACGGTCTTTAAGGACGGCGAAGACACCGATGTCAGCGGCGACGGCAAGGGCATCTCCGTATGGGCCCGCCCCTCCGTCCTGGCCTGTTATAAAGCCGGCTACATCGGCGGCGTTCCGGTAACGGACGGGGTGGAGTTCCAGGGCGGCGCTTCCCTGACCAGGGCGCAGGCCGCCAGCCTGATCCACAAAATGATGCAGAAGATGAAGCTCCTCTAAGCACACCCACTTACGCTTATAGCATTCGTCATCTCGTCAACTACCCAAAATCAGAGAGGGATGCGTTCCGCATCCCTCTCTGTTTCTGAATTCTATACTTCATCCCCACCCCCAAATGTGAGGGTCTGACCCTCACATTTGTCACATTTGGGATCAGAGACTTGACACCGTCAGCGCCAGACGCGGCGCATTTGCAAGAGCTCCTGGATGTAACCCCAAAGGGAAATCGGCGAGACAATCAACTGGTAAACGAGCACGTAAGCCAAAAGGCCCAGCCTGTTTTTCCTGACGCGGAGATCAAGGCGGCCGAACACTTTTTTCTGGTAGTTATACATGATCAGGGTCATGGCGACGTTGAGCGGCAGGACCAGAAGGGTGTACGGCCCGACAATGTAATACTTGCCGAAACAGGCCAGTACCAGGCCGGGGATCCACACCAGCGTGTAAAAGAAGTCGATCACCGGGATCACCAGATCCACTCCGGTCAGGAATTTCTTCAAATAGGTCGGCTGCTGCCAGGGATAGACCGTCCTGATACCCTCGAACATCCCCCTTGCCCAGCGACTCCTCTGCCGGAAAAAATGCCGCCCGGTGCTGGGAACAGTCGTAAAAGCCACAGCCGTCGGCTCAAAGTACACCCTGTAGCCGGATTCGAGCAGCTTCCAGGTAAGTACGATATCCTCCCCGATGGCGTCCGGCCACCCGCCGGCCCGGCGCACGGCCTCGGTTTTGTAAAGGCTGAAAGCCCCCTGGGCGACCAGCGTGCCCTGGTAAAGACCCTGCATCCGCTTGATCGAGGCGATGCCGACGAAATAGTCCCATTCCTGGACCCTCGTCCAGAAATTCTCCCTGCTGTTCCGGACGAGGACGTGACCCGCCACGGCGCCCACATCGGGAGGCGAGGACAAAAGCCTGGCCATGATGTGTTTCACAGCCAGGGGATGGAGCAGCGTGTCCGCATCGAGGGTCATAAAGTACGGTGTCTTGACCTCGGGCAATCCCGCGTTGAGGGCGAAGTTCTTCCCCGGTCTCTCCTCGCGCAGGCACACAAAGTCCAGCTTCAGCTCCTCCGCCGCCGCCCGCGCGACATCCGCCGTCCCGTCCGTCGATCCGTTATCGACCAGGATCACCGCAATCGGGCCGCGATACTCCTGGCGGGCGATGTACCGGAGAGTCATCCCGATGTCCGGCGCTTCGTTGCGGGCGGCAATCAGAATTGTCACCGGCAAGTCGGGGTCGGCCACCTTGAAGGGGGGCTGCCGGTCAAGCAGCAGACCGACGGCGAGAAAAGCGACGAGGTATCCGGGCGCGTAGGCGACAAAGGTGATAATCAGCAGCGCCGGGAGAAAGCCCACGACCTGGCTCAGATCGTGCAGCCAGGGCTGGGAGAGGACCACGGACACGGCAACCCAGGCAAGAGCGGCGGCCTGCGTCATCCAGAACTTCAAGGCCACCCGTATATACCTGCGGGCGGGCACGGGATGCCGAACGCCCGGCACCCGGCCTTTCGCCGGGGCTGCAGCCGGATTCAGATCTGTGTGGCGCGTAACGGGATGCTGTCTCATGCGAAAGGCACGTTCTCCGGTGGAAATGAATGAGCCCGCACCGCCTGTCCGCGGTCGGGCCGAGCCCTTCCGGCGGCTCGGTTATGTAGATGTTAGCATGCCGGCGCTACCCAAAACATTAGTAAGTTTATCATGTTTGCGCAACACATGCCAAACATGCCCCGGCGCGAAGGCCAGGCCGTCCTGTGCCAAAATTCACCTATTTGCCACAACTTTCTCACATACTTGTAACAGCGGGGTTTTATGCTTAGCCGACCAGATCATCGAAAGGCTGAAGAACGGGCCGGGCTTCACAGGCCTTCTTGGTCCCGGAGGCTTCGGCCGCTTCGGAGAGTGCCTCTATCCCGGCGCCGCACAATCAAGCTGAGCGCCGCCCGGCGAAAGCAAAGCCCCTCGCAAGGGGGGCTTTGCTTTCGCCGTTTAACAAAAACTTGATAACCTGAGATGAACTGGCGCCGGAGAATTCAAGTGTCCGGCACCAATTAGTCTGTCAGTCGGGAGGAATGACCAGCCGGGCCATTTCCACGACGAACGAGGCGTCGCTGATCGCTTTCTGCGCGTCGGCCTCCGTGTATTCCTCCGTGGGGATGAAATCTATGTCGCCGTAAAAAGAAAACTCCCTCTCCTTGCGAAGCCACTTGGATATCCGGGCCAGGTGCGCTGCGTTGGCCGCAACTTCGGGAGGAAAGCGGCCCTCGAACTCAACCACAAGACCGCCGACATCGTGCTGCTTGGGCGGCTCCACTCCCACTTGCCGCAACATCCCCTTCAGGGCCAGTTCCACGATCTCCTGAGCTTCCCTGATCACATCGGAGTAGGCTTCTTCCTGCAGGAGCACGGAAAGGATCTTCAGACGCTTGATGGCCTTAATCAGGTAGCTCTGAGCCAGAGTACGGTTCGTCATATCTCGAAAACCTCCCCGACCCGGTAATCGTCTTTCAGCACCCAGTGCCATGCCCCGCCGCTCTTCACCCGTCTGGCCCCAAGCTTTTCGAGCCGCTTGCGGAAACGCTCCAGAAACCGGGCAAAGAAACCTTCACGATCGTAAAGCAAGCGTGCGTCCTCAATCATGTCCAGGAACAGCAAGCTCCCCCGCAAGACCTCTTCCGGTGACTTGATCACCGGCGAAAGGCAGGTGTCGATGCCTTGGCGCCGGAGTTGTTGCAGGTACGGGGTAAGGGCCTGTTCAACTCGATCAAATTCCCTGATTCGCGGCAACCTCCCCGGTGGCAGCCCGTCGATCACCAACAGAAGATCAACGTCGGAATCCGGCCTCGGTGTTCCCCTGCCCACCGACCCAAACACGGCCAGCGTAACGAGCCGCTCACCATAATAGGCCTTGGCCTGCCGCTCAACCTCAGCCAGAAAACCATTGAACGTATCCAGGAGTTTCATTAGGCCATACCCCATTTGTCATACTTGCCGGTACTGTCCTTATCGCAATTCTTCCCTACAAATAGGGTAAACCGCAAACCTACCGCTCGTAAACAATAAAAACTCAGGGTCGCCCGTAACTACCTGCCAGCATTTACCATCATTTCTACCCGTCGATCCGTTATCGACCAGGATCACCGCAATCGGGCCGCGATATTCCTGTCATTCAATGGCTGTGAAGATAACCCTTGACACCTAGGACCTTGTGTATTACCTTACTTGTAAGGAATTCTTACAGAAAGGAATGTGAGCGGATGGACGAACAGTTCGAGGTGATCAAGGTCACCGCCAAGGGCCAGATGACCCTGCCTGCATCCGCCCGCAGGCTTTTGGGTATCGAACGCGGCGACTACCTCGCCGTGCACGTTCACGGCGATGAGGTGATCCTGCGGAAAGTTGCACCGCTCAAAAAGGCCAGCCGAAGCAGCGCGATTTTCAGCCTCATCGGTCGGGGCGAAGGACCGCCCGACCTCGCTGAGAAGCATGACGCTTACCTGGCGGCAGCCGAGGAGGAACGCCAGGAGTGAAGGTTCTGGTGGACTCCGGTGCTGTCCTGGCCCTCATCAACCGCCGTGACCGCTGGCACGAAGCCGCCCTCGCCACTCTGAATGACCTTGTCCGACGGGAAGCGCAACTGATTATGACCAGCTTCCTGATCGCCGAAACGCACGCCCTGCTGCTGGCACGGATGGGGCGACAGCTCGCAAGGGAATGGCTTCTTTCCTACGACTGGAACCTCATCCACGTCTCGCCCGGGGATGCCAGGCTTGCTCGTGAGATCATTGCGCGATACCAGGATAAGGACTTCTCATATACCGACGCCACGAGTTTCGTCGTAATGCGGCAGTATGACATACCCGTAGCCTTCACCTTCGACCGGCACTTCGACCAGTTCGGTCTGGGCGTCGTCGGGCGATCATAGGAATACCTTTTCGCTCCGGCGGTCAATTCTTATCTCCGGATTCTTCGCGCTCTTGGCGTCCATTGCCGTTCCTAACAACACTCTTTTACAACATTCTGCTTTCTTGGCGCCCTTGGCGTCTTGGCATCCTTAAGTAGGAGGGGCGGCTCCCCCGCGCACGGGAGAAAGCCGCCCCTGCTTGGTCGAAATCCGCGTCGACGAACGTTACGATAAGCAGCGCACCCATTCAAACTGCGTTTTCACCGTGTTATAAAGCCGCTCGTCGGCCGTCCAGAACTCGCATTCCAGGGCCTCCGCCAGAGCCACGTAGCAGGCATCGTAGGCGGCGGAGCAGCAAAAGCGCGCGGCCAGCTCCAGCACCCGGGGACCGAGGGCCGCGGTCTCTTTGATTTCGATACCCAGCTCACTCAAAAACGACAGAAGGGTTTGAGCGTCGGCGAGGGCCATTTCTTCCCGGCGCACCCGCTTATAGAGGGCGTTGGCGACTTCGGTAAAGAGGAGACAGGGAGCGGTCAGACAGACTTCTTCTTCGGACCAGCGTTCAAGTAAACCCACGGCGGCTTCCGTGGCCTCTTCATTTACAAGCCACTTGACCGCAAGGCTGGCGTCAACTACCACGCGTTTTCCGCTCATAGCTCCGGAAGCCGTTCCTCGCGGGCCTCCCGAATCAGATCCACCGAGCTGCCGGGCAGCACCCGATCGCCGAAGATCCTCCTTCGGGCCTGGTTCAGCCGTTTGACCGCCGTCCGGTCGATACCCGTCCCCGTTTGTTTTCGGGAGCGGAACCACTGGCGTAACGCGGCGACAACTATTTCCCTCACCGTGGTTCCCTCTTCAACCGCCTGGATCTTAATCGCCTTGTAAAGACCTTCGTCCCGGAGGTCGATGTTGAGGCGCGAACGCATACGCATCATTTTTCACCTCTGCTCCCACATTAGCACGAAAACGCCCCGGCGTCAAACCACCTTGGTGTCCTCTTATACTGGTTGCGCCCCCTAATTCCGAGCGGCCATTGGCACGAACGGATAAGGCACCGTATCATGGTCTTGCAAACGGTAACAACCTCCTCCCCCGCGCACGGGAGAGCCGCCCCTCTGGCCCCTCCGGCCCCATCAGCCGGCACTTAGCCATCCGATCCAAATGTGAGGGTCTGACCCTCACATTTGCCCGTTTTCCTTTTGACAAAGATTCCCTAAGGACTAGAATAAGAGTAAAAGGAGTAATGGAGGAGGCATTTGTCTTGGATACGGGGCAGGAAAGCGAAATCAT